>CAKZOI010000029.1 GCA_937136395.1 uncultured Opitutia bacterium | reverse complement strand
TATCAGTTGGGTTGCTCTAGCCTTAAATAGTTCTAAACAACTGGTAAAGCACATAGAAACTCAGGTTGCTCTAGCCATTGATTAGTTCTAAGAGGTTCGCCCGATTTACGGCCCAAAGGCCATCTTCACTAGTCTCCAACCGCAACGGTTAGAGGCACAAACCTTTATTATTTTAGAACAATGTCTACATTTGACCTCGCAACTGGCATCACTGCCATCAACACTATTCTCGCTGAAGAAGCTAACCGCATCGGCAAGGATATTTACTCACGCACCCTCCACACCTCTCCTTGGTTGGACCTCACTAAGCAGTCCGCATTTCCTGATGGAATGGGCTACCAGCAGACCACGCTCGTTTATGACCGCGCTATCGCTACCACTGGACAGACAAATGGAGTGGCTGGTGTAAACTGGAATTCTATCGGAAACACTTTCTCTGGTCAGACCCCAGCTGCTAACACCGGAGACCTCGTCAATGTTGACGATACCGCAGAGGATATCCAAGGAGGTCGCGGAATGACTGAAGAATCGCCTACTGGTGACAAGCGTTCGTATGTCCAGTTCAACAAGAAGCTCAAGCCTTTCTCGTTGCAACGCGCCGTGATTGAGTCTCCTCGCATCTCACTTGAAGACCTTCGTTTTGCTGCACACCGTCAGGACCAGCTTCGCGCCATCATGGACATCATGACTCAGGTTACCCGCAACACTTGGGAAAACCGCTACCGTGATGAGTTCCACGCCATCTCTGACAACAAAGTTCTTTGTGCAGCTACTGGCACCGTAATTACTGGTGGGCAAGAGTCTGTCGCCAAAGTTCCTACTGCGGGTGTTACCGCTAACGTATCTAACGCAATCCTTGATAAGATCTACTACAGTCTTATCCGTGGGGGTGCAGGTTCTAACGCTTACGGTCGTGAAAACGGTCGCCCAGTGTTCTCACTCGTCCTTTCTTCTGAGGCTTCTTACCAGCTCCAGACTGAGGCCGGATTCCGTGATGATGTCCGTTACAACAACGCTAAGGTCAGCGATCTGATCGCTCCTCTCGGTATCGAGAAGTCCTTCCGTGGCTTCTACCACCTTGTGGACGACCTCGCTCCTCGTTACGCTGCTGATTACTCACTTGTTGAGCCTTACAGTGTGACCGCTGGAGGAGTCGCTACCCCTAATGCCTCGTATGAATCTGCCCCATTTGAAGCAGCTTACGTTCTTCACCCTGAAGTGTGCGAAGCCCTCATCCCGAACCCCATGACTGGTGGAGCCGGAATCACCTTCAATCCCGTCAACTACCGTGGTAAGTTCGACTGGAAGAATATCGCCAACGAGATCACTAACCCTGACGGAACCATCGGATTCTTCCGTGGAGTTCTCGCCAGTGCGACCAAGCCGATTAAGACCGAGTTTGGTTACGTGATCCTCTTCAAGCGGGATTCTGCAACTCCAGCTTCCTAAGTAATCTAGTTAGGTAATGTTCCCGAAGTATGTTTCGGGAACATTACTTAGCGTAACCTTTATAGAATTATGCCAACACTAGACGACGCCCCCACCCTTGAAAACATCGCTGAAGCGTCTATCGCGGACGATGATCTCGTTCAAGTTTATGATGTCTCCGCGCAAGCTGTGAAGACCCTTCGATTTGATGACTTGATTGATTACATTGTTCTCAAGACAACCGCTTCTGAATCGTAATCGAGACTGATTCCTTTTTCATGAACCCCGTTACCTATCTCCAAAACGGGTAACGGGGTTCTTTTTTACAGAAACATTTATTATGGCTACTAGAAAATCTGGTAAAAAACCCACATTAAGCCCTGCTGAGAAAGCTCAAAAGGATGTCCTCAAAAACCTCACCCAGAATGAGCGTAAAACTTTTATGGAAGGGGTCGAGAAGAGGCTTGAAGCCCAGAAGCCGAAGCCGAAGCCAACGCCGAAGCCAAAACGGAAAACTGTTCGGTCTAGAGCTGCCGAGGCGGCTAAAGAATCAGCTAAAAATGCTGAAGCCAAGGCGAACCAGAAGATGGGGGCAGCCAAGAAGAAGGCAGCCAAAAAAGTATCTGGGGCAGCCTCGAGAACAGCGCAGTCTGCGGGCAAAACAGCAGCAAAAGCAGGAGAGGCTACCGTTAAAGGGGCATCCAAAGCAGGATCAGCTTTAGGTACGGCCAAGGCGGCTGGTAAAGCACTAGGCAAAGTTGCAGCACCTGTAGCCGTTGTTGGTGAGGGCGTAAACGTAGCTAACCTACTTCTAAATGAGGACGCCAGACAGGAAGCCAGAGACTATGTCAAAGGCATGGAAGATGACAACATCTTAATGCGTGCCGGAAAGAGCTTTCTGAGCCCAACAGACACCATTTTTGGTGCCACGTCAGCTGGAGTTGACGCTATGAAGAGTATGGTAGGCGGGAACCGAGCCATGCTGGAATCCATAGATTTAGCACAGCGAATGGGTCAGAAGTGGGGAGACAACGCCTCGAAAGAAGCCGCGAGGAATGCCGTCATTAGCTCCATCCTGAACCCCGATCAAGCGAGAGAGTTGGAGAGAGCGGTCGTTCAGAGCCCTGAGTTGCTCAAGGATTATTCTGCTATTCAAAACCCTGAACAAGCTAAAGCGCTTTATGCTACGGTCTCTAAGAGCGCAGAACCTACTGTGGAAGACGTTGTTGACCGAAGGTTGGAACCAGCACCAGCCGCTACACCAGCACCAGCCGCAGCACCAGCACCAGCCGCTACACCAGCACCAGCCGAAGCCCCAACCTCCGAAGAGCTAAGAGAGGCCGCTGACCCTGACATGAAGATGATGTTTGGGACTGAAGCTACTCCTGCTGAACCAGAAGTAGACTTCACCGACCAAGCCGTCGATCTGTTCAAGAATACCCATGGAACCGAGTTCGACCCTAAGTCCAAAATGGACAGGGAAAAGCTTGAGAAAATGAAGTCGATGCTTGCAAAGCAAGGCGGCTTAGGTGATATGTCAGCGAATCAATTCGCTTTGCAAGTCTATCGTAATTCGTAATGAACGACGTATACCAATCCGATGATTCTCCTCAACATAAAAATGCTGAGAAGGATCTGGAAATGATCCAGCAACAGTTGTCCAACATTCTGGCCAACACCAACCAGCTCATGGAGCAGTGCGGCTGCGGCTCGCCAAGGATGA
>CAKZOI010000028.1 GCA_937136395.1 uncultured Opitutia bacterium | reverse complement strand
GGGGCAGGCAGAAGAGCTGGGATCGAACCAGCGACCAAGTGATTAATCCCGACAAGTCGGGACTCTACCGCTCGGCCTCAAAAAGAGCCCGAACTTTCCTGGGAGATTTCCACGACTTGAGCTGCTTCTCGCGGATCATGGCCTCAGAGCGCGTTGTGAACGCTTCGAAACCAATGATGGCCCACGGACCGTTCTTGTGGGTGTATTTGCCCAAATGCTCCTTACCCTCAGTCGTGTTGTGCTGAATCAATCGGCGCTCCAAATTACCTGTATGGCCAATATAAAGCCTGCCTTTCGGGTTTTCCAAGACGTAAGCGTAAAACATAACATAGATAAGGCCCTCCGATTTCTCGGAGGGCCTTAAATGGCTGCTCAGGCTGGGATCGAACCAGCGACCAAGTGATTAACAGTCACCTGCTCTACCGCTGAGCTACTGAGCATAAAAAATTAAACTGTGTGATTACTCGGTCTTTCGATGATTAATCCGGACAGGGTCAGAACTCACCGCTGAACTACCGAGCAATAAATTGTTGTTTCCAAATCGTCAGCGGACCAATGTGGAAGCGCGTATAAAGTGAATCTGAGGCGAGCTTGTCAATAGTTTGTCTCAAAAAAATTATATGTCTTTCAATGTATCTTTGAGCCACTCTGCCGCCTTCGCTCGGTGACTGAGTTGCCCCTTCACTGCTTCGCCTAACTCGGCGAAGGATTTGTTGTAGCCTTCTGGAATGAAAACGGGGTCATAGCCAAAGCCACTGTCGCCTGTTGGAACGGTGGCGATATGCCCTTCACAGCTGCCATCATAGTGAGTTATCAAGCCGATTTCGTCGATCACACAGAGCACACAGCGAAAACGGGCGGTGCGCTGTTCCCTGGGTAAATCACCGAGAGCCTCAAGCAACTTGGCGACATTTGCCTCATCCGTTGCTCCCTCGCCCGCGTAACGTGCTGAATACACCCCGGGTGCGCCATCTAGCGCATCGACTTCTAAACCAGAGTCGTCGGCCATCACCCAAGCTTCTTTTGGTGCGATCGCACGCAGGGCTTCGGCCTTAATTTGAGCATTGGCGACGAAACTGCCTCCGTTTTCGTCGACATCGGGCATACCTCCACAGACTTCCGCTGAACTAACTTCGAAATTGATGCCGTCGAGCAGTTGCTCGAACTCTTCGACTTTGTGGGCATTCCCGCTAGCGATGATTAATTGATAGTCTGACATATTCGTTTAAAGATGTCCGCGAACCAAGGTGTCCTCACCCAAGATCGCTCGTTGCACTCTGTTAAGCTTGATCGCCTCACTCATAGAGGTTGTGTGACGTGCGCTCCCAATCCCCGCAGCTGCACAATCACTCATAAATTTAGGCGCTTGATACATATAAAGGTAATCCAGTTTTTGCTTTTCAAGCAATGCAGTGGCGAGTCTGGGCCCGGTTTCAATATAAAGACCGATAATGCCCTCGACCGCACAACGCTCGCGAAAAGCTTGCCAGTCCAGATGCCCATCCTCGCCAATCGGCAATACCCAGATGCAAATACCTAAGTCGATCAGCTTTTGCTTCAACATCTGGCAAGCTGTGGCGGCACAGAGCACCACTGTCTGCGCTTTAAATTCATCGGTAAACAGCTTCGGCATATTTTTTCTTCCCGCGATCCGAAGGTAACGGTCAAAGACAAATCGGCGCGGGCAAGTAACATGGTCTCCTATCCGGCTGGTGAGGCTGGGATCGTCACAAAGCACGGTATCGGCTCCCACCGCGATGGCTGGAAAATAGCTCCGCCAGCGCATCGAGTCTTCACGCGCAAGGTCGCTGGTCACCCATTGAGAATGCCCCGATGCTGCCGCGAATTTGCCATCTAGTGTAACTGCGATCTTCGCGGCGACAAATGGTCTGCCTTTCAAAATCCAATGGTTGAAAATCAAATTCAAATCCGCGCACTGTTCGGCTAACACGCCATCAATCACCTCAATACCTGCAGCACGCAAAACTTCGATTCCCTTCCCCGCATGTGCTGGATTTGGATCGATGGCACCAATCACAACCTGGCGTATACCCGCCTCAATAATTGCATCGCTGCAGGCACCGGTGCGCCCACAGGTGCTACATGGCTCTAGGGTAACATACATAGTGGCACCGACATGGGGCTGACGGCCGAGCGCTCGCAACGCTTCGACTTCGGCATGTGCTTGCCCGGCGGCATGGTGCCAGCCTTCAGCAACAACTGCGCCGTCTTCGACGATCACCGCACCGACCATCGGATTGGGATGCGTGCGCCCCCAGGCCCGCTTGGCGAGTTCCAAGGCATGCTGCATATACGCGACACCACTCTGTGCCAAATCACTCATCCACGCACAAATGGGTTGCTCGCTTTTTCCTGGATCACACTGGTCGTTCCACCATGTCCTGGGTAAATCGTCGTCTGGTCGGGCAATGTATACACCTGTGTTTGAATGGATTCTTTCAGCACTTCAAAATCGCCACCGGGCAAATCGTAACGTCCGACACTTCCCGCAAAAATCACATCACCGACAATCGCCGACTTTTCGGATTCTAAATATACCAGCACATTACCTGGGCAATGCCCTGGCACATGGCGTATCTCCATCGAAGTGCCAAGCAGCTCCAGCGTATCGCCACCTTCGATCCAATGAGTGATCGGCACGGGCAACATGTCTAAGCCAGGTATGGCATAGCTCGACATGCGCGCGGGCGCCTCAAACATTTCAGTATCTGCTTTATGCCCATAGATCGGAATCTCTGCTTTGGCAAAAG
>CAKZOI010000027.1 GCA_937136395.1 uncultured Opitutia bacterium | reverse complement strand
AATCAGCAAAGCGAGATTGAAAAAAACAAGCAATTAGCAGCTGATCGTATCTCTAAACGTGCGGCAAATAAATTTTGCGGAGATCCACAAATAGCGCGTCAATTCGCAGAATTAGATGGAGAGTAGCACGGAATGATCAACATGCAAACAAATCACGCGACCAGTTGCATGGATTTCATCCGCAGCATGGCTCAACGCTACAACGAAATGGCCAACACGCCAGAGATACTGACGAACAGAGACCGCCGGTCTCAAATCGACTCAGAGACTAGCGACATGCACGAGATGCATATGGACGGCGCCACCATTAGCTCAATCGCTCGCAAGTATAATTTGAGCCATGGAAAGGTCAGGCAGCGGTTTATCAACCGCAATCTGCCGATTCGCCGCACTAACATTGAAGATGATACTCAAGAGATGCACAAGATGCACATGCAAGGCGCCAGTATCAAAGAAGTGGCTTGCAAATATGATCTCACCTACGACATCGTGCGCAGCCGTTTTGCGCATCGCAAACTGCAAATCAACCGAAAAAATAAGAGGGCAAAAAAATGAACAACGAAGTCTCGCATGAAGTGAGGCACGAACTAGTTATGCGCCTACGCTCAATCTAAACGAAAGAAAAAACTATGTGGATAAAACTAATACTAGCAATCATCGCAGTTGAATCAGGCAGCGACAATAACGCAATCGGCGACAATGGGAAGGCCTATGGTTGCCTACAGATTTGGAGCGTCTATGTTGAGGACGCCAACCAATTCGCCGGGACCAGCTACACGCACCTCGACGCGTTCGACCGGGAAAAGAGCATTGCAATGTTCACGGCATACATGAGTCGCTACGCCACCGAGAAGCGCATCGGCCACACGCCGACGGCGGAGGACATCGCTCGGATCCATAACGGAGGACCGAACGGCTACCGCAAGGTTGCGACTGACGCCTATTGGGCGAAAGTAAAGGCCGAGCTGCATCGCATGGGCGAACATGATCTTGCAGACGGAAAGGTGGGCTTTGATCTATGAAGACAATCGAACAACACTTCTATGACTCCATGCCGGCGCCCATTGCGGCAATAGCAATCCGCAACACCGACGAGGATTTGCTACACATGAGCATCTGCCAGACGCCGGCAGCCGCTTTGCAAAAAGCTTTTGACTGGGCTGGATCCAATCAAGGCTACGCATTCTGGTCGAGCGTATTTGATACTGTATCGCAAAGCCGCGATTTTCGTGATCTGAAAGTCAGCGAATACGATCTGGCAATGACTAGGTTGAAGAAGCTTCACGCCGAGCTTGTAAAAGATCGAAATCGTCTGGACTGGCTGCTGTCAAATCAGTGCGGATACTCTATTAGCGGAATAGGCACGCGCGAAAAGATCGACGCGGCAATGGCGCAAGCACGGGCACCGATTTAAAAGCGTGGACGAGCTGCTCGACGCCTTATGGAAGGACTGCATTGACCACAACCTACTTGGACCTTAACCAATACAAACTATGGCTATAAAACACTACATCGGAATCGACTGCGGCAAATCCGGCGCAATCTGCGAAATCGACAACGCTGGCAACCTGCTGAACTTCCATTCGATGCCGATTGTAGGCAAGGGCAAGGGCAGCAAGCTGGATCTGCAAAAGCTGGCAGAATACTTCGCTTACAAAAAGATAGCAATCGAGAACGGGCGCGACTACACGGTCATCGTCGAGGATCCCGGCGGGCACGCACCAAGCGCAGCTGGGCTTCGCTCTATGACTTACTGCTTTGCTGCGATCGAAACGCTCCTAGTGGCTTACAAACTCAAGCATCACATCGTGCTGAGTCAGAAATGGCAGCGCGAATTTTGGTCAAAACCAAAAATGCCAAAAAACCAGAAGTTTGATACCAAGGCGGCGGCACTGTCTGAAGCTCGCAAGCTCTGGCCGGATGAGCATTTTCGCGTCACCAGCGAGGCAGGCAATCTGTTAAAGAATCCACATGACGGCGTTGTCGATGCCGCTCTACTAGCAACCTACGGCATGAGAAAACGCATCTAATGAAAAACGAATCCATCGAGACGCACATAGAAAAGAACTTCAACAGCAACGCGCTGGATGGGTGCGAGAAGCTGATCGAGCGTATGCGGGTCAAATTTGATCCAGAATACAATCCAAACATCCAAAAGCGCGACTACACTTTTGAGGAAATGCGCGAGGCGGCACTAGCTAACCGGAAGCGCAACTTCGGCAAAAATGAACTGCGCTTTGACAAATGATCGAGGCGCTTTCACAACCGGCAACGATCATGAGCTTAAAAATTCTCAGAAGGACTAATTTAACCAACACGAACACGAACAAACATGGCAAAATACAAATTCAAGACCACTGACGAATCGCGGCCAAAATCGGATCGCATCGACTACGACGAAATCGACAAATCACTAGCTGCAAGCATTGAATCGCGCATCGGCGAATGGTTTGCAGACAAGCCAGTCAAGCTGTCCGGTCAATGGTATAAGATTGGCAATCAGGGCAGCCTATCCGTCAATCAATATGACGGGCACTGGCATTCATTTGAGGACGATCAAAGCGGCAAAGGCATGCTCAGTCTCTACGCCTACCGCTACAACGTATCACTGGAGCAGGCGGCAGAAGATTTACAATTGAACGTGGTGCCATTTCGCGCTGCAAGGCAGGAGCCAGTCAAAAAGACAAAAGTCGAGCAATGGGAGCATGCGGCAATACCGCCGACAGACTGCCCGGACTCGCACTTTGACAATGGCAAGGCAGATCACGTATATCGCTATCGCGGGCGTGATGGGTCTGCCATTGGCGTCATCATGCGCTGGGATGCCACCGAAGAAAAGGGCAAGGACATTAGACCGCTCTCATGGGTGCAGTTTCACAACAAGCAGGATCCAGAGTGGAAATGGTGCGCTTTCGCCGAACCTCGGCCACTTTACCGTGGCGAGCGCATAAATCAAGAAGCCGGCAAACCCATCTTGATCGTCGAGGGCGAGAAATGCGTTGAGGCGGCAGAAAAGCATCTGCCTGACTGGATAATCATTTCATGGCCGGGAGGCTCGTCAGCGGTCAATAAATGCGATTGGTCGGGCTTTGAGGGCAGACGCGTTGCTATCTGGCCAGACAATGACGAGGCAGGCATCAAAGCAGCCGAATCCATCAAGCGCCACATCCAGCACGCCGAGATCATTGATGTCGCCGGATTTGGTGAAAAGGAGGATCTGGCAGACATTATCGAGGCGGGCGAAATTGAGCGCGCCATTGAGATGCTGCCGTCAGATGACTCCATTTTCGTCAACCTGGACGACATCCTGTCCGGCGAACTTGAGCCAGAATTGCCTACAGTGGCACCTAGTATATCGGGCGAGTGTCTGCTCTATGCTGGACGCATTAACGAGATTCACGGCGAACCAAGCGTCGGCAAGACCAACATCACGCTGTCGATCATCGGCACCGAGCTACTGATGGGGCGAGATGTCGTTTTTATTGATCCGGAGGACAATCCGCAGGGCATCGTCAAACGGGCAGTCGCATTTGGCATACCTAAAGAGTCAATCCGGCGGCACCTAAAATACGTTCACGATCCGGCTCCGGAGGATGTCAAAGCCGTCATGGCATGGGCTGATCGCAACAATCCGAGCGTTGTCAGCATTGACGGTCTGGCCGAAATGATCTCACTATGCGGATTTAAAGAGGACGATGCCGTCAGCATACTGGGCTTTTTCCGTGAGTATGTGAGGCCATTTACAAGCTGCGGCGCGGCTGTCTTGCTATCAGATCACGTGGTCAAAAGCACTGATGGCAGAGGCACATGGAGCCGTGGATCTGGCGCCAAAATGGGACGCTATGACGGCGTTTCATACATGGTCACACTAGCCAAACCCTACTCGCCAAACCAAGCCGGGGCGGTCAAATTCACCGTTGCAAAGGACAGAAACGGCGGCATTGGCACCAAGGGCGAGGAAGTATTTATGGCTTACATTGAGCCTAAAAACGGCGTCACTGACGTGCAGATTCGCCGGCTGAGGAAAGAGGACACCATGCCGATGGATGAGATAAAGCAGATTATTGAGATGGTAAAAGAGTGGCAAAGGCATGGCGAATATCCAAATAAGGGCACCATTTACGCTCACGAATATGGCTCTAAGATGACTGAAAAGCGGATCCGTGAATTGCTAAAAATGGCAATTGAATGCGAATATTTGGAATATATTAGGCTCGATGGTGAACGATGGGACAGGGTAAAAGTGGGGTCAAAAGCGCCAAAATGATGCCTGCCGATAGGGGTCAAAAATGGGGTCTATCGGCAAAACCTATCGGCGCTATCGGAAACCTATCGGGTATGATAAAATAGCCTACCGGCAGCTATCGGCAGGCTATCGGAATTTAAAAGCTACCCTATCGGACTATCGGCACTCTCTTATAGAGTGCCGATTAGCCGGTAGCCTTAAAATTTGATGGAGGATAAAGTAAAGAAATCTAATTTTAGAGTTGAACAAATCCAAAAATAGAAATACCAATCACAGCATGAACGAGGAACAAATCAAACTGTGGCGCGACAGGCTCGCGCTTTTTAATCTGTCGGAGCTGGCGCGTCAGTCTGGTGTGCCTTGGCACCGGCTTAAGAACTTTCGCAATGGAACATCTGACAAGATGGGAGACGATGACATCGCCAAGGTGCAGGCGCTGGTCGATTCCATGATCTGCAAAGTGGAGGGAGTCGAATGAACTGGTTCACATCACGCAAGATCAAGAAGCTGCTCAAGCAATTTGATATGCTGGGCGCTTACGATGAAGTCGTAGAGTTTTTGTCGGGCGCAGGATCATTCAATGGCATCGACTTCGTTTACGATCCGGAGCGCGGAGACTTGTTTCTGTATGCCGAGGACGATATGGCACGATTCACCAAGCCGAACAAGTGGAGGCAGACGTGGCGAAGCTAGATCCCCGTGTAAGGAATCTTTTATCAACGCATCAACTTTGGGTGATATGACT
>CAKZOI010000026.1 GCA_937136395.1 uncultured Opitutia bacterium | reverse complement strand
GGGAAAGACAAGGATTTGGAATCCGCACATACGTCCCGAGATTTTGGATCTAATCAAACTGCTCTGTAAAATGGGGGCTGAGATCGAGGTTCGAGGCCAAGAGTCGATCATCGTAAACGGCGTAGAGCATCTAGGTGGTGCAAAGCACGAGGTAATGCCGGATAATATCGAAGCGCTCACATGGTTGGTGGGTGCTGTCGTGACGGGTGGTGATGTGATGCTTCATGACTTTCCCTTTGAGCATCTTGAAGTGCCCCTTGTTCATTTGCGCGAAAGCGGAGTTGTTATCTATCGAAATGAGAACACAGCTATTGTTAGAGGCGGCAATACTTACCCTATCGAGATCAGCACGGGTCCTTATCCAGGAATCAATTCCGATATGCAGCCACTATTCGCCGTCTTGGGTGCAGTTGCTCAGGGGAAATCACACATCATCGATTTACGCTTCCCAGGAAGGTATGGTTATATGAATGAGCTGGCTAAAATGGGAGTTACGCATTCTGTGGATGGAAATCTGCTGCAGATTCAAGGTGGCCAGGTTTTGTCAGGCGCGAAAGTCTCTGCCTTAGATTTGCGGGCCGGTGCCGCGCTTATGCTATCGGGTATGATTGCAAGAGGAGAAACTGTCATCACAGACGCGTGGCAGATCAGTCGTGGTTATAGTAAACTATCAGACAAGTTGGCTTTGTTAGGAGCCGACTTTTCCGTAATTGCATAAATTTTCAGCGCAGTGAAAATTTTCAGCAGGTTCTGGAAGCGAACATTCTCATTAGAAATCCATTTGCTATTGCTTTACCGTCTGAGTAGGCATGTTTATCTAAATTGGGGAGCAGTGGGTAGATTTCTAGCATATGCTTTACGGCATATCATGCGTGTCTATACAAGTTGTGACATATCACCTCTCGCACAGATAGATAAAGGGGTTAAGTTTCCTCACCCCCTCTGCATTGTTATTGGTGATGGTGTCAAAATTGGAAAAGGTACAATGATCTGGCAGCAGGTTACATTAGGCAGCCACGGCAGATTCGGAATCGAAGCGGATTATCCAGTTATTGGCACCAATGTTCGTATATATGCTAATGCCTCTATTTTGGGTGCTGTTTCGATTGGAAACGATGCTGTTATTGGTGCGCATGCTGTTGTTACTAAGAACGTTCCGAGTGGGATGGTTGCTTATGGGATTCCAGCGATCGTAGAGCGTAAAAAAGGGGTTAACGAAGATGCTTAAGTTCCGGAAGAACGTTTCTCTGGCAGATTACTCGTGGTGGAGAATTGGCGGACCTTCAGACCTTTTTCTTGAGGTTAACTCGACACAAGACGTCGTGGATGCGGTGGACTACCTTCGGTCTAGAAGTATTCCTTTCTGCGTTGTTGGGCGGGGAACTAACTTACTTTTTGATGACGCAGGTTATCGGGGATGCATTTTACACATAGGCCATGGATTTTCGTCTATCGACCTGTGTCGTGAAGGCGTATTTATGGTCGAAGCAGGAGCGTGGACGCCTCATGTTGCTGTTGCCGTCGCTCGCTCAAATTATTCGGGCATTGAGCATACCGTTGGAATACCGGCATCTTTCGGCGGGTTGATCTATATGAATGGAGGTAGTCAAAGAAAGTCTATTGGTGATCATGTAGAATATGTGACGATCCTTGATTCGAAAGGTAATATCTTAAAGTATCCAGCCCAAGAATGTGATTTTGGATATCGGCAAAGCCGTTTTCAGAGTGAGGACTGCATTATTTTGGCAATAGAGCTAAAGCTTGAAGTCAGTAGAGCATACGCGGATCAACGTCTAGAACTGCTTCAGATTCTGAGTGATCGGCGCAGAAAATTTCCACGTAAGATGCCGAGTTGTGGTTCGGTATTTAAGAGTTCACCCGAATTGTATGCAGCCTGTGGTCCTCCGGGGAAAGTGATCGAAGATTTAGGCTTTAAAGGGAAGCGCCGCGGGCGGATACAAGTGTCCCCCGAGCATGCGAATTTCATCGTGAACTGCGGAGGCGGATCTTCGGCTGATGTGCTGAGCCTTGTCGCTGAGATTTATGAAACTGTGATTCGTAAGACAGGGTTTTCCATGGAGCCGGAATTTTGTTATCTGCACCCTGAGAAAGGGTTGATCTCTGGAGCCAGTGCCATCAATGCGTAAACTATTTCGGCGCCTTTGGCACTCTCCGACTTTTACTACATGGTGTAGCCGAGTGGTGGCATTTGGGAGGCTTTTTCTTGTCCTTCCCTTGATTCTGTCGCGATTTGATCAAGTGCAGGTCGCGGCATGGTTGCTTTTTGGATCACTCTCCTTCTTCTGCACAATGGTGGGAATGCAGGCATCAATGACTTTTTCGAGAATGATTTCAGTCGCAATGGGGGGAGCTACAAATCTGTCACCGATCCTAGCTGGAGAAGTCAGAGAGGCGAGCGGAAGTCCGAACTGGGATATCATGCGAGCTCTCTATGAAACCTTGAAGAGCCTGAACCTGGGAGTTGCCTTTGTGGGCATATTTCTCTTTGCGTCGCTCGGTTATTTTTCGCTGGAACCATTACTTTCTGACTACAGCGATGCTAGACTTGTCTGGTTGGCGTTTGCGGTGTTTGCAGCGGGGCAGTTCTTTGCTCAAGTCCTAAATCGATTTGCTA
>CAKZOI010000025.1 GCA_937136395.1 uncultured Opitutia bacterium | reverse complement strand
GGAGTATACAGCACGTAGAGCGGCACGCCTGAGCGGCCAAAACGTTCGAGCTCATCGGTGATTGCCGCATCATAACGCGTCCAGTCGGCCTCAAGGGCAACGATCCCATATTCTTCAAAAAGCGTCTGCGTCTCAGTTGTGCGAAGCGCCACTTTTTTGTTCACCTGACATATCAGACACCAGGTGGCAGTGAAATCGATAAACACAGGATTACCTGCGGCTAACTCTGCCTCAACACGCTCACTCGACCATGCCTGCCATTGTCCGTCTTCGGTAGTCGAACCTCCTTGAAAGCTCTCATAAGCCGCTTTAGTCGACTGAATCGCATACACACTGACGCCTATGGTGAGTGCCGCACTGAGGGTCGTTGCGATGAATTTCGAGCGCTTTGATTTCGCCGGCGCGGCCCAGCGACCGTAGATCCAAGCGGACATTCCAGTGATCAGCAACACCACTAGTATCGCAAAAACGGCATCCACCCCGCCTTGACGGCCAACCACCAACGCCAGAAAAACCACTGCCGCCATCAACAAAAAGCCCATGAATTGCTTAAAGGACTCCATCCAGACACCGGGTTTGGGCAAATACGCGACCAGTTTGGGAAACACAGACAGCAACAAAAACGGCGACGCCAGCCCCAGCCCCATCGTGCCAAAAATCAATAAACCTGTCGCTTGATTCGCCTGCACCGCAATGCCGCTGACCGATGCCACCAGCGGGCCCATACATGGCGCACCAACCACTGCAGCGAGGATGCCCATCCCGAATGAACCCAGCACATCATTCCGCTGCGACACTTTGCTATCCGCCCCAATCAAACTGGTGCCAATTTCAAATACACCCATTAAGTTGAGCCCAAACAAAAAGAACACCACGACGAGTAACACCACGAAATTCGGATTCTGCAGCTGAAACCCCCAACCGATCCGCTCGCCGACCGCCCGTAGTGCAAATAAAGCAGCCGCGAGCGCGATAAAGCTCAACACCACACCTGCCGTGTAGGCGAAGCCATGCGCCAAGGCTTGTTGCTTCGATTGCCCAGAATGCTTCAGAAGCGAAAATACTTTCAATGAAAGCACTGGTAAAACACAGGGCATAACATTCAGAATCAACCCACCAAGGAATGCCAATGCCAAAAATCCTGGTAATCCGAGATCCAGAAGGCTTTGCTCAAAGCCTCCCGACTCCAGCTCTTGAATGCGGGACAGCGAGGTCACGTGATCCGTAAAATCGACCTGGATCGCCCAACTCCCGTTTTCACTCTGCAAGACACCATTTAAACGATCCGCCGGCGTATCTAGAAATAGCATATCTAAACTTAAACGGAGCTCAGCAACTTGAGCGCTGGGTGAACTCATGACTTGAGCCGCATTCGGGTCTACGATGCCTTCTTGGTCTGCGTAAAAATACAATTCCGTCGGCAGAAAACCGCCTTGATCTGCTGTGAGGCGAAGCATCGCCTCCTTTGAGTCCAAGTTGAAGCTAGCCGACAACTCCCAAGGCACATCGCCCGCAGGCAAGCTCTCGACTGCTTGCTGAAAAAGTGCCACATTCGCACCTTCTAGATAGGCATCTCCAATAGGCAGCGATAGACTCAATTTGGCGTCACCAGGCAAGCACAGCTCCTTGCAAATCAACCAGAACGCATCTGCTTTCAGAGTCGCGATATCACCTCGAAAGCCTTCCGCGACCGTAACGGGCACCATAAAAGTCACCGAGTCTTCGTAGCCATAAGTAATAAAGCCATCTAAATCAAATCGCTGTGGCGTTGGCCATTGAATCGCCCCTGCTTCAAGCCCTTCAGGGAGCTCCCAAGTGAGCTCCAACGGTAAACCACTCGACCCTGGGTTTTGCCAATATATATGCCAATGTGGCTCCAACTCAAAGTGCACCGCCACTTGAAACGACTCGCCTGGCACGATTTGGGCGACATCGGCGATCAGTTCAACACTGGCCTGCTCGCCTTTTACAGGCGCTGCCTGTAAAACCAATGCAGAAAAACCAAACAAGCTGAGGCTGAGAATGCGTAACAAGAAATTCATAGATACTTTATGGATAATACAAGCACGCAGAATATTCCAAGCTAGCAACACATTTGAGGCAATTGCGAAGAAACGAATCTGTAAGGTTCTACTCGAAATTGAGATCTATAAAAATGAAAGCGTTCCAACTGCTCCTCATCTTTTCATGCTCCATTCAAGCCATGACTGCCGCCGAACAAGCCTTCCCAAAAACTGATGTCGGCGTAACCGAAATCAAAACACTGCCCGCGGCGCACTTGATTGCGAGCCAATCGGAGCGCCCCTACTTCAGCGATGGCAACGGCCTCTTTCGCCCACTCTTTCGCTACATCAGCTCGCGCGACATTGCCATGACCACTCCGGTCGAAGCCGAGATTGAGCCCGGTGTCATGTATTTCTACATTGGTGAAGACGCCATCGAAAAGGCGCAAGAAGGCACCGATGATGTCACGATTCACCAAATCCCAGCCCGCACGGTTGCCAGTATCGGCGTGCGTGGCGGCTACGCCGAGCGCAACTTCCGCGAGGCAGAAACCAAACTCCGAGCATGGCTCGCCGAGCAAGAGGGATATGCCATCACTGGAGATGCCCGCGGTATCTTCTGGAATGGACCCTTTATGCCTGGAATGTTTAAACGCTTCGAGGTCCACATTCCAGTAGTGATTAACGAAAAATGAACCACACGGCGATCGACTACTCCATCATCATACCCGCCTACAACGAGGCGGCCGAACTGCCCGTGACCTTAAATACCGTGCAGCAAGTCATGGCCGCTCAAGACCAGCAAGGGGAATGTATCGTCGTCGATAACAACTCCACCGACGAGACCGCAACCGTCGCCCGTGGCTACGAGGGTATCACCGTAGTCTTTGAGCCGGTGAACCAAATCGCTCGCGCCCGAAACGCAGGGGTCGCTGCAAGTCATGGTAAATTTCTAATCTTCATTGATGCAGACACCCGCATCGAACCCAGCTTACTCACCGAAACCCTCCGACAACTACGCACCGGCAAGTGCGTCGGCGGCGGTTCACTCATTCAATTCGAAGGTGAGATCTCCGCCATCGGCCGATTCGGGATCGGGCTCTGGGCAAAAATTTCAAAACTCACACGCACTGCCGCTGGCAGTTACCTCTTCTGTCGCCGCGACGCATTTCTAGCCGTTGGTGGATTCGATGAAAAGCTCTACGCAAGCGAAGAAGTGCGCCTTTCGCGCCAACTCAAAACATGGGGAAAAAAACAGCAACTCAGTTTCGAAATACTCACCCATGCCCCCGCACGCACCTCCGCACGCAAGCTAGCGTGGTATTCAGGACCGCAAATTCTCGGCTGGGTCGCGCTGATGATTCTCATGCCTGTCGCCGTGCGCTACCGCAAACTCTGCGGCTTTTGGTATAAACGTCCGGCGACTGAAGCAAATTAACCCAAGAGAGACAGGAAGTCGAAATACAGGATTCACAATCAACCGATTGCAGTATTATACGCTTCGCCAATTGGGCGAAGCTCTCTGTGTTTGTAAGTTCCTCAGTATAAACGACTGACTTCTGACTTCAGTATTCTGACTCCCGTGTCTAGGTTAATTGCACCTCGAATGACACAGAGTGGAAAGCGCCCTTGAATTCTTGGATTTTTTCCGCACACTCCCGCGCTCACTTTAAAAATGAGCTCCATACATATGGGTCGAATCAAACAATTTTTCAAAACCATGACAGACAAGAAACAAGACACCACAGACGAAGTCGAAGCAAGCGCCTCGGAGACTGCCGTGGAAGACACGCCTATCAATAATGTGGCTGAAGAAGCAGCGACCAACCCTGAGCCAGAGCTGAGTGAACTCGAGAAAGCGCAGCAGGAAGCCGCAGAAATGAAGACTCGCTTCCTGCGTTCCGTCGCCGATATGGAGAATTTCCGCAAGCGTATCGCTCGAGAAAAACAAGAGATCATTCGCAGTGCAGCTGCCGATGTCATCGAATCACTCTTGCCCGTGCTCGACAACATGAAGCTCGGCCTCCAAGCCGCCGAAAATCATCCAGAAGCTAAGGACGTCACACTCGGCTTCAAAATGGTCGACGATCAATTAAAGAAGTCTCTCACCGAGCAAGGGCTCGAAGAACTTGCTCCCGATGGTGACGTCTTTGATCCTAATTACCACGAATGTATCGCACATCAGCCATCCGAAGAGGTTAAAGAAGACCACGTCATTCAAACAGTTCGTGCCGGTTACCGCCTCAACGAGCGCCTTATCCGCGCTGCCAGTGTGATCGTTTCCAGCGGCCCACAAAAAGACTAAGCTTCAAATCTAAATGACCATGGCAACGACTGATTATTACGAACTTCTAGGCGTTTCTCGCGACGTATCTGAAAGCGACTTAAAGAAGGCCTACCGCAAGCAGGCGGTCAAATACCACCCAGACAAAAATCCGGGCGATGCCGCTGCTGAAGCCAAGTTCAAAGAAATTTCCGAAGCCTACGACGTCCTTAAAGACGCTGACAAGCGAGCAGCCTACGACCGCTATGGTCACGCAGCCTTTAAACAAGGTGGCATGGGCAACCCCGGCGGCGGTATGGGCGGCATGGGCGGCCACGATCCTTTCGACATCTTCCGCGAAGCCTTTGGCGGCGGCGGAGTTGGCGGCGGCGGCATCTTCGAAGAATTCTTCGGAGGAGGTGGTGGCGGACGCGGCCAAGCAGGCGGTGCGGCGCACGGCTCAGACCTACGCTACGACTTAGAAATTACCCTCGAAGAGGCTGCCAAAGGCACCGAGAAAGAAATTCGCTATCGCCGTCCAGTCGAGTGTAAGAAGTGCACTGGCTCAGGCGCGGAGCCAGGCTCTAAAAAAGTCACTTGCTCAACCTGTGGTGGCGCAGGCCAAGTGACCTCTAATCGTGGGTTCATCAGCTTTCGCCAAGCCTGCCCAAGCTGCCATGGCGCAGGTCAAAGCATCGAAAAACCATGTGGCGATTGCCGTGGCGAAGGCCGCGTCATGGACAGTAGCACCGTTAAAGTGCGTATTCCTGCCGGCGTCTCTACTGGCTCAAAGCTACGCTCTGCCGGTAAAGGTGAAGCGGGTCAAATGGGTGGCCAAGCGGGCGACCTGTATATCATGATCCACGTCAAAGAGCACGAACTCTTCGAACGTCATGATAATGATCTCTTCTGTGAAGTGCCCATCAAGTTCACCCTCGCAGCACTCGGCGGCTCGATCAACGTGCCCACCTTATTTGGTAAAGGATCCTTGAAGATTCCTGCTGGCACACAGACTGGCACTACTTTCCGCCTACGCGACCAAGGTATCCCTTACTTGCGCGGCAACGGCAAGGGAGACCTTCTCATCCGAGTCCAAGTCGAAGTGCCCATCAAGCTCAGTGGCGAACAAAAAATAAAGCTCGAAGAATACGCTGAAGCCTGCGGCGATCCCGCCAACCCCGTGAGCGAATCCTTCGTCGAAAAAGCCAAGAAGTTTTTCCGTTAATTTCAGCGTCTCCACATTTCAGTGTTCCAGCTTTTCTAAATAATGGCCTATCCAATCGTAATTCTCGGCTCTGGGCGCGGCTCCAATGCCGACGCTCTCCTCAAAGCCGAAAGCAAAAAACAACTCGGTGCCGCCAAAATTGCCGCGATCATTAGTGATCACGAGGATGCTGGTATCCTACAGCTCGGGCAGAAGCACAAAGTGCCGGCCATCTATATTGATCCAGGCCGCAAGGGTGCGCGCCTCTCCGAAGATGCTGAACAGGCCTACATCGAACGCATACAGTCATTCTCACCTAAACTGATCGTGCTCGCAGGCTTCATGCGTATCATCAATCGAAAGTTCATCGAAGCCTTCAATGGACAAGTCATCAACTTGCACCCCAGCCTACTACCAAGCTTCATTGGCATGAACGGCATCAAGCAAGCCTACGACCACGGGGTAAAAGTCACTGGCTGCACCGTGCACTGGGTCACGCCTGACCTCGATGCTGGCCCCATTATCGATCAAAAAGAAGTGCGCATCGAAGACTCGGACACACTCGAAATCTTGGAGACCAAAATTCATATCGCCGAACACCGCCTCCTACCAGAAGTGGTCAATAAACTGAGTAAAGGCAAAATTAAGCCCATCGCTTAAGCTTTCTCAATCCGTCGTTTCCCACCTTAAATTACTTGCAATGAGCAATCAAGTTGAACTCCGCGCCCGCATCCCTGAAGACCTCGTCGAAATCCTAGACGGCTATTTCTTCGAGACCGAATCGCCCTATTGGGGCATCATGCAGAAGGAGATCACCGATCCCTACGACGTGTTTGGCATCTTTCCAGATTCCCAGACCGCGCAAGCAGAATTGATCAAACTGAAGGCGGACTTTCCAATACTCACCGCCGAATTTGTCGAAACACCGATCATCGATGCCGATTGGCAAAATGCTTACAAAGAATTCGTCAAGCCATGGAGCAATCGACAACTCCACTGGATTCCACTTTGGGAGCGTGACCAAATCACTGCTCCCGATGGCAGTGCGATCGTTTACCTAGACGCTGGCATGGCCTTCGGCACAGGCACTCACGAAACCACTCGTCTTTGCGCAGGTCGTCTCCTCGACTACTTGGAAGCGCATCCCGACAGCCGCGACACAATCGACTTAATCGACGCAGGCTGCGGCTCAGGCGTGCTCGCCCTCTCAGCGGCAGCACTCGGCTACAAAAACATCTTCGGCTTCGATTTCGATCCCGAAGCCATCACCGTGTGCCACAGCAATTCTGAAGAGAACCCTCACTTGAAGAAGCCCGATTTCGAAGTGGCCGACCTAGAGCGAGGCTTTGCAAACGGACGCCAAGGTGATCTCGTACTCGCCAATATCCAAACCGACGTGCTCATTCCCCACTCCGACCCGTTGGTCAACGGCGTTAAAGACGGCGGAACGCTCGCCTTGAGTGGGATCCTCACCAAAGAGCTCGACCTCGTCCGCGACCACTTCCTACAACGCTTTAAAGACCTACGCAGCGATCAGACGATCACCACAGACTCCCGAGCAGATGGCGAATGGGCCGATCTGCTCTTCGAGCTTTCCTAGTTCTATCCTGTTCTCGTAGAAGCGACACTCTTGTCGCTTTCATACGTCAGCAAAACGCTCCTAGACAGCTTATCATCTGCAAAAGCGACAAGAGTGTCGCTTCTACCGACCATGCATCGTTTTAGGATTCAGTGAGCTGATCCAAAGCGTTATCGCTACAGCTACCTAATTTTGCACGATTCACCCAAGCCTACGATTCGTGCTTGCGAAATAAAACAAGACGCTCACATTATGCGTATCAATGCAAACCATCGGGGCACGTTTAGAAGAAGCACGTAAACGCAAGGGAATTTCTCTGCGCGAGGCTGCTGAGGCGACTAAAATTCGCAGCGATTTTTTAGGCTACATCGAACAAGATAAATTCGATTTCGATCTCCCCGACCTCTACAAGCGGGGCTTTATCAAGAATTATGCCCGCTACCTGAAACTCGACCCAGAAAAGATCGCCACCGATTACAACGCACAGTTACTGAGCAGCTCACGCGTCGGTAAAAAGGGCAGCTCTGAATTATTCGGGCAGATGGAGATCAGCAAACCGGCAGTATCTGAAGAAGTGAATACCCACGACTCTAGCAGCTACGGTCGCATTGCCGCCCAATCACCCGCACAAGAGGAATCAGAAAGTGCAGATGATGAGGCAGACAAAACATTCTATTTAAAGATCGGCCTCATATTTGTTGGCACACTCACATTGGTCTTCGTCATTTTTGGCCTGATCAAAGCAATCCTTAGCAGTGGCGATGAAATCCCCAGCGAGCCTGCGCCACAAGTGCGCACAGAAATCTCCGAGCCTGTGACGCCCGTGGAGTCGACTGAAGCTGTGAGTAGCAATCAACTCACCTTAGTCGCAAGTGGCACGGTCTATGTGCTGGTAAAACAACAGTCTGATAACGCGATCCTTTACCGTGAGACTATGAGCGAAGGGCAAACGATCAACCTGACCAAAGACGGCGCTGTCGACATCTTGTTTACTGCAGGTGAGCATATTACGATCGAAAGCAATGGCGAGCGACTCAAACCAAGTAGTTCAGGCACGGCAAAAATTACACTGCCCTGATTGAATCGTATTCTATCGTGCGGGGTCTGTAGGAGCTTCACTGGTGAAGTCCGCACGCCCAAGGTCTCTTCTTGAAAGGCGATACACATCGCCTAACCACAATACTCTAGCCTAAGTCAGCCCTGGCACACTGCTCTGCTTGCGCATGCTCACTGGCTGGCCAAGAACCTCGCCGTAAATAAATGCAGCTCGTGCTGCCGCGGAGTCTTTTAACTGACTGCGCACAGATCCACTAAACGCCCGTGAAGTGCGCGAACGTTTCGAACCCTTTGATTTTTCGTCGAGCATGCCCGCTTGCTTCTTGAGTCGCTCAGCTTGTCGCTTGGTTTTCTCAATTTGTTTAAGCTGCTGCTCCATCTGCGATTCATACGCATTGTCCGACACATCCCAAGTAAAACCACGATTCGCTCCTCCAGCCTGTTGAATCGGTGGTGGCTCTACTGCGTCGCGCATCGGCGGCGGCGTGACGGCCTCACGCTGCTGCTGACGTGCCTGTGTCGCTTCGCGACGCTTGCGTAATTGCTCATCATATGCAGAAGCGGACTCGCGCGTGGCCACGGGCGTAGCCGTCTCGCCACGTTCCGCGGCTTGGCGGCGCTCCAAAATCTTACGGCGGATCTCTTCTTGAATCTGGCGCTGACGCTCCGCAGCCTCAGAGTCGCGTGGCTCTGAGCGTTTACTTGGCGTGCGTGGATCCTCGCCCTCTTCTTGCCCACTGACGAATTTATTTCCGAAGAAGTAAATCGCCGCGATAATCAAGGGACCAATGTATTCTAACCAATCCATTTATAAAGTTGATGAGAAGGCCCCACGGTCAACCGTGAAGCCTTCTCTTAAAAATAATTACTTACTCTCGTCTCCTTTCGAGATTGAGTCGCGCATGTCAGTATCGGCCTTGATGTTATTCATACGATAATAGTCCATCACTCCAAGATTACCCGAACGGAAGGCCTCAGCGAGCGCGAGTGGAACTTGCGCTTCGGCTTCGACAACCTTGGCATTCATCTCTTCAACCTTAGCCTTCATTTCTTGCTCAAGGGCAACCGCAGCCGCACGACGCATTTCGGCTTTCGCCTGAGCGACGTTCTTGTCGGCCTCGGCTTGAGACTCTTGCAATTTCGCACCGATATTTTCACCCACATCCACGTCGGCGATATCAATCGAAAGAATTTCAAAGGCGGTGCCCACATCTAGGCCACGCTCCAGCACGACCTTGGAAATGGAATCCGGAGATTCCAGCACCGACTTATATGATTCCGCAGAACCAATCGTGGTCACAATACCCTCACCCACACGGGCAATAATGGTTTCTTCAAGCGCGCTGCCGACATAGTTGTCGAGATTCGAACGCACGGTAACGCGTGCCCGCGCTTTCACTTGGATACCGTCTTTTGCCACACCATCAATTGTGGCACGGCCCCCACCACTCGCAGGACACTCAATTACCTTTGGGTTGATTGACGTGCGCACGGCTTCAAGCACCGACTTGCCAGTGCCTTTGGTCGCAAGGTCAATCGCGCAAGCACGTTGCCAGTCCAGGGCAATATTCGCTTTATCTGCAGCAATGATCGCTTGCACCGTTTGAATCACATTACCCTCTGCAAGGTAGTGGGCTTCTAGATCATCAGTTGATAGTTCGATTCCTGCCTTCACCGCGGTAATACGAGCATCAACAACCAACGCTGCTGGCACTCCTCTCAACCGCATAAAAACTAGTGTATGCAAGCCCACAAAAGCACCTGCAGCCCAAGCCCGGACGAAAATGCCAATATAAACGACGAAAATAACGCCAATTATAAGTAAGATTAAAGCAAAGATAGCGGCAACGCCAAGTTGCCACCCAGCAAGCGCTAGAGGGAGTGTGAATACATTCATAGTTTTTTAATGATTAATTTGAAATTATCTTTAGCAACGACGCCAATCAGTTCACCGGAGTCGACATAGCCATCTTGCGAATAAGCATCGTAGCTCTGTCCATCAATTGCAACTTTTCCCGATGGATTTAAACGCGTTAGTGCAGTGCCTTCTTTGCCGACTATTGAATCTTCTGCAGAGGATTCATTCGAGTGCCCCGTGACGGTCGCATCCAGACGAAACGCCTTACCAAATTTCGTCTTCGCGAGAAATTTAAATTCGACATAGGCCATCACAATAATTGCGAAGCAAGTGCCGATAAAAATACCCATGCCGCCCAGCACGCCATATTCATTGAAGCCCAACCATGTCGCAGCAATCACGCAGATCCCAGCTAACACGCCGAGCACACCACCTGGCAAAATGATCTCAAAAAATACGAGGACCAAGGCGGCGACGATCAATCCCAGAATAAGTGTCATTCCGAAGCCTCCTTTACAATCAATGCAAAATCACTGCTTTTAACCACCGAAACACGTGTGCCTTTATCTATCGAGCCCAAAGCGCTGCGCGCATCATACCGCACACCTTCGATTTCGACACGACCGCTCGGAAATAAATCAGTAACCGCCTCGCCGATAGCGCCCACGCGAGGAAGTGAAGCCTCGCGCTCTTCGCGGATCTCAGAACTGGAGCCCCCTGCGGTATCGGCGAGCACTAAACGACGCTCCAAGAACGAACCCTTGAAGAAACGCCCAAACAACAGCGCACCAAACACGGCGATGCTGAGACCAAATATTAAATTCACAAAAGGTTCAGCGATGAGATCGGGGCTAAAACGGATCGGCTCGTCGGGCCATATATCTACCATGGCCCACATTAAGGATCCTAACATTAAAGCAAAACCACTGAGCGCACATACGAATGTGCCAGGAAAGAAAAACAGCTCCACAAGTATCAATACTACTCCTAGTATAAAGAATAGAATCGGCTCATTCCCTGCCAGTCCTGCGATATACTGACTCGCGAAGAAGATGGCGATGAATACAATCCCCATGATTCCAAAAATGCCAAAGCCAGGAGTTTTAAACTCTAAAAAGAGCAACAACATACCAATTCCCATCAACGCAGGTGCAAAAGTATTCATCCATTTCGCAATTTCCTCAGAGTAGGTGACTTCGAAATCCCGAATCTCGTATTTCCCAGCCCCAAATCGAGCATCCAGTAATTCCTCAATCGACTCATGGATACCTTTTCCCAGCAAGGGCATCGCAGGGTCGCCATACTCACGAACCGCTTCGCTTGCTGTCAGTGTTAAGAGTTCACCTTCAGGTTTGATAATCTCTTCTCCAATTTTCAGTTCAAAGTCCGCATCCAGCATCGCGCGAATCACATCTGAGCGATATGGATAGTCCTGAGTCATCGCCCGAATATTAGCGCGAAGATAACTCTCGATTTTCATCCGAGCGGTTTCTGGCACATCTTCGCCTCCTCCTTGAATGACGGCCGAAGCCCCCATCTTGCCCTGTGGCGAGAAGTAAATCTCTTGCGTCGCCGCCGCAATGAACGAACCCGCCGATATCGCATCATCATTTATATAAGTCGCCGTGATCCCATCAAACTTAGCGAGCATTTCCATCATCTCGATCGTGATGTCAACGCGACCACCTGGCGTGTCCATGTCGAGAACCACCATTTCGACTTTATTCTCAATCGCCTCCTTTAGACCACGACGAAGTATATATAAATTCGGCTTACTGATCGCATCCGTAATGGGGATCACATAAACATTCAATTTAGAATCAACTCCTTCAGCCGCAGAAGGTGCGACAGCTTTCTCATCCTGAGAGAACACAGCATTCAAAGGCAAAAAAAATAACGTAAGCAATAAAAGGCAGAAACGACGTAGCGTCATAAATACCAAGAATGGAACGAGTGCGAAAGAAAGCAAGAAAGGACGCACGAATTTCAACCAGTTTCGGGATAAAGATCAGCCGCAAATATTCTCGCGCTAGACAGGGGCTCCAAATTACTTCAACTCTACTGATATGGAAACAATCGACTTTAACGGCGTGACGCTGCATAGCTGGAACTGCGGTCCATCGACCTTTCTAGCGCGTCCAGAACTCGGCGCGCGTCTGATGAATTGGAATCTGCGGATGAGCGACGGCTCCTACCGCGATGTCATTCACTGGCCAGAGGATGCGGACTATAATAACTTCGCCAAAGTGCGCGGAGGCAACCCGATCTTGTTTCCCTTTGCAGCCCGCACCTACAACAAAGGTAAGATAGGCGAATGGAAGGACCAGGAGGGCGTCGTCCGCCCAATGCCGATGCACGGATTTTCGCGTAACGGACAGTTTGAAATCGTCGCGGTCGACGAATCAGGCTTCACCGCCGAGCTCAAACCGACTGAAGCTGACCAAGCCGCCTACCCGTTTAATTACCGCTTTACTGTCCGCTACGTCTTCGAGCAAGTGTCCTTCAAGGTCTACCTACGCCTCGATAATCTTGGCGACGCGCCCATTCTCTGGTCCGCAGGACACCACTTCTATTTCACGCTCCCTTGGCACGATGGCCTGTCCCGCAAAGACTACCGCTTCGAAATACCCGCAAAGAAGTGCTTCACCCACGCACCAGACGGCTCACTGCTGCCGGTTGCAAAAGGTTGGGACAAAAAGTGCTCGTTTGGCGATCCTGCAAACAACGATCGAATTTACACCCGTCTGAAAGGAGATACCGCGATTTTTGGCCCTAATGGCGGGGAAGAAGACATCGGCATTCGTCTGCTTAACGATTCCAATACACACTCCACTTGGAACGCCTTTGTCGTGTGGACCGAAAAGCCCGACAGCCCCTTTTACTGTGTCGAGCCTTGGATGGGCCCACCAAATAGTCCCGAACATGGCAAAGGGCTGCACGCAGTCGCTGGTGGCGAAAGCGCGACCTTCGGCGTCGAAGTGTCGTTGCTGTAGGGATACCTGAATCTCACAACCTTGCGGCGGACGCGTAAAATGCGTCCCTCCAGCCTATTAAATGGAGGGACGTGTTTCACACGTCCGCCGAACACCCAAAGCTCCAAAAATGCCTGACAAGCCCAGCCTCCCACAGCGAAAATCCCCAGCCAAAGCACCAATCATCGAGATTGGAAATCGATCAAATCTTATATTTATCACGGTTTGCACGAAAAATAGGGCACCTATTTTAGCAAATGAGACAGCACACCATATCCTCTTGGAAGCATCGCGTGCGGCCGATGCCTTTCACGTTGGCAATTACATGATCCTACCCGACCACATCCATTTATTCTGTGCGCCTGCAGTCTTCCCGCCACGGCCAATCCATAAATGGGTCCAATACTGGAAAGCATATGTCACGAGGCTATGGCCAAATAGTTCGCAAAAGCCACTCTAGCAAAAATCCTGTTGGGATCGGCAATTACGCTCCGAAGAATCCTACACGGAGAAGTGGGCCTATGTATCGAGCAATCCCGTTCGGCATGAATTAGTAGATAATAGACACGATTGGCGATACCAAGGTGAAGTCACTCAACTTAGCTGGCATGACTGACTGCGGACGCGTGAAACGCGTCCCTCCATTTTAGCTCTACCCAACATTTCTTACTAAGAATCCACTCCCTTCTGGAGGGACGCGTTTCACGCGTCCGCAGTAGCCCCACAAACCCAACCGAACACAAACGGGAAACATTTCTCACGCTCCCTCATCAGATTATGCATAAAACACACTCAATATTTCGCTGGAAATGCGGAACTGACCCGTCACAATGGCCGAAAGTTTGAATTCCATTTAGACTTCCTACTATGAAAATCATCATTGTTGGTGCCGGTGAAGTCGGCCATAATTTATGCACGACGCTCGCCGCGGCGGGGCACGACGTTACCCTCATCGAGCAATCGGATATCCGCTGTGAAAAACTCGATGAGGAGCAGAACGCGCGTATTATCAACGGCAATGGCGGCTCGGCTCGACAGCTCGTGGATGTAAACGTGGCAAAGTGTGATGCTTTCCTGGCGATGACGAGTGATGACCGCACGAATGTCATCTCTTGCTCGCTCGCGAAGGGGCTCGGGGCCAAGAATACCATTGCTCGTATACACGACGAAACGTTCAGCGATAACTCGGTGATCAACTACCAGCTCCACTTCGGAATCGACCTCTTGGTGAACCCAGAGGCGATCTGCGCAGTTGAGCTAGCAAAGGAAATTCGTAATGCGGGCCGTGTGGCGGTGGAGAATTTCGCCCGCGGGCAAATCGAAGTGCAGCAACAGAAAATTGCGCCAGGTGCACGTATCATTGGGCGCAAGCTCAAAGACCTGAAGTTCGACGCACGTGTGCGTATCGGTTATATTCAAAGGGGCGGCCAAACAGAGGTTGCCAGTGCAGATACGGAACTCATGGAGGGCGATACAGTCACTCTTTTTGGTCATCCTGAAGCGCTTTTCGGTCTACGTGATCGCTTTGACCCAAAGCATAAAATAGACGTTTCCAGCGTGGTGCTCTTCGGCGGCAGTGAAACCGCGATTAGTTTAATACGACTGCTCTCCAATCCGCGTTTTAAGATTCGCATTATTGAAAAAGATGAAAAGAAGTGCCGCTCTTTGGCTGAACGTTTTCCTGAAATCACTGTAATCAATGGCGATGCCACTTCGCTGCGCTTGCTTGAGGAGGAGCAAATCGGCAGCGCGGACTACTTCGTGGCCTGCACCAAAGACGACGAGGAGAACATTCTTACCTGCTTGCAAGCGTCAAAGCTGGGCGTCAACCATGTGCAGCTCGTGATCAACAAGGGCGACTACGACCATTTGCTAGGCATCTTACGCACGATGCTCGGAATCGAACTGGTGGTTTCGCCCCGCAGCGCAACGGCCAACTTCATGGTGCGCAATCTCTCCACCGATCGCACAATCACGCTGGCACAGATGCCAAACAACGGCGGCAAGATCATTGAAGTGCGGATTAAGCATTCAAGCCCTTGTGTCGGTCGTATGGTCAAAGACATTAAGCTGCCACGTGGCAGCTTGTTCGTTGCACTTTTGCATAAATTCAAAGCCAAAGTGCCCGCAGCAGACGACATGATCCTCGCGGGTGACCGTATCGTCGTGCTGGTGACTCCTGACGAAGAGAAAGCGCTTCTTGCTTGCCTGATTTAGACCGTGAATACACCCATTATCTATCGGCTCCTAAGCATGGTTCTGCTTGCATTGGCAGGGGCCTTCAGTGTATGCCTAGTCTCGGGCCTAGCATTGGGCGAAACCATTCACGATGAGTCGACTAAAGCCTTCCTCACGACGATTGGTATCACACTCGGAATCGCAGCGATTTTCTACATCCTCGGTCGTCACGGGGAGACCAAACTGTTTCGACGGGAGGCACTCGTCGCCATCGGCCTCTCGTGGATTCTGGCCACTCTAGTCGGCGCTCTCCCCTATATATTCACTGAGCATTGCGACTATTCAGACGCTATTTTTGAGAGTGCTTCGGGGCTCACCACGACGGGTGCCACGGCATTCTCTGACTTCGACAAGTTTCCAAAAAGTCTTCTCATCTGGCGCTCAATGAGCCAATGGGTGGGTGGCTTAGGTGTGGTTGTCTTCTTCGTCGCGATCCTTTCCTCGCTCGGTGCGGGTGCGAAAATTCTTTTCAGTAATGAGTCCTCCGGAACTTCAGCCGACTTTGATCACGGTCGCATCCAAAGTGGCGCGTCACAATTGATGATTTTTTACCTTGTCGTATCGGTCGCATGCGCACTCGCCTACAGATTCGGCGGTATGGACTGGTTTCAGGCCATCAACCACTCAATGACTACAGTATCCACAGGTGGTTTCAGCACTGAAGCCTTGAGTATGGAAGAATTCCAAAGCCCAACACTTGAATGGATTTCAATAGTCTTCATGGCGATTTGCGGCACCACCTTTGTGTATATGATTCGCTTGCTCCGTGGGCAAACGCACATCCTCAAACAAAACAATGAGGTCTATTGGTTCTATGCCTTAATTCTAGGAACCGCTGCCATGCTGGTCTTGTTTCTGGTCGATCAAACGGGTCAACTTCCGAACCGCGACTCCATCCGGGCCTCTGTGTTTCAATCCGTATCCATCATCACCACGACAGGCTACGCAACGACTGACTTTGATCAATGGCTACCACCAGCAAAAATGATCCTGCTGATTGTCATGTTTATCGGCGGTTGCTCAGGCTCAACCAGTGGCGGCGTCAAAGTAGTGCGTATCGTGGTCGCGGTCCGTGCCGCCATGCGCAGTATTACACATGCCTTTCGCCCAAACGTTACAATCCCCATGCGCATGGGTGGTCAAACACTTGGCGAGCGAGCAATTCACAGCGTGATACTCTTTTTAATCCTCATGGCGGGCCTGCAATTACTATCCATGCTCTTTATTTCAGCTAATGAGCCACATATTTCGTTTTTAACCGTCTTCTCGTGTGTGCAAGCGACGCTCTTCAACATTGGGCCAGGCTTTGATGCCGTCGGCCCCACCGAGAACTTCCACTTTCTGAGAAGCAGCACCAAAGTCTTCCTCTCACTATTGATGATCATTGGCCGTCTTGAAATCTACGCCATTTTGGTCCTCTTTGTTCCTTCGGCATGGAAGCGCTTTTCTTAAAATCAGAACTTGTCATATCAATATATCATAATATCTTGATATGTTAATTTAAGTAATGACTCAGATATCCAACAATAAGCCGCTGACTCTAAAAGGGCAGCAACTCGCCGATCTTTTCGCTGAACGAATCGTCTACCTGGATGGTGCCATGGGCACAATGATTCAGCAGCACAAGCTCGAGGAGAAGGACTTTCGCGACGAGTCATTTGCCGACGTAAAAGGCGACCTCAAGGGCAACAACGATCTGCTCTCGATCACCCGCCCGGACATCATTGGCGACATTCACCGCGAATTCCTTGAAGCAGGCGCGGATATCATCGAGACCAACACCTTCTCGGGCACCACGATTGCACAGGCTGACTATGGCCTCGAGCATCGAGTCCGCGACATCAACATCGAATCCGCCAAGCTGGCTCGCAAAGTCGCCGACGAGGTCTCTGCAAAAGAAGGCCGCCCGACTTTCGTCGCGGGTGCCATCGGTCCGACCAATCGCACCTGCTCGCTCTCGCCCGACGTCAACCGTCCCGAGTATCGTGCGACGAGCTACGATGAACTTTACAAAGCTTACTACGAGCAAACCGCTGCCCTCGTCGCGGGCGGAGTCGACTTGCTCCTTCCAGAAACTGTTTTTGATACGCTCAATCTAAAGGCCTGCCTCCACGCGATCGCCGACTTTCAGGACACACTTGAAGAGCGTATCCCCGTGATCGTGTCCGTGACCATCACGGACCAATCGGGGCGCACGCTCTCGGGTCAAACTGTCGAAGCCTGCTGGAACTCGATCCGCCATGCGAAGCCATTGTGCGTCGGTCTCAACTGCGCACTCGGTGCCGACCTAATGAAGCCCTTCCTCGAAGAGCTTTCCCGCGTGGCCGACACATACGTTCACGTTTATCCAAACGCCGGTCTGCCGAACCCGCTCGCAGCGACAGGCTACGATGAAACTCCCGACCACACAGGCTCCGCGGTTGGTGGTTTTGCCAAGGCGGGACTCGTCAACCTTGTTGGCGGTTGCTGTGGCACCACACCTGGGCACATCGCAGCAGTTAAAGCCGAAGTCTCACAATATCCGCCTCGCAAGGTGCCGACTGCAAAACCAGCACAACGCCTCAGTGGACTCGAGGCCCTCAACATCATCGAAGGTGAGACTGGCTTCATCAGCGTCGGCGAGCGCACCAACGTCACGGGTTCCCCACGCTTCAAAAAGCTGATCAAGAACGATGACTTTACCGGCGGCCTCGCCATCGCCCTCTCGCAGGTCGAAAAAGGCGCGCAGATCATCGATATCAATTTCGACGAAGGCATGCTCGACGGCGAAGCCTGCATGGAGCGTTTCCTAAACCTCGTCGCTTCCGAGCCGGATATCTGCAAGGTGCCGATCATGATCGACAGCTCCAAATGGTCGGTCATCGAAGCAGGTCTCAAGTGCGTGCAAGGCAAATGCATCGTCAATTCCATTAGCCTCAAGGGCGGCGAAGACGAGTTCCGCGCGCAGGCTAAAAAGATCATGCGCTACGGCGCGTCCGTCATCGTCATGGCCTTCGACGAAAAGGGCCAGGCAGCGACCAAAGACGAAAAGGTCCGCATCGCTGAGCGCTCTTTCAAGATCCTCACCGAAGAAGTCGGCATGGATCCGCAGGACATCATTTTCGACCTCAACATCCTCACCGTCGCCACCGGCATGGAGGAGCACAACAACTATGCCGTCGACTTCATCGAAGCCGTGCGCGAGGTGAAAAAGCGCTGCCCCGGTGCCCGCACTAGTGGTGGTTTGTCGAACATCTCCTTCTCTTTTCGTGGTAACAACCCCGTGCGCGAAGCGATGCACGCGGCCTTCCTCCATCATGGCATCGAGGCAGGCCTCGACATGGCGATCGTCAATCCGGGCATGCTCATGGATTACAACGAAATCGACCCGACCATGAAGCAACTGGTCGAAGACGTCCTTCTCAACCGCAACCCAGACGCCACCGACAAACTCATCGAGTATGCGGAGGGCGTGAAAAGCGGGGCCATCACCCTCGGCGCTGGCACGCCCGAGGAACGCATCAACGCGGCCATGCTTGAAGGCATGAACACGCTACGCCAACTCTTCGAACGCGCGACCCAAGAGAAGAACCCAGAGATTCTCGAAGCTTTCCTAAAATCCGGAGCCGGAGCGATTCCCGCCCCTGCGGAAAAAAAAACGACTGACGTAACAGACGATTGGCGCGCGGGAACCGTTGAAGAACGCCTCTCCCACGCACTCGTCAAAGGCATCGTCGCGCACGTCGATGCCGATACCGAAGAAGCCCGCCAGAAATACAGCAAGCCACTCGAAGTCATCGAAGGCCCGTTAATGGACGGCATGAAGATCGTCGGTCAACTCTTTGGCGACGGTAAGATGTTCCTCCCTCAAGTGGTGAAAAGCGCCCGCGTGATGAAGAAGGCCGTCGCGTATTTGCTCCCTTACATGGAAGCGGAGAAAGTCGACGCCAGCGAAAGCTCCTCGGCAGGCAAGTTCCTCATCGCTACCGTGAAAGGCGACGTGCACGACATCGGCAAGAACATCGTCGGCGTGGTGCTCGCGTGTAATAACTACGAAGTCAAGGACCTCGGAGTGATGGTCTCTTGTGACGACATTCTCAAAGAAGCCCAAGAATGGGGTGCCGACATCATTGGTCTATCAGGCCTCATCACGCCCTCACTCGACGAGATGATTTTCAACGCCGGCGAAATGAAGAAGCGCGGCTTCACCCAGCCCCTCCTCATCGGCGGCGCCACCACCAGTAAGGCACACACTGCGATCAAGATCGCACCTCACTACGACCAACCCGTCGTGCGTGTCGGCGACGCCTCACTCGTGACCGAGATCTGCAACAAGCTGCTCAATCCCAAGACCCGCGACACCTTCGCCAAGGAAGTCGAAGCGGAGAATATCAAACAACGCGAACGCTTCGCCGCGGCTAACTCCGCCAAGGATCTACTGCCACTCGCCGAAGTCCGCGAGAAACGCTTCACCTGTGATTGGGCCAACGCCGACATCAAGACGCCGAACACAACCGGCGTCACCGTCAGCGATCATATCCCACTTGAAGAGCTCGCGGAGTTCTTCGATTTCTCCCCACTCTTCTGGACCTGGGAACTCAAGGGCGTGTATCCAAAAATCCTCGACCACGAGAAATACGGCGAGCAGGCCCGTCAAATTTACGCCGACGCCAAGAAACTCCTGGATCAGATCATCCAAGAGAAACGCTTCCGCGCACGCAGCGCAGTCGGCCTCTGGCATGCCAACGCCATCGGTGACGACATTGAAGTCTACGACAACGATGGCACCACGCTTGGCAGACTTCACACACTCCGTCAGCAAAAGAAAAAAGCCAAGGGCGATACCTACTACGCCCCCGCCGATTTCGTTGCGCCCAAAGAATCCGGCCGCAAAGACGCCTGCGGGGCATTCGTCGCCTGTATCGATGGAGTGGATGCGTTTGCCGACGAGTTCGAAGCCAAACACGACGACTACAGCTCGATCATGGTCAAAGCCATCGGCGACCGTTTTGCCGAAGCCCTCGCCGAATACACCCACCAAAAAGTCCGCAAAGAACTCTGGGGCTACGCCGCCGATGAAGTGCTCAGCAACGACGATTTGATCAAAGAAAAGTATCGCGGCATCCGCCCCGCGTCCGGCTACCCAGCCACACCGGACCACACCGAAAAGGCAACCATCTGGGAACTCCTCGACGCCGAGAAGAATACCGGAGCAAGACTCACCGAAAACTTTGCCATGACCCCCGGCAGCTGCGTCAGCGGCCTCTACTTCGCCCACCCGGATGCGAAATACACCCAAGTCGGGCCCATCAACAAAGACCAGATGGAAGACTACGCGCAGCGCAAAGCCCAGCCCCTCGAAGAAACCGAACGCTGGCTGGCTCCGAATCGCGGCTACTAAAATGAAAGTCACCCACAACATTGAGCGAGCGCGCTTTGAGATTCAGGTCGAGGACGCCACAGCCGTGCTCGACTATGATTTGGCGGATGGTCTTATGACGATTACACACACCTTCGTGCCACCGGAGCTACGCGGGCAGAGTATTGCTGGGCAACTCGCGAAGGCGGCATTCCAGTATGCTCAGACGCAGAGCCTAAAAGTCATTCCGGAGTGTTCTTATATCGGTGTCTATGCCCGTCGGCACTCCAAAGTGCAGCGTTTGCTCGTTTAAAAAAGAAAGGGCGACCCGAAACGGATCGCCCTTAGATTGCAAACTAAACACTAAATTTAAGTATTCTAAAACTCGTAAATCGCAGAAACTGTCCAACTAGAACCGAATAAAGACATATCATCATTAAGCTCTTTTTCGTAGGCAACACGAATCGCAGAATTTTCGCAGAATGGGCGTAACTCAGCTCCAAGTGCGATGGTGTAAACATCGTTGTCGTCACAACCACCGAGGCTTCCCGCATCCACACCAGACACTGCCAGTCCTTCGTCGTCTTGAGCAAAGTAACCGTTGATTTCGACCTCCGGGCTCAACCAGTCGGTAAGATAGTAATCTGCGTGTAAGTGGAGCATGAACATGTCGGAGTTACCCGCGAGGCCATCTGAATCGTCCTCAGAAAGGATCGCGTTCACTGTTGCACCAAGGTGCAGCCTGCCAAAGCCCTTATTGGCAGAAAGCCATAGACGTAGCTCATTGGTATCTTGAAGCACCTCTTCGTCACCGAGAGCAAACTCATAGCCGATACCTGCGGCCATGTGGAAGTTGTTTTCCCAGTCTTGGATGAACGCCCACTTGATGCCGGCACCGATATCATTCCAGCCTTCATTATCGCCGAGGATTGCAGTGTCGTCGAATTCAGTGTAACCGTCCTTGTAAGCGACCAACTGCAGGCTCTCGGTAAGCGCGATGCGCACTTGAAGGGCCATCACAGTGACGTCGCCACCGAGCGTATCATTGCCAAACTCATGGTTTAGATACCATGCGCGTATATCAGTCGTCACGAATGAGTCTTCGTGGAAGTAAGGTGCTGTTACCGGACGAACGAATTTATCTTCGGGTGCAGGCTTTTCGACATTATCTCCAAAGAGAACGAAGCCATCGGCAGCGTTGAGTAGTGATCCCGCAGCTAGTAGTCCAAGGGATAGTAAGGATAGTTGTTTGTTATTTATAGTAGTTTTTGTAAACAGCATTCAGATAAGTTAAGCTTATCCTTAAGGTTAAACAAAAAAGTAGAGCTAATTTAAGTTTTTCTAATACTGGGATCTCCGAGCTTTACCCTGCAGCTAGAATGAAATAAAACTTTAGCCGATGAAGTCTCCTATCGTGACATTTTTCTTGGCCACCTTAAGCGTCACAATATCGATGCCAACAGCGGCACAGAGTCGTCTGATCAATCACAATTTCCAAGTAATCGAGCGCACGTGGAACGCTGAAACTCAGAAGCACGACTATCATTACAGAACGATCCATGGCACTGAACGTTCGAATCAAGCGCTCAATCGGCTGTCGATTCTCTCTGAAAATCAATTCATTTATCCGGTGCCAGAGAGTGGTTGTGGCCCCACGGCCCTCCTCAACATACTCATCTGGTATGAGAAATTTGGCTTGATCTCACCTTTCAACCGGAATGCGGATTCACAAAAATACAAACTGAATTTTTTTAACGAAATCGACCGCCGTATTAGTAAGATGGCAGGGCAACAGCGAACGGAGAGCTTCGGCACAAACTCACTCGCCGCCGCAATCGTGATGGACGAGCTGGTGCACGAACTGTCCCAAGGAAACCTACGGGTGCATTCGCACATCATCGATCCGCCCTACGAATTGAAGACCTTTCTGGAAATGTTGCCCAATTTTAGATCAGGCTACCTCATCGTGAAGCCCAAATACCCCCAAGGCATGCAGCCAGCGATCGGCACCCATGCGATCACCTTTATCAGGGCGGACCGTTCTGGCTATCTAACATTCGGCACCTGGGGAGAGGTATATCGTGGCACATTAAAAATGCGAGATGGGGCACAATGGTTTATACCAACCGATGCCGAGCAACTAGAGCTCAAGATACTCGGCATGGTTCAGTTCATTCCATTTGAGCCAACAACTCCCTTAGATCCTGAACCACAGTAGGCGTTTTTTGCAGGGGCGGGTTCGCCTCGGAAGGGAAATACACGAAATGGGCGCCCACATGCAACGCCGCCTCTTGGTCAGCATTGGCATCTCCAACAAAGACAGTCCGGTGCGCCGGCGTATCCGTCTCTGACAGGATTCGCGCTAAACTCTCAGGCTTCGCTGGTGGCGAACCAATAATCACGTCAAACAAGGGCGTGCCACCAGTCGACTCCAACATATCCTCCAATGGTTTCTGCGGCGTGCCTGATAGGACGTAGAGTGGGATTGTGGCCTCACGGCAGGTTTGCACAAATTCCTTCGAGCCAGTCCGCCATTGAGCAGCCGCACACAGTGGCTCACAAATATCGGTGAAACGTGCGACTTCTGACTCTAAAAAATCATCACTCACCCAGCTACCCAAAATTTGCTCATAGAAAGTGCGAATGTGGTGCGTGCGCGCTTTACCAAAACCAGCCATCACAACCTCCATGAACGCTTCGCGCGTATCCGCATGTTGCTCAGGCACCCACTGGCGAAACGATTCTATTTTAGCGGGCATCGAATCGAGCAACACCCCGTCGCAGTCAAATACGATCAAATCAATCGGCTTTAGGGAACCAGCTAGCAATAAATCCATCTCACCTTCCTAAGCGCTTCTCATGCTCTGACAAATGCGGAATTACTTTTTTCCTTCCACCGCTGCCATTAGTCATTAGCCATTGTATCCGCAATTAGTCATCTAGCATTCGCCATTCACTTATGAGCCTCTTTCAAGCCACACTCTTCACTGGGATTTTCTTAATCGCCTTCGGTGCGCACTTTTTGTGGCACGGTATGGCCTCAGAAAAAAGTGCCAAGGCCTTTCCTCGTTCAACCACCGCAGCCTATATTCTTATGGGTGCCGCAACGGCTTGGTTTCTATATAAGGTCATGCACCTCGGCCCCGCTGATTTCGGGCAATATAAGAAACTGCTCTTCATTCTCTTTTTAGTGGTTGCCGTCGGTTCATTTTACTTTGTGCCAGACTTTCTTGCCGTGCGTGGTCTCGCCGCGCTGACCTTACTAACAGCGGGTGCACTCCTCGATGCCTCTTATATGTATTTCGGTGCCGCGCTCATCCTCAAGGTCTTCGTTTATATCTGTATCGTCGCCGCATTACTCCTCGGCGCCAGTCCCTACAAATTACGCAACTTTCTCGAATGGCTCTACAAATCCGAGCAACGCCCGAAAATCTTTGGAGGTATTTTTGCCGCCTACGGGCTCCTTCTCGCTGGAGTCGCCTTTAGCTACTAGTCTACCGTGACTTCAGGAAAACTCATCATCGTCTCCGGTCCTGCAGGTAGTGGCAAAACCACCGTCTGTGACCGTATGCTCGCCGAAGTTCCCACAGTTGAACGCGTGGTCACCTCCACCACGCGCCAACCACGCGGCGGCGAAGTCGATACGGTCGACTATTACTTTTTCGATCACGACACCTTTGAAGCGAAAGTCGCAGCGGGCGAGTTTTACGAATACGCGCACGTCCACAGCAATCTCTACGGCACGCTCAAGAGCGAAGTGCAAGACAAGCTCGCCGCCGGCACCGACCTGCTGCTCAACATCGACGTGCAAGGCGCCGCGCAAATGCGCGAGACCTCTGAAAAAGACCCGCTGCTCAAAGGCAATGTCGTCACCGTCTTCATCATGCCACCCAGCATCGAAGAACTCGAAAACCGCCTGCGCGGGCGCGGCACCGACGCCGAAGACGAAGTTCAACGCCGTATGCACGTCGCCATCGAAGAGATGAGGCAAAGCGAGTTTTATGACCACACTATTCTCAGTGGCACTAAGGACGAAGATTTCGCAACGCTGGCGAAGATCTATCGCGACACAAAATCGTAGGGCCGCGACTTGGCGCACCCGCCCAATGTCTAAGTTAGAAGCATGAAAACGCACCTACCACTACTACTCGCCTCGTCTATTTCATTAAGCGCTGAATTCATCAAAGAAGCGGTTCCTTACGAAATCGACGGCACTACCTTTCAAGGTCACCTGATCTATTCCAGCGACCTACCGGAGGATACAAACCTACCGGGAATCCTCATGATCCCAAATTGGATGGGACCCGACACTCAAGCCACACATGAAAAAGCCAAGGAAATCGCAGGCGACGAGTTCGTAGTTTTCATCGCCGACATGTATGGCACGGAGGTGCGCCCAAAAGATGGCAAGGAGGCGGGAGCCGCAGCAGGCTTCGTCCGAGGCGATCGAGCCCTGATGCGTGAACGCGCACAGAAGGCTGTCGATGTGTTTGATGAACTCGCCAAAGGGCACCCGATCGATTTAGACAAAACTCTAGCGATCGGCTTTTGTTTTGGTGGTGGCACACTACTCGAATATGCACGCACTGGAACCGAGGACCTCGACGGCATCGTCTCCTTTCACGGTGATCTGGTTTCACCCACACTTGAAGCCGATGCCGCAAAGGTGAAGATCCCGCTCCTCATTCTCCACGGTGCAGCCGATCCCTACGTCCCACAGGCACACGTGCATCAATTCATCTCAGCGATGCAGACCAGCGGAGTGGACGACTGGCAGCTCGTTCAATTCAGCAGCGCGGTTCACTCATTCACGGATCCAACTGCACAATCAGACGGTGCCCGTTACCACGAACGGACCGCTAAACGCGCTTTCGAGATGATGGACGACTTTGCTGAGGAGGTCCTCGATTTAGAAGACTAATTAGCCTCAGTCAGAAATCCACGCCAGCTACCCGCAGTGGATATATCCTCGCCCTCTTCAACCGTGCGCCCTTCTTCAAGAATCAAGACCTTCCACACACTACCAGCGACAGGGCTTTCTACTGGCTCAGCACCGTCAGGTAGTTCCGCGGCATCTTCGATTACCCCGCCACCCTCTTCTTCCACATAACCGGATAGTCAGGCGGCATCCCAACGAGCACGTTCCTCATCGAACGATGCCTGCTGCTTGGTTTTAAACTCCGTGATACTACTTTCGTTCGCTTTTAAAAACGCTTCGTAATCGGATAGGCTAAAAGAACCTTCTTCAATCTTTGGGTTATATCTCCCTTGCGGAAAATCATGACGTAAGCCCTCCAACTCTTCTGTGCTAACTGGATAGTAACGTATCTGATCGAAGAAACGAAGAAGCCAAGGCTTACCCGATTTGAATGAAGCTGCGGTATTGTAACGATTCCTCATCTGCACTGTTCGGCCGACAAATTGATATCCGCCTGGGCCTTCCATCCCGTAGATACACATATACGCACCGCCAATGCCCACCGCATTTTCAGGAGTCCAGATGCGCGCAGGATTGTATTTCGTGGTGACTAACCGATGGCGCGGATCAAGGGGTGTCGCCACTGGCGCGCCTAGATACACATCGCCGAGACCTAGCACAACATAACTAGCGTTGAATACCACATCATACACATCCTGACGTGTATCCAAACCATTGATACGTCGAATAAATTCGATATTATCAGGGCACCATGGAGCATCCTCGCGAACGGACTGCATATATTTTCGCGTTGCTTCCTGTGTCGACGAATCATCCCATGACAAAGGCAGATGGACGATACGCGATGGCACTGTGACATCTTGCAAAGGCGTCAGCTCAGGCGAGCTCACCTTGACCAGTAAGCTAATCCCGCAGTTGCACGGGCGCTAGAGTCACGATTTCCTACCAAATATACTCGACAGTGTAGCTCACGCTTGCGGTGCCATCAGGTCCGACGCTTACTGGAAACTCGATGGTTTGCGCATCTTCTTTCACGAACTCGTGGCTGTTTTTTTGAATTTCCCAATTGGACCAACGGAACAGATGCTCTACGACGTTCACGGTGACGGGCTCTTCGCTACGGTTACGAATTTCGATTTCGTAGGTTTCGCGGATTAAATCGCGACTCGGGTGCTTGTAAAAGTTGGTGCGCTTACGCTCGCCGACGATGTCGAAGGCGTTCCCTAAATACACACGTATGGTTTCGTTCTTCGGAGTGTGATCGATGGTATTCTCACCAGTAAACTCTAGCTGGCCATCGTCATCCATTCGGTAGAAGCGCATCCGACCAGCGGGTAGTGGCACGCCGAGGCCATTTTCTTCCCTGTTCTCGAGTTCGCGGTAAATAGCGACGTCAGGCTGGGAATTTTTACCGTAGCTTTGATTTAAATTCACCCCACCATAATAACTCCCCTTGAAACCTTCGTAAACGTAGCGCTTTTTCGTTTGCACGCCTTCGCCTCGCACAAACTCGACTTGCTTAGTCTCTGCATCGCGTAAGGTGGTCGGCAACGGCAGTGTATACATGTGAAATTCGTCAAACTTCTTCTCTTCGACTTGCGGAGCGGCACTCACAGCCTCTGCCATTGCCATGTCATACATCTTTGCACGGCGCACTTGTGGAGCTGGCTCTACCTTGTTCACGTCGCCCGCGATGAGCTTGATCTTCGCATCCTCAAAAGTCTTCCCTGTGTTGTTCTCAATCGAGACCCATCCAGTCAAACTCACTTCATCGCCTTTTTCAGGAAGCACTAGGTTGTAGTCTGACTTCCAAGACATACCATTAGTCAGATAGCTGAGCTGGGCATCGACTTTGGCTTTTTTATCAGAAAATAGTTTCCACGATAAGGTCGGCTGGAGGACCGAGTCATCACCAAGGCTCGGAAAGAGTGGAATACCAGGCAGTCGTGTTTGTAACTCACCATCGACTTCGATTATCGGCTCTAAATGTTTCTGTTGTTGATGGCCGTATTGATTTTTAGTCGTAACCATTGAAGGGGCACGGATGATTGTGCCGCTCTCAATCACATCCTTACCATCACCCGTGCGAAGGAAGCGAATCGTCTCGCCCTCAAACATCTGTAATAAGCGCTGTTGATCGACTGGATCCCCTCGGTAGCTCTGCTCAAGCACACTCAAGGCAACCTTGCCTGTCGGATCGCGTAAAATCACGGACTCGGGCTCCAGTTGTGCAGTCACTCCGCTATAATTGACGTCGCTGATACCTGACTTCAGATCCAGTGATACAGTATCGCGCACGACGCCAAAATCCTTGTTGTATACTGTAATTGCTGGCTGCGCATCTAGAAATGAGGCAATAAAAAAGGCAGAGAGGGATAGTTTATAGAATTTCATATTAAGTAAAACGTAGGACGGAGCTATTTATTAGAGAAAAAGTTGACTTTATTTATTAAATAATAGTGCCCGAGAAGTGAAGTTCGTTCCATTCTGGCTCATGGAATTCGCCTGGTGGCGTGTAGCTTTAGCAAACGTTTAGCATATCATCGGGCCGAGTCACCACCAGCACAACACTCGTTTGCTGAAGCGGCACGCTACGAAATACCAGATCCTAGAGAAGGCTATCGCCCCTCGATCACCTCTGCCAAGTCACAGAACAGCTCGGTGACTTTCAGAAAACGCTCGCGTTCGCGATCATCGGCAATGAGCCCAAACTTAGTATAGACCATCATTCCCTCTCCTAAATAAATAGATGACTTGGTGCCTTTAAGTGCTCTTGAAATCTGCTGCAATCGATCCTCATGCAAAATACGAGTCAGACGAGCGGACTCGTTCGTGCGCACGTCTATCGCCAGATCAAATACGTTGTTCTCACTTTGCCAACGCTCCATACCCCCACTATCGCGTTGGCGCATGTTTGAGAGGAAGCCCTTTTCAGTCATCTGCCATTGGATTTTCTTATCATGAACTTCCACTTTCAGTATCGTCTCGATTTGGCGTGTATTCTGGAGCCCTTTACCTGGAACAGAAATCGACATCGCACGGCCTCGATACACTCCGTGCACAAATGGCTCGGGACGAATGAATCCAGCCAACTGGGGTTGAGGCTCTGTAAGTTTGACGCGTAATTGCAGTGCGAGCTTCTTGTATTGCTGACATATTTTACGTGAAGCGCCCTTCACGATGATCCAATAGAAGACCGCCAACCCAAATGTTAGCATAACAACAAACGCGATTTCTATACCCATACCTCATCTTCGATGGCGCACTCTGATTATTTTTGCGAGCCCCTTTTGTCCCACTTGACGATAAACCACTTATACGCATTTTGCATCAATGTCTCCTTTCACATTTCAAAGTAAATCTGGCCCAATTCTCATCCGCCAAGTTGAGCACGATGATATTTCTCGTTTGATCGAGCTAAACAAAAAGGCCTTCCCCCTAATGGCCGAGGAGAACGTCGTCTGGAGTGAGCGCCAGTTGCAAAACCACCTTAGACTTTTCCCAACTGGTCAGCTCGTTGCGATCGTCGACGATGCGATCGTCGGTGCCGTCGCCTCGCTGATCATACAAAGTAGCCGCGACCCCTATCGTGGACACACCTACGGCGGCATCACCGATGGTGGCTATTTCCATAATCACGATCCACAAGGAGACACGTTATATGGCGCCGATGTGTATGTCGACCCCGACTGCCAAGGCATCGGGCACCAATTCTTCGATGCACGCGAAGCACAGGCCTGCAAATACCGATCACGCTACGCTGCTTTCTGCGCAGTCAATCGGGAACCCGATGACCCGCGTCGCCCAGAAACCTATCGCTCTCTAGAACCTTGCTGGAAAAAACGAGGCTACATTCAGCAACCAGATATCAAAGCGACATTTGACTGGAGAGAAGTTGGAAAACCGCTAGACTCCAGTCATACACTCACCTTCTGGATTAAGGAGCTAACATCATGAAAACTCTCTGCAACTACACACTCTGCGCGCTCGCCCTACTATTGATCGGTTGCGCATCTGGCAGCAACAGCCGCATCAGCCACAACCAAGCTCAATTCAACAGCTACACCCCAGGCGAACAAGCCATGATCCAGTCAGGTCAAGTGGCAGTCGGCTTTGATCAAGATATGGTCCGTATGGCGCTAGGAGACCCCAGTCGTGAGACCACCATCGATACCGCAGGCGGAAAACACATCGCCTGGGAATACCGCGAAATTAAACCTAGAGTCGGACTCACACTCGGCGGTGGCATCGGCACTAGGGGCAGCGGTGTCGGAATTGGCACAGGTGTTGGCGTCAGCCCAAACAGCACAAAGCTCCTAAAGCGTTTTGTTTTTGATCGCCAGACGGGCGAAGTCGCCAAAGTAGAGTCTTACAATTAATTTGGGGTTCCAATCCGTATCCGTAGGGCCTTCATTGATGGAGACCGCCAAAGCCAAGCAACCGATCCACCACGGGCTTCATCAATGAAGCCCCTACAATTTCCATGAGCCAGAACGTCCGCTACTCAAAGAAAACCTTTCTCACCCGCCTAGACTGGTCCGATCTCGACCCAGAATACCTGCGCCAACTCATCGGACTGGCCAAAATCGAAGACCTCGCTGGCGCTGGACTCACGGCACGCCCAGAACGACTCGGCGATGTCACCACCGCACTCATGCCGGAAGGTGCCACGGGTCATGCGCAACTCACCGCCCGCGAGCCCCTCACCCTTTGCGGAATCGGCCTCGTAGAGGCAGTGCTCCATAGCTACGGCGAAGGCTGCACCTTCGATCCGAAGACAGAGGACGGCCAAGCGCTCTGCAAGGGTGATGTCATCGGCATCCTCAGTGGCCCGAGCGGACCACTACTTCAAGCCGAGCGTGTCCTCCTTAATTTCCTACAACACCTCTCAGGGATCGCCAGCGAAACCCGCCGCTATGTCGACGCACTCGACGGTAGCGAAACCTGTTTACTCGACACCCGCAAGACTCTCCCAGGCTATCGAGTGCTCCAGAAATATGCCTTTGCCTGTGGTGGTGGTCACAACCACCGCATCGGTCTCTTTGATCGCATCATGCTCAAAGACAATCACCTCGCCGTCGCTGGAGCCACGGGTGGCAACCGCCTCACCGAAACTGTCGCCCTCGCAGTCAACACTTTCGAGGATCTTCCCGTGCAAGTCGAAGTCGATACCATCGATCAAATTCCTCCAGTGCTCGAAGCTGGGGCGGACATCATTCTGCTGGATAATTTCTCCATCGACGAACTGAAGAAAGCCATTCGTATCATCGACGGACGCGCCTGCACCGAAGCCAGCGGCGGCATTCAGATCGGCACGCTCCCTGCGCTCGGCGAACTCGGCCTCGATTTCATTTCCACTGGAGCACCCGTCCACCAAAGCACCTGGAAAGACATCGGTCTGGACTGGCTATGACACCCGATACCGAATACCGCCAAATCGAACCAAATGAGGACACCTACGTGATCCTCAAGGCATTACTCGATGCAGGCGACGGCTTTGTCTCCGGGAGCCAACTCGGCGATCAACTCGGCGTCTCGCGTCCAGCGATACATGGCAAGCTAGAAAAACTTCGCGAGCAAGGTTTCGAGTTTGAAGCGGTGCGCAACAAAGGCTATCGCCTCATCAAAGAAACAGATGTCCTCCATCCAGATTTGATTCGCTACTACACGGAAAAAAGCCAGCACACGACTGATGTGCTCTACTTTCCAGTAATCGATAGCACTAACAGCGAAGCCGAAAGACAACTCTCCTTTGCGCGCAAGAGTCCCTTTGCAATCACCTCTAGTTGCCAAACCAAGGGGCGGGGCCGCCTCGGGCGCGATTGGCACAGCGCCTCCGCACACAATCTCTACCTCACCACTGTTTTCGAGCCCAACATCCCGCCTCAACAACTACAGCATTTCACACTCTGGGCAGGCATCCATATTTGCCGAGCATTACAAAGCTTTGTGCCGAATGCACCGCTGAAAATTAAATGGCCCAATGACCTCCACTGCGACGGTCGCAAGTTTGCCGGCATGCTGACCGAAGCCAAAATGGATGCCGATAGTATACGCAGTATCATCTTTGGCATCGGCCTCAACTTAAACAGCAATCCTGCAAACTACCCCATCGAAATTCGCGGAATAGCCACCAGTCTCTACGCCGTGCACGGCAAGGAACTCCCACTCAACCAAGTCGCGGCCAAAGTCATCGCGGCCATTCACACAGCTTACCAGTGTGCTATGGGGGCCAGCATCACCGAAAACATTGCAGATGCTTGGGCCCCACTCAGCGCACTCGCTGGCAAACACGTCACCGCCATTATGAGCGGCAAAGAAATTTCCGGTATCGCCAGTGGAATCGATGCGAGTGGCGCCCTACTCCTACAAACCGAGTCCGGAATGCGTAGCATTCGCGCGGGCGACGTAACTTTGAAAAAATAGTCTGGAGGGTTGCGCTCCGTCGCAACCGCCATTGCTATAAATTAAGCATCAACAGCAAACGGCGATGACAGAGCATCGCCCTCCATAAGAATGAAAATCCTCTCCATCGACGTCGGCAACACCTGCACCCACTACGGACTGGTCGAAGGACAAACCGTCAGCCACACTGGCCATTTTCCAACGAAGGCATTTCGTGAAAGCCCTTCACCCGAATATGCCGATGTGATCGAACCGCTCATTGCACAAGCCCAAGGCATTTCCTTCTGTTCCGTCGTGCCAGACATTAACACCAACTTACGGGCGAGTTTGCTACGATTCGACAAACCCACCTTCCACCTCACCTGCCACACTTGCCCTGGTCTCAATCTCGTCTACCCGAAACCCACCGAGATCGGGCAAGATCGTATCGCCAATGCCATTGCCGCTCAGGAATTCTACGGCACACCCGCCATCGTCATCGATATGGGAACCGCAGTCACTTTCGATATTGTATCCAGTTGCGGATACGAAGGCGGCATCATCGCACCGGGACTGGCAGTAATGACCAAGTACCTCCACGAGCAAACTGCCCTACTTCCCGAACTCAAAACAGAAGACCTTCTGAATGTCGAAGGTGCGATTGGCAAATCCACCGTGCACGCAATGAAGCTCGGTATGGCCGTCGGGTTTTCGGGCATGATCGATGCCCTACTCGCCCGTGTTATTGCCGAGCTCGAATCACGCGGCGAAGCCAAACCTGTTGTGCTGTCCACTGGGGGCAGCATCGCTAATCTCACCAAAGACTGGGTCGAGAAAAGCGAATTCGTCGAGGATCTGACTCTTATGGGATTGGGAGTCGCATTTGAGCGAAGCCAAAGGTAAGGCGAGTCGGGCTCCGTCCCGGCACCACCCTTACAGAATTCATCGATTAATAAAGGTCGGGACGTCTGCCCCTCCAGATTCACATAGCACTCCGGTGTAAGCCGTGGGGTGCAAATCGCATAAAAATTAGATCTTGTTCGCCAGTATTGGCAATACGCTGCCGAACCTCAGCTGGAATCCACGCCACACTTGCAGCTAATTTAGTCAACGAAAGCGCGCACTCGGTAGAAGCACTCCGTATCTGAGCTAGTGATCGCTTCGGTTGCCGTTAAGGTTTGCCAGTAACGTGTCGTGCTTTGCCGGTCAATGACGCCCCATGGCTCAGTGCTTTGCAGGTTGTCGGTGGCTTCGATTTGATAGTCGTAGCCTGAGATTGCGGGATAGCTGATCGCGACACTTGACGCGGGAGTCACCGAAATGGATGCCTGTGGCTCCTTATCCAGATAGGCAAGTTCGTTGGGCGCATCATTAACATCCAAGAGGAAGCAAATTATATCGATGCAAGCCACGCGTCCATAGTAATGGCTTCGTCGATGCGTTTGCGATAGGGTCTTGATAAACCGCAAACGAAAACCCAATTGGGAAGTCTAAAATCTCCTGCAGAAAGATCTGTTCGTTTTGACCGTTGAGATACCCAAATACTGTAGGTGGCACACCTTCAAAAAGTAATTTCTCATATACATCGAAGAATAAAGCGCTCGACATGTGTGCATTGTAGGGCGTCGTCTTGCAGTAGATGGCGCAGTAAATGGTTGGTATCAAAGGCAACCATCACTGCTTCGGTGCGTATTTAGCCGCAAGTTCTGCAACCATTGCGGCCTTCTCTTCGACTCTGGTAAAATGTTTTGATTCGACGCCAGAAACTGCTTCGCGCAACCCGCCGAGGAACCAGATGCCCCCATTTTTTGAATGCTCACCGTGTGATCGTCTTCCACAGAAAATTCAATTCAATCACCACTCTGGATCGATAATTGGTCACGCACCGCCTTCGGCAACGTGATCTGCCCTTCGTTGTGACTTTTGCCTGCATCGCACCCATTCCTTACATTTACGTATGTTTAGTAAGGAGTTAAGCTCGCTGGAGAGCATCGCTCCGGTCGTGCCACGGATGGCTTTAGTGGAGCGCAGACCTCTGTGTCCGCATTGTTTGTGCGACGCCATACACGACCATGTCGACAGGGAGGTCGACACTCCCTTTGTCACGCATTATAAAGATGTAGGGATGCAGAATGACTCAACTACTGCCACACACACTTAAAAAAACGCGCCCCCTTTTGAGAGACGCGTTTTGAAAACTTTTGGTTCGAATTACCTACGGCGGCCTTTGGCCAGCTTTTGGGCGATGAGATAGCGCACGCTGGTTTCGAGACGCTCGACTTCAGCGGGATCGGTGCCTTCGGCTTCTGCCTTGCGAAGCGCTTCTTCCGCGCGGGCTTGTGCGGACTCAACCTCGGAGAGGTCGATTTCTGCGACGTCGATCGCGGCTTCAGTGAGCACGGAGATAGTGTTGCCGAGAACCTTGGCGAAGCCGTGGTCGACTGCGATGAATTCTGTGCCGCCGTCTTTGATGACCTTGAGCTCGCCGGCGACGATCTTCGTCACCATTGGGATGTGGCCTGTCAAAATACCCGCTTCACCCGACTCGGTCGGCAATACAACCTGAGTTGCCTCAGTGCTGAGGACCTTTTCGTCAGGCGTAATAATTTCGAGTGTAATCATTTTAAAAGAAGTAAGGATTCAGAAGACAGGAGTCAGAATAGGCGGTGATTTTTCAATCAGTAATTATTCATTATCCATCAGCCATTAAACGCTTCGCGTTTTAGCCCTTCTTGTTAGCTTCGATGGCCATGTCGATGCCGCCCTTCATGTAGAGGTCGTTCTCGGCTAGGTCATCACACTCACCATTAAGGATCATTTGGAAACCCTTGATGGTGTCTGCTGTGGAAACGTATTCACCAGGTGTGCCGGTGAAGATTTCCGCAACGTGGAATGGCTGTGAAAGGAACTTTTGAACCTTACGTGCACGGTAGACAGTTTGCTTATCTTCTGGGGACAGCTCGTCGAGACCAAGAATCGCGATGATGTCTTGTAGGTCCTTGTAGCGTTGGAGCACGTTTTGAACACCGCGAGCGCACTTGTAGTGCTCTTCACCGACGATCGCGGGATCGAGCGCGTTGGAGATCGAAGCGAGAGGATCCACCGCAGGGTAGATACCAAGCTCGGCGATCGAACGCTCAAGAACGATTGTGGAGTCAAGGTGAGCGAAGGTGTTGGCTGGCGCAGGGTCAGTCAAGTCATCGGCTGGAACGTAAACTGCTTGGAAAGAGGTAATGGAACCCTTCTTAGTGGAGGTAATACGCTCCTGAAGGTTACCCATTTCTTGAGAAAGTGTTGGCTGGTAACCGACCGCAGATGGTGAACGACCGAGAAGCGCAGACACCTCAGCACCCGCTTGTGAGAAACGGAAGATGTTATCCACGAAGAGTAGCACGTCTTGGTTCTTTTCGTCACGGAAGTATTCAGCCATTGTCAGACCGGAAAGCGCAACACGCATACGAGCACCGGGGGGCTCATTCATCTGACCGTAGACCAGAGCCACTTTGGAATTACCAATGTTTTCTTGGTCGATTACGCCTGCGTCGGACATTTCGTGGTAAAGGTCATTACCCTCACGAGAGCGCTCACCCACACCAGCGAATACGGAGTAACCACCGTGTGCTTTAGCGATGTTGTTGATCAGCTCCATGATGACAACGGTCTTACCAACACCCGCACCACCGAACGCGCCAACTTTACCACCCTTTGTGAAGGGACAGATAAGGTCGATCACCTTAATACCGGTCTCGAGGATCTCGGCTTCGGTTGCTTGATCGATTAGTGCTGGCGGCTGACGGTGGATCGCACGACGCTCGTCAGTTGCGACGGGACCCTTTTCGTCAACAGTGTCACCTGTGACGTTGAAGATACGTCCGAGAACTGCTTCGCCGACTGGAACAGAGATTGGAGCACCTGTGCCGACGACGTCCATACCGCGGACAAGTCCGTCTGTGGATGTCATCGCAACAGCGCGAACCAGACCTTCACCGAGGTGCTGTTGCACTTCGAGTGTGAGGCTCTTTTCAGTGCCGTCTACTGTGTAGGCGATTGTGATGGCGTCGTAAATTTCGGGCACGCTATCTTGTGGGAAAGCGGCGTCGACGACGGCGCCGATGACTTGGACGATTTTACCGTTTTTGCTCATGATTAAAAAGTAGTTAGAATCTAGAAGTTTGAAGTTAGGAGATGTGTGGAGGATTTGTGAGTAGATCTTATTCTATCTTCTAACGCCTACCTTCTATCTCCTTTCAGATTAATTAGCGGCAGCAGAGGCAGCGATCTCGAGGATTTCCTGAGTAATCGCAGCTTGGCGAGCCTTGTTGTAGTCGAGAGTGAGGTCGTCAACGAGTGTCGACGCGTTATCGGTAGCAGCCTTCATCGCCACCATACGTGCGCAGTATTCTGCGGCGCGGCTTTCGAGAAGGAGTTGGTGGATGATGACCTTTACGTAAAGCTCAGGCAATGCATCAAGAACGGCTTCTGCGGATGGTTCGAAAACCATTTCGCGAGTGTCGCTACGTGCTTCAAGTGATGGTAGGTCAGCAACACGCTTTTTGAGCTGATCCAAAACTTCGCGTAGATCAACGATCGGAAGGAGTGACTGAATCACTGGCTCTTGCACGAGAACGTTAACGAAGCTCGGGTATGCAATCTCGATGGTGTCGACTTCGCCATTCTTGTAAGCATCGATCAGAAGCTTCAGCATGGGGCGAAGCTCGGAGAAAGAGGCTTTATCAGAGACGGTAAAGTCTGCAATCAAGGTGCGCTGTGAGCGAGAGATGAACTGTGTCGCCTTGCGGCCGACGGTAACGAATTTTGCATCTCCTTTGACCTCTTCAACCACCTTACGGAAAAGGTTTGTGTTGAGTGCGCCGCAAAGGCCCTTGTCAGTGGAGAGAATCAGAATGCCTCGTGTCTTCACTTCGCGCTTCTCAAAGAAGGGATGCGAAATGCTGGCACTGGACAGATCGAGCTTTTCACCGACTGTATCAAGCAAGTCAGCAAGGAGCAGCGCGTAGGGACGGCCCGCAACTGCGGCGTCCTGAGCTCGCTTCATCTTGGAAGATGAAACCAACTGCATCGCACGCGTGATCTGTCGGGTGTTTTTAACCGACTTGATACGGCGGCGGATGTCGCGGAGATTAGCCATTTTATTTCAATTAAGAATTAAAAATTACGAATGAGGAATCTGCGGTTATGCAGAGAAGCCAGCTTTCCACTCTTCGAGTGAAGACTTGAGCGCTGCCTCGGACTCGTCGCTGATTGCTTTGTCAGCACGGATGTCATCCATGACCTTGGAGCCACGTGTTTCGAGGAACTCACGAAGGCTAGAAGTTGCTTCAACAATTTTTGTGACTGCGATCGCATCGAAGAAACCGTTCTGCACTGCGTAGATCAACGAAGACTGAACTTCGACTGGGATTGGGTTGAAAGCAGTTTGTTTGAAGAGCTCAACCACACGTGCACCACGCTCAAGCTGAGCCTTCGTCTTTGCGTCGAGGTCGGAACCGAACTGAGCGAACGCTGCAAGCTCACGGAACTGAGCGAGTTGAAGCTTCACCTTCCCGGCAACCTTCTTAATCGCCTTGATCTGCGCCGCAGAACCCACACGGGAAACGGAAAGACCAACCGATACCGCTGGGCGGATACCTTGATTGAACAAGTCTGTTTCGAGGAAGACCTGACCGTCAGTAATGGAGATCACGTTGGTTGGAATGTAAGCGGAAACGTCACCGGCTTGAGTTTCAATGATCGGAAGCGCTGTAAGCGAACCACCACCATTGTCCTCATTCACACGAGCGGAACGCTCAAGAAGGCGTGAATGGAGGTAGAAGACGTCACCAGGATACGCTTCACGACCGGATGGGCGCTTGAGAACCAAGGAAATTTGACGATACGCAACCGCTTGCTTGGAAAGGTCATCATATACGATGAGCGCGTCCATGCCGTTGTTCATGAAGAACTCACCCATAGATGCACCGGAGAATGGCGCGATGTATTGGTTGGCAGGATTGTCTCCAGCAGATGCAGAAACGATGATTGTATATTCCATCGCGCCAGCCTTCTCGAGAACAGCTATGGTGCGAGCGATATTGGAATTCTTCTGACCAACTGCGACGTAGATGGAGTAAACTGGGCGGAAGTCTTCAGGGAAGCTGCCGTCTTCGTTACGATGCTGGTTGTTGATCTTCGCTTGGTTGATGATGGTATCAATCGCGATAGTTGTCTTACCAGTCGAGCGGTCACCAATGATGAGCTCACGTTGGCCACGACCGATTGGAATCATCGAGTCGATGGACATGATACCTGTTTGCATCGGCTGGTCCACCGACTTACGTGGGATAATGCCGGGAGCGATTTGGTCGACAGGATATGTCTCTGCGGAATCAATTGAGCCCTTGCCGTCAATTGGGTTACCGATCGCGTCCACCACACGGCCAAGAAGACCCATGCCGACAGGAACGGAAAGTAGTTTACCAGTAGTGGAGGCTTCGTCGCCTTCCTTCAACTTGGAATAGTCACCCAAGATAACACAACCGACTTCGTCTTCTTCAAGATTCAAGGCGATGCCAAAAACGCCCTGACCGAAATCGATCATTTCGTTATACATCGCGCCGGACAAGCCTTCGAGCTTGGCGACACCGTCTGCGATGGCGACGATTGTGCCTGTGTTGGATTTGACTGCGCCAGCTTCAAAGCTAGCGATTTCTTTTTCGATTTGTTCGACTATAGAGCTCATTATAAGAAGAGAGAAGTTAGTAGAAAAGTGTTAGAGGGTGTGTCGATTAGTGGACGTTTTCGGCGAGGCGCTGGAGGCGACCGGCGACGGACGCATCATACACATCGTCGCCGACGCGCACACGCACACCAGCAATGAGAGAAGTATCTTGAGTAGTGACCGCGCTGATTGGGCGACCGTAAATTTTTGTGTAATTCGCTTCGATTTCTTTCAGCGCAGCAGCACTCAATGCACCGGGTGTGGCCACCACAGCAGTTTGAAGTGCCACTTCGCGGCGAAGATAACCGAGGAACGACTTAAGCACAGTCAGATGATGGCGGTGCTTCGCTTGCTTGAGACCAGCGAGGACTTCGCTAACTTTAGCTTCTGTAACGACACCGTTGTCCTTCGAAAGCTCGACGAGCTTCTTAGCCAACTGGGTGATCTTTTTGTCGCGTTTCATCTGGTAGAAATTCTAGGGCTTAGTTGTTTGCCAACTCTTTAGCAGCCGATTCAGAGAAAGTTGACTTCTCAGCATCAGAAAGATCGCGAGAAAGCACCTTGGAAGAAGTTGCGACCACTAGACGTGCCACTTCTTGGCGAACATCGGAAAGCATCTTTTTGCGCTCTTGCTCTGTTGCTTCAGTCGCCTTGCGGATGATCGCTTCAGCTTGAGCAGCTGCTTCTTGAGTCTTTTTCTCGATCATCTCCTTTGATTGCTCGCGGGATTCGGTGAGGATGCGCTGCGCGTCTGCAGCCGCTTCTTTGATCTTTTCGTCGCGCTCACGTGTAGCTGCAGCGAGTTGAGCCTTCATTTCTTCAGCATACTGAAGACCGTCAGCGATCTTTTGTTGACGCTCGTCAAGCGTCGCAGCGATTGGCTTAACGGCAAATTTGTAGAGCACGATGGCAACGAGGACGAAATTAATCATCTGCGCGATTAGAGTCGGCCATGTAACACC
>CAKZOI010000024.1 GCA_937136395.1 uncultured Opitutia bacterium | reverse complement strand
CCCCCGTTTTCACGAGGAATCCTGCCCTACGGTGTCCGGACTTTCCTCTCATCTAAAAGACAAGCGAACGCCCACACACCGAGGTCGACGTCGAGCAAACTGCCCAGCTGATTCGTGAAGCGCAAGCGGGAAGTTTACAGCGATCTCACAGCCAAATGTCACGTCGCCACATTCCTGTCACATTTCAGTCACGTAAGCTTAACGATAGAACACTTTCATTTGAAAACAGCTTCTGTTAGCGATCAGCGCGACACTATGAAAACACCAATTTTACTCGCACTGGCTCTTGGCACAATCACACTGCCAATTTCCTCAAATGCCAACGACAACTTGGCCCAAACACGCGCCCAGCTCAAGAAATGGGTCGAAACTCGCCAGATCATTTCCAGCGAAAAAGCCGACTGGATCACCGAAGAGGCCATCCTCGCGGACACTGAATTACTGCTAAAAGCTGAGCTTGTGCGCTTGAATAAAACCCTAGAAGATGTCAATGCATCCGCTACTGCCGCCGACGAAGACCGATCCGAGCTCGCTGCAAAAAAGGAAACACTGCAAGCGGCCTCAGCCGTTGTCGATGGTTCCATCGGTGCGCTTGAAACTGAGTTGAAGTCGATTCTACCGACACTCCCGGAGCCACTCGTCGAAAAAATCAAGCCACTCATCCGCCGCCTCCCCGACGATCCGAACAACACCAAGATGTCCCTCGGCGAACGCGTGCAAAACATCGTCGGCATCCTCAGCCAAGCAGACAAATTCAACACCACGATCACCCAAACCAGTGAATCTCGCGAAATAGAAGACGGAAAACTGGTCGAAGTCCGCACCCTCTACTGGGGCTTAGGTCAAGCTTACTACGTCGATGCATCGGGTGAATACGCCGGCATCGGCTACCCGACCGAAAAAGGCTGGGAATGGCCACGCATCGAAGGCGCAGGCCTCGAAATCAAGCGCCTACTCGATGTCTACGAAGGCACTGAAGAGATCCAATTCATCAACGTCCCCGCACGTATCAAATAAACTTTAAGCACGACGCATCATGCAACCACTACGTAAAACTCTCATCGCCTGCGGCATTGCTCTGTTTGCCAGCGCACTAAGCGCCTCCGCTCAAACGATCGAAACCGCGAACGCACAGGCAAAACAAGAACTCGAATCAGCACTCTCGGAACTCTCAGAAGTGCGTGCAGGAATCGCCACGAAGAAGGTCCCTTTGCTACGCTCGGTATCTTCACTTGAAGACGACGTGCGCCAAAAGACCGCCGAACTGGATCGCATCCGCCGTTTACGCGACAACTCAGACCTCGGCCTGAACCGTTTACGTGAGCAGGTCGATGGCATTGAAAAGCAAAACGAGTATGCGGCAGGCCTGCTCGACGAATTTGTGCGCTCCTTTGAAACACGCATCGACTACAGCGAAACTCAACTCTATCGTGCCGCGACCGAAGAGGCGCGCCTCGCCCTAGAAGACTCTGACATGTCCCAAGCAGAGCGCTTCACCAAACAAATCGATGTGATCGGCGTTGCCATCAAGCGTCTCGGCAACATCTCCGGTGGCTACACCTTCGAGGGCAAAGCACTCACACCAAATGGAGCCATCGAAGAAGGCACGTTCGCAGCATTTGGCCCTACCGTTTACTTTGCATCAAAGGAATCCAGCCTCACTGGTATTACAGTCAATAAAATCAATGCCGCAGAAGCTGCCATCGCAGTTCCAGGTGAAGGCTTTGACGCTGGTATTCGCCAACTCATCGAATCCGGCAAGGGCGAACTTCCAGCCGACCCCACACTCGGCAAAGCACTCAAGATCGTTGAAGGGAACGACTCGATCGGCGAGCACCTCGCAAAAGGTGGCAGTGTCGGCATGGTGATCATCGGCCTTGGTGTGATCTGCCTGCTGCTAGGAGCCTTCAAGACATTAGAAGTGACTCGCTTCAAGACACCTGCGCCCGAGCAAGTTCAAAAAGTGCTCACTCAAATCGAAGCCAACGATCTCGAAGCGGCACAAAAAGCAGCCGGCGAAATTTCCGGAAAAGGTGGCGAGCTTCTACGAAAAGGCGTTGCTCACGCTGGAGCGAAACGTGGCACTCTTGAAGAAATTCTCTACGAAAAAATTCTCGCCGTGCGCCCACGCCTAGAGCGTTTCCTTCCGTTCATCGCACTCACCGCAGCCGCAGCGCCACTGCTCGGACTCCTCGGAACCGTGACTGGTATGATCAAGACATTCAACTTGATCACCATTTTCGGCACCGGCGATGCAAAGAGCCTCTCCTCGGGTATTTCCGAAGCGCTCGTCACCACTGAGCTTGGTCTCGTCGTTGCGATTCCAGCGCTGATCATGCACGGCCTTATTTCCCGTATGGCACGTCAAAAGATCGGCGACCTTGAGCAAATCACCATCGGCTTCATCAACGGAGTCATCGGAGCTCGTAACCAAGACCAAGACTAAGCCATCGCTGGCTCAAGTAACCAAACATACCCATGGAAACTCTGGCTAAAATCATTGATATATGGTTCAGCGGCGGCTGGGTGATGATTCCGTTGGCACTGCTAGCGCTTATGATCTACTCGACTGGCGTGCAGATGCTCATGTTCCTTCGTAAAGGCAACATACAGCTTGGCCGAGAGTCGGATTGGGTCACTTGGATATACAACCCTGCACTCGCAGAAGGTCGTGCCGGTGAAATCATTCGCTACACACAAGAAAACGTGAGCGCCTCCAAACATGTGCGCAACCGCTTCGAAGAAGTGCGTCAATCGATCCTTACTAATATCGAGCGCCGCCTCCGTTTCATGAATATGCTGGTCGCTACCGCACCACTCATGGGACTCCTCGGCACCGTTATCGGCATGCTGGGAACCTTCGCAGCAATTTCAAGCGGCGGTGGCGCCGAAACCGCAGCCATGGTTGCCGACGGTATCTCCGAAGCGCTCATCACTACACAAACCGGCCTCTTCGTCGCACTTCCCGGAATTTTCCTCGTGCTCATCATCCGCCGCAAAATGCACGCCATTGAAGCCGCACTGGCACGAATCGAAGCGATCAGCCTCACCAAACTCGATCTAGACGAAGACATCAACATCTAGCATCCAACCAATTTATTATTATGCGCCGCAATTTAACAGCCGACGACCGTGACGATGTAGAGATTAACCTCTCTCCGATGATCGACATGGTCTTCATCCTCCTCATTTTCTTCATCGTGACGACTGTCTTCGTCGAAGAGACCGGAGTCGAAGTCAACAAGCCTGAAGCCGCAGCAGCCGTCCAGCTTGAGAAGAACAGCATACTCATCGCCGTCACCGCAGACAACAAAGTCATCTACGGTGGTCGTGACATTGGCATCACCGGAGTCGCTCCGATCGTCAAACGTCTCACCCTCAAAGAAGACGTGCCCGTTATCATTCAAGCCGATGCAGGTGCCAACCATGGTATCTTCGCCAGAGTTTACGGCGAAGCCAAACTCGCAGGAGCCAAAGCCATCAACTTCTCAACGAAGCGATAATACGCAGTCCTCAATTTCAGCTTTCCGCTTTTCCAAATTTTAGCATTTCAACTAAATGTCCTCACTCTACCACCCACCACAACAACGCAAGAGCATGGTTGCCACTGGCATCCTTGTCGGCTTTGGCGTGAGTGCGGTTCTTTTCTTGGCAATTCCGCTCACTCAAATCTTTACCGAGTATAAAAAGGCTCCAGAAGAAATTGACGCTTTGGAAATGGCTCCACCCCCACCACCGCCTCCACCGGAAGAGCCTCCGCCACCACCGGAGCCGGAGCAAGAAGAGCCTCCACCGGAGCTCAACACACCGCCACCGCCAATTTCACTCGATCAAATCGACATGGCGCTCAACCCAGGCACCGGTGGATCCCTCGCAGGCGATTTCGCACTTCCAAGCTTCGATGTCGAATCCAAGGACCTCGGCGGACTCGAAATTTTCGACCTCGACCAAGTGGACTCACCACCACGCCCACGCACCTCACTTAAGTTCTCCTACCCCTCACAGGCGAAGAGAAAAGGAATCACCGGTGTAGTTAGATTTGAATACGTCGTCACTCGTGATGGCCGAGTCGACAAGTTACTGATCACCAGCAGTCCTTCACCCATCCTTTCCAAAGCAATCACCGACGTAATGAAAAATGCGCGCTTTGAGCCATCCACCATTCAGGGACGACCCGTTGCAGTCAAAATGACCGGCAACATCCCATTTAATAAATAGCAGCAAGCACTTTACACGAAATGAAACAGATCCTCAGCATCCTACTCGGCGGCGCTCTCGCCACGGCAAGCATCCATGCGCAAAGTCGCACCCTCCCCACTGACATGTGGAACGACGAAAGCTTCGTCAAAGAATTCCTCGGCAGTTATGGTTTCCTCGCAGGCGCGGAACCCACACTGAATGAAGAAGAGAAAGAAGGCTTACGCGCACTCATCGATCTGATCAAAGTCAGCCCCAAGGCTGCAATCGGACAACTGGAGCCACAGATCGACAGCAACAGCAGTGCCGCTTTCGACTTCATCCTCGCCAACCTCTACTTCCAAGACGGGAATCTGAGCAAGGCTGAACAATACTACAACAGCACGACAATCAAACATCCCGATTTCCGTCGCGCCTACAAGAACCTCGGCCTCGTTCAGGTTCAACAAGGCAACTTTGAGAAAGCCATTAAAACGATCTCCAAGTCCATTGAACTCGGCGAATCCGATGGTCGCTCCTACGGCCTACTCGGCTATGGCTATCTCACCCAAGAGCGCTACTACCCAGCCGAAACCGCCTATCGTGAAGCCATCCTCATGCAGCCCGACATCATCGACTGGAAGGTCGGACTCGCACGCTGCCTTCTCGAAACAGAGCGCTACTCCGATGCGATCGCACTCTTCGACACCCTACTCAAAGACAACCCGAACAATACCGACTTCTGGATCCTGCAAAGCAATGCATTCCTCGGCAATAAGCAGCCACTTCGCGCTGCCGAAAACATCGAGATCGCACACCGTCTCGGCGGCACCGATCTGGCCACCATCTCGTTGCTTGGAGACATCTACATCAACAACGAATCTCCAGACCTCGCACTGATCGCCTACCTCGAAGCAGTCAAAGTCGCCGAGCAGAAAGATATTAAATCTCTGATTCGTGCCGCCGAATTGTTTGCCCGCACCGGCAGCTACGAGCAGGCAGCAACAATGGGAAATAACACACGTGCGAAATTCACCGAACTCGACAAGGAGAACGATCTGAAACTATTAACCATTGAAGCAAAAATCGCACGCGCGCAAGGTGACGACGAAGCGGCAGTGGCGATACTCAATAAGATCGTCGAACGCGATGCACTAAACGGCGAAGCACTCATCGAGCTCGCCAACTATTACGCTGAGAACGATGACATGCCCAAGGCCGTCAACCGCTACGAACAAGCGCAGAAGATTGAAGCATTTGAACGTCAAGCACTGGTCGCCCACGCGCAAGCGCGGGTTCGCAACGGCGAATACACAACGGCCATGCCACTCCTTCGCAGGGCACTCAGTATTAAATCCGACAACAATCTCGAGGAGTTCACACAACGTGTGGAACGGGCAGCTAAAAACCAAAGCTAACCCCCGAACCAGATACACTTTAGAAGCGGCATGTTACATGCCGCTTTTTTTGTCACTTCACATACGCTCGCGACACAATACCGACTCATAGTGACAAACAACGCTCTCGCGTTTCCAAAGCTTAACTGACGTAACATAGCTAAGCATTGATCACTCAGTCATCTCTGGCATGATATTGGCATGCTACAACCCAAACTACTCTTCATGCTCGGCTTAGGAATTTGCGCTTACATCAGTCAGCAACTCAATGCTACTGAACTCGAAAATCTAAGCCTAGACGAAATAATGCACTTTCACATTGAAGCAATGGGTGGGCTCTATAACTGGCAAAAAATCGAGAGCATACGCCTAGCAGGCACAGTTGAACGAGATGGCCAACATGCCGACATCGTTATCATCAAAAAGAGACCCGACAAAATTCGAGCTACAGTCACCATACCAATTCCAGGAAATAAAGACAGTATGTTCCAACTCATACGCGCACATGACGGCACCACCGCATGGACAGCCACACGACAGGCGGGAACTCTGCCAACAATTCAAAATGAATTAGACGATCAATCCGCAGCGAATTTACTTTCCGATGCAGGAGTCATGCCCAAACTAATGAAACATTGGAGACAAGGAGCAAAGCTTAGATTATTAGATCCAACGCAAATCAATGGTGAGAACGCATACACAATACAGTATGACGACCTTCTGGCAGACGTAACTCACACCTTTTATCTATCAGCAAAGCACTTCATGACACTATGCGACAAAACCGAAGTCGCGGGAACCACCACAACAACATACATTCATAGCTACCAAAAACATCATAATGTATTTATCCCCACATCTGCTTCAGTTCAAAGTAATGAAGGCATTCAAAGTCTATTGAATACAAACTCGATTGAGATCGGAGTCGGCATTTACAACGACTACTTCAGTATTGATGAAGGCCTGAAAACCGCGGAACGATAGTCGCTCACAGCACTCAGCTGTAACATAATTTTCACACTACAGATATCGCCATCAACATTTATGGTCATTAATTCGTAATGCTTGTAAATGATACTATCGGCCATACAAAACAACGAATGCATTCACAGGGTCTGGAAGGGCGGTGCAACACTCGTAGTGACTCTCTTTCTCCCCTTTCTAGCAGCCGATGCATCCTCAATTCTGGAACTGAGGGGAATCATGCAATCCCCAAATGGTGATTGGAGATTCAGTATCCACGAGGCAGAGTCGGGGCAAGCGATTTGGTTAAGCATCAACCAACAACGTAAAGGCTATCAAATAACGAGCTACGACCCCGAGACATCGACCATCGATATCTCAATTAACGGACAAAGCTCTTATTTAACCTTAATAGACAGTGATAATATACCGTTACAGATCCTGTTCTCTCCCAATCAACTCAGTCAATACAACCGCGAACTGCTTAAATCCCATAAGCAACTGATCAAATTTCCACAGTCCACAGACAATACATCCACACAGTATATTGAAGCACGCAAAGAGGCCCTGGGTAAGGCAAAACAGCTCAAAGAGCTACTCATCACCAACCCTGGCACCCAAGAAGTCAATCAGCTGATTGGCGAATTGGGAGACAGCATCGATTATGCCGCACTCATGCAGATCAACCCCGGGCCTGTCGTCGCCTCTCGGAATGAACAAAACACGGCTGGCTGGGGCATACGAAAAGATGTCGACCATCAACAGCTTGCGGTAACTTTAAGAGGTAATCCTACACTGGAAGAAATCCATGAACTCGTCCTTGCAGAATAATCCAAAACAAAGGCTCAAGCTTAGGGCCGTCTCCTATCTCATGGCTGCGATCGTTCCCTGCATCACTTTCGCTGAAACGAGCGACTGCTACAATACCGCATACATGAATGACTCGGAGTGGCCACAGTATGTAACTCCCAACGAACCCATTGAGCTCGCAAATGGCACGACCCTCTCTGCATCCATTCCACTGGTGCTTTCCCGCGCCTACGAAGACGGCAAACTTGCAGTGGTCGATCGTGTAGGCACCGAGCTCATCGACCATTCCAAAACAAACTTTGTGAAACAAGTTAAAGCCGCCGAGGACGACAGAAATCAAGGCGTATCCTTTCACAATTTTATACAACAGCTTGGCAGGCGCGTGTTCGACCTCAGTCATAGCACGTCCAAAGCAGTTTCAGAAAAGACCTTATCTAAGTATGACAGCTTTCTAATAATCCGCTGCGCCTATGATCCGGAGGCAGTTGTGGAAATAACCTCAAAACTCGATCAGACAACTGCTTGGCTGAATTCGAACAATTGCCGCCCGATTATCCTTTTCGAGGAGAGCGTCCCAAATGCCGAGTTCTACCAATTTCTCGAAACAAACAATGTCAACTATCCAGTCGTTGTTCCAATCTTCACCCAAGGACTTCGAAAGTTCGTCTACACCGAACGCGAATCCGATTCGTCAATCCTGTGGATAAACGCAAATGGCAAGTGCTTGAAGAAAGCAGCTTCGCTCGAAACATTCACTTTCGAATAGGACTCGTTCTTGCGACAGTATCGGTCGTGTTCCTACTTCAGCAAGTCGGCGCATGGGGCTCAACTACAGTCGGCCTTCAATATTTCATTATACATGCTGAATCGATTCGAGATGTGTCGTCTCACTACAATAGTATAGTGAGCAACCGGAAAGACACCACGAATGGCACTGCCTTAAGGAGAATTCCAATAATCTAAAAGGAGGGATTGCCACGCTGAGGCGACCGTTCGCTAAGCATGGCCGCATACTCATCCATGATATTCGGATTTTTGAATCCAACGACCAGACTACGCACTCGGCGGTAGAGCCCTATCTAAAAACCTACGCTCAGAGCTTACATATCTTCCTCTGCATAGTAAGGCTCTCAAATACCCCTTAAGACAGGGCCATTCAGAACGCAGCCTTGACTATCAAACTCCAAGTCATGCCGAACGAGAACATTATCATCGCGAAGGCTTCTACTCGGACACAAAAAAAGGTGCGGAATCGCTTCCGCACCTTTGAAAGTAGTGTATTTGATTGAACTTACTTGCGACGGCGAACCGCTACAAAGCCAAGTGCGACGACTCCAAGGATCGCTGCGAATGCAGACGGTTCAGGAACTGCAGTGCCTACAATCTGAACGTTATCCAAAAGGAAGTTTTCAGCACCAGCGAAGTTGCTGAATGAGAACTCAATGTTTGCAAGACCACCTTCAAGGGCATCTAGATCCACTGTTCCCAATGCATCTGTAGCTGGGCTGAAGCTTTGACCTGCAACATCAAGGTCGAAGACGCCGTTTTGACCCGCATATGCAAATGTCAACTCAACGTCTTGAAAGCCTGTCAGATCTACGGCGAAGGTAAGCACTGTAGCAGCCTCTGCACCACCGAGCTGCCAACCGAAACCATCACCCAATGGGTTAAGCTGTAGCGGACGGATTAGACCATTTGAACTCAAATCAGCAGAATTTGCCAATCCGCCGACAGTCTGACTTCCCCATGTAAATGTGCCAGCGCCAAAGGTAGCATCAGCAGATGTATCATTTGAGAAATCACCATCGATGTCAAAACCACCAAAACTATCAGGGTAGTTGAAATCCCACGCAGCGATCAAAGTTTGAGCGTTCGCGGAAACGGTTGCGAGTGCAGCTAAAGCTGCGATTGTTAATACTTTTTTCATATTATTATCTTTCAAATTAGCAGTATAGAACTTGCCAGTATTGACTCTTAGTCGACGCTTACACCGTCACCACGGTCAACAAGGATACCGCGCTTATTCAGAGCAGTCCAACCGGTGGTCCAAAGAGTAGTTAGGTTACTATTTTCGAATGCACCCTTAAAGGAAACGTCATCGAAGAATGTGGATGTTTCCGTCACACCAAGACCGTTACCGGAACCGTTGTTCGCAGAAGCAAGGTTGATTGGAGGAACCGGGTTTGTGCCATTGGCAGCACGACGGTTTAGAGATGGAAACGATGGATTTGAGATCACATTAGCAGCAGTTGGAGCCACACCGAATTGTGCCTCAAATGCAGCTTCCAAACCAGCTGTTGGCATCTTCACGATGGCTGCAGCCGTGTTGGCAACAGGAGCGTTGAAGATCGCGTTACCGCTGAAAATAACTTCTCCAAGTGCGAAACGCGCCTCACCGTCTGCTTCGAACTCGATACCGTCAGAACCACCGAAACCGTAGAAAATGGAGTTGTGATACTCACCACCCCAGTTGTCGCGGAGACGAAGAACTTCAGTCGCTTTGTTCGGGTTACCGATGTAGGTTGCATTGTAAACAACAGCATATGTGCGAGGGATAGAGTATGTTGTGCCGAAAGTAGCGTCGTTACCGTCGCCAGTTTCACCATCATGCTCACCACCCTTGTCACCATTAACAGTGTCAGCGTTCATCAAGCAGAACCAGAACTGACCAAGACCTGTGAAACCTTCATCGATGTCGAATGCGTCGTCATTGTTGAAGATAGAAGTCAGATACTTAGTGTTCACTGTGCCACCGAACCACTCGTAACCGTCATCTGCATTACAGTAAACGTCGATGTGATCAATCTGCGTGCCGAAGCCAACACCACCCATTGTAAGGCCATTGATTTCGTTCGCAGAACCAATAACCGCACCACCGTGACGGATGGAAACGTAAGAGAAGATACCAGAATTGTCATTTGGGTTGAAACCACCGAATGCAGAGTCGCTACCTTCAGGAAGGCCTTCGATGAATTGACGGTTCACGCCACCAGCAGAAACCACATCTGTATTTACAGGAGCTTCACCCAGGATGATCACACCACCCCAAAGTTGACGAAACTCGTGATCCACTGTGTCACCACTGTCATCGAGAAATGTTGCAATTGCATCGAACTCTCCTGCGCCTGTATAGATCGCAGCTGGAAGTGGGTTGTTTTTAGGATCTGCATCAAGGAAAGGACCGTTCTGAAGCACACCACCAGAAACAACTGTTTGAGTTGCAGTTACGCGGTCAGCGTCATCGTCCGTGTCACCCGGAGTGCCGTTGTCATCCACAAAGAAGTCGTATCCATCAGCGATTTGGTCGCTATTGGAGTCCAACGCCGCGGTGGTGAAGATAATTGGATCAGTTGGTGTGCCTTGAGCATTGATACGACCGGCTGTAGTCACAACAAGTGCGCCCGGGTCGAAGTTACCGATACCGGTAGAAGGTTCACCACGAATGATGGTGCCTGGCTCAATAGTCAGTGTCGCACCACTTTTAACATAAATGATGTCCGTGAGAATATATTCGTTGGATGCAGTCCATGTAGTGTCCGCGGTAACGTCCGCTGTCACTTGAACGATCGCAGCTTGAGCCGCTGTCGCACTGAGACCTGCAATAAGAGCAGATGAGATGATTTTTTTCATTAGTATTTTTTAGTTTTGATTAGTGATAACTACCTCCGAGTTCTCGAAGATAGACCCAATTTTATTATGACTATGTGAACCTACGGAGTAGTTTGTGTTACACTTAGGTAAACGTCTCAAAAGCGACGACTCACAGATACAGAATACTTACGTCCGACACTCTCGACAAACTTACGCCCCACCTTATCGGCAGCTTCGCCACCCGCACTTTCACGCGCTTCAAAATAAGTTTCGTAACCTTCTCCTAGAAGGTTCTTGACCGAAAAACTCACCTTCCACCCGTCACTAAATTCATGTGCACAAACTAAATCAAGTCGTTCAGTCGCACCACGATAGGCATCCAACGAAGACTCCGAACCAATACTCTCTAACACCTCGGAAGTATGATTATAAGCCAAGGTTACTTGCGTGCCCCACTCTGGGTGCACATAAGTTAAGTTCAAATTCACAATTTGCTCAGGCTGCTCAGTAAGCGGACGTGTATCACCCAACGCTGCACCATTTTCATTATTGTTTAGCCCCAGCGCATTCAACTCCGCCTCAGAGACACCCGCTTCTGCAATCGTAAACGAAACATTACCACCAAATGTAAGATCGCGGATAACAGGCGCATCTACAAATGAAAGTGCCTTACTGAATTCAAATTCAACCCCTTGTGCGGTCGCACCTTCAGTGTTATTAAATGGAATCTCATCAATCACGTCGAATGTTGGACGAATGAATTCAATCGGATCCACCACCTCCTTGTGAAAGATACTGATTCCTAACATATCACCCTCAGCAATAACACTCTCAGCAAACGGCAACTTGGATGTAAATTGCTCAGGATAAAACTCCAGTCGAAGATCATAGCTACTGGAAGTTGAAGAACTCAAAAATGGGTTCCCAGCCAACAGGTCCCCATTCTCAATATCCACAAAGATATCTGATGTGATCTCACGGAATGATGGACGATTAATCGTCTCGTAGTAGCCAAGCTTCAACTGAACACCCGAAGCTACCTCAACAGTCGCCGTGATTGACGGCAGATAAATGCGATCCTCAAGGCCTTGTGCAATCGTATCACCCGTTGTATTTCGAAAACCATCTGGAATCCCCAAAATATTCGCTTCAGTCCCACGAATAATTGAATTCGGTGTCGGAGGGACCTGAGCTCTCGCGAGATCCGCATCACGAAAAAGTGCCGCCAATGAATTAGCTGAGTCCAACAGTGTTCGGCTATCTACAGTAATTAATGATTTTTCATAGCGATAGCCTCCGACAAAAGTGAGCCATTCAAACGGCTTATACTCTGCAGATAAAAATCCAGCATCAATCTCACGTTCGCCCTCTGAGGCCCCACGAATCGCACGACTAGCACCATTAAAATTACCTACACTAATACCCTCTGAAGTCTCGGTCGTGCCTGATGGATTCGCATCGGAACGATTCTCAAAGTAACTTTGAACCGATGAGGTTCGCTCTGCACGCCTCAATAACCCACCAGTAAATAACTTAAGCTTATCGGTAACCGTAAAATCTGTATCTAATTTCAATGAGTCCTCATCTTCCTCGACGTAACGCCACGAATTAGATGAAAGTGAAATATTATCAGAGCTATCCACATTATAGGACGGATTGTCGCGATTCACCGATTCAGGAATCTCACTACCGGCATAATCCGAATAACGAAGTAGCGTAGTAGTGTCTCGAAAATCAGGTTCATTCTGGATGGTATTTGCACGCTGCGCACCCCACTTCACATTAGGTTCAAATTTTAGATGCGGGAATGTATGCTCGCCTCCGAGTTGCCCAATAGTCAACGAGCGCTCAACGAAATATAGTCGCTCGCGCAGCAAAAACAAATCCTCCTCAGCGGTAATATTTTCATCTGGATTCGAGCCATTAATATTTCGCTTCACGATCAAATCGTTCGTGCGACTCGTAAATACATTCGCAAATACACGGTGATCTTCGCCGAGCGAATAAGACAATCCGAACAAAGCACCTAGCTTAACATTCTCCTCATACTCTTCGTAATCATAACGAGTTTCATCGCCAAAAGGAATCCCCACATTTTGCTGCACTTCAATCGTCGTGAATGGAGGAAACGGCAAGGTAAACTCGGAGGCTTCCAAGCGGTCTGCCGACGAAAAATCATAAGCTTGATTATCCGTCCCATCCAAAATCGCAGATGTATCACGCTTATGATATCCCGCAAAAACGACACCTAGACGGCGATCATTTTTGAATTCAAATGTATTGCCCATTGCCAGTGAGAATGAAGTATTTAGACCTGCATCCTTTGAGTGTGACCCCAAATTAGCTGAGCGCTCAAAATCACTATCAGCAGGACCTTGCAGCGGATCCGAACGCGGCGCCTGATTCAGCGAACCAGCACCATCCGCCAACAAATACGAATTACTCTTATCAAAGCTCCTAAAGTCTTCGATGGACCCACTGTGCCACCCCGCACCGATAGAAACTTTCACGAAGAACTCCTCTGGCAACTGCTTGGTGATCAAATCAAAATTCGCCGCAGTTGACTCGCCATCCAAATCGGGCGTTGCAGATTTACTCACGATAATCGACTCGAGCAGTGACGACGGAAAAATATCAAACTGTGGCGATTTACGAAATGGATCTGGGCTCGGCAGCGGCATACCATTTAGAGTTGTCACTGTGTAGCGATCATTCAGGCCACGCACAGACGGAAATTTTCCGTCGTTAACGGATACACCGGCAATACGCTTCACGGCATCTGCAACGTCACTTGCAGCAAACTTCGAGAAATCTTCGCTACTAAAGACATCCAAGGCGCGAGCGCTATCAAACTTAATATCCAGCTTTGCCATCAAGTCATTCGCTTCTTCCGCAGTGACCGAGAAATCAGTCAGCTCATACTCCTTGTCAGACATCTCCGCAGGGCGTGGAGGCAGTGCAAATGGGAATACGCTCACCTCGTCACCTTTAACTGCGTAGTCCGTCACATTCGCTTCAAGATAGCCGCTCTTAACAAAGGTCAGTATGTAGGTGCCTGCAAGAGCGGGACCGATACTGTATCGCCCTTCGGCATCAGTGATGGTGCCAATATCAGTGCCTTCCAAAATAATCGCCACACCTTCAACCGGCGCACCCGTCTCTTTATCCAAAACCTGACCGGAAACCAAACCGTGGTTCGCAGGCAATTCACCACCGAGGGATTCAACTACGCTCTCAGCTTCCTGAAGCGAACCTTTAAGCACGCTTGGAGCGTCCACATCAGCAACTACCTCCTTCGCTGCCTCAGTCTTTGTAAATTCTGTGGCCACAGACGCCTCCGTAGTGACGTCCCCGACTTCACCTTGCTCAATCGCTTGCTGAACTTGCTTAGCCTCTTGCTCCTTTAACGCACTAAGCTCGTCCTCATACTGCTCAGGAATTTCAATCTTTATAGCATGTGCCACCGAAATCGCTGAAAGCAGCGAAATAACACACACAAGGGTTTTCTGATATACGGTTTTTTTCATAGCTTGAATTGACTGCTGCACTCTGTTCACACAGACGACGCATAATGAATGCGCACCTTTTGGTGCTCATAACTCACCGCTCAACTTCAAACTACTTCGATATTACAAATATAACATTGGCGTAACTTTCGTGACTTTATTGAAACCGCTGCGTAACGCTCTCGACACGTTTACACAAAGAAGCCCGGAGCACGCTTTGGCGCCCCGGGCTTTCAAAACTATAACTAATGAAAAACCTATGCTTTACCAGAGGATCTGAAGACGAGCACGAACACCGTCGACGTCGTATTCGTCTCCTTGGTCATTCTCAGCTTCGGCGAACTCGTAGCCAACCATGAAGCTGACCGCCTTATTATGATAGTAGTTCAAACCCAAGTAGTAGGAATCGATTTCATTACCAGTGCCCTTGATGGAGCTACCTTCCTTAGGTGCGCGACGAATCAATTCGTCAGCATCGATTTCAAACATATTAGAGTTTAGTGTCGAGTAGCGGAATACCGGCTCAAACTTACCAATCTTGTAGGCAACACGAACGGAGTAGCCGTCCACATCTTCCAGATCATCAAGATCACCGTGGAAATATTCACCCAAGATATCGAAGCCTTCGAACTTGTAGTTAACATATCCAGTGTAAGCGGTCACGTTGTTGAAGCCGCCGATCTTGCTGTTGTTGGACTGATGGCCCGCATCTGCACCCAATGTGAAGCCATTAGACTCCCACTGCAAGCGACCGAAGTAAGCGATATCATTATCAGTATTCGACTCACCAAGAAGTCTAGAACCTTCGCCTTGAGCAGCGTTTACAAGCGCTGCCGCATAGCTGAAGCCTGCTCCAAGATCACCTTTGGCATGCAAGCCAGTGTGACGACCTGCGAAGTCGATATCATCCGCGAAGAAGCGATTCGCGGCAGAACGCTCGATCGTTTTAATCTTAGATGAAGATGTTGTTTCCTGGAAACCGAAAGGAACCTTCTGGTAACCAACGCTACCTGTAAAAGCATCGTTGAACTTGTAGCCAGCGACTGCCTTGTCGATCGAGAGATCATTTTCTGCAAAATCAACTACCGTTTCAGCAAAGATACCACTGCTATGCGTTGCTTTTGCGCCTAGGCGTAAGCGACGGAAGTAGAAGTGATTTGTGGAAGGAGCATCCATACCATCGCCATATTCAGCATCCAAGCTGTCATACTGAAAGTGCATGCGGCCATTGAAGCGTAGCTTCACAGTGTCACTTCCCTTAGCGGAAAAAGTAACACCCTTGTTCTCTTCTTTAAGCTCAGCTGCAACTGCAGTCGCTTCAGAGTCAGTTAAAACACCCTTCTTAACCAAGAGGTCGAGAAGCGCGTCGTTGGAAGCTGCAAAAGCCGAAGTGCCAACAAAGGCAGCAGACAGAGCAGCAAGTTTTGTGAATTTATTTAGTTTCATTGTTTGTGTAATGTTAAATGTTGCAGAACAACGTCACCAAATTACCCAAACAATGTTACGCTTACGTCGCCGTTTTGTTACGGATACGTTAACTGTTACATTTTTATTCATTTTGTTTCATGCGTGCGTATTTCATGAAACGTTTAAGAGGCATTTGTTTCAAACTGTCGTATTTCTGTTGCAAATCTCACAATGCGACCCAACGAAAAATATAAAAATCCACGGAACTAAATATCGCATCCAATTAATCAACAAATACTTAAGAATAAAATACCGCAAAACAAGGGAGACTCAAAAATGCCACAATAGTCATTTTATTCACAATCCTGTAACATTACAGCCACACTTCCGACACATTCGTAAGATATTTTGTTTTGTGATGTTGTGCTCCACTCGGTGAACACACACTCAACAATCTCCAACTACATATAAATATGAAAACAAAAACAATCCTACGCACATTGACTGCTGCTGCAGTCTTCGCATTCGCCACTCAAGCATCTGCTACCGAGACCATCGTCATTAAAGGTTCCGACACACTCGGCGCAAAAATGGTGCCTCAAATTGCTGAAGCTTTCAAGGCTCAGAAAGCTAAAGACGGCATTGAAGTTGCCTTCGAAATCGCCGCTGAAGGTTCCTCAACTGGTGTTGCATCCGTAATCGACGGCACTGCTGAAATCGGCATGTCTTCTCGTGACCCTAAAGCAAAAGAAATCGCCAAGGCGAAGACCAACGGTATCGACATGCAAACCATCACTGTCGCTAAAGACGGCATCGCGATCATCGTCAACGAGTCCAACCCACTTGAAGCAATCAGCCTCGAAGAAGTTGAGCTCATCTTCTCTGGTGACGTTACTGATTGGTCCGGTATCACCGCACAAACTGGTCAAATCTCTGCTTACACACGTAACACCTCTTCCGGCACTTACGCTGTCTTCCAAAAGTTAGGCATGAGCTCCCGCGACTACGGTAGCGACACACAGAAGATGGCGGGTAACGAGCAAATCGCCGCTGAAGTGGCCAAGAACCCAAATGGTATCGGTTATGTTGGTCTTGCTTACATCGCCACACCAGGAATTAAGGTTCTTCCAGTAGACGGTGCAGCTCCAGACTCAGCTGCGTATCCACTCGCTCGCCCACTCTACTACCTTGTCAACAAAGGTAAGGCACTCACACCGCTTGCAGACGAATTCATCAAGTTCAGCCTCAGCCCTGAAGGTCAGGAAATCGTCAAGCGTGTGCACTTCCTTCCAGCTAAGTAATTAGCTAACAAATACTTAACCAAAGGGCCGTTGCCCATAAGCAACGGCCCTTTTTCATGTTCACATTTCGTAACATAATTGTAACATCGCCACTCTTGCAGAGAATTTAACCAAATACATGATCCGCGACCGTCATGGCAGCCAAACCACAAACCGACCCAAATAAACCCGCATTCAGTAAGCGCCGCGCACTGTTTTTCGGGCAAGATTCCGACAGCATCATCAAAGCCTTCTTTGGCAGTAATGCGATGGTCGCGATTGTTGTCTTGGCACTCATCACCATTTTCCTCTTCAAAGAAGGCGCGGGTTTTGTCGGCCTCTACCATAAGAGCCTCCAGGAATATCGCCTCTCCGGCCTCGAATACGTCGACGTGCTGAAAGAAAAGCGCGAAGACTACACCGAGCTCACTCGCTACCTAAACGACGTCAAAGCACAGTGGATCAACGAGCTGAGAGACTCCGGCGCCTCACAGTCCGACATCAACAAAGCTGTTTTCTCACCCGAGGCCAAAGCACTCTTTCTCGGCTATATGCGGGCGGGCTCCGACCTTAAAAAATTCGTCAAAACCAAGATGGATGTCGCGATCGAAATTCGCGACCAACACACCACCAATGAGAATTTACGTGAAACCGTAGGCAACTACGAGACACGCATCGCCGAAGTCCGCTCACCTGAATACGAATTCTCAAAAGAAGATCGCGCGAAATACCTATTACTACTTCGCGACCTTGCAGACTCTCCGATTAACGCCGAATCAATCACGGAAGATACCGAACTGGCCGAAGTGCCCCGCACCCACTTCGCCGACCTGCTCGACGCGGAGTCGCAAAAAATTGGCAAGAAGATCATCCCGGTGGACTTCACCGAAACCATTTCCGGTGTCACCGACGAACAGGAGCGCTATGCCACCATCCTCGCGGAACTGGAAACCAAGTTGACCGAAGTCGTCGCCACCGCAGACAAAGTCG
>CAKZOI010000023.1 GCA_937136395.1 uncultured Opitutia bacterium | reverse complement strand
CTTCGTGAGCAGTCAATTCTGAGTCGATGCCGTAGGCGGTCATTTGCAAACCGATCTCCTCAAGCATGTGGGTGGTCTGGGTGTAAAAATCGTCTTTGTCCATTTCGTCCTCCTTACGCTTTTGCCCAATAACCGTAAACCGATCTGGCGGTGCAATCGAAAGTGTCGTAGGCGATGCCGTCGATTGCCGCCGCAAAGTGCTTTGATTGTCGGGTGATAACCCTGCCCTTCGGCATATCGGATACTCTGGCTCTGCGGCCTTCAAACTTTGGGGCGCTGTGCCAGACCCAGCCAAGTTGCTCAAGCACCTTGCTATAGACATTTTTGTGAATGCCGTTTCGGGCTGATTTAGATTTGCCTGCGTCCTTGTTGGCCTGCGCCAGCATTTGGTAGGCGTCTTTGTAATCCATCTCAAGGGCAATCGCGATGGCTCTGGCACCGCAATCGCCTGCGGAGCCTTTAAAGCCTGCGGCGGCTCTGCCGCCATCGTTTTTGACCCAGCCGTTAAAGATGCCTTCGAGTTGGGTGTCGGTGAAAATTTCGCTCTGTTGCATTTCGTCCTCCTTTATTGTCTGAACACAGTGCCATGAAATTACCCTATAGTAAACTATAAAATGCAATAAAATCGTATAAAAACAACGAGTTATGCAAAATGCCGAAGAAAAAAGACCCACGTCTGACAAGGTTAGGGCTAGATCGCTATAACCAGTGCAAACGCACCCCCAGCCACCCCACAAAAAGCCATGTGGTCGTTGCAAAAGAGGGCGACAAGGTCAAAACCATCCGCTTCGGGCAGCAGGGCGTCAAAGGGTCTGCGCCTAAAAAGGGCGAGAGCAAAGCGGCAAAAACCCGCAGAGCTTCATTTAAGGCCAGACACGCATCAAACATCTCAAAGGGCAAAATGTCAGCCGCATATTGGGCTGACAGGTGCAAATGGTAATGCACAGAGTTCCAAAAGACCCCAAGTCAGGGGTGCCGAAGAAATATCTGTCCGGTGCGAAAAACAAACGCAAAAAGGCGGCTGAGATAAAGCGCACCGCGCAGGCTTACAAAGAAGGCCGGTCAATCGATGTGAAGGCTGTTTCTAAATCCAGAACAGAGCAGGCAAATGGCAAAAGCAAAACCACTAAGCGAAAGCGTAAAAAAACAGCTTAGAGAAAAAGCAAAAGGCACCATGTTTACACCCGCCCAGCTTCAGGCTGTCTACCGGCGTGGACAGGGGGCTTATTTAGGCAGCGGATCTCGTAACGTGCCAATGGCAGCGTGGGCGATGGGTCGCGTCAATTCGGTGGTATCTGGCAAAGGCGGAGGCCGCAAGGCTGATGCAGATATTGTCAAAAAGGCGAAAGCTAACAAGAGGAAGTAAAATGCAAACTTGTGAATATTGTCCAAAGCCATCGCGCTGCATGGCGCGTGAGAAATGCTTTGAAGGCCGCATGCCGTTTTCCGGTGAAGAGGTCGTCTTGGCAGAGCCGGAGCCGGTTCGGGTTCTCACAACTAAAGGCTATGGGATGACATCAGAGCCAAAGCAAACGAAAAAAAGGAAGGTGAAGTGATGAGTTATTCTAAGAAAAAAGACAAAAAGAAAAAAGGCATCCGTTTAGTTTCAGGCAAGCACTGCTCCGTATGATTGTCCGCACACTCCGCCGCCCCCCAAAAGTTCAGCCGCAGCCCATGCCTGACATGAAGCTGTGCGTCGGGTGCGTCACCCCAAAATTCTGCAAATCAAATAGCAAATGCGATGTTGAGGCGCTGGGTAAAGCGCACTCAAAGAGGAAAGCCAATGGCAGAAAAATTAAGTGACGAGGACGTTGGCAATCTCATCTCGCTTGAGATTTCTGACGCGCTCGACAATTACGACACAGAATATTCGGCTGACCGCATAAAGGCGCTCGACTACTATTTGGCGGAGCCTTTTGGCAATGAGATCGATGGCAAGTCACAGGTCGTGGATACCACTGTTTCGGATGTCGTCGAACAGATCATGCCCTCTCTTATGCGAGTTTTTTGCGGCTCAGACAAATATGTGCGCTTTTCGCCCCGCAATGCAGAGGACGCAGAGTTGGCGGAGCAGGCCAGCGATTATGTAAACTACATCATCGCGCATGATAATAACGGCTATAAAATCATCGACACATGGATCAGGGACTCTCTCCTGTTCAAGATCGGGTGCGTGAAATTTTACTATGACGACACCACGACCGTCGAAGAAGAAACATACGAAAACCTGAACGATGCAGAGCTTGCGCTGCTTTTGAACAACCCTGACGTTGAGGTGGTTGAGCAATCAACCAACATCACCAGCGCCACAATGGTTGACGGCTCTGAAGTTGCTGCGGCTGAGAGCTTTGACATGAAGGTCAAAGTCACGCGCAAATCAGGTCGGGTTCGCATTGAGAACGTGCCGCCAGAAGAGTTCTTATTCAATCGCAGAGCCAAGTCGCTCGAAGATGCGCGGTTCATTTGCCACCGCACCACCATGACCGTCAGCGAGTTAATCTCTATGGGTTATGACGAAGATGAGGTGCGTGAGCATATCGGCAGCACTCGCGTTGAGCTTGAAGAAGAGCGTGATGTGCGCTTCGGCGACATTGGATCTGGCTCAGACACATCGCCAGCCGATGATAGCCAGCAAGAGGTCGCAGTGTTCGACAGCGTGATCTTGATGGACTATGACGGCGATGGCATTGCAGAGCGCCGCCGGGTGTTGTCCATTGGGGACTCTGGCTCGCACGTTTTGGAAAACGAAGTCACCGACCACATCCCATTTGCGGTCATCAGCCCTATCAACATGCCGCACCGCCTGATTGGTCGCAGCATATTTGATCTGACAAAAGATGTGCAGCAGATCAAATCTGTTCTGATGCGGCAGTATCTGGACGCAACATATCTGACGGTCAACCCGCGCACAGTGGCAGTCGAAGGACAGGTCAATTTGGATGATTTGCTGGATGGCTCTGCTGGTGGTGTAATCAGGGCTAGAACTGCAGGCGCTGTGCAGACATTGGGTGGGCAGGGCGTTGGCGGCGAGGTTTTGCCGCTGCTTAAATTTATGGACGACATAAAAGGCAACCGCACCGGAATCACTGCCGCATCCGCCGGACTTGACCCAAATGCGCTACAAAGCACGACCGCATCAGCCGTTGCTGCAACCGTTAAAGGCGCAGGCCAAAAGATTGAGAGCTTTTGTCGTAATATTGCCGAAGGCGGCATGAAGGATTTGTTCAAAGGCATTTTGCTGCTTTCGACTAAATACCAGCAAGAGAAGCGGGTCATCCGCTTGCGTAATAAGTTTGTGCCGATTGATCCCCGCGAGTGGGACAGCGAGTTTGATGTGGTTGTCAACGTTGGTCTTGGCACCGCAGACGATGAGCAAAAGATCGCGTTTTTGACTCAGATCGCGTCAAAGCAAGAAGAGATCTTGAAAACGCTGGGCGCTGATAACCCGCTTTGCACATTGCAGCAATATGCGGCAACACTGCGTGAAATCGCTGAGATTGGCGGTTTCAAAGACAGCGGTAAGTTTTTCAACGATCCGCAAATGGTCGCTCAGATGGTTGAGCAGAAAAAAGCGCAAGCCGCCCAGCAACCGCAGCAACCCAACCCGCAAATGCAGATGCTCCAGCTTGAGCAGCAAAAGGCGCAAGCAGACATTCAGATCGCCCAGCAAAAAGCTGAAGCGGACATCCAGATCAAACGCGAAAAGGCCGCAGCCGATCTTCGTCTGGCAGAGCAAAAGCAAGCGGCTGAGTTGGAGATGCGACGTGAGGAGCTTGCGCTGGAAAGCCAGCTTCGTGCAGCCAAAGCAATAACTGATGCTGAAATCAGCACCAATTTGCCAAGAGTGTAATGATGAAAAACAAAATCACAGCACCCAAAAAGACCACGATCAAAGGCCAGCCGCATGAGCTTGCTTACATCAACGACGCAGAGCAGGGCTTGCTCATGGCGCTTGGCGGCGCGGGCAAACCGGTGCATGGCATTTTGGCCTACTATGATGAAGGTGAGCCAGACAGCGAAGGTGGTGATCAGAGCGCTGGTGCAGATGGCACACAGGGTGCGCCGGATGGTGGTGATCGCGGAAATGATCGTGACGACAGAGTTACATCTTATGAAAAGGCAATAATTGACCAAGCGCGTGATAACCTAGCCAAAAGCATTGCTGAAAAGGGCGGCGGCACTGATCGCAACCCGATGGCTAACAGCACCATGACTGCCGCAGATTTTAACTTCACAACAACGCCAGCCGCCCAGCGCAATGCACAAAGCTATTTAAACGGTGGCGGAGTTTTTGCCCCATCTGTATTCAGTAGCAGGCGCATAGGCGGCAGCTTGAAAAATCTTTTCAGCGGCAACCCGACTTTTAGTGGCGTTTTCGGCATCCCATCATACTCAAATTATTTTGATGACCCCGATGTTTTAAGTGGCATCAATGCCGGTGTGCAAGGCCAGCTTGATGATCGTTACGCGCAAGCAGAGAAAAATTATGGCATTCCGGGCTTTGTCGGCGCAGCAATGGGCGGGCTTGGTAAATTTGGTATAAGCAGAATCCGGTCTGTTTTAGATGCAGGCGGTCGGCCTGTTTTTGACGAAAACGGTCAGCTTGCCGGCGCTTTCGGCAAAGGACTTTTTGGAACCGAAGTCTATACAGGCAGCCCTGTAAAGGGAATGCCCGAAACCGGTTATGTGGACGACTATGCGGCTGCTGGCGAAGATCGACAACAGACGGTTCCGCCTAACCCGATGACAGGCACTTGTCCTGACGGCTACATCTTTGATGATGATTTGCAGGCTTGCAGATTAGACACCGGCTCAAGCGCTGATGGCGACGGCGACACTATGGGGTCGAGCGCAGAGGGTTTGATGTATCGTCCAACAGCGCTTGATGAAGCGCCTGCATTTGGAAGCGATGGGTTTGCAGAGGCCAATAAAGCGTTTGTCGATACGTTTGCTTACAACCCTGACTATTACGAAAATCAAATGGATTTGACTGGTTTTGCCCCGACATCAGGCTTGCTGACATGAGCGAGGCAAAATTAAGAACTCAGCAAGAACGTGCGGCTCACGCTGAACGTCTGCTGAAAGACCCTCTTTTGCAAGAGGCGTTTGAAAAGCTCAACACAGAATTTATGCGCACTTGGCGACAAACCGATGTGAATGACACAGAGGCTCGCGAGCGCATTTACAATCTTTGCACCGCACTCGATACGCTTAAGCAGCAAATTGCCAGCGTCGTCGTGGACGGAAAAATCGCAAAGATGAACTTGGAGCAACAACAAAAAAATAGGTGATAAACATGGCTGACAATTCCACGCCGGAAACCAGCGCTCCCGATAGTTTAAGTTTTAATGAAGCTATAGCCACACTTCTTCCAGACCCGCCAGAGGCGGACAATCCAGAGAGTGAGGCAGCAGAGTCTGACGAAGATCAGGCTCAACCCTCTGAAGATGAGGCTGAGATCGAAGCAGAGGCTGAAGCCGATGAGGTTGAAGCGGAAGCGGATGATGAAGCTGATTATGATGAGGAAGATGCCTCTGAAGATGAGGCCGACGATGAAGAGGAAGAGGAGCCTGAGTTGTATACCGTCAAAGTTGACGGTAAAACGATGCAGGTAGATCTCGAGACTTTAAAGTCCGGCTTTATGATGCAGAGCGCGTTCACAAAGCGCATGCAAGAGACCGCTGAAAAAAGCAAACAGGCTGAAGCAGAAATTGCCGAAGCCAGAAAGCAGCGGGATGAGTATGGGCAAGGACTCCAGCTACTGAGTCAACATCTGCAATCCATGACGGCACAAGAGCCGGATTGGGACAGTTTATATGACCAGTTAGATGCGAAAGAGTATGCCAGAGCCATTCAGATTTGGAACGATAACAAGGCCACCAAACAGGCTGTTGACGAACAGACTCAAGCTATTCACCAGCAACAAGCTGCTGAAAATCAGGTCGCGTTTCAAAATCACTTGGTCAAAGAAAAAGAGAGAATGTTGGACGCAATTCCAGCATGGCGTGATGAAAAAACGATGATGGATGAACGTAAAGAAGTCATCGATTACGCAAAGACTCTGGGTTACACCGCCGAAGAAATACAGGTCGCAAGCGACCATCGGGCGGTCAAAGCTCTCTATGACTCATGGCGTTTGTCCAAGCTGACGCAGCAGACAGATGCCGCAAAGAAGAAGGTGCGAAAAGCACCGAAAATGGCAAAAGCTGGCACTCCTAGATCTAAGGGCGAGAGTCAAACACGGCGCAGACGACAATTGTCTCAGCGTCTTGGCAAAGAACGGAGCATCAATGCTGCCGTCGATTTACTCTTAGGATAATGAAAGGAGCCACGAGATGGCTACAGCAACGACCGCAACAGCAGTAGGGGAAAAAGAGACCCTTGCTGACGTAATTTATAAGGTGGACTCAGACGAGACACCGATTTTCTCTTCAACCGCAAAGACAACTATCAATGGTGTTTTTGCCGAATGGCAAGTTCAAGAATTAGCGAGCGCCGCCGCAAACCACGTCAATGAAGGCGCGGATATGGCGGACACTGGTGTGACTGCCACAACACGACTCGGAAATTACGCCCAGATTTCACAAAAAGGTGTAATCATTTCGAAGACTTTGGATGCTGTTGAAAAAGCGGGTCGTGATCGTGAGGTCGCTTATCAGAAGGTTCTAAAAGGCTTAGAGCTTCGTCGCGACATCGAACACATGATCGGTAACACCGATGTGGCTCGCGCAGCCGGAAGCCCACGCAAATCAGCATCGCTGACTTGCTGGATCACAAACGGCAGTGTGGGTGGTGGTGCTGGTGCATTTAGCTCCGGTGACGGCACAGATACGGTTACCGGCGGAGATGACAGGGCGTTAACCCTTGCATTGATAGACGACGCCACACAGGACGCATGGGCTGACGGAGGCTCGCCAGAGCTATTAGTTTGTAGTGCGGTAAATAGAAGCAATATCAGTGACTTGGCTCAAGCAGGCACAAACTTGGTAACAAACCAAGTGAATGCCACTGCAACCGCAGCGCCGTCATTTATTGGGTCTGTGTCGGTATATCTCAACGACTTCGGTCAGTTGAATATTACGCCTTCACGTTTCATGGGCAATGACCGTCTGTTTGTCATCGATCCTGACTATGTCGAGATCGGCACACTTGCTGGACGTAACTTCTCAGAGAACGAAATCGGCTCGACCGGTGACGCTGAGAAAATTCAGCTAATCTGTGAGTGGACTTTGTGCGTCAAGGCTCCAAAGGCACATGGCATGATTATGGATCTGAACGGTTCATAATCGTTCTGCATAACAAACCTGAGAAGGGGGCTTTTAGCCCCCTTTTCTTATTTGAGGGAAACATGGGCAAAAGATTACTTAGAAATGACGCTCAGAAACGCAGTCAAACTTGGTTGCATGAGAACGAGGACGGCGGCTGGACAATCGAACAGAAGCAGCACGTCGGTCACGTTCTTGAGCATAATAAGCGTCTGCGGGATGAGTGGCAAAAAGGTCAATTGACCGGCAACACGCAAAAGCACTGGCAACAGGTGGCTGAGATACCAGCCAACGTGTTCATGGAACTCAAAGAAAAGTTTGGGGACTATAAGGACAACCCGAAGGCGTGGCGCAAATGGCTTAATGATTACGACAACCGATTTTTTAGGACAGGTGGTGGGCATATCTAATGGCGATAGCAACCTACGCAGATTTGCAGACTAGCATTGAGAACTTCCTCGCAAGGACTGATCTCACCGCGCAGATCCCAGACTTCATTCAATTGGCAGAAGCTAGAATGTCGCGTGAGCTTGAGACACGGTCTCAGGAAAAACGTGCAACAGCCTCAACGGTTGCCGGTAATGAGTATATAGCGCTGCCAGTAGATATGCGTGAGGTTCGCGAGGTGAAGCTCCTCACATCACCGCTGACTGTTTTGGATTACAAAAGCCCGACGGCGATTGATAAGGATCACTCAACGGCTGGTCAAAGCAAGCCGCTGTCATATTCTATCATCGGCGATGAGATTCGCCTGCGCCCTATCCCCGACGCAGTTTATAGCGTTGAGATTGTCTACATCGGTGAGATTGAGGGTCTGTCAGCGACAAACGCGACAAACACAATTCTCTCACGCCACCCCGACGCTTATCTTAGTGGGGCGCTTGTCGAGGCATACACATATTTAATGGATGAGACTAGAGCGCAACTTTACGATCAAAAATTCAGTCGTGCCATCGCTGAGATCCAAAGGGATAGTGAGCGTTCTTATTACGGCACAGGTTCGCTTCAGATCCAATCCATCTATCAACGTCAAAATACAGGAGTTTAAATAATGAGTGCGCTCTCAGATTATGCTGAAAATGAGTTGCTCGATCATCTGCTTGGGACAGGCGCTTTCACAATGCCATCGGCTGTTTATGTTGGCCTGTCAACAGGATCGTTTAACGATGACAATAGTGGCACAGAGTTGTCCGGTAACAATTACACTAGAAAAGCAGTGAGCTTTGGTGCCGCCTCATCTGGCACAGCATCCAATGATGCTGCTGTTGAGTTTTCTGCTGCGACCGGTTCATGGGGGACGGTAAGTCATTTCGGTTTGTTCGATGCTTCAAGCGGTGGAAACCTTTTAATTCATGGTGCGCTCACCGCATCTAAAACAATTGAGTCAGGTGACATTCTCAAGCTCGCTATTGGCGACATGGACATCACTGCTGGCTAATGCCTAGCACAGCGCCTCTTGACCGGCTATCGGGCAATCTCGACAGCTATACCTTTACGCTGGACACTTTGGGAGACAAGGTCGCTTGGGCTGCGACCGTTCTCGACCATATGGATAGCTGGGGCGCGCTTGATAATTGGAATTACGGCACCCTCGACAATGTCGACCTTGAAGTAAAGGTGGCGGAGGCCAACGCCTCTACATCTGTTACAGCATCCGCATCTGCCTCTAAGCTGAAGGGGATGGCGGGAACCGCCAGCGTTGCATTTACTGGCAGCACTGCGTCAACGCGAGTTCGCCCTTTCGCTGCGGCGGTGACAGCGATTGTTACGCAAACCAGCGCGTTTTTGAGAGTTCGCCCATTTGAGGCACTTGTCTCAGCAGTGGGAACTGCGACCGCATCTGGCACAAGAGTCCGCACAGTTTCGGCATCTGCGTCAATGCAAATGACAAGCGCCGCAACTCTTAACTTTGTCACTTTGGCGGCTGGTGCGGCTGACTTTGATTTCAATGTGACAGCCAATGCAAACGGTATATTCAGCATGCCATCGACCGGCTCAATAGTAATCACACCGGCGGTCAGCATGAAAATATTGGGTGAGGATTGGACTGTAGTCACAGATCAACCTGGCGTTTGGACTGATCAAACTGACACAGTTGCAATCTGGACAACGCAAACAACAATAACCGCAACGTGGGCTTCTCAATGATACAATTTGGAGAATGGTTGCCGGATCAGCCTGAGACAATCAATAAGGGCGTAACGGTTGCAAAGAACTGCATCCCTGCCGCTAATGGCTATCGGTCAATCAAAGACCTTGCGTCATTATCCGGCGCTGCCACTGCAAAGTTGCGCGGGATTGTTGCAGGCAAAGACAACAACGGCAACACTACACTTTTTGCGGGTGACTCAACAAAGCTATACAAGTTCAATGCAGCAACATCTGCGCTTGATAATGTGACTCAGGCCGCGACCACGCACAGTTTGCAAGATGGTGAGCGTTGGCGGTTTGTGCAGTTTGGCGAAACTGTTATTGCGGCTGGTGGGACTAACGAAGCGTTACAAAAGTTTCAGCTTGGCACAGACACCGCCTTTGCTGACTTGTCAGGCTCGCCCCCGAAGGCCGATTATATCGCAGTCGTGCGTGATCAGGTGTGGTTGGCATCGATTGATGAGGGCAGCGGTAAAATCCCATTCCGCACAAGATGGTCGGGCATCAATGATGAGACAAGCTGGACGGTCGGCACAGATCAGGCAGATTTTCAGGACATCTTTGGTGGCGACTCAGGTGCGATCACCGGACTTACCGGCGGCGAGTTTGCCACTATACTGATGGAGCGCGGCATTGCGGTTGCGCAATATGTTGGCACCCCGCTTATTTACCAGATTGATTTGGTCGAGACATCCAGAGGCTGTGCAGTTCCGCAGAGTGTCGTGTCGATGGGCGCAAACACCTACTTCCTGTCGGACGATGGTTTCTACATGTTTGATGGCAGGCAGGCCAGACCGATTGGTGCAGAAAAGATAAACCGGTGGTTTTGGGATCATGCTGACACGCAATACCTGAACAATATGTCGGCAGCAATTGACCCACGCCGCCAGATTGTTGCGTGGGCATTTACGAGCGTTGACGCTGTTGGCGGGTTGGCTGATTACGTTCTGTTTTACAACTATGCTTTGAACCGCTGGTCGTATGCGATATTTAGCGACATTGAGATCTTAGCGGCATTGTATACCGGCGGATACACACTGGAAGATCTCGACAACATTTCAGCAACGCTTGATGGCCTTAACATCCAGCTTGACGATCCGGCATTGCAGGGCGGCGAGTTTTTCTTCGGCGCAGGCAAAGACAAGAAAATACAAACCTTCACCGGCAGCATTGTTTCGGCTGTGATCGAAACGCCAGAGGCCGTCCTGAACAAAGGGCGTCACAGCATTATCACGCGCACCATACCGTTTTTTGAAAATGGCGATGTCAACGTGCAAATATCCACTCGCAACTTGCAAAATACTGCTCAAACATTCAGCGCCGCATCAAACCTCACTGCTGATGGTTTTACGGAGCATAGAGCGCAAGGCCGGTTTCATAAGGTTCGGATGAACATGACAGGCAATTGGAAATTTGCGCAAGGCGTAGACATCGAACAGAAGCCGCTTGGCACCAGATAATGGCAACCACAAACTTCAGACGTTTAAGCCCTCTGGCTAATGATGCCAGAGAGGTCGCAACGATTGTCAACAACATCCTTGATGGCAAGATCAACGCCACTGGCACAGTGACTCTCACTGCAAGCGCTGCATCAACTGCTGTGACAGAGGACAGAGCCGGAGCAACGAGCGTCATCTTGTTTATGCCGACCACAGCAAATGCAGCAGCAGAGCAAGCGGCTGGGGGCATGTATGTATCGAGTCGAGGCAAGCAGACTTTCACGATTACTCATGCAAATAACGCGCAGACGGATCGGACATATGACTACATCGTCATTGGATGATTGGGAACGTTGCGCACCATACATTGAAGCCGCATTAGAACACGCTCATGGCACTCACACGCTTGATGATGTTTTACAGCTTGTTGCTGCTGGTGAGGCGCAATTCTGGGCGTTTAAGAATGCAGCAATTGTTACTGAGATTATCCGCTACCCGCAACGCACTATTTTGCGGTTTTGGTTGGCTGGCGGTGATCTTGACACACTGATAAAGGCAGAGCCAGAGATCATTGAATGGTCGAAGCAATGGGGCTGTCAGTCGGTGGAAATATTTGGGCGCAAAGGATGGGTTCGCGCTCTCAATGGCTATGAGCCAACATCAACCATAATGGTAAAGGACTATTGATATGAGCAAAGGCGGCGGCGGAGGCGGTGGTCAGCAAACTGTGAACACACAAGTTGAGCCACCTAGCTATGCTAAACCATTCTTGGAGTTTGGTCTGGCTGAAGCAAAAGACCGGTATACATCAGGCGATCCAAACTATTACACAGGCAGCACTGTTGTTGGATTTTCGCCTGAAACAGAGATGGCGCTGACCGGCATTCGGGACGAAGCGCTTGACCCAAACAGCATGACTGCGCAGGCGCAAAATATTGTGCAGCAAAACCTGATGGGGACAAACCCGCTTTTATCAGCCGCCTTTAAGCCAGCGATTGATCAGGTGACAAGTCAATTTTCGAAGTATGGTAGATATGGGTCTGGCGCAAACCAGCAGGCACTAGCGAGTGCGCTTGCCCCGATTTCATATCAAGCACAACAGGACGCACTAGCGCAGGCACCACAAGCGGCTCTCATGGACGAGAAGCTCCTGACCGGTGTTGGCGAGGCAAGAGAAGGTCTGGCGCAGGCTGAACTGCAAGACAACATCAATCGCTTTAACTTTGAGCAAAACCAGCCGATGCAAAATCTGAAGGACTACATGGCGATTGTGGGCGGCGGAACTGTTGGTAGCAACACTATCGAGCCTGTCAACCGCAACTCTGCCTCATCTGCTTTAGGCGGCGCTCTTGGTGGCGCTCAACTTGCTCAGTCTGCTGGGTTCAACCCGATGTATGGCGCTGTTGGTGGCGGCTTACTGGGACTGCTGTAGGAGAGTTAAATGGCAATTGATATTTTAGGAATGCAAGGCTTGCCAGCGGGAGCCAATCCTTATTTGCCGCGAGTCTTACCTCGCCGCAGGCCGTCACAGGCTGCAATGTCAGGGTTCACTCCGATACCAATGCCATCCGGCGCAGCAACGTCGATGCAGGGCAGGCCTTCAATGGTCGCAAATGCTATGCCGATGCCAACGGTCATGCCGCAACCGCGCCCACAAATGCAGGGCGCACCGCGTCCGCCGATGGGTGTGCCTGACTTTGTAAAAGCTATGCCGCAAGCAAAACTGATCACACCGTCGCAAACCCCAGCCGCCCCGCAGGGCGGTCTGCTTGGCAATTTGCTGGCAGATGATCTGGGAAGCGCAAAAGGCAGAGGGATTATGTCAGCCGCAGCCTCACTGCTTGAGTCAGGTGGTGCAGTTAAAGGCATGCCAGCACCAACATTGGGTCAGGCGCTTGGCAGAGCTTATACGGCAGGTATGGGCGGGTTCGATGCGCAAAAGGCGGCAGAGGACGCAAAGGCAAGCCAAGCTATCACTGACAGATACAAGCAGGCGCAAGCGGCTCAAATGGAAGCGTCTGCGTCACGCCCAATCTTGCAGGATTTAGGCAACGGTGCCTTCACTCGCGTTGTTGATCCTGTCACTGGCGAGAGCAAGATTATCGAAAACACGGACGTTAAAAATTATCTGGAAGAGCAAGCCATCAAGCGGCAAACCAAAAACGTCAACTTATCTGACAAGCAAATCGAAGCGCAAACTGACGAGTTGGACAACATATCGGCGACTAATGATTTGCTTTCCGACACTGATGGATTTCTCGATTTGATTGATAGTGAAATGCTGGAGTTCGGCCTTCTCGACTCTTTTGGTGATGCGACTATGCCTTATAACCCATTTATGGGCGAGCAAGCCGATCAAGAAGCAAGAAACAGCGCCGCCTTTGACAGATATATAAGCAGGCTGCGGAACGAGTTACTGCGCATGGCAAAAGGTGTTCAAACCGACGGTGATGCGCAACGTGCCATTGATGAGATTGTGACTGCAACAGAGTCCAGAGACACGGAAGCTGTGCGTCAGGCTCTGGAAGATCTCCGAAAAGTTCAGAAGCGCACAATTGACCGTTATAAGGCAAAAGTCCAAAACCGGCGCAAAGCAAAGAATTTAGGCGAGTATGATTTTGGCAACACCGCAAGCGCAGACGGCGTTGGTTACTCTGTTGTGGAGGATGATGACTAATGGCAACCACTCTCAACATCGGCGGTAAAAAGGTCAAAGTTGACGACAGCTTTAATGATCTGGATGCGGCCGGTCAGCAAAAGGTGATCCGCCGGATTGAGCGCGATCTTGGTGTGTCATCGAGAAACCCAGCCAAAAAAGAGCAAAAAGGCACCACACTGAAAGACGTTGGACGGTTCGCTTTAGGGCAGGGCTTGGCATTGGGCTTTGGTGATGAGATCGAAGATGGTGTGAAGTCAGCATTCACTGATGAGTCTTACGGTGACGCCGTCAACCGCATTCGTGGCGAGATGGACGACTATCGCAAAGACAACGCTGGCAAGGCGCTGGCGATGGAGATTGGCGGCGGGTTGCTCACTGGCGGAGTTGGTGCAGGCCGGGCAGCGGCTGGTGCAGCCGCAAGAGGTGCGATGGGAGCCATCAAGTCAGGTGCTTTAACTGGCGCTGGCATCGGCGGCGTTGCTGGTTTTGGATCAGGTCGGGACACGCTGGAAAACAGACTCACAAACGCCGCTATAGGCGCAGGGGCAGGCGGTGTGCTTGGCGCTGCACTGCCAGCCGCAGGCGGAGCGATTAAAAGCGGTGTGAACCGTCTGAGAGCCGCTAC
>CAKZOI010000022.1 GCA_937136395.1 uncultured Opitutia bacterium | reverse complement strand
CAAGACCTACTCCCTACCCATAGCGTCGACGCTTGGACTCCGTTGGCGCAATGCAATGGAGCCGAAAAACGGAGTCGTCCACGAAGTGCCACCGCAGGTGAACACCAAGACCTACTCCCTACCCATAGCGTCGACGCTTGGACTCCGTTGGCGCAATGCAATGGAGCCGAAAAACGGAGTCGAACCGTCGACCTACTCATTACGAATGAGTTGCTCTACCAACTGAGCTATTTCGGCGTGCCATTCATTTGCTAGAGGTGGATAAAATGCGATTCAAGAACCTCTCGTCAATCGATTTTCAAGGTATAATAATCTTCATCATTAAATCGTAACAAGATGATGACTCGCATTTGATTAAACATCGTCTATAATAAGCCCAAAATATGGAACTACGCCAAAAACTACTCACTCTTTTCAGTGCTAAAGACTATATCCCCCTGCGTCGGGAAGAAATTATCTCGGTTCTTAAATTAAGGCCGACCGACATCAAAAAAGTCCACAGCCTGCTCGACCAGATGCTGGAACGCGGAGAAATCGCTCGGCTTAAGAAGGACAAGCTCTGCATACCTGAAGACGCCGACCTCATTAGTGGTCGCATTCTCTTTCGCCAAAGTGGCGCAGCGACTCTGATGCCCGACAACAAGCCTGGACTCTCCGTTGTGGACGGATTTCCTGTCTCGGCCGAAGATACGGGTGTCTCTATGCATGGCGATACCGTGCTAGCGCGCAAACTTGACAAGCCCCGCCGTCCATTCCGTGGCAAAGGCCCTAAAGGCCGCCCTAAATACGATCCAAACGAAAAACCCAACGTGCGCGTTATCCGCATTCTCAAGCGCGCTCGAGAAATCGTCACCGGCACCATGGAGCAAGGCCGCCATGCCACCTACGTTATCCCAGACGACCCACGTATCATCCAAGATATACTCGTCCCAGATCCAGCAAATTCGGGCGTTCTACCGATCCCGAAAAAAGGCGATAAAGTCGTGGTCAAGCTCTTGGAGTGGCGTCAACGCCATCTCAACCCAGAAGGCGAAATCACCGAAGTGCTCGGACGCACCTACGAACCAGACGCAGAGTTTAAAGCGATTCTTTATAAGTATGATCTCAACCCGAAGTTTCCAGCTGCCGTTGAGGATCAAACTAAAAGCATCGCCGATCACGTGCGTGAAGAAGAGACCGTTGGCCGCAAAGATTGCCGCGATCTATTCACCTTCACAATCGACCCGGACGATGCTAAAGATTTCGACGACGCCCTCTCCCTCGAAGCGCTCGATGGCGGCAAAATACGCATCGGCGTGCATATTGCCGACGTCAGCGCTTACGTAAAACCCGGTAGCCCACTCGATGTGGAGGCCCAAGAGCGTGGCAACAGCACCTACCTCGTCGGCACTGTGATACCCATGCTGCCGCACGCACTTTCCAATGGTCTTTGTAGCCTCGTTGAAGCTCAAGATCGCCTCACCAAGACCTGCTTCATCACTTACAATGAAAATGCAGAGGTCACGAAAGTCGATTTTGCGAATACAGTCATCCGCAGTAATAAACGCCTCACCTACAAGCAAGCGTTCGCGTTCATGAACGAGGACGACTTGGAGACCATCCGCAAGACACCTCTGCCCCCTAAGCACCAGACTGGTTCGACCGGTCGATCGCTCGACGAAGTTAGTGACGAGGAGATGGAGACCTTAAAAAAGCACATACGCAAGCTCTGGGATATTGCTAACGTGCTACGCCAAGGTCGCTTCCGCAAAGGATCGCTCGATCTAGATATGACCGAGGTCAAGATTTACGTCGACGAAGACGGTTATGCCGACCGTATCGAAAAACAGTTTAATGACGAAAGCCACCAATTGATCGAAGAGTTCATGCTCTCCGCCAATGAGCAAGTAGCGCGCATCATGAAAAAACAAAATTTTCCATGCGTCTACCGGGTCCACGACGAACCTGAAGAGCAAAAGCTCAACGAACTGCGTGAAACTATGATGACCTTCGGCGTGCAATGCGGCAACTTGAACAAAGCACGTGAGATGGGAGTATTACTAAAGAAACTCAAAGATCACCCACAAGGCTACGCCCTTAAGGTGCACGTGCTACGCAGTCTAAAACAAGCGCAATACCGTGCCAGCGCAGATGGTCACTACGGCCTCGCTAAGCCTGACTATACTCACTTCACTTCCCCAATCCGCCGCTACTCCGATCTCATCGTGCACCGCGTGCTCGACAGCTATATGCATAAGCACGGTATCGACTCGGCCCCCGACACACCTGATATTCGATACACCCAAGGCAAACTCGAATCAATCGCCGATCACCTCTGCATCACGGAGCGCAACAGTGTCGACGCAGAGCGCGAGTCCGTCAAAACCAAGCTCTTGGAATTTTTCGAACGCGAACTCAAGAAAGACGCCAAGCAATCCTTCAAAGCGATTATTTCTGACGTCAAGAACCACGGACTCATGATCGAGTTGACCGAGTCACTCGCCTTCGGCATGGTGCATATCTCGACATTGGACGATGATTTCTATCACCCAACTGAAGACGGCACTGCACTCGTCGGTCGCCGCAAGAAGAAGACGTATTCACTCGGACAATACATACAAGTTCAGGTCGAACGTGTTGACCGCTTTAAACGTCAAATCGATTTCCGAGTCATCAATTCCGAAGAAAACCAGTCCGCTGCTGGAAAATCACCCAAGGACTTGAATGAGCTGCGTAAACAACGCCGCGCAAAACGAAGCGGCAAGCGTGACGGAAAGCCGAACAACCAGAATCGCCCCAAAAAAAGCCAACAAGGCGAAGCCAGCTCGGAACGAAAAGCACGCGCCAAACCACCACTCACCAAGCCGAAACCGACAAACAAAGCGGCTAAAAAAAGCGCACGCGTTTTTAAGCCAAAACGAAACCGATAGACAGTGGGAAGAACATTGGACTTCGAACGTCCAACATCGACGGAGGTCTGCCGTAGCGGTGAATCATTAAGCCGTGGCAGCCGCGCTAGCGCGCACACCACATATACGCACCAGTCGCATTTTCAACATTAAGCATTCAATGTTCGACGTTCAATGTTCAGTTCCGCTCTTTCGCCACTGCAACGAAACGCTGCGCCGCTTCACGCAAGCGATCTTCCGGCAAGGCACCTGAGGCGAGACGTGCACAATGCCACGGTTTGCCAGAAGAGAAGCAGAGGTCTCCTGGCACATAGAGCACTCCCTGCTCAATACAGCGCTGGCAAAAGTCACTTGCCATTCGCAAGTCAGTTTCGAGTGGTGCCCGCACCCAAATGATTAGACCGCCTTTGGGCGTTTCCCAACGCCAACCAAGCTCAGGTAAGCCCCCAGCGATCAACTCTGCCTCCAAGACGTTTGCTTTATGCGCATAGTGTTGACGTATGCTGGCGAGGTGCCCCGCATATAGCCCCTCTTCAAGCACGCGCTCGATGATAGCTTGATTGAAATGCGCGGAGCCAAAATCTTGATGCCCTTTAATGCACAAAATCTTCACCAACCATTGTGGATGGGTGCAGTAACCATAGCCCACTTTCAAGCCGGTCGCAAAAGGTTTGGTATAGGTGCCTAGGTAGAGCTTAGGAAAGGCGTCGAACTCGGGCATACTGATGATCGAGGGTGCCGCATGTGGTGTATCAAAATACAACTCTCTATACGCCGCGTCTTCCATGACTGGGATCTGCCAGTCGCCGTCCAACAAGACCTTCGCAACCGCACGTTTTTCATCGCTCTCCAGCGAGCGACTACTTGGATTACAAAAATAGCTCACCAGATAGAGCGCTTTCACACGATCGCGCTCCCCGCGTGCATCTAAGTCACGGAGTAAGGCTTCCATCGCTTCGGGTTGAATCGCACCCGCATCATCGCAAGGAATCCCAATCGCTCGAATCCCCAAGCCTTTGAGCATTTCCAAGCAAACAAAATAGCTAGGCTCTTCAACCAACACAATATCGCCAAAGTCACACAGAGCCTGCACTGCAAGATAGAGCGCCTGCTGCGAACCATTCGTCATGAACATTTTAGCCGAGTCAAAGGCGGACGCCTGCTCCCCCGGATGCCCCGCAATGACTTCACACGAAAGCTCGCGCAACCGTGTTCGCCCTTGGTTTTGACCATATTGCAATGGCTCATCGGGCTGCCCCTCTTGTGTCAATTCAAACGCAAAACGCGCCACCAATTCACGCGGCAACACCGCATTATCCGTAAAACCAGCAGCAAGCGATAGCAGTTCGGGATTTGCCAGCGCACGTGCCATTAAATCAACGATCACTGGTGGTTGTATTTCGCGACCTATCTTAGAGAAAATGATCTGCGGCTGGGAATCAGGTGATGTCATACCCTTTCCAGACTCTGCGTTAGCCAAGGAGCTAGCAAGGCGAATTAACAGCTATCGGCGAGCGTCCCTGCGTGCCATTTCAAGGTTGTAGACTTTTTGCTCAAACTATTCCGACGTGTGGCGCGCAGGGACGCACGCCGCTACCCCACAAAAACCTTCAACCAGAGTCTCAGTGCAACCAACAGAATCACTGTTGCGGTAATCACTCGGATACGACCCGTCGAAAACCGATCACTCAACTGCGCACTGCCCATACGCCCGCCGATGAGCACCAAAATCGGACAGCCGATAAATAACCAGAGGGGAATCTCAGTGTGTGCGCCTGTGCCTTTACTCAAATGACCTAACAAACCTGAAAGGCTATTCAGGGCTATAAAGACCGATGTGCAGGCCGCGATGCTTTGCACCTTTGACCAGCGAAATAAATGCAATACCGGAGCCAAGTAAATCCCTCCGCCGATACCCGTCACTCCAGCTAGTAAGCCAAGTAAGCCCCCCACGAAAACCACATTCGTTCGATTCGGTGTGTGGACCACGCCATCAAACGACTTCAATCGGTTCTGCCACAACATTAGCATACCAGCAATCGTCAGAGCTAGTGCCAGTATATTTAAGAAGACCGCTTCTGGCAGACGCCAAACCCCACCGATAAACGCACACGGTATCGAGGAGCTCAACAATGGAATCAACAGCTTCCAATCCGCATGCCCCTTTCGAATCAAAAGCACACTCCCCTGCGATGTGACCACCAAATTACAAATCAACGAGAGCACCGGCACAGCCAGTAACGGAACCCCGCTAATCGCGAGTAGTGCAATATATGTCGACCCACCACCAAAACCCGCCATCGCATAGAGAAACGCGACAGCCCCAAAGAAAAATGGGAGCAAGTAAAACATATTAGCTAAGGTAGATGCGTCAAAAGCCTTGCCTATTCAGTCTCAGTCACGCCCTTATTTCTGAAGAATCTGGCGGCGTTCGTGAAATATATCATGCAACAGATGAAGCCACCGAGCAGAGTAGATATACCGCCCAAAAATGCTTCACTCGGGTAAAGGAAAAATGCGGAAGAAAACAATACCGCAGACAACCCGAAAACCCACACAAATACGTAGATCACTCTAGCCCAGCTTTTTCTGCAAAAAAGTCCAATCGAAGCAACAATGCTAAGGGCCAGTAGAGGCCAAAAGCTGTAGTAGGACAACAGTGCTAATGGGTATGAGATATACTGGTCACCTGCGTAGCGCAGTATACTTTCAGGAGTTTTTGACAGGTGAATGAAATTCAAAAAAATCGTAAGGATATAAATAGCAAAATCTGCGACGATGACCGCTTTGAAGAACCCCAACGTAATGGGCTCAGAGGACGGCTTACGTTCATTCTCTATTTCCTGTTCTTTCGAGGCTGGAGAGGGCTCATCAGGTAAAAGTTTCAATGCGGCTTCAAAGTCTTCTTCTTTTACCTGTAGGCGAATACCTGAATACACGCTAAGATGAGGAAGAGCCGAAGAAGCAGTCACTTCATCGGGAATCAGTGATTCAATCCCATTCGATTCAAGCCAAGACTGCTCAAGAAGTGCATCATTAATGTTCTGATATGTCCTGACGGTTTTCATTCTTTAAGCGGATGTGGTGGATAGCCAACGCCTATGCTGATTGATTAGGTGGTTGATTTTTAGGTTTTTACAATTAGACCGTGACCAATGACTGAGTTCCGCGTCTATTGGCAGGAGTGCCTGTAGAGGATGGCTCAAATGTCGCTGACTTAAGAAGCTCTTCGGTTAACAGTAGAGGGCTGCGCTTCTTCGCAACCGCCGACAGTTCGAAGCATTTAGGCATTTCTGCGGCAAAATGTCATCTTGTTTAAGACTCATAAGCTAGCGCCATTCATGCCTGATGTCGTTTCTCAGAGGAGTCAGATTACGATCAAGACGTCGAAAAGCGCATGCTAAATATTAAACAATTTCAACGGTAACTTCGATCGATTGCTTCCCGGCGAAATGAAGATCAATGGGTAAAGCTTCAAAGCCTGGAACTTGATTAAATGTGCGGGCCTTTGGCATGTCTCGAACCTGTATCGGAACACTTCCAGTCACACGGACTTTGCAGTTTTCCTTTTCAATAAGGATTGAATGGGGGCTCTCTTGAACCACTGGTTCGTGATTCTTGGATACGATTGGCAATACAAAGGCCGTGCGCTCGTGAACTAGATCTTTTGCTGTTGCCGAAATTTTAATGGAGTCCTCCGTGCAGGTATAGCCAAGTTTGAAACCTGAATAACCGGAACTCAGCGTTTCGCGGGCTTCATTTTTCAAAGTTACATCCGCAGTGTATTCAATCGTGCCATTCTCATCCGCTGCTTCATAGGTCGCAGTTAGATCAAAAAGATTCGTATACTGCTGCCCTTGATCAACGATCTCCAAACGCGGAGTCAGCGCGATATCTTCCCCCGAAGGTTTCTGCATATTGTTCTTCTCGGCAAGTTTGTAGACCGCCATGCTCGCGGCGCACAAGGGACCCGCTTTCATGTGATACAGGACCGACAAGGAAGCTCCAGTCGCCTGACGGTAGTCATCCCTATAATGATACTCCGCATCGTAAGCACTCACCGTGCCGCGCCAATCGCCTCTCGCAAACAATGAAACATCGAGATCTTTGAAGTAACGTATACCATCAGATGTTGCCCGTGGTAAGGGTGTCGATGCGTTGATTTTAGGGAGTTTATCCCAGTGGTCCAACAGCCACGCCAAGGGTTTTGCGTGAGCGAAGGTGTGGTGCACGCAGGGCTCTACGTTATGAGAGACAAAATGTAAGCCTCCGTGTAATAATCCACGATCCGTGCAGCGTTTCAAAAGTTCGGTATTCATCACCGCGGCGCTTCCAAAAATAGGATTACGCTCTGCCATTAGGGCAAATCCAGGCTGGCAGCCGTCACATGTCCGACTTCCCCAATAGCTCCATTTGGCTTGTCGAGTTCCCCAGCTGTTGTCCCAAGCACCGTCCGGCAGCATGAACTCCAAATGACTGTAGAGGGACTTTTCAAGCAATTGGATCATTTCCTCGTCCCCCTCATGAAACGCATACAGAACCAAGCCATTGAGAGACTCCTCCACGTTGTAGCCAAGATCGACTCCCCTCAAGCCCTTGACACTCACCTTGTCGGAGGTGGGCTTGATCTCTCCAAACAACAAGGTGTCATTCTCGGTGAAATAGGCTTTCGCTCCTTCCGCTAACTCGTGACTGCGTTGGATATATTTCTGATTATTTAAATAACTACCGATCAAATTGAGACCATATACCGCCGTTGCCCCATAATTGATGTTGGTAAAGGAAATCGTAAAATTCTGGTAGATATAGTCTGCGGCCTTAGCGAGTCGTTGCTTCCACTGTTCTCTCAATGCGTCAGGCAATACATGGCCATGATACTTCAAGGCTTCTGCCAATGCAATCGCTCCAAAAATTGCAATACCTCGCCAAGATTTTGGATTCGGAATCACGGTCCAACTGCCATCCGGTTGAGAGACATTGTTCTCTGCCCATTCCATGACTCCGATGGCAGCGTCCACGTATTTTGAATCGCCCGTCGCATCCGCCATATACAGGAACGGATAGACCGCATCCATGCAGCGACCATGTATGTGATCACAGGCCGGACAATCCAGATGGCCATGAATGCTCGGATCATCAGGTTGCATGACCTGAACTCGGATCATTCCGTCACACCAGTCTTTCAACAGTGATTCCACCAACTTACGATAATCAGCAGAGTGCATCGCTCCTTCGCCTCCCAATGGAGATCCGCCAAATAGAGGTGCAACCGCACCAGCAGCACCTGCCATCGCTGCCATTCTTAAGAAATCTCGTCTATCCATTTTTTATATCCTGTTGGTAGTTGTATTAAGTAGAATTGTTTAGGGGAGCCACTTCACTTGATTCGAAAATCCATGAACCGTTCACGCCCTTCAGAGTAAACATCCTGCAACCACTCCTTCAACTAGTAAAATAGATGTGTTCAATCTTCTTTATCTGAGATTTAAAACCACCCGTTCCCTCGGTCACTAGAGGACACAGAGAGCACTGCCTTGTTGATATATTATGCGCCCTTTACTCCCTTAGCAATTGATCCAATCACAATAGGTCCCAAAAACCAGAATATGAGCCCCATAACAATCTGGGATACAGCAATTACAGAACTGAGAATGACACCAAACCATAAGTCAAAGGTGGTATTAAACCTGAAATCAACTCGATTATCTTTTATGAATTTAATGTCAGCGACTTCCCCTACTGTGTAAGCCGGCAGATATGATGAAGTTCAACTAGTAACAGTTTGTTTATTTCCATTGGCATCAATAAACTCAATTCGTGGACTATATATCGAACCTCCTCCACTGGAACTCTTCTCGACTAAATCGATTACAGTCGCTGTTGTATCTACAGAATTATTTAAAAACTCTTTAGTTACATTAAATCTCCAAATACCTAATGCAATGACAGGTAGGCTCATTAGGATTATTAGAATTCCAATAATGGTGAAACCCAGTTATAAATTTTTATTCATATTTCTGTCAGATCATAGAGCATGATCACCTAGCCTGCGAGTTTGAACTCCCCTGAGCTTTCTCAGGAAACCGTGCGGACAACATCGATTGGTCGATCAATCAGGTCTTTCTTTCTCCTGCCCCTTGAATAGTCCTGAACGTGTGAAGTGAATGCCTAGGTAGATCATTAGTATTTCTTGCAATAAACGTTCAACTGCAACCGTGGAACTTTCAGGCAGCAATTCCCAGGTGTCTTTAAGCACATCCCAATTCTGTGAGATTATATACAATCCAAATAAAGTAGATGTGATCCCGAAGACAAATTTGATGGGCTTAATTCTCATTTTATTCTTCTTCGAACTAGTTATGACCTAGGTTCATTTCAGTTTTTGATATCGTCATCACTTTAAACACCACCAGGCCCCAAGCTCCACACTTTTTGTAATTGAGTTGTGCATCAAAAAAGCGCTTAAAAACTGACCCTACGACTTGATCCATTTTTCGACGCGGCAATCAAAGCCGCCGAGGTCGACTAGGTGGCGTTCGGATAGTTTCAAGCGTGCGTCGGGGCTGTCTAGCTTGAGTGGATTGATAAAGACGAGCCTGCCTCCGGGGCGCAGGGTGATTGCGGCGATTTCGAAAAACTCACTAATGAGGGCTTTTAAATCGTCGATACGGACTCGGCGTCCGAGCGGCGGATTGGCGAGTATCAAACTAAGGCTTTTCGGTTCGATCTGGGTGACCTTACGATACTCCTTGAAGTCGCCACAATGGATGGAGATGGACTCACTAATCTCGCCAGCGGCAGCGAAGTTTGCCGCGGCGATTTCGGTGGCGTTGATGTCGATATCGGAGGCAATAATTGACTGAACTTTATCAAGTAAGCCTCGCTCGATGAGTTCTAGGCCAGAACCACAGAAGGGATCCCAAACGACTTCCTCGTCTTCGACACCTGCCATGCGAGCCATCGCTGCAGCGAGCGGTGGATGGGTGGATGCGGGCACATCGTCAACGCGATAGGCGAAGCGTGGATCGGGCAATATGCGTGGGCGTAGCTCGACGGACTGCCCTACTTTCTCGGGATAGACCTCTATCGCCCATGGAGATTGACGAGGGTCGTTTAAGAGGTCGGGGCACAGGGCAAAGGCTTCGTTGGCGATGGCTTGCACCTTACGCGGCGGCACTTTACTGCGCATGAATTGCAAACGGTAGCGGGCTTGTCCTTCGGTAAGTATTTTGCAAAGGCGCTGCGTGAGCGACGAGGCAATGATCGAGGCAACAGCTTGCGTGTGTTTGGCCTCATCTTTGGCGACGACGCCGAGGACGAAATTGACGGAGCCAAGGGTGCGCAGTTGATAGAGCTCGGCTAAGGTGAATGCACCGCTCGCTGAAAGTGCCACGCAAGCTGGGCTGGTGCGCACGATCTTAAAACGCTTACTCAGCTTCGGGTGTGCGTTGAGCTCGTCGCGCACAAAGCCTTCCATCCCGCGACGAGTGCGGAGGTGGATGCGGAGCTTCTTCGTTTCTTTGATTTTTGCTTTGAGACGAATCGAGGCGGGTTGCTCTTTGCGTGCGAGTTGAGCTTTAATTTTTTGCTCGGTCTGGTGTAGTGTGTCGGTGTTGTCGTGCAGGGCTTCGAGCTTTTCGAGTGTGGCTTCGCCGCCGATCTTATCGAGTGTGCGGCTGAGATTTTTGACTTCGCGCTTGTTCGTTGGTTGATCGAGTAATTGTAGCACCGCCTTTTCACTCTCCTCACTGCCTCCGAGTTTGGGCAGGGCATTCATCGCATAGCGACGTATCTTTTCTTCGGGATCTTGCAGGAGTGTAGTCAACCATTGACGGGTGAGTTGTCGCTGTTCGAGTGTGGCTTTTTCAAGTGCGACCACCCCGATCGCGCGAATGAGTCCGACGCGGGCCAAACGCTCCTCGGCAGTGCCGACATCGAAAAGAGGCACTTCACGCTCCCAAAGGCTCTCCCATGGTTCGTTACGTAATTGCTTATAGACTTCTTTGGCGAGATTAACGGTATGCTTCTTCATGTATTAGCGAGCGAAGATGACGGGGCGAACGCCGAACGTCCAACATCGAACGTCCAATTTTGAAAGATTGTTTGAAGGGCGGCTTCTGTCGTGGCGTGCGGTTTTAGCAAACGCGCGATACAGTATCACGTGCCAATGACAATCGCCAAGTTCGGACACCACGTCAGCACTGTAATGATTCTGTCGTTAAATGATTCTGCCTCATCTCACGTCCGAGCCAGGTTCAAACAGGATCAAATATCGATCACATCTTCGTCATCTTTGAGAGGGCGTCGAGGTGATTGCTGAGAACGTTGATTGGGGATGCCTCCACCCTGGCTTTGTGGGCCCGCACCGCCGACCTGCACTTTGACTCGATGTTGACCAAACAGCATATTTGCAATGGCTCCAGTTATACTCACGACAAGAGCCCCCCATAATGCACTGCCAAAGCTGGCGACGTGAAAGCCTTCGACGAGGCCGCCGACAAGCATGAAGAGCAGCGCATTGATAAGCCAGACGCCGATTCCAAAAGTCAGAATGATAAACGGTAGCGAAAAGAGCATGAGTAATGGCTTGAAGAAGACATTACAGAGGCTGAGCAAAATAACGGCGAATACTAGCGCGGAGGTGCTATCGTAGGCGATCCCTTGCGAAGTGTTGGATGCGAGTAGCACTCCGAGTGCAATGAGGATCCAACTTTTAAGGAGTTCCGGAAATTTCATAGTTAGTAAGTGGACGATTTCGGCTTCTCGGCTGCGGGCATTTTAGCGCCTTCGGGGATGCTTGCTTTGTCCATATTTGCTGTGTAGCGGAAATTGTAAGTGGTGGAATTGTCTCCATCCTCAAGTGTGAGAATGATATTAAAAATGTGGGGAGCGGGAATGACTGCAGGCGAACCGATGCCAACATCGCCGCTAATGCGCTCCAAACCGTAGTAAGCGCGCCCACGCACGGTGCCAGTGAAACGAACGTTGCCTGCTTTGGCTTCTGGCTCGGCGATCAGTCCGTCGGCATCGATCCAGTAAACGCGCATCTGGGTATTTACGATGCGGAAATTGATTTGAGTCAGCTCATCGCCTCGGTCGATATAGTAACCTTGCTCGGCAGGGAGCTGCCCGACTTCGTAGGGAGCTTCCGAGACCTCGGTCGGAAGGACCTTTTCCTCATTGGCAGCTGTCTCTTCGGCCCACGTAGAGCTGGCAGCGACGCTGAGTAACAGACTGAGGCAAAGAGGCAGTGTTTTGAATTTCACAGAGAGGACTTTAGTGGTTTAGCGGGAGAGATCAACTGTCAGCTTTGCCCTCTCGTCGCTGTATTTCGACTTTAAGTTTTTTTAACTGTTCCATGCGCTGAGCGGTAGCAGCTTCTGCGCCCGCCGTGCCAGGTTCGTAAAAAGTGATCGGGTCGAGCATGTAGTCTTGACCGCTCACACCCTGCGGGAAGTCGTGACTGTAGCGGTAATCCGCACCATACCCGAGGGCTTTATTTGTTTTTGTATGCGCGTCGCGTAGCCATATGGGCACCTGCTGAACAGGCTGATCGCGGAGACTTTTCTTCACAGCGCCCATGGCACGTGTGACAGAATTACTCTTTGGCGAAGTCGCAAGATACAGCACGGCGTGGGCAATTGCATACTCGCACTCCGGTAGTCCGACCTTTTCGCAGGCCTCAAAAGCGGCGACTGCGACAGTCAGCGCGTGGGAATTTGCCAGACCAATGTCTTCAGAAGCAAGAATCGTGAGTCGACGAGCCAGAAATCGTGGGTCTTCCCCACCCTGTAACATTTTAAAGGTCCAATACAGGGCGGCGTCGGGATCGGAACCGCGAATGCTCTTAATCATCGCTGAAGCGTGGTCGTAATGCTCGTCCTCATCACGATCGTAGCGGATCTGGCGCTCGCGGGCAAAGACTTCGACCGCTTCAGCGTCGAGGTGCGAACCGATCGGTTGACTGAGCACGAGTGTTTCTAGGGCATTGAGTGCACGACGCAAATCGCCTCCTGAGAAATCGGCAATAGCACGATAGACCTCTGGCTCGGCGGTGCAACGCTGCCCACCAAGTCCGCGCTCGGCATCACTCAGCGCTCGTTCAAGCACGATGCCGATGCCGTCGGCTTCGACTGGCTCCAAGCGAAAAAGGTGACTGCGACTGAGCAGAGGTGCGTTGACGTAAAATCCGGGATTGTGGGTGGTGGCACCAATTAGGCGTATGTTGCCCGCCTCGACATCGGGCAGGAGCAGGTCTTGCTGCGATTTGTTGAAACGGTGGATCTCGTCGATAAACAAAATGGTGTCTTTGTCAGGCTCGTAGCGCGCCATTCGCAGGATGTCGCGCATCTCAGCCACATTGGAGAGCACGGCATTGATCCGCACGAATTTGCTCTTGGTCTCCTCCGCGATGACTTCCGCCATCGAAGTCTTTCCGCAGCCCGGAGGACCGTAGAAGATAAGGCTACCAAAGTTGTCTGCAGCAATTAAACGCGGCAACAAGCAGCCCTCACCGACGATGTGCTGTTGCCCGATAATTTCATTCAAGGCACGCGGACGCATACGCACCGCAAGCGGACGCTTAGCGCTCGGGGTGGTTTCCTTGTCTTCAGTATCAAAGAAGCCAGCTTGATTTGAATCGGCAGACATTTGGCTAAAGATCGAAGCAGAGGCGCAGCCTTGCAAGTTTGAACGAACATGTCTTCACTCTTGAGCCAACGCGTTCTTTGCAAGGAGCCTTTTTAATGCTATTTAATAATTCAATCCCGACCAGAGCTCCCGCCCTATTTTTGATTCCAGGAATGTTGATAGGATTACTCCTCGCTCGCTCGTATGAAGTGCATGTCGGCGCACTCATCATTGGAGCCTTATTCGCACTTACTTTCAGTTTATGGACCAACATACGGGAAGGTAACAAATGGCTCTGGATTGTGAGTTTCTGTCTCGGCAGCACGCTCGCGTTCTGGACTTATGGGCAGGCGCGTTTTCCCGCTAAACCGAATCCATATACCCTCTCATTACCTGAGCGTGAGGCGACCTTGACGCTAGATGTCGAACGCGTGCTGAGCCCGATGAATGTATATCGAAGCTCGAGCGGTATCGCCAAGGTGTTGAGCGCATCTAAGACAAGCCCAGTAAAAGCAAAAAGCCGTGTATATTTCAGAGCCAAAACCACAGAAGATGACGACTACGTGCTACAGCGCGGTCAACGACTGCAACTCACAGGCGTGCTCTACCCGATTGTAGTCGACGATGATGACAGTTTTGAAGCTTATCTAAAATCGACTGGTATCCACTATGCCTTTGAACGGACCTCAGCGCTGAATGTATTCAAAGAGGCCTCCGTCTTTGATCGATTCTGCATGCGCGCGAATGACCGCTTCGATGAGTATCTACGCTTGGGTGCGCCTGCCAATACGCACCTAACAAATATCTATGTGGCAATGTTGCTCGGTAAGAAAGCAGCACTCTCCGACGAACAAACTGAACGCTTTCGTATGACAGGGACCATGCATTTCTTTGCCATCAGTGGCCTGCACATCGGCGTCATTGCGACGGTGATTGCACAGTGCTTGCTGCTGATTCGCGTGCCTCGGCGTTTCAGTCCATGGATCGGTCTGCCCATGCTCTATCTGTATGTCGAGATCACTGGTGCATCGCCCTCTGCCGTGCGCGCATTTTTGATGGCTGCGTGTTTTTGGTTCAGTTTTGCAATCATCCGCCAACGCTCACCTCTCAGTGCCCTAGCAACGTCGGCGGTAGCCGTGCTACTCATCGCACCTGAGCAGCTATGGGGGCTCGGCTTTCAACTCTCCTACACCGTGGTTCTCAGTATTTTGCTATTTGGGCTACCACTTTACGAAAGTCTACTCCTGCGCACGCACCCCTATAAAATGCTCCCCGAAGACAGCTGGACAAGTGGGCAACGCGCGATCGCATGGAGCTACGACAAACTACTACTCCTTTTCTGCATCAGTTTATCAGCTTGGCTGGCGAGCGCACCGCTAAGCGCAGGGCTCTTTGGCTTTATAGCACCAGGCGCTATCTTTCTGAATATGCTTCTGATTTATCTCGCAGCCTTAACCATCACCGGCGGTGTGATTGCGATCAGTCTAGCCAGCATCGGCATGACTGCGATCTGCAGCTTCATCAATCATTCTGCATGGGTCTGCCTCGCACTCATGGACGGACTCGTGCAAATCAGTCTACGCATCCCTGGCAGTATCTATGTTTGCGAACAATTTCCCCAAAGCATCAGCTACCTCACAGTCATCGGCTACACTGGCTTGCTCTTTTGGCTACATTCAAATCGTGAGCGCTTTCATTCAAAAACTGTTCTCATCGTGCCGATTTTCGTGAGTGCAATGCTTATCATCGGCACAGTTATGAGTCACTCATCGCTCTAGAAAATACACTTTCTGAAAAGAAAGTCTTGCACCGAAGCGATTCTCAAACAGCTTCCGTGACTTCTCCTCCCTCCCGTTCGTCTAGCCCGGTCTAGGACACCTGGTTTTCATCCAGGCAACAGGGGTTCGAATCCCCTACGGGAGGCCATTTTCAACCCACCAACTCAAGCAGTTTGGTGGGTTTTTTATACCCAAACCTCAAGGGATGAGAACCCTAGGTTCGACGGAGCGAATGCAATGAGCGGAGATGGGAGGGCTCGAAGAGACGGTCGCGAAGCGATGACGCAACGCGGCACCAATCCCCTACGGGAGGCCATTTTTAAAGCTCTAGGTAAACCAACACCTAGGGCTTTTTTGTGGGCTCATAAGTTGTAGCAACGGCGCTCTGTCGCCGTTCCACCTACAGATGACCAGAAAACAATCCCCCAACACCTCAAACGCATCGGCTGAGCGACGCGGCTACAACGGAGCGTTTCCCTCCAACATTCCCTAATCAACAGACAGGCTCTCCTCCTTGGTGAAGGAGGAGTCTCGGCGCAGCCGAGGGGGCGGTTCGTCCACCTAGCCCAAACCGATTGGGCGTGAACGTCTCTTTTGCCCCACTAAAAATTCACCCAATTTATAGGCGTTGACAGTGCCCACGAACTGCCACTTAAAGGAAGTATCGTGTAGCGACGTGCGGATAAAATGTGCCATGCACACCAAGATCACGCGTAACAGACCGGATGTCGGTTTTGTTCGTCGAAACACAATACTCAAAGCCATTGGACTCATTCCAATTGCTTGCACCACCGAACGCCTCCGCGCGTCCACGTATCTTTTATTTATAGCATCATTGCGCAGACACATGAGTAACGACCCATCACAGGAAACTCCAACGCCAATCGCCGAGGAAACTAACCCAAAGCCCGCGAAGGCAGAAAAACCAAACAAGCCACAGGATAACCAAATCGCGGTTGCCGGCATATTGGAGATTCTCCCCAACAAGACTGGGCAACTCCTCGACCCTGCACGCAATGGCAAGACACGTCCGAACGATCCTTTCGTGCCTCGCGAGCTCATCAACCGCTTCAAGCTCAAACAAGGCAACTACATCGAAGCACAGGCGATACATAACGACCGCTTTCCGAATCCGAAGGTGCGATTCATCGATAAAGTCGACGGTGCCACACTCGACGAGCGCAAAGGCCGCTACAGTTTCCAACAAATGGTTTCGATCACACCCGACGAACAACTTCGTCTCGAAGCAAAAGATGGTCGTGTGACCACCCGTATCATGGACCTCTTTTGCCCCATTGGTAAAGGCACCCGCGGACTTATCGTCGCACCGCCCCGCACTGGTAAAACTACCCTTTTACACGACATCGCGCATGGCGTCATTGAAAACCACCCAGAGTGCCACGTAGTTGTCCTCCTCGTCGATGAGCGCCCCGAAGAAGTCACCGACTTCAAACGCAGCGTCGATGCCGAGATTTACGCCTCTTCAAACGACGAGGAAATCACCAATCATACACGCCTAGCCGAGCTCTCCATCGACCGCTGCAAACGCCTCGTCGAAGCAGGCAAAGATGTTGTATTGCTCATGGACTCGATCACTCGTCTATCCCGTGCCTACAATGCTGCCTCTGGCAAAGGTGGCCGCACCATGACCGGCGGTCTCGATAGCCGTGCGCTTGAAAAACCACGTCAAATTTTCTCCGCCGCCCGCAACTGCGAAGAAGGCGGTAGCCTCACCATCATCGCCACTGCACTGATTCAAACCGGCAGTAAGATGGATGACCTTATCTTCCAAGAATTCAAAGGCACCGGTAACATGGAAATGGTGCTCGACCGCAAAGCCGCCGAGCTACGCCTCTGGCCCGCGATCAACTTAAATGCCTCTGGCACACGTAAGGAAGAACTGCTCCTCTCTGGTAAATACCTCGAAGGCGCCCAATTCCTCCGCCGCGCACTCGCCGGTCAAAAGATCGAAGACGCCGCCGAAACTATGATTGATCGTTTTAAACTCACCAAAAACAACGACGAGTTCTTGAAGCTGCTTCAGCGATAGAGTAAGATAAACACTCCTGTCTGTCACTAACGCTGACACTTCGGGCAAAAGAAACTGTTTCGCTGTCCGATATTCAAAGAGCGAATAGCCGTCCCGCACTGTGGACACGATTCACCCACCTTGCCGTAGACCTTGAGTTGAATTCTAAAATAGCCGGGCTTGCCATCAGCACCCAAAAAATCACGCAGCGTTGTGCCGCCTTGCTCAATGGCTTTCGCGAGCACGGTCTTGATATTCTGCGCCAGCAGTTCATATCGTTGACGACTTACTATGCCTGCGGCTTTACGCGGATCGATACCGCTCATGAACAAGGCTTCGTTCGCATAAATATTCCCCACACCAACCACTATCGCATTAGTCATGATGTAATTTTTCACGGCCACGGTGCGCCCACGCGACAATTCATACAAACGCTTTGCATCGAACGCATCTGTCAACGGTTCCGGCCCCAGCCCCTCGAATAATTTCAAAGTCGGTTCATCCGCACCCTGCCACAGACACGCGCCGAAGCGACGCGGATCATTCAACCGCAGGCAATTCCCATCATCCAAAACGATATCCAAATGATCGTGCTTCTCCACCACCTTGTTTTGTGACTGGACCGTCAAACTACCGGACATACCCAGGTGCAGCACAATTGAGCCCGCATTCGTATCGATGAGCAAATACTTGGCCCGCCGCCGCACCGCAGTAACCAAACACCCTACCGCGCCCTGCACCGTTTCCGGCACCCTCCAGCGCAACTGCGGTTGGCGCACATTGACACCTACAATCGTTCGCCCCTCAACATGAGGTGCAATCCCACGACGGGTGGTTTCAACTTCGGGTAGTTCGGGCATTTTATAAATACAACGAATGCCCAACAACGCAGAGGTCAACGACCAATAGAACAATTCGACTCAGTCTCCCCGCGAATAAGACGTAATATAGAGCAGCTCTAACTAAGAAGCTTTATCGAGATGATACTCATGACTTCAATTAGAGGGCAATGCTTCGTCATTTCCTTAGAAACGCCTAAGCTGGTTCAAACTATTCGCGGTTGCGACGGAGCGCAACCCTCCAGGTTTTTAACGAACACTTTATTAAGTTAATGCCATTCAAGTTCAACCTAGATTCAGCAAGAGGCATCGACTTTGATTTTTAAACCGTTAAAGGACGTCTATTAGCGTTAATTAACGGTTCTACTCATTTTTTAGGTTTAATCACCCGCTATCTTCGTCGGTCGCTAAAGCACAAAGGATTACCGAAATCCACCACGAAGAACCATACCGCACAAACAACATTATTTACATAACTACTCAATAAACAGTATACTGACGTTATGGGACGATTATGCAAAAATATGTATTACGCACTAATCATGTCAGTATTGATTTTGCTCTCTAGCTGAGTTCAGCATTTGCTACAATTAGAGTAAAGGCAGAAAACGCTCGAGCATCATCAAACATGCGTAGCATAAGTATCGTCTTTGCTATTCAGCAGACAGAAACGGATGCCGCATATGACGCGGCAGAGTTTCAGACAATGGAAGACTTTCTGAAGCTAATGGCACTTTGGATCTCACTGACTCTCGGATATTCTTTAGTCATATAGAATACCCAGAATTCAAGAATGATCCTCCGCCAGTGACAATCACTCCTCAGCAAAAAGTAATGCCTCCTCAAATCAACCCCGAGATGCTGGAATTCCCGATTGGCTATTCTATCGCGATCTACCCTGCCCCTAATGAAATGCCACCTTCGCTGACTCCATTATTATGGACGCGCGGCCTGCATCATTTTAAAGAGTTCGACGAACCATATTCGGGGCATATCGCTTTCCTTGATGCAAGCGTCCTATATTTTAAAGGTGAGCCAGGTAACCACGATCCTGCTTTAATCAAAATATTCGAAGAAAACAGCCCATACACCTCCGCAATTAGTATTCTAGAGCATGTCCCTGACGATTGGGTCGAAACGACTCCGTTGCCAATCCGCTATCGAGAAGGATCCAGAGTCCCTTTTTTGGCGCGTTACTATGGCCTTTTTTCCTTCATCTTACCCGGACTGTTTAGCGGATTTTTAGCCGTCATCTTTAAAAGAACGGGAAGGACCCTATCTCAAAGAGTCATCAGTGGTCCAAAGTTTTTACAATCATCTTAATATTCACTGTGCTACTCTCCTACATCCTGCTTTGCTAAAGTTAGCGAAGTTTCTTTGGTCGAGACCTCCATAACTGGCGGTCTATAACCACAGGAAACAAGTGCTTACCCTTTAAAATTAGAGCTCCTCTGCACTCACAATATTTTTTTCACATATGCGATCAGCTGCTTCGCAATTGGAATACGCGCATACACGATATCGGTCGGGTCCCAATAGTCCTGATGAAAGATCACTTGCCCCGCTGAATTGAAACGCATGCGGGTCATCCCGATGGACTCCTCCCATGTGCCAGTTGGTGTCTTCTTAAAGTCGAGGCGCATCGTCCATTCCAAATAAAAGTCACCGCCATTTCGAGCGACATTGGTAAACACAAACTCTGCACTTTCTAGGGGCTCCAGTCCTGCGAGCATGTATTCGCGAATCTCGTGTGCCGATTCAAACTGTTTAAAGGCATCACGAAAATACACCTTCTCAGCATACACTTTCTCAATGTTAGCCGATAGGTTGTCGTGGGTATACTCCGTGAATAGTGACTTCACGGCACCTAACATTTGGGCTTCTTCTAAAGAACCAGGCTCCGGCAAAGTGAACTTCGCTGGATCCGTTTGAGCAAGCGCCTTGTGATAGGTCGAATCTGGAACAGTTTGTGTATGCATATCTGTAGAGGCGCAACCAGCGAACAAACCCAATAACAGAATGCCGCCAAGCAATAAGCCAGTTGAAATATATTTCATAAATATAAAGCGCACAAAGAGCAAAAAACTTACAAAATCACTTCGAAAGAAATCTAGGTCCGTAGCGTCCGAGCTTAGAAACCACCCTTATATGAGCTGATGATATTGAGCTACAATGGTCCAAAATCTTACGATTTCGGCTACAGTAACCGCATCCGACAAGCCTCGATCATGAGATATTGGACGTGCTGAGGCAGTCCGAAAGCCCGGACTCAACAAACGTCAAATTGCGGAGTAAGTTTTCATAATAACCTCCGATAATTCTTAACATGGTGAAGCTATTCACTCCAGAAGCTTCGTTATATAGAACTCCTGAATTCTGACTCCCAACTCCTCTAATTGACATCCTCATGAACTTCGCTATCCAACTCGCCGAACGCCGTATCCTTAGTGATGCTCTCATTCGTAAAGGTATGCGGAAGCTACTCTCAGAGCGCCTCCAACAAATCACCGCCAACCCACGAACCGCTGAAGACTGGGTGAAGGCATTGCAAATACGCCCCGTCGCGGAAGAAACCGACGCCGCCAATGAACAACACTACGAGATCCCTGCACGCTATTTCCACGATGTGCTGGGTCCACACCTTAAATACAGCTCTGGCTACTGGCCAGAAGGTTGCGACAGCCTAGAGACTTCTGAAGCCACCATGCTCGAAATGGGCTGCAAACGTGCAGAGTTACGTAATGGCCAAGATATCCTTGAGCTTGGTTGTGGATGGGGCTCACTCAGTCTCTGGATGGCTGAGCACTACCCTGAGAGCTCCATTACGTCCGTCAGCAACTCCAACTCTCAACGAGAGTTTATCGAAGCTCGTGCGAACGAACGCGGGCTCAAAAACTTAAAGGTCATCACCTGCGACATTAACGAGTTCACGCCCGAGCAGTCCTTCGACCGCCTAGTCTCCGTCGAGATGTTTGAACATGTGCGCAACCATCGATCACTATTTAAACGCATCCACCAGTGGCTCAACGATGACGGAAAAATCTTCATACACATCTTCGCGCACCGCTCGCAAGCCTATCTATTTGAGGCCAACAGTTCTAAAGACTGGATGTCGAAGTATTTTTTCACCGGCGGCATCATGCCCTCCGTGGACCTACTTCCAACAGCCGCTGAAGATTTTACCGAAGAAGCACGCTGGGAGGTGAACGGAATCCACTACAGCAAAACCCTCGAAGCATGGCTTGAAAAACAAGATGCAAGAGAACCAGAAGTGCTTGAGATTTTAAGCACATGCTATGGCAAAGAAGCTAAACGCTGGCTACAGCGTTGGCGAATGTTCTACATGGCTTGTTCCGAACTCTTTGCTTATAACGACGGCACAGAGTGGTACGTCATGCACTACCGTTTCTCCAAACAAAGTTAAACGATGCCCGTAGACACACAGAAAAAGCGAATAGCAGTCGTCGGTTGCGGCGTCGCAGGGCTGACAGCAGCCTGGCTCCTGCAACGTAAACACGAGGTGCATCTCTTCGAAAAGAATCACTACGCTGGAGGCCATACGCGCACTTTAAAAGTGCCCACAGGTCCAGACACAGGCACACCCGTGGACACAGGATTCATCGTCATGAATCATCGCAATTATCCAAACTTCACTGAAGTGCTCAAGCAACTCGATGTCGCCTTGGAAGACAGTTCCATGACTTTCAGCTTTTACGATAAAGCCTCCACTTATGGCTACTCAGGCAACTCGGCAGCCAGCTTGTTTCCCTCACTTGGCTACTTCTTTAAACCCAAGCACCTTGCCTTCGTGCGCGATCTCTACCGCTTCGCTAAGATCGGCTATCGCGACCTCAACTCGGGCTATCTAGAAGGTAAAGCGCTCGGCGACTATTGCGATGATCGTGGCTTCGGCAATGCCTTCCTACAAAACTACCTCTACCCAATGGGGGCCGCGATTTGGTCTTCGCCGATTGCTGAGATGCGCGCCTTTCCTGCACAGCCGTATTTACACTTTCTGGAAAACCATGGTCTACTTAGGCTCACGAATCGACCACAATGGCGAGTGGTCAAAGGCGGCTCACGCACCTACGTGCGAGCAATGCTTAAAACCTTTCAAAATGAGCCAAACTTAAATGCCGCTCCGACACACATTTCTCGATCCAAAGACGGGGTCACCTTGCACATGCAGGATGGAAAAGAACTCCCATTCGATCATGTAGTGATCGGAACCCATGCCGATGAAGCACTTAAATTGCTGAGTGACCCAAGCAAACACGAAACAGAAAACTTAGCCCCATGGCGATACCAAGCCAACAAAGTGATCCTCCACACCGACACATCACAGCTTCCGAGCAATCGTAAGCTCTGGTCCTCATGGAACTTTGTTCGCGACGCAGGTGATCGCGAGTCGCGACCAGTCGCAGTCAGTTACTATATGAACCGTCTGCAAAATTTGCACACCAAGCAGGATTACATTGTTACCCTCAATCCGTCTGAAAAAATTCCAGACGATAAATTGATTAACTCCACCACACTCATGCATCCGCTTTATTCCTTTGCTAGCATGGCGACACAGGATAAACTACGCAGCATGAATGGAGAACATAACACTTGGTTTTGCGGTAGTTACTTCGGCTATGGTTTCCACGAAGATGCCGTCAAATCAGCCGTCGAAGTCGCGCAAGGGTTTGGCATCGATCTATGACACTTCGTTCACAGTTGCATCGCGGAAAGGTCGTCCATGAACGCATAGGACCGACACCACATGCATTCACCTATCCTGCGACCTTCTTCAGTTTCGACCTCGGAGAACTACCAAAGCTCTCCGAGCAAGTCAGCCTATTCGGGTATAATCAATTCCGCACTTTAACAGTCAACGACCGCGACTACTTAAATAGCAACGATAAGACAATCGCACAACAACTCGACGAAATAATACCGAGTGAAACAGCCACACATACACTATTGATTACATCGCCGCGTTATTTCGGCTATGCCTTTAATCCTGTAAACTTTCACCTGCGTATGCAAGGCGATCAACTACTCGCTGTCGTCGCCGAAGTGAACAACACCTTTGGTGATCGACACATCTACCCTTTGACCGAGTTGAATCAAACCGCAGATCACTGCTGGACCACGACTTGCCCGAAAGATTTCCATGTTTCGCCCTTCAACAATATGGGCGGAGACTACCATTTCACCTTTCGCATCGAAGCCGATGAGATCTATCTAGGCGTCAATTTGTATCGAGATGGCGAATACGTTTTAAAAACATGGATACAAGGCAATGCCAAACCACTCACCAACGTCGGCATTCTTCGACACGCACTAGTTCACCCGTTCGACACCGCCTTAAACAGTATCCCGCGCATCACGTGGCAAGCGGCGCAACTCTACTACAAAAAGAAACTAGCGATCCATACTCGCCCCGCTCCCGAATCAAGCCACACGCTGATTGACCGCGACCACCGCGAGAAAACACGCGCAGTCATCTAAAGAAAAATTTTAAAGGTAGTATACGTAAGGCAAGGCGAGCGTGCCCTCCAAAAAAAACTGAACCGCCCCCGCATCACGCATCACGCATCACGCATCACGCTCAATCACCATGTGTTGCACATCAATCAGGTCCGTATCAAACCCAGCTTCACAGTAACTCAAATAGTAGTTCCACTTTCGACGAAACGCGGCATCGAAGCCCAATGAATCGACCTTCCGGTGATTACGATTAAAGGCCTTCGCCCAACGACGCAGCGTCTCAGCGTAGTCACGCCCAAACGCATCCATTTGCTCTACACGCATTCCGCCAGCCTCTGTAACATGTTGGCAAATCGCGCCAGGAGAAGGCAAATGCCCACCTGGGAAGATGTGTTTTTGTATCCAGTCACAACTACGGCAATACTGCTCATAACGATCATCCGAGATCGTTATCGCTTGAATCACCGCTTTTGCCCCCGGCTTCAAGCAATCACGAATCTTTTTAAAGTAACTTGGCAAATATTCCTTACCCACTGCCTCGATCATCTCGCAGGAAACGATCGCATCATATTGCCCTTGAAGCGTGCGATAATCCTGCAAACAAATATCGACCTGCCTCGCCACCCCGGCATCGACAAAGCACTCTTGCGCATAGACGAACTGTTCGTCGGAAAGCGTCACGGTCTTTACTGTGCACCCTCGCTCAGCGGCACGCTTCGCCAACGCACCCCACCCCGAACCGATTTCCAGAATCGAGTCTCCCTCTCGAATACCTGCAAGGTCCAACATACGATCGATCTTGCTTAATTGCGCCTGTTCTAGGGACTCTTTGTGACTCCCAAAGTAAGCACTTGAATAGGTCATCGTGGGATCAAGGAAGGTCTCGTAAAACTCATTACTTAAATCGTAGTGCGCTTGAATATTCTCACGGCTCTTCTTGAGAGTATTCTTTCGTGCAAGATGATAAAAACGATTCACTTGCTGAGTCACGAATGAGAAGCCTTTACTTAAACCGCCAACTTCTCGCTGATTACGAGCCATTAGGTTCAGCAGCCCACTCAAATCGGTGGTAATCCACAGGCCATCGACATATGCCTCACCAAAGCCCACACTGCCACCAGATAGCACACGCCTAAAAAATTCAGGCTTAACAATCTGAAGCGTGACCATCGGCAAGGCATGGTCGCCAACAACAGCCGTTGCACCACTGGGGAAATTGATCCGCATACTGCCATGGCGAAGCCCCTTCATAAAGCGCAAAAACAAGCGCTCTATAAAGCGTAGACGAATCGGTGCTGTTGAATCCTGATTCAAGACTGTGGTTCGTGTGGTATCCATGGGAAAAAAGCGCTAGTGGTTTGTTGATAGTGCCGGTAATCCTCACCTCGACGCTTCAACGAAGAGCGTTCAGCGTGTGGAATCCCGGTAAGATAACGTAAGAAGACATACATTGCTGCGGGCCCGATCAACGCCCACCACCATGCAGTCGTGGCCGCAAAGGCAACATAAGCCCACCAATGCAACCATTCGAAAAAGTAATTCGGATGCCTTGAATAGCGCCATAACCCATCGCGACAAACTTTGTCTCGATTCTCAGACCGCGCACGAAATTTTGCCAGTTGCCGGTCTGCTAGCGACTCGCCCATGAATGCAGTCATAGCGATCAAAACGCCCAACCAATCAAGCCACATCCATCTGGACGGTTCTGCATCGATTGCAATCGATAGAGGCCACAAAAAAAGAGCGACAAACACCACTTGCGCCAAAAAGAGGCCTAGGAAATTACGCTTCGCTGAAGCACCCCAAAAATCTGCGAGATCTTTGTAGCGCGGATCTTCTTCTCGCTGAAGCACACGATCTGTCAGCAAGTGATAGGTCAGCCGCAAGGACCAAATTGCGATCAATAAAGTCACGACATAAGCTCGGAGACTATCTTGCCCTGAAACAAATAAATAGGCGATCGCACCAATGCCTAAACCTGCCGTCCAAACTAAATCGACTACCGCCATCAGCTTTAGACGTAGTGCTAACAAATAGGCGGCTCCTGCAACAAAGACTCCAACAACAAATAGACTGATCCAAAATTCACTCATACAGCTTTATCATCAACTGTGATATTTGCAGCTTCTTCATAGATACTTTTCGGATACACCTTAATGTCCCAAACAAGTCCGACTTTCTCCAAGCCGCACAACAATAGGTAACTCAAATCGAACTCCCACCAATACATGCCTTGACGCGCCGAAAGGGGCCAACGGTGATGGTTATTATGCCAGCCCTCCCCGAAGGTAAGTAACGCCACCCACCAACTGTTACGACTTTCGTCATCATTATTAAAACGCTTTGAACCAACGATATGCGTGACCGAATTCACACAGAAGGTCACATGATACACTAGGATTGTGCTTAAGAAGAAACCCCACATAACCATCTGCATACCGCTGGTCCCAAGGCTTGGGAAATATATATTTAACCCTGCGCCGACGACATACAGTAGTCCTATTAACGACAAAACGGGTAAGATGTGAAAGCGATCGATGAAGCGGAGCTCAGGATACTTGTTTAAGTCCTTTATCCGATGGTGCTGAATCGTGCCATACGCACGGCACATCACCCAACCGATATGTGCCCAAAAAGCATCTTTGACTACTGGTGAGTGTATATCCTCTTCCTTATCTGAGTGCTGATGATGATGACGATGATTCGCTGCCCACCACATTGGGCCCAGTTGAGCTGCGGACGTGCCCACCCATGCCATAATAAACTGAAAGGTGCGGCTGGTCTTAAACGATCGATGTGAGAAATACCGATGAAAGCCTGCTGTTAAGGCAAACACACGCACCACGTATGTGATCAGTAAAGCAAGCACCGCAGCCCAACTGAAACCTGTAAACAAAGCACCCAGCGCCAAAATGTGCATAATAAAAATTGGCGAAGATGCCATTAGCAGGCGATTATCTTCATCTTGAAGGGCGTGTCGAAAAATATTACGTATTGAAGCCATAGAAGTGTATTTAAGTGAACGACACAGAGGCAAAATCCTTACAGATATTTACACCGTAAGTTACCTCTGTCGATTACGATGTATTTGATATGCCAAAAATATATCAACTCTACCGCGAACAGATCATCCAGACAGACCTAGCCACCGCTTGGGACTTTATCAGTTCGCCAAAAAATCTCGATACCATCACACCCGATGACCTTTCTTTCGAAATCATTACTGAAGTGCCCGAAAAGATGTATAACGGGCTCCTTATCGAATACAAAGTAGGCATCCCATTGCTCGGTAAGCAGACCTGGCTGACCGAATTAAAACACATTCGAGAGCAACTCTCCTTTGTCGATGAACAGCGTATCGGCCCCTACAAAGTCTGGTATCACTACCATGAAATCACCGAAGTCGAAGGCGGCATTCGTTTTGTCGATCGCGTGAACTATGTCATGCCTTTCGGCCCCTTCGGATCGATTGCCCACTGTCTCTATGTGAAGAATAAATTGAAACACATATTCGATCACCGCGAGAAGGTCACTCCAGGCTGCCTATCCCAATAGTAGGAATCTTTCACTTTCGACGTCTTAATCGTAATCTGACTTTAGTGAAATGGCATTCATCACTCTACCTGGAGGGTAATACTCCGTCATTGCCACAAAACCGCCTAAATGCTTCGAACTATCCACGGTTGCGACGGAGCGCAACCCTCCAGCTTTTCACCAAACATCTTCTGAAGTTAGCCGCATTCAGCCTCTGCGCAGCGACTGACGATACTTCACAGGTGACATCCCACAGCTCTGCTTAAATTGGCGACTAAAGAAATAAATATCTTTGTAACCAAGCGCTTCGGCGATCTCGCCTACCCGCAACTGACTACTTTCTAAATACCGACGCGCCTCAATAATCTTACAGTTGATCAAAAACTGTTTCGGCGCTTGGCCAACTTGCCCGGTGAACTCTCGGTCAAAATGTGAACGTGAGACCCCGAGCTGTTTCGCCAAGGCATCAATCGACTGCACCGAGGATGGATCTTCTCGGAACACACGAATCGCTTCAGCGACACGGGGATGCACCATGACATCGCCCGACGAATCAACCCCTCCGCACACCTCGCGGATCAGATCATACAGATGTTCTGCCAAAATCGCATCATCTTCACGTCGCATCGCGATACGCATCAATGCATCAATCCGACGCTGCAAAGTGGGCAACGACTGAGCCTCCTGCCCGAGCATTCGATAGTCTTTACCCAGATCGACAACTCGTTCACCCGACTTCAACGGATGAAAGTGAGCGGAAAACCGAGTAATACGTGGCCCTGAATAATGGGCAGCCGATATATTCTGCTGTGGTGAAAAAATGAAAAACATTCCGGGTTTTATCCGAAAAGTCTCCCCATCGCAGGTCAAATACCCATCGCCCGAGAGCGCGACCCAAAAATTATAGTGCCCGTCGCCTGCTGTTTTCCACTGCCAATGATCAACTTCAGTGCATAAGTAAGGGAACCATGGCCGGTCGACAAGCTCCACGCCCTCAAAGGGAACGTCTGAATTGGATATGGATAATGAATGTGACACAGAATGATTAAAAAGTGCAAATTAATGAGAGAGCAATCCATTTATACGCGCCAGTATTTCTGATACTATGTGGTGATGTCTTCCTCAACCTACCTAAATTCTCTCTTCGGACTCGAAAACAAAGTAGCTGTCGTTATCGGCGGCACTGGTGAACTCTGTGGCGCAATGGCTGAAGGCCTTGCCGCAGCGGGCGCTGAAACCGTGCTTGTCGGCCGCAGCGAAGAAAAAGCCGCTGCACGCCTCGCGAAAATTGAGGCCGCTGGCGGCAAAGCCTATTTTGAAAAAGTCGACGTCAACTCGAAGGCATCCATTCAGGAGCTACTCGACAAGGTGATCGCGAAGTCCGGCAAAATCGACATCCTCGTCAACGGCGCAGGCGTCAACTCACCGACCCCGATCTTCGACATCGAAGAAGACGAGTTCGACAACATCTTAAACACCAACTTAAAGGCGGTTCTCTTTGCCTCGCAAATCTTTGGCAAATACCTCGTTGAACGCGGCGAAGGTGGCAGCATCATCAACATTGGCTCGATGAGCGGCATTATTCCTCTCTCGCGTGTCTTCACCTACTCTGCGACCAAGGCAGCGGTGCACAATCTCTCCAAAAACCTGGCTCGCGAATGGGCCGAGCAAAAAGTGCGCGTCAATACCATCGTGCCAGGCTTTTTCCCTGCCGAGCAAAACAAGAAAGTGCTCAACGCAGAACGTGTCGCATCGATCATGGGCCATACACCTGCCAAGCGTTTCGGTGAAGCTCAAGAGCTCGTCGGCGCCACGCTGCTGCTCGCAAGTGATGCTGGGAGCTTCATGAACGGCGCCGAAATCGTCGTCGACGGTGGCTACGCATCGATGACCATTTAATTTCTAATGACTATTGAATAATGGTTAAGTGAATGTCCGCTGCCATTTCGATCACTCATTAGCCATTACCTATTTAGCATTAGCCATTTATCTCATGACCTACTTAAACGAAGACTTCCTTCTACCCAACAAAACAGCACAACGCCTTTTCCATGAAGTCGCGGCTTCACAGCCGATCATGGACTACCACTGTCACTTGAACCCTGCTGAGGTGGCGGGAAATGCTCGATTCTCGAACCTCGCTGATATGTGGCTTGGCGGCGACCATTACAAATGGCGTGCCTTACGTGCTGCCGGCGAGCCTGAAGCATTGATCACGGGCAAGGACAGCAGTCCTAAAGAAAAGTTCGATGCCTGGGCGCGCACTGTCCCACAAACCGTTCGCAACCCACTCCACCATTGGACCCACCTTGAGCTCAAGCGCTACTTCGATTGCGACCTCGTGCTGAGCCCACAAACCGCCGATACTATTTGGGAGCAAGCCAACGCGAAAATTGCCGAAGACAGCTTTAGCACACAAAACATTTGCAAGCAATTCGACGTCCGCGCCGTCGGCACCACCGACGACCCGATCGATACCTTAGAGCACCACATTGCGTTCAACGCCAATGGTCATACCACCAAAATGTTCCCGACCTTCCGTCCTGACAAAGGAATGATCACTACGGACCTAGACGCTTGGAACACATGGACCGATCAGCTCGCAAATGTCTCCGGTCAAGTAGTCCAAACAGCCGCCGACTTCCTCAGCGCACTAAAGTCTCGGCACGACTTCTTTCATCAGCACGGCTGCCGCTTGACCGACCACGGTCTCGAAGCATGCCCATACATTGCCTGCAGCGACAGCCAAGCAGAGGCCATCTTTACAAAGCTCCGCAACTCTGAAGCACCCAGCACCGACGAAGCCGAGCAGTGGATGACCTACCTGATGCAAGCAGTCGCCAGCTGGAATACCGCACGCGGTTGGACAATGCAGCTTCACCTCGGCCCAATCCGCAACAACAACACCAAGATGTTCAAACAACTCGGACCTGACACAGGTTACGACTCCATGCTCGACGAACCCGTCGCTCGGAAAACGGTCGCCTTCCTCGACAGCTTGGCATCTGCAGACGCCTTACCGAAAACAATCTTCTACCACATCAACCCAGCCTACCTCTACCCGTTTGCGACACTCATGGGTAGCTATCAAGATGGCAGCGTCGCGGGTAAGATGCAGCTCGGCTCCGGCTGGTGGCACGTCGACACGCTCGACGGTATGCGCACACAAATCGATGTGCTCTCAAGTGTCGGACTGCTCAGCAAATTTGTCGGCATGTTGACCGATTCACGCAGCTTCCTCAGCTTCCCGCGCCACGAATACTTCCGCCGCCTACTTTGCGGTGTGATCGGACAGGACGTCGAAGCAGGCCTCATTCCTGACGACAAAGACCTCCTCGACGAACTCATCGCAGGCATTTGCTTTAACAATGCACAAAAATACTTCAACTTCCCTGGAGTCTAATCACAGCATTCAAACAACCTCCAATTCTTAATTTTCTCATGCGTATCTTACTCACCACCACTTCCTACCAAGATTGCCCTGGCGATCACCACGCACTCCTCGAAAGCACTGGAGCCGAAATCGTTCGCGAGCGCGGCCCACTTTCCGAAGCGCAAATGCTCAATCTTGCCGGCGACTTCGACGCCTTCTTATGCGGCGACGACGAGATCACTCAAGCGGTGATCGACAAGTCGCTACCGAAGCTCAAGGTCATCGCCAAATACGGTATCGGTGTCGATAAAATCGATGTCGCCTATGCGACGCAAAAGCAGCTCCCAGTCAGCTTCTGCCCTGGTGTAAATCATACCACGGTATCTGAGCACGTCTTCATGCTTTTACTAGCACTCACTAAAAACCTCATGGAGCAAGCCAACACCACCGCTGCCGGCGGCTGGAAGCGTATGACAGGCCATGAGATCATGGGCAAAACCATCGGCATCATTGGCCTCGGTCGTATCGGTCGCGAAGTCGCTATTCGCGCCAACGCTTTCGGTATGAAATGCATCGGTTACGATCTCTATTGGCCAGATGACTTTGCCAAAGAGCAAAACATTACACGCATGAACGGTGTCACACAGCTACTACGCGAAAGCGACATCGTCTCACTACACACCAATTTGACGAAAGAGACGCACGACATGATTTGCGCCGATTCGATTCGGAACATGAAAGACGGCGCTATACTCATCAACTGCGGTCGCGGCGAATTGACAAACTCCGTCGATATCGCAGCAGCACTCGAAAGCGGCAAGCTCAGTGGCTATGGTGCCGACGTGCTCGACAAAGAGCCGCCCCCTGCCGATCACCCTCTACTCGGAGCGAAGAACTGCATTATCACACCACACGTCGGCTCACGCACCTTCGAATCCGTTCAGCGTCAAGCAGGCATGGCGACACAAAATCTCGTCAACCTACTCAAAGGCGAAAAAGCCCTGGCACAAGTTAACGACGTGCCACCACCCGCAGCCTTAATGTAATCCCGAGTCTTAATCCTAATTCTACTCTTAATCCCGGCAAATGGGGAGATTAAGTTTAAGAGTAAGATTACGATCAAGAAACTGATCCTTCCAACTTCCAACTTCCAACTCCTACCTCCTTTCAAATATGTCCGAACAATTCTACATCGTCCCACAAGAGCAACACAACAGCCTCGTTGCCGCAGCGTATCAACATCGCGGATACACGGCTGACGAGGCTGCGCAAGCCGCACGTTTCTCCGACCTCGCCTCACACCACGGCATTCGCACACACAATGCGATTAAGGCACTCCACCTTGACCACCTATTTGGCAGCACAACTGGCGGCTGCACACCCGCGGTCGAAATCGAGAAAGTGCCGTGCCGCTTCGAAGCCAGCGAAGTCTGGAATGCGAACAAGAAGCTCGGTCAAGCAACTGCATACGACGCAATGGATCGAGCCTGCGAGCTTGCGGATAAGTATGGTATCGGCCAAGTCTCTGTCGACAACGCCTTCCACTACCTCTGGGGTGGCGGCTACGTGATGGAAGCCGCAAAGCGCGGCTACATCGCCTACACCAACTGCACCGCTGCGCTCGCGGAAGTCGTGCCGTTTATGGGTAAATTTCCAACACTCGGCACCAATCCTCACAGCTGGGGCTTCCCCACTACCGATGCGATTGGCTTCCCCATCGTCATCGACTGGGCAACTTCCGTGATCGCTATGGGCCGCGTGCAACAATTCCAACGTGAAGGCACACCACTCCCTCCAAATGCAGCAGTCGACAAAGACGGCAAACCAACCACCGATGCCAACGAAGTGAACGCCCTCGTTCCATTCGGTGCACACAAAGGTTACGGGCTCAGTCTCATCAACGAAATCGTCGGTGGCTTTATCGGCGGCAGCTTGCCAACACTTCGCAGCCGCGAAATCCCTGAGGGTGAGAAACGCACGCCAGCATTTTACTTCCAAGTCATTCACCCTGACGCCATCAACGGCGGCGCTTTTGCACAAGGACGCGACCAAGCGGCCAATGTCAAAGCAGTCATCGAAGACATCCTCGGACACGGCAACGAAAACTGCCTCCTTCCCGGACAGCTCGAAGCCCGCTGGGCCGAACGCGTCGACACAGCCGGCGGTCTCCTCTTCACTGAAGCAGAGATCAAAGCCTTCAATGAAATCGCTGAAGAATGCGGACAACCTCTTTGGGATGTCGCCAGCTTCAAAGCTGAATAAGCTCAAGCACTCTTTAAATCAAAAGCCCGCATCGCAAGATGCGGGCTTTTTTTGTGCTTCAATTACTGAACCGCCGTAGGGTTTTCAAACGCCTTCACATACCATGCATTGTCTTGCTTGACCAGTTGCACATTGTGACGAACGCGCACTTCGTTTTCCCCGATGATAGCTTTTGCGCCGGGCGGATTCACGCGAAAGATTTGTTCGGCCAAAATGTGCGACGTATTCCCATCATGACTGTAACGCTGCTTCTTGATCACATAATACGTAAAAAGAACAGAACTGTCTCCGATGAGTTCCTTCTGTTCTTGTTGAGCCCCAGCAAGGAGCAACATGTCATCTTTTTCATCGATCAATATCTTTTGTACAGCAGCGGTATCATTTTCCACCAAAGCGCTGGCTAAACGCTTATAGGCCAAAACATCGCCGCTGGTATGTTGCTTTGTATAGCCGTATATATTGTAGACTAAGGTCGCACAGATAAGCCAAAGAAGTATTCGTTTTGGTTTCATAATTGGCGGTGAGCTATCACAAAAAACCACCAATCAGTAAAGCTAACAAAGACCATTTCCCTCTGATTAACAGTTACTTAACGCGCAATTAACTACAACCCCTCACAGAAATAAGGGTCTAAACCTTAGTGCTGATATACTTTTTCACCCAGTCGATAAAATCGCCGCAAGAGCCCTCAATCATCTCCAACCACCACTTAGGTGAACCCTCTACCCATCGCAAACCGACTTTGGGTGACTGCAAGTGCCTATGGAGTGAGTGTTCAAAATCCTTCGAATGAGATCCAATTATTGCTCCACAGATCTAGACGACCTGAGGACTTCTTCTGCCAAATGATCTGTGCAGCTTTCTCAGGGCACATCAGTTCCATTAATGTGAGCATAATCTAATGAGAGGGTTGATTGTTACGCGGTCAATTCACTTCCGTAGGTCATAAAGGGGATACTCGGAGTTGTCATGTCCCGCCTGTTGCCAGAATGTTTCTTTATGATCATCTAGAATCTTCCTAATTTATTTTTAGTCACCTTCTATTGGTCGCTTTCCTTAGCACGTTCTAGATCTGACCAATAGTAGAGACTGCGCGTTCGGCATTTTCCAATTTTTGAGGCTAAGTAGCTTAACAGAAAGGCAGCTTCTACCATATCTTCACGCAACTGTCTGCTTTGCAAATTACTCTAAACCAGACAGCATCAACTCTGGAATCACCTCTGCAATCGCCTCGCGTGGAAATTCTTTTTCAGTGCCGCTCGCGAAGTCTCGGGCTTTAAACACACCCTTTTCAATTTCTTCGCTACCATAGATCAAAGCAAAGCGAGCTCCCTTTTGGTTGGCTTCTTTAAACTGCTTACCAAATGACTGCTCTTTCAATGGATAATCGACGCTGTAACCTAGGCTTCGTATCGTCGCAGCATCGCCCATCGCGGCTTCGCGAGCCTCGGCACCACCGATGATCACAATAAAATCGGGCGACTGCACATAGTTCGTAGTCAAACCTTTGGAATCGAGTAGATCAGCAAGGGTCACATCACCCATCGCAAATCCAACGGCAGGCATATCAGGGCCACCAAGTTTTTTGACTAATGCATCGTAGCGACCCCCACCTGCGAGTGCACGACCAGCTCCACTTGCCTCAAAAGCTTCGAAAACGAATCCTGTATAGTAGGCCAGACCACGGACAATCCCTAGATCGATTTGAACATACTCGCCCGCACCAGCGGCTTTCAAGCGATTGAGCAAAAGCTCCCAATCATTCAAACGTGTTGCAATCTGATCGGCAATATCGCCTTCGAGGGCGAGGCCTTTCATGTATACACTGAGTGTGTCGAAATCACGGATCGCAATCACTTCTTCAATTCGACCAAGAAAGGCTGAGGCATCCTCTCCTAACACGGGCTGAAGCTTTTCGACTGCTTTCTCGCGGTCCATGCGTTCAAGTTTATCGACGATACCCAGCACTACCGCACTGGAAGCCTCATCTAAACCTTCTGCAGCCAGCATCAACAACCAAAGGTCGCGGTCGCTGAGACGCACTTTGAAATCAGCCGACCCTAGACCAAAGGCTTCTAAAGCCTGCACCAAGAGTGCGATCAATTCAGCGTCGGCTGCCGGGCCTGCTTCGCCAAAAATATCTACATTATACTGGTAAAACGCGCGTAACCGCCCCTTTTGTGGGCGCTCATAGCGGTAATGTTCGCCAATATTAAACCACTTAATCGGGCGTTTTAGACCATTTGCTTTCGCACCGACAAGCCGAGCGAGTGACGGTGTCATTTCAGGGCGCATCGCCACTGCACGACCACCACGATCTTCAAAGTTAAACAATTGCCCAACGATTTCCTCGCCAGACTTCTCGATGTAGAGCTCTAGAGGCTCCAATACAGGTGCATCATATTCCGAAAAACTAAATGCCCGCGCCACTTTACGCCATTGCGCAAAGATATGATTTCTGCGGGCACACGCCTCAGGATAAAATTCGCGGAATCCAGGTAGTGTTTCAAATTGCATGGTCAATGACCTCCCTTAATCGGAATCGATGAACTCTATGAAAACGCAAGAGCGAGAGTCGCAAAGCGCTATATAAGAATTGCTTACAAAGCGTCGACGTCTAAATCCTTCAGTTTCGACTTCAACTCCTTACCCGCCTTAAACTTGATAACGGCACGCTTTGGAATGATCACATCGGTTTCTGGCTTATTCGGATTACGCCCAATGCGGGATTTACGAATTTGCACTTCAAACACACCAAAATTGCGTAACTCAACATTACGACCTTCGCTAAGCGCTTGAGCAATCGCATCCAAAGTTAATTGCACGGTTTCGCGCACTTCCTTTTGCGGGAAGTCAGTTTTTTCATAAATATCGAGGACGATATCGCGTTTTGTAAGATTATTAGACATGTTCTAGTTGTTCAGAGAACTTGCAGTATTATATAAAAAATCGAAAGTTATTGTGAGCGCGATACTTCTGATCGCCCAAACGCTGTCAAACTTGAAAATATGAGTGATAAAGAACCACCCAATCCATTCGAAGAAATCCAACGACAACTCAAAGAATTGTTTAAAGATTCAAATGTCAAGGTGTCCGCGCATGCCTTTAACGAATCTGAAGACTTTGAGGAGTTTTTGACCGCTCCCGATGGACAAGAATCGTCGCCTTCGAAAGAGGATATGACGGATCCACTTAAGGGGATCCGGAATTTTCAGCTGAAACCAAAAGAAATTCGCGATTATTTAGATCGCTATGTGATTCGTCAGGACGAAGCAAAAAAAGTCTTATCCGTCGCGATCTGCGACCATTACAATCACGTGCGACGCTGCTTAAGTCAAAAAACAGACGCCTCAAAAGACTACAGTAAGCAAAATCTCTTACTACTCGGTCCGACTGGTGTGGGCAAAACCTACCTGATGAAGAATATAGCCAAACTGATTGGCGTGCCCTTCGTCAAAGCGGATGCGACTAAATTTTCTGAAACAGGCTACGTGGGCTCCGACGTCGAAGACCTGGTCCGCGATTTGGTGAAAACAGCTGACGGAAATATCGAACTCGCAGAGCACGGCATTATATTTGTCGATGAAATTGATAAGATTGCCAGCGAAGCCGGTATGGGCGGACGCGACGTCTCTGGCCGCGGTGTGCAAATCAATTTACTCAAGCTGATGGAGGAAACCCAAGTGAACCTCTTCAGCCCGACCGATATGCTCTCGCAGATGCAGGCAGCCATGGAAATCCAACGCGGGGGCAAGGTGCAGCGTAAAACCATCAATACCAAAAATATATTGTTCATCGTCAGTGGCGCTTTCGATCGCCTCGCCGAGAACATTAAAAAGCGTATGGCAAAAAGTGAGATGGGCTTTGGTGCCTCACATGATGAAGACGAGGAGGCAGTCTCCACCTACCTGAAATACGCCGAGACCACAGACTTCACTAAATACGGCTTCGAGCCGGAGTTCATTGGTCGTGTGCCCGTGCGCGTCGCCTGCAACGCCCTTTCCAAAGACGATCTCGCCCACATCCTCACCAACTCCGAAGGCAGCATCTTGAGGCAATATCATGACGACTTCAAAGGTTATGGAATCGAGTTCAACATCAACGCCGAGGCCATCCTACAAATCGCCGAAGCGGCTAGTAAAGAAGGCACGGGTGCACGCGGCCTCATGACCGTTTTAGAGCGCCTATTCCGCGATTACAAATTCGAGCTCCCCTCCACGGCGATCAAGTCTTTTGAAGTGACGCCTGATATGATTGCAGACCCACTAGCGAGTTTGAAGGCACTCAAAAAGGCCAATGCGCACTTGCAAAAAGACGTCTGGCTCAACGACATCAAACGCTTCGCTGCCCACTTTGAGGCGCAACATGGCTTTACCCTCGAATTTAAACCACTCGGACATGACGCCCTAATCGAAGAAGCCACCCAAACGGGTCGCACCATTCAGTCGCTCTGTGAAGAAAAATTCAAAGACTACAAACATGGCCTATCGATCATACACAACAATAGCGGCCAAACAGTCTTCAAGATCGGTAAGCTCGCCGTAACGAATCCAGACAGGGAGCTCTCCAATTGGGTCGTGCGTAGCGTTAATAATGCAAAGCAAAAGAAATCGTAATAACTGTGCTTTCGATTCGTATTTACTATCAGGTAGGCTTCGGTATCCCTATCGAACCGTCTCCATCAATCCAAACGACGCGTTAAGGATAACGCGCCCTATCGACAACTCTCACTCTCACGATTAGAATGCCTGAAGGAAAAGCAGTCAGCCAAATGTTTGCCGGCATCGCCGGACGTTACGATGTCGCCAATCACTTGCTCAGTGGTGGAATCGACTTTTATTGGCGCCGCGTGCTCTCACGCATGGTTCAGGCATTCGGCCCCACCAACGTTGTCGATCTCGCGACTGGCAGCGGTGACGTCGCCTTCAAGCTGCGTGATCGCCTCGGCCTAAAGGTCGCAATCAAAGGACTCGACTTCTGCGAGCCGATGCTCGACGAAGCCCGACGCAAGCGGGCCGACCATGCAGCCTATTCCGACCTAGAGTTCGCATTTGGCGACTGCATGGAACTGCCACTTCCCGACAACTCGGCCGATGCGGTGACGATATCCTTTGGCGTGCGCAACTTCGAAGACCGCCAGAAAGGCCTCAAAGAAATCCTCCGTGTGCTCCGACCCGGTGGACGTCTATTCGTCTTGGAGTTCTCACAGCCAGATCGTTGGTTCCGCCCGATTTACTACCTCTATTTAAAGTATATTTTACCGCTCGTCGCCGCCATCGCTACGGGCGACAAGAGCGCCTACGATTATCTAGCCGGCACCATCGAAAATTTCCCCACCAAAGAAGCCCTCAGCGAACAATTAAAACTCGCTGGCTACGAAACCGTGCAAGCCACCGGGGTCACCTTCTCGATTATTGCGATTCACGAAGCTGACAAAGCGCAGTAGAACCGGAGGGCTGCGCTCTGCCGCAACCGCCGTCTGCAAGCTCACTCGATTATACCGAATCTAAAAATAATTGAGCAAAATGTTGGCATGATGCGCAGCCTCGAAACTCTGTTTTTGGGTCTTGGAACTTAGACCCCGGTTCCGAGAACCGAGGCTACAAGAGAATCATCGCCAAGGATCAAACTTTTTTTGAAAACCCCATTATCCAGCAGGTAGCGTCGCGGGTCCCTCAGCGCCATAGTAGTTTGGCACGTCCATACAAACGTGTGGCGTGCAGGGGCGCACGCCGCTACCGCTAACTACTGGCGAATCAAATTGAACAGTCCCATTTGGACAACCTCCCGAACGCTCAACGTAAATCAACTGGAGAGACGCGATTCACGCGTCCATAACAGCATCAATAGTGCGGCGGCTTTTCATCCGCGGGCATGGTGTCGGCTCCGCCAGCTCCGCCTTGCGCCAAGGCTTCAATCTGTAACTTCTGGACTTGAAGTGCGTTCACCAAATTATCCACGCGCTTAGAGAGGCGGTATATTTCGGTGTCCTGCTCCGCGACATGCTGCTCCATTTTTTGGAGGCGTTGGAGTATAATTTCCGTATCGGCTTGATCTGGCATAGAGGACTATCTGTTCAATTCATGCAGGGGGTCGATCTCGAAACACAGTTGCGAGTCATTTCGCTTAAGCCAAACCAAGTGCACTTCGCATCACGCGATTCAGTTTGTAGTTTTCTGAGAATGCAGGCACCTCTGCCGATCCAGGCCCGAAGGCAAACAACTCCACGCATTCGGATGTGTGGTTGTTCGACGTCCACCCGACTGCGGTCTTTGCAAACAGATCATCCTGCACGATAGCTGTCATCGTGCTAGAGAGATATTTCACCTCTTCGTCGATGGCTTTTTGAATCACGTCTGCCTGCTCAGGATGGGGCTCAATGCCTGTCGCCTGCTTGAACGCTTTCGCGCTGAAACGACCGGATTTCTTAAAACGCTCCTGCAGCCATTCAAAACTTTGCTTAAAATCATTAATCGCATCAAGCGCGGGACCGCTTTCGACATAGGCACTGCCCTTACCATTTAATTGGCAACCGCCCGTGCCATGATCCGTAGTGACAATCAACAGGGTATCGGGATGCTTCTCGATGAATTCGAGTGCGATCGGGATACAGTTATCAAACTCCAGTTGTTCGTGCAAAATCGTCGCGGGATCATTCGCATGGCCGGCATGGTCGACCCGCCCGCCCTCGACCTGAAGGACAAAGCCATCTTTAGCTCCGCTCAAACTCGACAGTGCTGTCGAAAACATATCTGGCAAACTTGGCACTTGTTTCAATGCCGGGTCATTCTTGCGATCGATTGCGAACGGAATGTGCCCTGGAGAAAACAAGCCGAGCAACTTCGACTGCTCTTTCGCTGCGGCAAGCGACTGACGATCACGAACCACTTGATAGCCTTTCGCTTCAAAATCAGGAATCAAATTTGCCGCTGGTTGGGTAACATTATCGAGCTTGAATGCTTCATAGTTAAAATGCTTCGAACCGCCCCCGAGAATGACATCGATCTCGCGTTGTAAATATTGTTGAGCAATTTCTTTTTCGCGACCACGGGCCTTCACATTCGCACTAAAACCAGCCGGCGTCGCATGCGTGACCGTGCACGTCGTCACCAGTCCAGTGGCCTTACCCGCCGCCTTCGCATAGCTAAATAAAGGCGTGAGTGGGTTGCCTTCTACGGAGAAATTGATGGAGCCATTATTCACCCGCTCGCCACCACCCCATGCGCTCGCCGCTGCTGCCGAGTCGGTAACTGGGGAGCTCGCTGACGCAGTATCTTGCATCGCACGTGTGACGCCTTCCCGGCCATAGAGCTGCATCCAATTCAAGGGCGCCTTGTGGTGGCGAAGATTCCAATGGTGTGCCAGCGCCAGAGTGCCCAAGCACATGCCGTCCACAATCAGGAAGATCATATTCTTGGCTTTCTTCGCTGAAACAATCGAGCCAGATGCTGCTGGCTTTGCGATACTGCTACAAGCAGTGAGAGCCGTTGCGGCGCTGACCAGGCCAGCTCCTTTAATAAATTGTCGGCGAGAAGGATCGTTCGAAGTAGATGGCATATCGTTTTTCTAACTCGCTGCCCAAATAAGGAAAGATCGAAAGTCTTTGACCGATGAAATCACACGCGTTCCCTACGGCAAGGAGGCGAGCTAAAAAAACTCCCAAAGCTCCACCCTCTAGCGGAGCGGTTGTAACAATGCATTTTCCCTGCTCAGATCAGCTCACTCGCCCTCCACCTGATACCAGGCCTCTACCAGTTTCTTCACGGCTTCGGGCGATTCCGTCTCTTCAAAACTTAAAGAAGCAGAATTGATGCAATAGCGTAGCCCCGTAGGCTTCGGGCCATCGGGGAAAACGTGGCCTTGGTGAGAGCCGCAAATTTTGCAGTGCACTTCGACACGTTGCATACCGTAGCTGGTATCTTTGTGCTCTCCAAGTGTGCGTGAATCAATTGGCTGCGTAAAACTAGGCCAGCCTGTGCCGGAGTTAAACTTGTCGGTGCTGCTAAACAAAGGTGTGTCGCAGCCAATACAACGATACAAACCTGTTCGCTTATTGTCGTTGTATGGATTTTCAAACGGGCGCTCAGTGCCTTGCTCTCGAGTCACACTGTATTGAAGCTCGGTTAAACGCTCACGCCACTCAGCTTCGGTGCGCTTTACTGGGAAGCCATCACCACTTAAATCCACATGCGAAGGCAGTGCACAGGCAGAGACACATTCATTAACGTCGACATCAGTCGGCTCGGGAGAGTTTGGTTTATCAGGCATAGCAAAAATCAAAAAAGTGCCCCCTAGTAGCAAGATGAGGGCAATGGACAGGAATGTTTTTAAACGTTGGTATCGATTATACATAGAAAAAAGACGGCCTCGAGGATAGACTTATTCCCAACAAGGCGCAAGTCAGACCCTAGGTTCAATATAAAAGTTAGGACGTGTGAGCCTTAACGCGCCGCGTATTGCCAGAGCCGTTCGATAGGAAAATCGAACCCTACCCGCGATGTAAAACCACTTAAAACAATCGATCCAAAGCATCTGGGTGCCGCACCTCGGTGAGTTGCCCTTTAAATTTGGCATCCAACACCTCCAAAATTTCGACACCAATCTTCTTTTCGGCAACGGGCAGCGCGATCAATGGCCCTTGATTAGATGACTCCAAGACCTTTTCAACTAAAGCCTTACTAGGCTCCTCAATCACTCGACCGTCGGCATCATGCTCAACGGTTACATAACGGCTCAAATCAAGCTCGTCGTCCTCAGATTCAGACTGTGAAGCTCCGTCTTCTACAGAACCGAGACGCGCGCCACCTCCATCAGGAGACGGGACGACTAGGGCTTTTTTTTTTCGGGTGTCGTGCCACTAGCTGCGGCGACCTGCTTAATTAAACTATCGATGGCACGCGAACGCGACTCCTCAGCTGCCTTCAACAACACCACCTCAAAATTCACCTTCTCGGAAAGCCCACGTTGAACGGATGCTTCACCACGATGCAGCGCGTCGAGCATGCGCATGATCGATTCGGTGCTCAGCGGCGTGCCGAGCATATCGGTATTGCCCTTCTTAGCAATGGCATCGAGCAAGGCTTCGCGCGCATAGGCTTCCAGATCGAGCAAGACTCGAAATAAATCGCGGCCCTCAGTTGCAAAGGCATCCACCGAGGCAATGATCGTGGCATAGTCCAGCGATCCAATCGCCGAAGCCAATTCAGCAATACGCTCGCGTGACACCAGACCATAGACGTCCAAGACATCGCTCTCAGCGATTGTGTCGCCACAGAAGGAAATCATCTGATCAAGAATCGACTGCGCATCACGCATACCGCCATTCGCCAAACGTGAAATCGAAGCGAGGGCTTCCGCTTCGACATCAATGCCCTCAGCTTTGGAAATTTCTTCCAACTTTGCCGCGATCACCGCGTCCGAAATCGGACGAAATTCAAAGCGCTGGCAACGAGACACGATCGTCGGCAACACCTTATGTGCTTCCGTAGTCGCAAAGAAAAATTTCACGTGCTCGGGTGGCTCTTCCAGCGTCTTCAACAAGGCATTGAACGCTGCTGTCGAAAGCATGTGCACCTCGTCGATAATGTAGATCTTGTAGGTGCACTGAGTCGGCGCGTATTGGCAATCGTCCCGCAAATCACGCACCTGATCGACACTGTTATTGGACGCACCATCAATCTCGATCACGTCCATGCAGGAGCCATTCATGATCGACTGGCTGATCTCCGACTCATTATCCGGAGTCGCGCTCGGCCCCCCTTCCGCATTCAGCGCCTTCGCAAACAGACGCGCGGTGCTGGTTTTACCCGTGCCGCGTGGTCCCACAAAGAGATAAGCATGCGCTATCCGGTTGGTGTCGATGGCGTTACGCAATGTTGTCACGATATGATCTTGCCCCACCAGTTCACTAAACTGCTTAGGGCGCCAGCGGCGTGCGATCACTTGATATCCTTTCTCCATCGAGGACACTAGAAAAGCTTGGATTGGAGCTCAGTGGCAAGGTGCTTTTTCACCTATTTTAAAAATCTCTCCGGCACTTCCTTATATCCGGACACAAAAGTGGCCAGGCACCCTACGGCACATGAGGATTAGGCGATCGCTGCTCCCTTCCGGGCCTGACGAGGTTAACCTGTCCGTCATTGCATAGGACCCGGCCAACGCCAGAAGACACCGACATCCTCGTGCGCGGCAACCTTAAAATGAAGAAAATTCTGCTCAGAACCCGTCGAGCCGTAGCGTGCAGCTTTAGCAAATGTCCTCCTCCCCGTAGCGTGCAGCTTCAGCAAACGAACTACAGTGCCTCTCAAACGAACGTTTGCTAAAGCGGCACGCTACGATGTCTCAGAAATCCAATCGCTCGAAATCCGCCATGGATACTCGCGCCAGTCTGCAACAAGCTTCGCTTTCACCGGATTCTTGCGAATATAGTCGATACATTTGTCGCGCTCACTTTCTTGGCGCATCCAACGATCAAACCAATCCTCTTGTCAAAACCTCCCAGAACGCCCGAGCTCCTGATTGATCCAGCGACTGGAGCGACCTTTGAAACGATTCAATACTTGCTTCAGTGAAAAATGTTCATCCTGACGAATCACCAACATATGCACATGGTTGGGCATAACCGTGGCCTCTCCAACCGACCATCCATCGTCTTCCATTTGATTCATAGCTTTCAAACACAGTTCACAACTGCGCGCCTCCCCAAAAGGGGCAAAACCCAAACCAGTATCCATATATTTTACAGTAGTGAGGAAATACTGCCGTTGCAACAGTCGGAACGCTTCAGACTGAGCCTCTATAGCACCCAACGTTTGCCGAATTTCGTAGAGTTTAGCTTTAACTGCTGCAGGCAAACTACCATGACAGCGAATCGTCACAAAGTGCCAATGACCATCGACCTCCCAATGAGGTAAGCGTAAGCGCCATCGTTCCCGCGTTGGAATATTAATACTAAAAACGCAAGCTATAGCGTGCAGCTTTAGCAAACGTTTTTGCACGAAATCCGTAGCGTGCAGCTTCAGCAAACGTCCTCCTCCCTTAGCGTGCAGCTTCAGCAAACGAACTACAGCGCCTCTCAAACGAACGTTTGCTAAAGCGGCACGCTACGAGACCTCTAACTCTACGTCAGGGCGATTAGGTATTGGCAATCCACTCTAAGCGACTCAAATTTTTACTATGCCTGCAGCTGCCGCCACACAACATCGTAAACAATTTTTCCCGATCAACGATCTCTTCCGTGAATATTTGCAGGAGTTTCATCGCTCAATGGAGTTACCGGTGGTTTACGAGGATTTGTTGAAATACGAAGACTCGTTCCCGCTGGTCGATCGTGATGGCGAGGACACCCTATGGCAGACACTGATCTATGAACAACAACACGGCCGTGACATTTACGAAGGGCTAAAAAAGATCTATGTCCTACTGCGTTCTGGCGGAGATGAAAGTATTTTAAGCAATCTCTATATCGATCGCGTCGATTTTTGCACCTTTGGCAACACGAAGCCAATGCGCGTGCGTGTGGTGAATCAATATAACGACAACCATGACTACTTTTACGTCAAGAAGGCCGATGCCTCCCGCATCTACGGACTCGAACTGGAAGAGCTGCTCTCGCCCAATCATATTAATTTCCTTGTCCATGAAGACACCTTGATCGAGGAGCACATTATCGGTGTGCCTGGCGACGATTTCATTCGTGAATACCTCCCCCGCCCTGATCTACACGAGGTGCGCCTAGCTAAAGAGTTTATCAAGTTTAACGAGCGCTGCTTCGTGCGCCTGCTGGGCGATATGCGCGCCTACAATTATGTGGTCGAGGTCACGCCTGATTTTGAGCAAAATCAATATCGTGTGCGCGCGATCGACTTCGACCAACAAAGCTACGAAGGTCGTCGCACTCTCTACCTACCGCAGTTTTTCAAAAACAATTTTCCAGTGGTCAAACTCTGCACCGATTTGATCAATGTTGAAACCAGTAAGCAGTATCAACGCGAAGAACGCACACTCATTAAACGGCGCCTGAACTTCGCACTCCCACGTGTGCAACACTTGCGCACCTGTATGTGCGCAGATAAAATTTCCACCGACGAAAAAATGAAACAACTCCGTCAGGAACTGGCAAAGCTGCATGACGACTTCCGCTTCATGCTCTGCCAATCGATGGGTGAAATCACCTTTTTGAATATCACGATCACACTCGGTCTCACCGGCGCTGCTGCCTACTTCCCGGAAGGTTCGTAGACGTAAATCGTAAGTCAGACACTCTTGTCTGACCACTAGAGCAACTGTGTTTAATCAGAGAAAAAAGGCAGGGTTCTATATCCTTATCGAACCGCCACAGCATGCCAACGGAGCTCCCTACCATCTACGATACGTCAACTTAATCGCAGAACGCTCTAACTTACAGTCGTGCCAGTATTTCAGGTAGCGGTGGCGCACAGGGACCTGCGCCACTACCATCCTAAATTCATACAAAAAAGCGGGATCGCCGAAACGACCCCGCTCACTCCTAAACAAAACTAATCTAAACTTTCTAGTAGGTAAAGTTCATCTCGAATGTGAACATGTCCTTATCAACTGCACCTGCACCACCGACACCACCGTCTGAATCGTAGCTACCATACTTCGCTAAGAGTGACAGATACTTGTTGATTTTATACGAAGCCACGAGGTCGATTTCATCACCACCATCTTCGCCTGATGCGGCACCACTCGCGACAAATACGTCTAGCGCGGTGCTTTCGAGGAAGTCGGTCATCTGGTCGTCTAATTCTACTAATTGATCATGCAGTGGACATGGATCACCATTGCCACACCAGCCGGGTCCGAGCGGACACTGTAATCGCTCACACACAGCTCAACGGGTGATGCCATGGTGCAAGTGCTTGACGGCATCGGTGAGTTTACAGTCGGCGATCAAGCTCCCGTCGCAGTCCCCAAAGGTCGCACCATCGTGCTGCCCGCCAACGTGCCACACGCAGTCGACGCACCGCAAGATTTCAAAATACTGCTGACGGTCGTGAGACCAGCAAAATAGCACCACTCAACGGCCGAAAAAGCTCAGCGAAAATTCGGCGAAATAGGCATCGACGTAAACATCTGCACCTAAAAAATACAATAAGCCTGCGCCCGCGAGCATCGGACCAAAAGGCACCTGTAAACCAAATTGAACAGCTTCTTCTTCGGAATCATCAGCCACCGCTGCTTCGGGTTCACAGGACTGAGATCCGCCTTTACCCAGCAAACGACCGACCATCAAAATCGGTAGCAAAATAATCGATCCAAGCAGTGCGCCACCAAACATGGCAAATACCGCACCTTGCCATCCACAAAAGGCACCGATAAAGCCGACAAATTTCACATCGCCTTCACCCATTGCTGGCTTACGGAAGACGATTTCACCCAGCACTGCGATCCAGTAAACGAGCCCCGCACCTATCAATGCGCCAATGATGGCAATCACGCCCGACTGAATATTTTGCAGAATCGGTATGCCGCCTTCGATGCCATGCAATACAGGAAAGCAGATTGAAATCACTACACCGATCACCATGCCACCGATTGAAAAACGGTCTGGTATGATCATGTGGTCCAAATCGATAAAGGTGGAGCAAATCAAAAAGGCAATGTAGAGCATGCCGATGATGGCAACGACGGGGCTATGCATGAGCCAACTCGCGAGGAAGAGCAGCCCTGTGAGCAATTCAATTGCGGGATAGCGAACACTGAATTTTTCACCGCAGCAACTAGCGCGCCCTCGCAGTAGTATCCAGGTTAGAATCGGCAGGTTATGATACCACGGAATGGGTTTTCCACAGGCACAGGTTGATCCTGGAAAGACCACCGATCGCTCGGCAGGAATGCGATAGATGCACACGTTCAAAAAGCTTCCGACGACAGCACCGAAGACAAACACTACCGAGGTAAAGAACCATGGAAAGTCGTCGTTAATAAATTCAAATGTTTCAATCATAACGCGGGGGTAAATCTAGAGCATGTAGGGCAGCCGTCATCATCGCGTGCGAGCTCACCTCGGCGTGCGACCATATTTCTAAGGAACGCGCACCTTGGTGCACCAACATGGATAAGCCATTCGCCGTCGCGAGACCATGTGCCTCTGCTTCTTTAAGTAAAGTCGTCTGCGAAGGGTTATAAATCATATCATACACCTTCCATCCTTTCGGAAGTAAGCTCACATCCATCGGTGCGAGATCCCCTTCTTTTAAACCTAGCGAGGTTGCGTTTATGACAATGCCTTCCTCGGGCAATCCATCTGGAAACTCCTTGATCGCAAATGCTTCGGCAACCCCACCCCCAGGCATGGCATCGACTACATCCATCACACTTTGTAAACGTTCAGGTGTGCGATTTCCGATATAGAGTTTTTCGCACCCATCGAGCACACACTGCACCGCAGCGGCTCGTGCCGCACCACCGGACCCAAGTAAAACAACTGTCGTATTCTTAAGCGACACAGCTAAATCCTGTGCGAGGCCTGCCTTTAGGCCATAACCATCGGTGTTGAAACCATCATAGCCAAACTCATCCCAAACCAAGGTATTGACCGCTCCCATGCGCTCGGCGTCTGGTAAAATTCCTTTAATCAAATCGAGCGCCTGCACCTTATGCGGAATTGTCAGATTCAGCCCTAGAAAGTTATGCTTATGAAACAGTGGTAAGGCTTCAGGCAAATCTTCTGGCGCGACATCAAAACGAAAATAAGTCCAATTCCTAAAGCGTGAATTCGCCTGCTGCATTTTAGCGAGTGCCGCATTGTGCATGGCTGGACTGACCGAATGCTTGACCGGATGCCCCAGCACCGCCAAGGGTGTGCCACCGAAGTCGGTTTTGCCGAGGTCGTTTAAGGAATAGGTTCTAGCGGTATCAAAAGTCGTCATACTGAATCAATGGTATCTACCTAGCAGTAAATCCCTTTCCCTGGAGTGACGAGTCGTTTTTTTACATCTAACCCATCGGATACGGATACTTTTCCGAAATCGCATCGATCTTCTTCAGAACGTCTTCGCTTAGCTTGTAATCCGCGGCGGCTAAGCTGGGCTGGAGTTGCTCAATAGAATTCGCGCCGATGATGGTCGATGCCACAAAGTCGTGCTGCTTGCTCCATGCCACCGCAAGCGTAACGATATCGATCCCGATTTCGGCAGCGAGCTCCATCAACGCAGCAGTCGTGGCGAGGCTCTTGTCGTTGACAAAACGACGCCCCATAATCTTTTGGCGCTCACCTGATTCCGGACGCAAATATTCGGAAAAACGTGCCCCTTCAGGTAGCTGGCCGCCGTTGTATTTACCACTCAGCACCCCACCACCGATCGGCGAATACGGCAACAGACTCATCCCTTCTCGACGGCAGATATCCGCGAGCGCATCTTCGAAGCGTCGGTTGTTGATCGAGAAATTATTCTGTATTGTCTGATAGCGCGAGTAACCATGCTCAGCCGCCACTTGATTGGCCTTCATCGTGCCCCACTCCGTTTCGTTGGAAGAGCCGATTACGCGAACTTTACCTTCTTCTTGGAGCTCCGTTAAGGTCTGTAGAGTTTCCTCATAGCCAAAATCGTGATCTGGCCAGTGAGTTTGATAGAGATCGATATAGTCAGTCTGCAAGCGACGTAAGCTGCCTTCGATCGCAGTGCGAATATGGTGGCGATCCAGCGAAGTCAGTCCACTGCGAACGGGCGGCTTAAACCAACCATGCCCTGGGCCAGCCACTTTCGACGCGATCGTTAGCGAGCTACGATCTTTGCCTTGTAGCCATTCGCCCAAGATCTCCTCAGTGCGATGGACCCACTCGGTCTTGGGTGGCACAGGGTATATCTCTGCCGTATCAAGAAAATCAATGCCATGCTCGACGGCATGATCCAAAATCTCAAAAGAGGTCTTCTTATCGAGCTGTGAGCCGAAAGTCATCGTGCCCAGACATATCTCCGAAACCACGATACCACTGCGTCCTAAACGTCGTTTTTGCATACACTACGTTTTGTGCACAAATCCTCTCGTTTGGCAAGTGAGCCCTGACAAAACTTAAAATTCATAGCTCAGGCTCACCTTGAGCACACGTCCAGGCTCATCGACCACCGTGAAAGCACTAAATGGATTCCGCACCTGTGAATTATGTAGAGCATAGGTTTCGTCGAGCAAGTTTTCAACAGCAAGACTCAGCGCCCAATGATCATTGAGTTGCTGACGGCCACGAATCGAGAGTGTAAACCAGCTGCCATGTCCTGTTCAAACAAGTCACGATCGGTGCGCCCCTGCCCAGCTGAAGCACGGGCTTCAAGGCTGAGCTCCGTATTTGAATCAACATAATTTAACGACCCCTGCACGCGCAGTGGTGGAATCTCGGCAAGCACATCATTCGTCGAAGCGTTGGGGCGACTGCGTTTCTCACCTTGCTGCCAAGCCAAAGCCAAACCAAGGCTCCAATGCTCTGCTAGGGAATACTCGGACTTCAACTCGACGCCATAGAGACGGGCATCAATGTTGTCATAGCTTTGGAATGCGCTCGGGGTGGTTACTTTCACTGGGTAAATATAATCATCCAGCCAAGCATGGAAAACCCGTGCACGAAGAAATAAATCATCACGCGCAAATTCCCAGCCAGCGGTCAACTCGGTGGAACGTGGCGCATCAAGGTCAGGATTCCCCACCCAATCTGGCTTCGCCATCGGCTTATCCACTTGTATGTAAAGCTCCTGCGGATTAGGCGAACGTGCAATACTCCCGAGGCCAAGAAAGACTCCAGAATGCTCACCCAATTCCTGTCGTAAACTGATAAAGGCACCTGGCTCAATATACTCACGATTGCGATCAGAGCCTTGTAGACTTTGCAAAAATGTAGTGTCGCCGTTGGTTTCGGCAGCAAAGCGATCCAGCCGCATTCCCAGTTCAAGCAATCGAGTATCCGACAACTTAAAGCGGCCCTCGGCGTAAGCTCCGAGCGTATCCAGCATCGTGTCTGGCAGCATCTCATTCTGGTTTGGGCCAATTACATTATCACTATCCCACAAGCGACGATCAAACTCAGCACCCACTTCCCAATGTCCATACTCATTGGTCTCGAACTCAGCATCAAAGGTCATTCCAAAATTACTTGATCGGGCATCAGTAACCATAAACCAACCACGACCACCTGGCCCCATCAGGCTCGTCATGCGTCGACGATCACTCATTAAGTGATCCGTCTCGTTATAATAGAAATCCACAGCCCATTGGTCAAAGTATCCTGGGCTCGCTTCGTCTTCAAATCGTAGCCCAAACTGATCCGTCCGTGTATGATCGGCATCCATCTTTAGCCCTAGAAAGAGCACGCTGGTATCTTCACGCCGTAGCGCATTGGCGACCATTTGTATCGAATCTTTCAAGCGCCAACGAAACTCCAGACCAGCATGCCATGCTTCATAAGCCTTGGCATCCAACACCTCTGGTAAGTAAGCGGACTTGCCGGCCGCCATCTCCGTCATTCGTAAGCCATCACCATTCTCATAAGGATCGCCACTAAGCCAGCCTACCTGGACGCGCGCAGCATAGTCCTCGTTTCCAGTCGATCCCCAACCAGACAAGACAGTTTCACTAAAAGAGCCATAGCGCCTCAAATCGACCGTGCAAACCATCCAGAATAGGTTCAGACGTGACATTCACATGCCCTGCCAACGATCCAGCACGCTTCAAGCTAAATGGGCCAGCCGCCACTTCCACCTTAGCTGCGACCTCTGCAGTTGCATGCGAAAGCGGTGGGTCCATTCGATTCGAACAGGCACAATAAATTTTACGACCATCCAAGGTCACACTCACATCATCACCCCCAAGACCACGCATCACCACATCGTTGGACATACCAGCCCTCCGAACCAGTGCGAGCCCTGGTTCAGAATCCTCCAACAACTCAGCCAAACCGACCACACCGCGACTGCGCCATTGCTGTCCGCCGAGGTCTTGCTGGACCACTCCCTGCTGAGGGGCGGTCACATAGAACGACTCTAGTTCAATCACATGTAAAGGCTGCGCAGATCCGATAAGGGGTAAGGCAACTGCAAGCAAAACTACCTGATAACACTTCATGTAGTATGTTTTTACAGCACCTTTTCATGCTGACAAGCAATCGACTTCAAGTATCAGATGCGCTTACAAAACAATTAAGTATCTAGAATAAGAAAAGTCTAATCAGTGCCATCACCTGCCACCTCTCAACCTAAAGAAAACCAAACGAGTTACCATCCAGAGGATTCCACTTGAGAGCCACCATGGCCATGATGCCCCCCCGAAGGACGGGACATCGGCAGAAAGAAGATCCCAAAAATAAACACAAGGCCCACTCCGACCCCAGCAAGTAAGCGCCAGAAATGCCCAGAGGCCGCAATTCTCTTCAGCCATACCCAATTGAGCAGCATGTGCACTACAGTCGCGATGACGCATACTACACCACACCAAAAATGGACATCCCCCCATTCATGGCGCCCCATGTCGAGCACTTGTAAACCGCCCCCACCGCGTAACCTGGCACGAGCTTCCAGGTTAACAGCGCACCCGTGCCGAGGAGTGCGCAGAAAGAAAGATAGAGCAATAGATTCGTCACTCGTAGCAGAGGATTTTTTAGTCCAGGTTTCATAATTTAAAATGCCTATTTACTATCGCCGAAACCAAACAAAAGTTGCCACCTCCTCTATCCTATTACTGCAACTAAAGCCCGCCTTAAGATTGTCTACGCTGTAAGAACGATTCAAGCACCACAGAATCCAAAGAGTCTCGACCGCTCTCAAATATGGGAATTTCTCCAATAAAATCCCAACTATCGACGATGTGTAACAATCAGCACATGCGGGACATCAAAGCTTCCAGTCACTACAGAATAAAACGTTATAGACATAATTAAGTCTGCAAATTGAACAATATATAACTAACTGGCACTTGACCCACTAAGGAATTTCAAAGTAAATAACGCGCATTGAAGGCTGCAAAAAACAAACACATTGAAGAGCGTAAGGCACTGGTTAAGGCATTGGCCTTTTTCATATTGTTATGTAGTCTATGCACGATCGTATTGATGTGGGCAGCGAAATCTCAAGACTCTGAGCTGGCCGAAAAAATTCGGAGCGCTGTAGGCATCCAAGCGCCCGAACCGATTCAAACCGCACTCAAAGAAGAGCCGACTCCTCCACCGGTGATCGAGCCAGAACCGATGCCTGCTGAGCCGATTCCAACTGTCCCAGTTGAACCACCGCCGCCGCAAGTAATTACCTTTTCCGAGATCATTAAGTCCTCTCATCTTTGGCCCAAAACTGTCGCACTCAACCACTCAAAGAAAGTCCCCATTCGCTATCAGGATAAGATCTACGGCCACATGGAATTTACGGCTGATTCAGAAGTCGAAGTAGTTGCCCTAACCGCTCCCTCAGACATTTACTGTATTATCAATGGCAACCATCTAAGCCTCGCACATGAAGAAACTAATTTTACAGAATGGTTCGCTGAGAAATATGCGGGGCGCTATGAGCTACAAACTACTGATTCGACAGCATCAACAATTGAAGACAGCACTCCAGATATAAACACTCCCGAAGGGAAAGCCGAATATACCACTCAGATGCGGCTATGGTGCCACTTGAACTACGATTCCATCTCCCTTGAGATTGGGGAAGATGCACTCATTTTCAAATGGCTGCCCAAAGAAGAAACACAGGTCAACTACGTATTCGAAGCACGTCAAATCGCTCGCCAATACCTACTTCTACGCGCTGAACTTGGAGGCAATGAAAATTATGCCGCTTGTGAAATTCGCGATCCAGTCACAAACGAACTACTCGGAGCTTCTTCGATCTTCATCCCTCGACTATAAAGTCGAGACTAGGAAAGCCCCCGCTCGCTGCTTTCAGCGAATTTCAAGAAATTCTGAATCAAAGGGTTCATGAAGTCCGGATCTGATTGTAGTTTCTCAGCCGCTTGGCGACGGTTCAGGCCTTCCTTATAATAGACTTTAAACAAACGACGAATCAAAGCGATCTCGTCTGCCGAAAAACCCGCACGCTCAAGGCCGACTTTATTAATCGTGCGCGCAGTTGCTGGATTACCATCTGCAATCATATAAGGAGGCACATCTTGCACCACCTTCGATGCGGCACCCGCCATGGAATAATCACCTAAATGACAAAATTGGTGAATCCCCACACCCCAACCGACATTGACATGGTTCCCGACTTCTACATGTCCGCCTAAAGCAGAATGGCTACTCATAACGAGGTGATCGCCCACAACACACTCGTGCGCAATGTGGCTATAAGATAAGATCAAATTATGATCACCTACAGAAGTGAGCATCCCTTCAGCGGTCGCACAATGAACCGTGGTAAACTCTCGAAAGACATTCTTGTTGCCGATTTGAAGACCATGCACACCTCCACGATACTTTAAATCGTGCGTCTTACCACCAACGTAGGCATACGGATGCACTTCATTCCCTTCGCCCATCGAAGTAGCGCCATCAACTGTGGCGTGGTGCATCACTTCAGTGCCTTTACCGATTCGAACATGCGGACCGACATATGCATACGCACCAACGATCACATCCTCGTCAAGTTCAGCACCAGCTTCAATAAGTGCAGTTGGGTGGATTTGAGTAGCCATGGCTAAAACCTAATTAATCCGATGCGTCAGCGAGCATGAACATGAGCTCGGCACTGGAAACAGTCTTTCCGCCGACCTTACATTCACCAGTTGCCGTCGCGATCTTGTTGCCTCGAATCTTGATCAACTTCACACGAATCTCAATCGAGTCACCTGGCTCGACCGCTTGACGGAATTTTACCTTATCCACACTCATGAAGAACGCAATTTTGTTTTCCTCAACCGGTAGCTTACGCAATAATAATACCCCTGCCGCCTGCGCCATAGCTTCGACTTGAAGCACACCTGGCATCACAGGACGTCCAGGATAATGCCCCTGGAAATACGGTTCATTGATCGTGACATTTTTTAAAGCCACCAACTCATCAGGGCTGACGATCTCGATTACTTTATCGATCATCACGAATGGATAGCGGTGTGGCAAGGTATCGAGCACGCGGCGAATATCCATCGTCGTCTCATGCGCTTCGACGACCGCAGATTTCTTTGACTTAGCAGCCGCTTTGGCACCTTTCGCTTTTTCGAGAATCTTCTTACGGAGCACCTTGGAAAGCTCGGCATTCAATGCGTGCCCCGGACGAACGCCCACGATATGCGCTTTAATTGGCATCCCTGCGAGCACGATGTCGCCGATGATATCGAGCATTTTATGACGAACAAACTCATCCTTAAAACGTAGTGGCTCTTTAGATACGATCTTATCGCCCTTGATCACAATCGCGCTATCAAGACTACCACCTTTGATCTTACCGAGCTTCAACAACTCTTCGATATCTTCATAAATAGTAAATGTGCGAGCGGGTGCAATTTGCGCGACGTAGGTCTCAGGATCGACATCCAAGCTCAAGTGCTGGGTGTGAATTCCACGGTCATCCGTAGAGGTGCAAGTAATGCGAAAGCCATCGTGCGGTAGCGCAATAATCGAGCTCCCACCACGGGTCACAGAAATCGGCTCATCGAGAACGTAGTATTCGCGCTCTGCGTCCTGCTCAACTGGCTCTGCTTGCTGAATTAAATTCACGAAATGCTTTGCCGAACCATCAAGAATCGGCGGCTCACTGGCATCCATCTCGATGAGGACATTATCCACACCGCAACCATTCAAGGCGCTCAATATGTGCTCGACCGTGTGCACCTTTGCATGACCGTCCGCAATCGTGGTGCTGCGAACCAGGTCTTCGACCAATTCAATCATCGGCTTCAACTCTGGCTTACCGTAAAGATCAGTCCGTTTAAACACGATACCGTGGTTTTCTGCCGCAGGTTTAATGGTAAGGTGGACTTCGTCGCCCGTGTGCAAGGACTTTCCCTTAATAGAGACTTCCCTCAGGATGGTGCGTTGTTTCATAAGTGTAGGTAATTAGTCAAAGCGACGCCCAGCATAGAGCCTTGGGTGTCATTCAAAAAAAACTACGCTAGAGGATGCCTCCCACATGTAAAGCATCGGTTTACGTAGCTAATATAAGATTAATGCCTCAATACTGCGCTCGTAACGAACGTAATAACTGCAACGCACCGGACGAATCTGAATGCACGCAAATAGTATCCGCCGAAAGTGCGATCAATCCACCGTCCACCGTTCGCACATGCCCCTCCTTTAACCAATCGACATAGCGATCAGAGGCTTCTTCCGCATCCAACAGTGCCCCTACATCTCCTCTAGGAACCAATGCTCCACTGGCTAAATAACCGCGATCCGCAAACATCTCTTCCCACACAGGAATGCCCATGGACTGTGCCTGCTGCGCACAAGTCCCTCCAGCCAAGGCAAAAATACCCAATTCTGGCTGCATGCACCTCACAAAATCGCAATAAACATGCGCTAAATCTGCAGCTTGCTCCACTGCGTGATACAAGGTGCCGTGCAACTTTATATAACGGACGGTCACACCAATACCTTCTGCCATTGAGAGAAACACAGTCACCTGCGCCTCCAGTAGACTGATAAATTCGCTCAAACTTGGCAGCACCGCATTGCGTCCACCACCGGCAGCGAGCCCTGGATGCGCCCCAACCATGACACCGCTCGCCTTCGCCATTTCAAGCGACTCACGCGTCTTTTCTAAACTCCCAGCATGCGTGCCACAGCCAATATTTGCTGCATCTACTAACGCCATGAGCTCACGAGTGGACTCGGTGCTTTCGTTCTCACCAAGATCGCAGTTTATAATTAGTCGAGCCATCGAAATGAAATCTGCGTGCCTGGCACACATTGCGCAAGTCTATCGCGTGCCGCCTCTGGCAAAATGGCTAGCTTTGCATAACCACCCACCGTCGGCCCATCCACCATAGTGACAATCGGCTGCCCACTGCCTGTAACTTGAAAACTACCTGGCAAAACTGGTTCGCTGGCGATAGAAGCCGGCACCTCCAACTCACGCCCCTCCAAACGAAAGCCTGTGCGATCAGAGCGCTCGGACACCGTCCATTCGCTCTCAACCAAAGTGTTTTGCGCGACCTCCGAAAAGGCGGCAAACTGTGGCCCCCTGAACAAAGGCAACTGAACCAAGCCCTCAAAGACACGTCGCTCGTCGGGAATTGCAATGCGCCCAGCGATCCGATCATCCGAGAACGATACCGCGCGTTGGTTTGCCAATAACCGCACCCCCTTTTCAAGAACGACTCCAAGCCCATTACGTGGATCTGCCGAAGCACTGCCAAACCACTGATCTGCCTGAATCCCCCCTGGAAGCGCCAAATAGGCAAATAAGCCTGCTTGCCTGCCTGAAAAATCTAGAAGTGTGCCCGCCCGCACATGACTCGCTCGCCATGGCTTGAGCGCACAGCCTAAATCAGCACCCGCCAGCGCTAGCCATGTATCTTGTAAAATAAGCACTTTCGCTCCTTGCCGACAAAGCTCTAAAACGGGCGCATCTTCTCGATTCCCGAGTAGACCATTCGCCACAGCCATCGAATGTCGATCCATCGCGCCACCAACAGGCACGCCAAAACGGCGCCAGCCAGCTCGGCCACCATCTTGGATAGAAAGCCCGACTCCTTTTGATATGATTTCCAATAAGGGACGCATAACTTAATTGATGGCCACAAATTTGACCCGATCCCCGGGCGCCAGCGCAAATACTGCGTTTTCATCAGGAGCAGCTCCCTTCGCCATTTCTGGCTGAAATAAAGGATGCTCGCTGTGCCCAAGAATATGCCAGCCCCCCGGGCTAGCAACTGAATAGATCCCCGCATGCCTGCCACCAATTGCCACGGAGCCAGGCACAATGTGATTACGAGGCGATGCCCGACGTTCGAAGTGCAAGCGTGAATCCAGCCCGTCCAAATACGGAAAACCAGGCGCAAAACCCATCATGCGCACCCGATAATCTGCTCCGGAGTGAATCGCCACCACCTCATCTATAGAGAGTTGCGCCATTTTCGCGACGGCAGCTAGGTCAGCACCCGAGTATTTCACCGGTATCTCCAGCAATCGTGTGGGCAATAAATCCGCTTGGTTCACCTCCGGAATAGCAGACAACCACTCAGGAAAACGCTTCGCAGACAGCACGCCATCTAGGATCACCAAGACGTTTGAGTAACCGACAACATATTCCACAAACCCATGAGGCGGAGAGACTTTCAGCGCATTCAACACACAAGACTGCCGCCTACCACTCAATTTTTGAATAAACACAGCGCGCTCGCCATAGGACTGTAGATGAAAATCCATTTACAATGAAAACAACGACTCTGCCAATACCCGTCAAATAAGCAATGCCTTCGATTTGGGCGTCTATTAACTCGATCCATGCTCAGTAAAATGCAATAAGTCCGAAAATATGCTAAATACTTCTTGATTTCACAGCCCATACCTATTTGCTCTCCCACTTTTCCCATGAAAGCCACTATCAAAACACAAGGCCGCCAATTTACTGTAACTGAAGGCGATGTTCTCAAGCTAAACTCTTTTCCAGGCACGGAGAAGGGCGACACTATAGACATCAATGAAGTCCTCATGATCGGTGAAGGTGCGGATGCACGCTTCGGTTCACCACTCGTTGAGGGTGCTTCCGTTAAAGCAACGATTCTCGAAAACAAGAAAGACAAGAAAGTCATCGTTTTTAAGAAAAAGCGCCGTCAAGGTTACAAGCGCCGCCGCGGTCACCGTCAGCACCTTTCTGTGATCAAAATCGAATCTATCAACGGCTAATCGCCAACCAAGGAGAACTTAAGCTATGTCACATAAAAAAGGACAAGGAACTTCACGCAACGGACGCGATAGCCAGTCAAAGCGTCTCGGTGTTAAAAAATTCGGCGGCGAGTCTGTCGTTGCTGGTAACATCATCATGCGCCAACGCGGCACACGTTACCACCCAGGCGCCAACGTAGGCATGGGTCGCGACCATACTCTGTTCGCACTTAAAGACGGTAACGTCGCTTTCGACAAAGCACACCGTAAAATCAACGTCGTCGAGCTCGTAGAAGCGTAAGACGATTTTAAATCGACAAAACTTTCAAAATCCCGCCTCCTAATAGGAGCGGGATTTTTTTATGGATAAACGACTCGAAGAGCTACGAAAACAACGCGATCTGATCCAACAGCATTTGGACTGGATCGACCGTCAGCTCGCTCAAGCAGATAACCGCACAAGCACCGAAGCCCCGCAGAGCAATGAGCCCCAGGATACGGAGCCATTAACTCCTGAAACAAAGAACAGCGGCGAAGCCCCACCTGAATCAAGTTCAGAAACGGCACACATTGACGTCGAGCTAGAAAGAATGGCTCCTCCACTGCATAACGATGTCTTTAAAGCAAAAATCGGTTGTCTCGCCTTATTCATCCTTGGGGTTGGCGGCTTCCTATTTCTACTGTTCGGGCTTCCCTACCTATTGGATTAATCTACCAACGGTGGACTTGAAACACTCGGCAGCACCTCGCCAACTGCAATCGGATAGCCACGCACAAAATCGGGCACCGGTAACATTCGCCCACCAGGACGCTGTAATTCATGAAAGCAGATCGCGCCTGCGGCAGTCGCTACCGATAAAGTATCACCAACGGCAATCACCGTCCCAGGCAATAAGGCCACCGCATCCAAGTCCACAGAAGCTTCCCCGACTTTAATTCGAGTATCGACGTGGTCAAAATAGCCCCCCGGCCATGGCGTGAAGGCACGCAGGCGATCGTAAATACTTTGCGCAGGTAAGCGAAAATCTAAAGCCCCATCGTCTTTACTCAACTTGCGGCAATGCGTCACCGCTGCCACATCCTGTGGCTTAAAATCCAAAGTGCCTGTCAAAGTCGCCTCAAGACAACGCTCAATCAAAGGCACCACCGCTTCGCCAACCTTCGCACGCACACTCGGCCCCGTATCCGAAGATTCAATACGCACTACCTCGACATCGGCAACTGCTCCCGCATCCATTTCTTTAACCACCTGCATGAGGCACACACCCGTCTCTAATTCGCCCATGGCAATCGCAGTCTCCACAGGCGAGGCTCCTCGATACTTTGGCAATATCGATCCATGAAAATTGACCATCCCATGAATCGGCGCTTCACGTAAACGCTTGGGTAAAAAGTGTCCATACGCCATCACCATCGCCACCGCGACAGCACGTGATTCAATCCATTCCACCAACTCAGAATCAGGCTTCTCTGGTTGCAACAGAGTGATCCCCTGCGCTGCAGCCCATGCCGCAACTGGATTCGGCTGCAGCTTCTTACCACGCCCCTGACGACGGTCCGGCTGCGAAACGACCGCACACAACTCACACTGAGCCGCGCCTGCTCCTACTAGAAAATTCAGCACTGGCAAACAGATCGCATCCGATCCGAAGAAAACAACTTTAGGTAACTCACTCATATTTAATTCAGGTAGCGACGCGTGTCCCTGCGCGCCACATATCAGGTAGGCCTCTCCAGAAATGGCGCACCGAGACGTGCGCCGCTACCTTAAAAATCTTCAAAATAAATCCTGCTGTTCCAATCCATCACGCGACGCAGTCGACGACGCGCTATTCACAATCAACCATCGCAGCGTCAGCTCACTCAGCTCAGGTTCGGCATATAAACGCCGCAACAACAAAGCCGAAGCCAAGGCATCAAACAAAGCGCAGTGATAGCGCGCACGTTTTTCCGGGCAATACAAAGCCGCCTGTGCTTCCAACTCACTGCCAAGGTCGAACAAGGCGATCAAATCGCCCAACTTATGACTCTCCAGCTGTGGGTAAATCCGGCGATACAATTGCAAGGTATCCACCCATGGCCCCCAGCTTGCCGTCAATACATCCCCCTCCGAAAAATCAGGCGAACTTCGCGGATACGACCAGACCGAGCGCAGCAGGCCATCTTCAACAGCCACATTATGCGCACAGAAAGGCCCCGACTCTCGTAGATCTGCAAACAGTTTCCAATCCGTTTCAAACAGCGGCTCTTTCGAAGCCACTTCCTCCGAAATACCATGCTGCAGACGATCTCGATCTGAAATGGTTCCGGCCGGTGCACACAGTCGTGAATACGTCGCCTCGACCTGTGTACCATGCAAAGTCACGACGCCATATTCCACCACCCCACTTTGGCGGCTCCCCTCAAAATCAATCACATGTATCGGCGTCGAAAACATGGAGCGCACTATGTGCCATTTAATGTCCAAGGTTCAACATCGAACGTCAAATTTTGAATTTTAATGGAGGGACGCCCTCCGTCGCGTCCGCGTCGACTGACTTACCTAATTATTTTAGCGTCTCGATTAAATATAAATATCCGCAAAGCAACAAAGCCAACCATAAGCCCAATATCCTCCATCCCTTACCCTTCCTCCACTATCCTATGCGCTCTCGGCGTCCCTGCGGTTAAACTTCCAGCCCTATAAGATCTCAGTCGCAATCTCGAAGCACTACCCTCTCCTTCCCCAACTAACCACTCCTTTCTCAACTATGCGGTTGCCTCTATAGAAATCACTGCCCACATTTTATGTTTTACAAACAACAGCTGCAGTCATGTCAGAACTTACACGCGCTCAAAAAGACGAATTTATTGAATTTATTGCTTACCTCTGTGAGGAGGCCGCAAAAGAAATCATGCCGCACTACGGTCCGGATGTAGAAATCGAACGCAAGTCCGATGCCACACCCGTGACCTTAGCCGACCGCAATGCTGAAAAACGCATCCGTGAGATCCTCGCTGAGCGCTATCCGGAACACGGAATCATCGGTGAAGAATATGGCCAGGAAAACACAGATGCCGATTTCGTTTGGGTGCTCGATCCTGTCGATGGCACCAAATCCTTCATCTCGGGTGTGCCGCTCTTCGCCACACTCATCGCTCTACTCCACAAGGGCCGCCCAGTCATCGGCGCGATCAATCAACCAGTGCTCAAGCAAATGGTGATTGGCGACTGCGAAACCACTACTTTGAACGGTAAGGTTGTTACCGGCCGCGAGCCCTGCAAGCTCAGCGAAGCGACTCTTTGCACCACCGATCCCATTCGCCCAACGCTCTGGCAAAACAACGCTCAATGGAGCGATTTGCCACCCAAAACAGCACTCTACCGCTCATGGGGCGATGCAGGTGGCTACATCCTTCTCTGCTCAGGTTTTATCGACATCATGTGCGATCCACTCATGGAAATCTGGGACTGCGCGGCCATCATCCCATGCATCCAAGGTGCTGGCTTCAAGGTAACTGGATGGAACGGCGGCGACTCGTTTGACGAACGCACGATTATCGCGGCAAAAGCACCGCTCCATGACGAAGTCATGGCGACTCTTTACCCTCAAAGTTAATCCACGCTAGAGGGCTATTCATTAAATAGTAAAGTGGCTCAAGTCTTCCAAAAACTACAACAAACCTTCGCCGCAGCGAGGGAATATAACTGTCTGGATTTCTTTCCACTCAGGAGCTCACTTGCTGGTTATCAAAAGAGCTATGTTCAAGGCGACGTCCGCGCTGGTCTCAATGTAGCGCTCCTCGCCTTTCCGCAAGGCATGGCCTATGCCCTGATCGCTGGACTGCCGATTCAATACGGAATATACGGCTCAGCGATCGCAGCGATGGTCGCGCCGATTTTTGCCAAAACCAGCCTCATCACGCTCGGCCCCACCAATGCCACTTCTGTCATGCTGCTGTCAGCCTTTGCGGGGCTGGGTATCGCAGGTCCAGAAATGCTGAGCATGGTGCCGCTACTGATCCTGCTCGTCGGACTGTTCATTTGCTTAGGGGCCTATTTAAAGGTCGCAAATCTCATCCAATATATTTCGCGCTCTGTCATAACCGGCTATATCACAGCCGCCGCACTCTTGATTATAACTAATCAAGTCCCTAAGGCACTGGGACTGACTCTCGAACGTAAAGCGGCCACTTTCTACGACGCCGTGCGCCTCATGGCTGCCTCCATAGACACCGTTGTATGGGAAACGGTGACTGTCAGCATTGTCACTGCGGTCTTATTCTTTGTTTTAGATCGAAAATTTAAGAAACTGCCCAACGTGGCGATCTGTCTGGTCGTCGTTTCAGTGCTAACTGAACTTGTATTTCAACATAAATCCGACCTCGTTCTACTGCCTGGTATCAATGCAGCCGACTGGAGTTTTCAAGCTCCCTCATTTTCCGTCGAAGACATCCGCCTACTCGTTAGCCCCGCACTTGCCATAGCGCTACTCTGCATACTTGAAGGCATTTCTATCGGTAAATCACTCGCCGCCAAAACAGGCTCACGCCTCGACACCAACCAAGCGATGTTTTCCATCGGCATGGCAAATATTGGCTGTGCATTCTTCTCGGGAATGCCCGCCTCAGGCTCACTTACCCGCTCTACACTGAGCGCCACGAGTGGCGGGAAGACTGTCCTAGCGAGCTATATCAGCGGCATCATCGTTTTCATCGGTGCCTTTGTGCTCGGCCCTTTCACTAGCTACATACCTCAGTGCACCTTGGCAGTGCTCGTCATAGCCATCGGTCTCTCGCTGATTAATAAGCACGCCATTCGTGTCGTAACAATGTCGACTCGGTCCGATGCTGCCGTGTTTGGAGCGACCTTCATCAGCGGTCTCTTCATGCCACTTGACACAGCGATTTATGTCGGGGTCGGCACTTCAATAGTGCTCTTTCTTAAGAAAGTTGCGCGGCCTGAAATGGTCGAATACGCCTTCAACGATGATGGTCAGCTCACTGAAATGGAGAAGCCCGAGCAACGTGAATCGCCCGAAGTTTCAATCGTCCACGTAGAAGGCGAACTCTTCTTTGGCGCCGCCGACTTGTTCCGAGATCAAATGCGCCGAATTTGTGAAGAGCCGAACCTCAAGATTGTGGTGCTCAAGATGCGCAACGCCTACAACTTGGACGCCACTGGTGTCATGGCGCTCGAAGAACTCTTGCTCTATATGGGTGAACGGGGCCGCTACCTCATCCTCAGCGAAGTTAAAAACGATCTTATACGCGTGCTCAAAAATTCTGGGCTCTACTCGATCATCGAAGAACGCAACATCTTCGTTTACGAGCCAAGTAACCCAACACTTTCCACCGCGAAAGCCCTTAAACGAGCTAAAGAGCACCTTGGCGACAGCACCGCAAACGTCTCTATCTACATAGATCCAGTCCGCGATAGTCAGAAAAAAGGCGAACGTCCCTAAACGACAGCACAGTGCAATGAACGAATGCGTGATCTGTCCCCCAACAACACGAATTTTCACTAAATAGGTAGCAGCGGTCGTCTCTGACCGCCATACATCAGACAGCTTAAACGCTGCAGCTTCACCTACACCGAAACAGCACCACTTCCTCACTCCCGATGGGACGGCTCGGATAGCTCTCTGTTGGCACAAACGAATCCATTCGCTCGAAGTCCTCGCCAAACAGTGCTTCGATCTGATCCGTTGAGATCGGATGCGGCGGGCCGTCGCCGTCGTAGTCGACAACTTCTCGGTAAAAAATCGCGAGGTAAGCACCTCCTGGCTTTAAAGCCTTCGCCACGGAAGCAGCATACGCATGACGTTGAGACGGCTCTAAAGCACACAAGCAAGTGTGCTCAAGCACCCAATCGAAGTAACCATGCCATGCTTTTGGTAAGTTCAAAAAGTCACTCACTTCATAGCACTCGTTGGCTTTCACTGGAAAAGCATTCGCTCTACGAACCGCACTCGGCGCGATGTCTATACCAATCACCGAAGCCCCCTGCTCCGCTAAGAGTCGGACATCATGCCCAGTCCCACAACCAGGGACCAAGACTGAACCTTGAACCGAATGCATTCTCAAATACTCCCGTAAAGGTGGCGCAGGCATTCCTTTGTCCCAAGGAATGTCATTCTCTTCGTAGGCTGCTTCCCAATTTTTCATTTGTAGACATAAAGTGAATAAGGAACACAGGAACGCAAGAAGCAGACATACTATTTAAAGTCGCAACCTTAATGGTAGCGGCGCGGGTCCCTCCACGCCATCATACATCGAACTGCTTGTAAATGAACCGCTCAAACGTATGGCGCGCGGGGACGCTAACTTAAGCGATTCGGGCCTAGAGTTGTAGGGCCTTTGCTTGCAAAGTGCCGCAGTTCGCAGGTCGAGTCCTATTCGCGTTGTCGGCATCGAGCAAGCTCGAGCCCTACAAATGAATCTATGTTCCATCCATGTGCAGTTTTGTTTTCGGCGCTTAACTTGAAGAGGCACGCCGCTACCCCAGCCTGACTATAATTCGAATGACGCTAACTTAAGCGATTCGAGCCTAAAGTTGTAGGGCCTTTGCTTGCAAAGTGCCGCAGCTCACAGGTCGAGTCCTATCCGCGTTGTCATGGCAAAACTTTCACGAGCTTTACCCAAAACCTCGCTTGCGCTGACACTCGCATGGCGTTGCAATTCTGCCAATGGAAACGGAAGCACTCATACGTTCGCTACGGCAAGAAATTCTCTTTGCGCGCCGTAGGATTTACGAAATCGGCCAGGCCACTCCGCTTGAGGCGATTCACTTGAGCGATCCCGAATTCGACCTCTTTGTTAAACGGGAAGACCTCTCTCCGATTCATGCCTACAAATGGCGTGGTGCCTACAACCGTATGGCGCAACTCACGCCTGAAGAACTGGCTCGCGGTGTCGTCACCGCATCTGCTGGCAACCATGCGCAAGGCGTCGCCCTCGCCGCCAAAAAACTGGGCACCCAGGCGATAATTTTCATGCCACTCTCAACGCCACGGATGAAACAAGTAGCGGTCCGACAACACGGCGGCGATCAAGTGACGATTCAACTCTGCGGCGACTCGTATGATGCTGCCAGTGCAGCCGCTCATGAGTGCGCGACCGCAGAAGGTAAAACCTACATCCACGCCTACGACGACCTGGCCGTCATGGCTGGGCAAGGCACGCTCGCTGACGAAATTGTAATGTCAGGCAAAGGTCCCTTTGACGTCGCCTATTTACAAGTCGGTGGCGGTGGTATGGCAGCGGCCACAGCGACGTGGCTCAAAATGCAATTTCCAGACATCCATATCATCGGTGTTGAGGGTGCTGATCAGGCATCCATGGCTGCCGCAATCAAAGCGGGCAAACCAGTAACTCTTGATAAAATCGATGTGTTTTGCGATGGCACTGCCGTGCGTAAAGCAGGCACACTCACACACCGAGTATGCACCGAAGTCGTCGATGAATGGATGACCGTCTCGAATGACGAAGTTTCCGCAGCGATCCAATTTCTATGGGAAGAGCTGCGCTGCATCCCTGAACCATCTGGTGCCATGGGCGTGGCAGCAGTGCTCAAGCATAAAGCATCGCTCACAGGTAAACGAGTGCTGAGCATTCTCTGTGGAGCCAACATGGACTTCGAACAACTCGCGATGGTGGCCCAACGCTCTGCGGTAGGAGCCGCACGACGCCACTATTTGCGTATCGATATCAAAGAGCAGCCAGGTGCCATGTATCACTTACTCAATGCACTTCCCGACACCGTCAACATCGTTGATTTTCAGTATGGAAAAACCGACACTGCAGATGCCAGCCCTGTAATCGGTTTCGACGTCGCACCGATGCACTTTGCCGTGCTCACTAAAGCACTCAGTGACGGCGGCTTTCCCTATGTCGAAGTCACCTCCGAGACCGATGTGGCCTTTCGGCTCATTCATTACGAAGGCAAGCTCCTACACCTACCCTTTTTCATCACACTCGAGTTTCACGAGCGTCCAGGTGCGCTCGCAGAATTTTTACGCGCAGTCAGCCCACATGCCAACTTATGCTATTTCAACTACGCCTATTCAGGCGAACGTGTCGGTCGTGCCTTACTCGGATTTGAATTCGATACGCCTGAGCAAAATGCCAATTTTGAGAATGTGCTCGCCTCCGCTAAAGATGCCTACCGCGCTTACGAGCGCGTTTCTGAACAAGCGATGCAACGCATCTTAAGCTGATAAATTACAATGGACACTAGTATGCTCATTTTCACCGCGGTCATTCCGATCTTTGTAGTGATCGGCTCTGGCTTTCTTGCGCGGCGTATCGGCTGGCTCGATCGAAATGCGGATCGCAGCTTGATGACAGTTGTCGTCAACTTGCTCTACCCTGCGTTGATTTTTTCGTATATATTAGGCAACGACGCACTGCGTGTCCCCAGTAATGCAGTGTTACCGCCGCTTATCGGTTTCACATCAATCGTCGCCGCTTTCGGCGTGAACATGCTACTCGCACGTCGTCTCAAAATAGGTGACCAAAAAGAATGTCGCACCTTTGCCTTCACGACAGGCATGCAGAACTACGGCTACTTTCCGATCCCAATCATTGCACTGTTATTTGATCGCGAGACTACAGGCGTTCTATTGGTGCATAATCTAGGCGTGGAAATCGCCATGTGGGCACTCGGCGTCGGCTTCATACTTTACGCCAACGATCCTAAATCACTCTGGCGACGAGTCTTCAGCGCACCCGTTATCGCCATCCTGGTCGCGGTGCCGCTGAACTGGATGCAGGTCGATTTATTTCTACCTAATTTTTGTTTCGAAACACTCAATCTCCTAGGCACCTGCGCGATCCCCTTAGGGCTCATTCTAATCGGTGCCACTTTTGCAGATCTTGCCAAAGGCGTGCACCTACTGGAACGTATCCACATACCGATTACTGCCAGCATACTGCGTCTCGGTATATTTCCCATCGCGTTCCTCTTTTTCGTGGCGATTTTCCCGTTCTCTCAGGAGTTAAAGCAAGTGCTCATCGTCCAAGCGGCCATGCCTTGCGCAGTCTTTCCGATCGTGCTCACACGACATTTCGACGGCTCTGCCGAAGTGGCCTTAAAAGTAGTCCTCGGGACCACCTTATTAAGCCTGATAACAATTCCCCTCTGGATCAGCATCGGCATAAAAGTCTTAGAATGGTGACTTCTATTGGTAGGGGCTTCATCGATGAAGCCCCTACCAAAATTACAGAAATTACCTAACCTCAGTCGCCACACCACTCCGCAAATACTCAATCAACTGCTTTGCCGTGTAGCTAACTTCATCTGGGCTAAGCAACGCATCCAAAAAACTTAGGTTGTCACCAAAAGTAATCAGAGGCGGGATCGCTTGACCGTCACGAATTTGTCCGAGGCCAATCGTTGCCATAAGACCATTGCATAGGCAGTGCTTACCGTCCGCCTCGGCTTCGGTCCCGCCGCTGGCTAAAAAACGGTTACGTGGCCCCGCAGGACAACGATATGCGATCGTTCCGTCTTCCTTTTCATACACATGACGGAGGTAACCGAGATCACATACACGACAAGGTTCGACTTCAGTTTTATCCGTAGGCACCAAGCGTTTGAATGGATAGCCTGTAGGTGATGCTTTGAAGTCAGTGATCACTTCCAAGGTCCCCTTGCGATAGCGCTCAACAACATCTCGTTTGATTTCTGGCAATGCACCTGACTCATCGCAGCAGGCAAATGCAGTCCCAATCTATATGCCGCGTGCACCGAGTGCTTGCGCTTCTTGAAAACGCTCTGGAGATGCACACGCACCAGCCAGCCAAAACGGTTTTCCCAAAGACACTATTTTCTCAAGATTACAGACATCGCGCGGACCATAGGCACCTTCGCGACGTGGTGGCGCATTGTGGCCGCCCGCAGTATAATGTTCCACCACGAAGCCATTGACCAGCCCGCTGGCTTTACGCACAAGCGTTTTGGCTAACACATCAGACGAAATGACTGCAAGAAACTGAGGGCGCTTCAATGCCCTTGAACCTAAAGAAGGAAACAAGCTCGGATCGAAAACTAACTGATGTGAGTTCTCTGTTTTGGCACTCACCAAATGAACCTTTAGCTCTACTGGTGCCGATTTCGAAAGCGCATCCAAAACACCTGGAATCGCCAACGGTATACCACCTCCCATGAGCACCGCATCTACATCGGCAAGCATCGCCCCGTAAAGTGCAGGTAGCGTGGGCAGTTGAATTTTCTCCAACAAATTAATACCAACAAACCCATCGTGTCCCTCTTTCGCTAGGTAGACTTCTACAAAGGTCGCCACAATGATGAGTATCTCCGACTCGCGTGTCATCTTTACAGTCGGCATCGCCTTAATCTTATACGGTTGATCCTTAGGCTTACCGCCTTCATTTAACCATTTTTCAAGAATTGGGGCGACCATGTCCTGATCGGGAAATGCAGCCAAGGCACGGCGCATATGCCCACCCTGATCGCCCTGCTGCAAACGGCGCACTAGCACGGAATCAAGAGCCGTTCCCGACACAACGCCTAGCTCTCCACATTGAGCGACTGCACGAGCCAAGCACCAATTAGAAACAGCGACCCCCATACCAACTTGAATAATCTCGGGTAATAAGGCTGCGCTCTCTTTCATTAAATTTTCTGCCATAATAACCACTCTTACATCAGTAAAACTTATAGCAATCACGACTCTAAAAGTAATCTAATGCCCGACTATTAGTGTGCGCATCCCCAAACTATTAGTTCAAGTGCTAGCAGAGACTAAGGAAACTTGCTCAATCGAAAAAGACCTTACAGCATACGCAACATGTCACTTGCTAAGAAATTCTTCGACAGCTCAAATGAGCTCCAAAAATCCGTTTACGCAGCCAATGCCGAGACCCTCAAAGCTGCGGGCAAACGTATCGCCGACTCCATCGCCGCCGATGGCGTGCTCCACACTTTTGGCAGCGGTCATTCCCAGATCTTAGCCTGCGAAATCGAGCGCCGCGCGGGCGGCCTCGTGCCCGTCAGCAGTATCCACGACCCTGCCAATGGCTGGCCGGAACAAATCCCTGGTTACGGCGCACGACTCTTTCAACGCTACGCCTACCAATACGCAGTCCGCCCGGGCGATGTCGTGCTCGTTATCTCAAATTCAGGGCGTAATGCCAGCCCAATTGAAGTGGCGCTCGAAGCCAAGGCAGCGGGTCTTGATGTGCTGGTGATGACATCGCTCGATATGTCAAAAGCCACCACATCGCGTCACCCATCAGGTAAAAAGCTCTACGAAATAGGCGACTATGTATTAGACAACGGCGGCGTGCCTGGAGATGCCGCAATTGATGCACCAGGCTTTCCCTACAAAGTCGGGCCCACCTCTACCATGAGCGGCGCACTCCTGCTCAACCTACTCTCGATGGAGATCATCGAACAACTACTCGCTCAAGGCGTCACCCCGCCCACCTACGTCAGTCAAAACGCCGATGGCGGAGCTGAACATAACGAAGCACTGGCCAAGAAATTTCGTCACCGCATTCGCCGCCCAATTTAAACGACTCTGACTCTTAATCCAAATCCCCCTTCAGTCATTCCCCCATCTCGCTGTCATTAAACGTTTAGTATCCACACCATGAATACCGCATCAAGCTCAGCACCATCCATCCGCACGCCCGCGCTCATTATTGATGGCAGCGGTAGCGATGTCTTTGCCGGTGTGCTTGGCGACGACGGCGCATGGCTCGCCACATCCAAGCGAGCAGGCGCTCCACTCGAACAACTCTTTCCGAGCGTCGAAGCCGTGCTGCAAGACGCCGGACTCAAGCTCTCGGCGCTACAAAGCTACATCTACTGTGAAGGCCCAGGCTCTGTGCTGGGGCTGCGCCTCTGTGCCATGGCCGTCGAAACGTGGAGCCGACTCTGCCCCCAATCGGCACACTATTTCGCTTACAATACACTGCAACTCTGCGCTCAGCTACTCTGCAAGGATCACGACCTACCCGCCAAGACCCTGCTCGTCTCCGACTGGAAAAAAGGCGCCTGGAACGCCATTCACATTGAGAACGGGATAATCGGTGCCACCACTGTTGCCGACGACGCCACCATCGCTGAGTGGGACGGAGCCGTCTATCACTTACCCCAACGCAAAGGCTGGCAAAAGCCACCCGCAAACGCCCAAACGATCACCTACGCGCCCGAACGACTCCCCGATTTACTCAACAATCCAAACTGGCTTCGTGAAACCAACCGCGTCGAACTCTACTCCAGTGGTGTCAACACCTTTGCCAAATGGACGCCGGATCGTCACCGAGCCTAGAAACCTCAGACGCTAGGCTTGCCTCGCCGATACAAGCATCTGCCAACCGAGTCCATAAAACCAACGAAGCTCATCGCACGAACTTAACAAAACATTCAGTAAAAAGCTGGAGGGTTGCGCTCCGTCGCAACCGCCGACCAGTTAAAACATGTAGATATTTCCACCGCAAAGACGGAACATTACTCAAACGCTAGGCTTGCCTCACCGAGACAACCATCTGCCAACCGAGTCCATAAAACCAACGAAGCTCAATCGCACGAACTTAACAAAACATTCAGTAAAAAGCTGGAGGGTTGCGCTCCGTCGCAACCGCCGACAAGCTAAAACATGTAGATATTTCCACCGCAATGACGGAACATTGCTCAAACGCTAGGCTTGTCTCACCGAGACAACCGTTTGCCAACCGAGTCCATAAAACCAACGAAGCTCAACCCCTAAACTCACACCAACCATCATTAAAACACAAAACCATCGCTGTTGGGCCGAGATCAATCTCGCCGCTTTTGAGCGCAACTTGAAACGTATTCAAGCTGCGCTGCCAGATGGCGTGCGCTACATTTCGGTCGTCAAAGCAGATGCATATGGTCACGGCATGGCGCAAATGGTGCGACGTTTGATGCAAAGCGGCGTCGACACCTTTGCCGTCGCCAATGTCCATGAGGCTGCCGATATCCGCCACATGGGTATGGGCTGGCCGATTTTAATTCTCAGCGCCCTACTGCCCGAGGAAGATCACTATCTCGTCGACTACGACCTGATCGCAACGATCAGCACCGCCGAAGAAGCCGAACGTTTCAACGCACTGGGCGCGGCCAAGCAAACGACCCTCAAGGTGCATCTCAAAATTGATACTGGCATGGGGCGACTCGGCGTCTGGCACGAAGCCGCGACCGAGCTCATCGCACGTATTCAAGCGCTCCCAAACTTACACTTAGAAGGTATCTATACCCATTTCTCCAGTGCCGATACCGACGTCGCGTTCACTCAAAAACAGCGCCAGCGTTTTCTCGCTACACTGCCTGGATCGACGGATGGACTGATGATACACGCCGACAACTCAGCCGGGCTCGACAGTTTGAGCGGCGACAGCCCATTTAATGCAGTGCGTGTAGGATTACTACAATTTGGTGTGCCGCCCTATCCCGACTCCGCACTCGGGCGAGCCAAGGTCGAACCCGTCTTCAGTTTTCATGCACGTGTGGGTCTCGTTAAAAAACTCCCCGCAGGCACCGACATCAGTTACGGCCGCACTCATAAACTTCAACGCCCCACCACCATCGCCATTTTAACCGCGGGCTATGCCGACGGTATCCCGATCGACCTCAGTAACCGAGGTCGCGTTCTAGTGAACGGCCATCACTGCCCCATTATTGGACGCGTCACCATGGATCAAACCATCGTCGACGTCACCGACGCCCCAACGGTCACCGCCGGCACATCCGTCGTGCTCATCGGAAAAAGTGAACAAAGCGAAATCACGACTGCTGAATTTAGCAAAACCGCTAACACCATTCCCTGGGAAACCCTCTGCTCCGTCACTAAACGCGTGCCAAGAGTCTATGTCGGTTCACGAGAGCTATAGCAGGACTCACATCCTCCGTTCTTCGTAGCCCCTCGAAATCGCTACTCTATACTATTTTTGACACAGTTTCCTTACTCGCAGCAACCGAGTCTCAGCAAAGCCAAGCAAGACCGGCTCATTCGAATGCCCCGAGTCAACTCAGACGCCACACTCTCAAAAGTCTCAGACGACTACATATTCACCATTCAAAGTTCGACCTTGAACGTTTGACGTTCACACCGTTCGAAGCTTACGCTTCGTCAGCTTTGGCTGGCTTTTCGGAGTCACTATCGCGCTCCTTAGCCACATTCACACGTAGCGCACGACCAGATACCTCTTGGCCATCCAACTGGCGGATCGCCTCCGCACCTGCAGCTTCGTCGACCATCGTGACAAATCCGAATCCACGTGGACGACCACCACCAGGGCGCGTCACGATAATTGCATCTTCCACCTCACCAGATGGTGAAAAGATCTCACGGAGATCGTCTGCAGTGGCGTCAAAAGAAAGATTTCCTACGTAGAGTCGAACGGACATAATAAAAGAATGGCTAATGAATAATGGGTAATAGCTGATAGATTATCGCTACTAAATTCGAATGAGCTAGAAAGAAGCGTAGGAAAGCGGGTGCTGACAACCTTTAATTAAGAGCGATTCAGATTTGCCAAAACGGCTGTCGGGAGCTTCCGTTGCAGCCAAACCGATGATTGACACCACAAAAAAACAAAAAGGCACCATTTTACGCGTGTCCGCCTACTTGTTCCGCTACAAAGCACTCTTTTGGCTGACGATCGGCCTCGCGGCCAGCATGACCTTGCTTGAAATCGCCGTCCCCTACTCGATCAAAGTCATTTTAGACAGTATCGAAGGCGAAGGTGGCACGAACACTCTCGTCTGGGGCGTTGCGCTGATTGCCCTGCTTTACGTCGGCAGCGAAATCTTCAACAGCCTACGTATTCGGGTAAATAACAAGCTTGAGCAGCAAGTGCTCCTAGAAATGCGCCGAGACCTGCACACCAAGCTCCTACACCTCCCGGTCTCATTCTACGATCAGCGTAAGAGTGGCGAGATCTCCTCCCGCGTGATTGAAGACGTGGCCGCGGTCGAGCGTGCACTCCTCGACGGCACCGAACAAGGCACAGGCGCACTCCTCCGAATTGTAGGGATCACCGCGATTCTCTTTGTCATGGAACCGACACTTGCCTGGTGCGTCTTTTTGCCCGTGCCGATACTCCTCACCGTTGGCATACTCTACTCCAAAGGCTCGCGCAAAATATGGAAAGGGGTGCGTGAAAGCTCAGGCGAGCTGAACAGTCTGCTTGTCGAAGATATTCAAGGGAACCGACTGATTCAGACCTTCGGCCTACAGAAACGTGAGTCCGCTCGATTCGAGGAAAAAGCCGAAGACCTCCGCTTCAAGACACTCAAAGCGATGTATCGGTGGGCACTGTATAATCCCAGCACCAACTTAGTCACCAAACTTGGCTTCCTCAGTATCGTCGGCCTCGGCGGCTACTTTGTGCTACAAGGCAATGCCGACTTCACCATTGGCAAGCTCATCGCATTCTTCCTCTACGCCAACATGCTCTATATGCCGATCTCTCAGCTGCATGGCCTCAACCACCTAATCGCCGCAGGACGCGCCTCTGGCGAACGTGTGTTCGAAGTGCTCGATGCCACCGTCGAAGTGGCTGAAGCAGCCGCCCCCAAACCCATGCCCAGCGGCCCCGTCAACGTGAGCTTTGAAAATGTGCGCTTTGAATATCCCGGCCGCCCCGCAGTGCTGGAAAATTTTAAGCTCGAAATGGGCGCCAATCAAGTCACCGCACTCGTCGGACACACCGGCGCAGGCAAGTCGACCATCGCCAACCTCGCCATGCGCACCTACGATGCCACTCAAGGCACCGTAAAACTCTCCGGCACCGATATACGCGATATCAAGCTCGAAGACTTACACAACTGTGTCGGCCATGTCGCCCAAGACCCCTTCCTCTTTGAAGGCACCGTGCGCGATAATCTACTCCTCGCTAAAGCAGACGGCACCGAAACAGAAATCATCAACGCACTCAAAAAAGCCTGCGCTTGGGACTTCGTCGATGCCCTCCCCGAAAAACTCGACACCAATATTGGCGAAAAAGGTATCCGACTCAGTCAAGGTGAGAAACAACGCCTCACCATCGCTCGCGTGCTGCTAAAGAATCCACCCTTCGTGATCCTCGACGAAGCCACCGCCAGCGTCGACACCATCACCGAGCGCAAGATTCAAGAAGCCCTCGATCACCTAGTCGAAGCCCGCACCGTGCTCGTAATCGCCCACCGCCTCTCCACCGTGCGACGCGCCAACAACATCGTCGTCCTCGACGGCGGCAACATTATCGAATCTGGCACCCACGAAGCGCTACTCGCTGCCGACGGCCATTACGCGAAGCTCTGGCAGCATCAAAGCGACCTCATCCCCGAATCGTAAGACAAAGATAGCGGCGCACACGTCCCACTTCTCCTACGTATTTTCAAGCACGAAAGGCACCAAAAACACGAAACAAGGAATGGGAAATCCAAATTCAGCCTTCAGCCGTTTGTTCCTTTGCGGCTAAGCTAAAAGTCCTAAAATTCAACCTAAGTTCACAAGCTATCCAACGGGCTCAGCGTTTCATCTTTTTGATCCTCCATCACGTGCAGATAAATCATGGTCGTCTCCACGCACGTATGCCCCAAGAACTCCTGAACGGTGCGGACATTCGTTCAGTTCTCTAAAAGATGCGTCGCATAGCTGTGCCTCAAAATATGTGAATTTGAGCGTTTCGGAATCCCTGCCTTCACCGCAGCAATGGAGAGCTGCTTCTGGTAAGCACGCGGCAGGATGTGGTGTCGCCGCCTCGGCGCACCCACCTCACCGCGCGGATCGCGCGAAAGGCTCTTCATCGGAAACACCCAAAACCACTGCCAGCTGCATCCTGCCTTCGGCATCTTCTTATCCAGCGCACCTGGCATAAAGACACCCGGCACATCCGCCGCTCGGTCCGCCTGATACACCTTCCGCACTTCTGCCAGATGCGCCGTTAACGACTCTCGCAGACACTTGGGCAGCGGCACACAGCGATCCTTATACCCTTTTGAAACTCGGATGTAGAGCTTTCCACGTTCGATATCCACATCTTTCACTCGCAGTCGACACAGCTCCGAGACCCGCAGTCCGCAGCCATACTGTAAACGAGCCATCAAGCACCACTTGCCCCTAACCTCAGCCAACAGACGACTAATCTCGCCCTTGGAATACACCACCGGATAATACTTCCGCGGGTTCGCCTTCACATAATCACTAAAATCCCCCAGCTCCATTTTGCGCACTTCACGTAAAAAGAAGACACCCGCATTCAAGGCCTGACGTTGCGTTCCGGCTGAGACACCCTCTTCGGTCGCTAAATAGCTTAAAAAGCGCTTCAAGTCAGCCTCGCCAAAAGCCTCCAGCCCATCCTTGCTCTGTAAAAAACGCTCCATCCGTCGAATCCAGCCCAAGTAGGCCTCCTCCGTGCGATAAGCCATATGCCGAACCCGCATCAAACGCACCGTTTCCTCGAACCACGGATCCATCGGCACCTTCGCCTGCATCTCCGCCACCGTGTGCGCATACTGCCTGCGTCCATCGCCCGAGTCTTCGTCATTATCCACACCAGCGTCTTCATGTGACTTCACTTGCCCTTCGCCCACAACGACACTGGCACTCTTTGCGCCTACACGCCTGCGCGCAGGCGCTTCCTTGAAGAACCAGTTCAGCCCATCGCTCCACTGTTTAACCTGCCAATCCTGAGGCTTCCGTGTCTCTATCAAATGCTCCACAAACTCCCGCGCCGAGTCCACAGTCGCTGGTTGGTGTTCCCGCTTTAGATGTCCAAGGAACCAATTGATAATGATACGGTGCCGATTGCTGACTTCTGCTGACAATTTTGTCGCATCTAGAGCGTACGACCAATTTGGGAAGGATACAGTAACCATATAACTATAAGTGAACAAATGATCACTTATGGCAAGCGAAAAATTTGGAGCCCGCGATCTATCAGAGCGAACACCTATATGATGATACACTAACCCCGCGCGCGTTTTCGGAGACATTTTGACACACGCAGCAATCCGACGGCAGTTCACCTTACGAACTAAAATCGCATAAGCACATGATTAGCAATTAACTAAACAGAAACGAACTATAAACTTGTCAGCTACCCACGAGCGCCTAACGTATATAAAAAATACACTAATAAAACTGTTCTGAAAAAAATGAAGACCTTCGTAACATTAGCTTTATTATCCGTGGTGACTACGATCAGTGCAGCGGAATGGAAGCCAACCGACATCCATCCGAAAGTTTTCCAAATGATAGACTGTTGGTTGTCCGATACAATCAGTCCCGTGATTACCGAAATCAACCTTGATGCGGTCAGATCGAATCGAAATCAATTCGACTATGATTTAGTGAAGAAAGAATCGAAATGGGTTACATTCCGTAAAGACCGAGAGATGCTTCGATTTAGCGTCCTCAGTTCGACCAACGACGAGTATACTGTCCTATACCAAGAGAATGGCGGAGGATCTTTGACTACTCAGCGAGTTATACAATTTGCAATTAGTCCACGATCAGTGAAAGTCGACGGAAACAACGTCACAACTACCGTCTTGCACCTCACCTCAATCAGCATACCCAAATAAAGGAAGCACAGAACCAGTCAGAGCACTCAATGTCGCTAACGCGCCATCGAGTGTCTTCTACGTTGGCTAAAGAATGATGAGGCTAAAGATTTTTAAGCAAGAGAAACAGGATGACTCTGTTTTTTCAGAAGTAGAGATGATCGGCAATACCCTGTATGAGTATCTTAAGACACCTGCTATTGCTAAAGCTTTCGAAAGTGCAAATGCACCAGGTAATAGCAGTTCAAAGGTTCAAGATGTATTTCTCTCTCAGGCTATTAAATTAGGTTTTCAGTCAGAAAAGAAAAAATTATTTCAAAACATTCCTACTACTAATTTGAGGCCTGATTATTATCGAAAGGTAAGAGATTCAGGTATTATAATTGAAGTTGAAAGAGGAAAAACAATAATGAATAACGTGGATATGCTAGATATGTGGAAGTGCCATTTATGTTGTTCCGCAAATCATTTATTTTTATTTGTTCCAAATGAATTAAGGCATAATAAAAACAGTAAGTCTTATGATTGTTTTCGAAAAGTTTCTGATAGATTGTAACCATTTTTTGATGCTAAGAATTATTCAAACGTTCATAGCTTATGGGTCTTCGGATACTAAAGGAGCCAACAAGACGTTGGAGACAACTCCGAGTAGCTGCGCGACTCTCCGTGTCACACCTCAACGATCTCACATAGGACTGAAAAAGGATATTCTTGCAGACGCGAGTGGGAGAGAATTCAAGAGGACGAATTTAATAGGATGCTGAATGAAGAAACTGGGACAGACAGAACCCCACAATTAATAGGTAACTTTGAACTCTTTGGAACATAAACCCCAACCAGTAGGCATGAGAAGGCGTAGCGAGTAGGCTTCAAAAATGGAGCTGAATCGCATAGAACTACGCCACTATGAATACAGCAAAAAACACCCATACCATCGGCATCGATCGCAGCGACAAGTCGCATGAGATTTGCACGCTAAATTCTGAGGGCGAGATCATCGAACGCACCTTGGAGTTTTAACAAGTCATGAGACGTCCCCGTGGCACGCGTGCACGGCTACCTTGGGCTGCTGACACGTAGGCCCGAGCGAGCTCGGGCACGGAAGAGAAGTGCTGAATACTGCTTTGCAGATAAGCGCTTAGCTCGGCTCTAGTGCGAGTTGTTGTATCGCTTTCAAATCTAATTTCCCAGTGACTAAGGTAGGAATGATATCGACCTCTTTGATTTCTTTCGGAATCCAAAGATTTGGGAGGCCTGCTTCAGTCAAGCGCTGACGCACGTCGCTGAGCTCAATGGTTAAATCAGACGCTACCATGAGCACCAGTGCCTCGCCTTTGGCTTCGTCTGGACGTGCAGCAACTGCGAGCATCGGAAATTCGGATTCTAATAAATCGTATGCTTCAAACAGTGCTTGTTCGACGGTGCCGTGGGGGACCATCTCGCCGCCAATTTTTGAGAAGCGTGACAGGCGACCTTCGATATAAAGAAAGCCATCGGCATCAAAACGTGCGAGATCTCCAGTGATAAACCACTCCCCGTCTTTGACCTCTGCGGTGCGCTCTGGATCGTCGAGATAAGCACTAAAAATATTTGGACCTTTAAGGATCAACAAGCCAACTGAATCGACCGGCAGTGACTCGCGTGTATCGGGGTGTAAGATGCGGGCACAATGACCTGGCATCAGACGCCCTACTGATTTACGGCGGTTGCCTTCTGCGGAATCCCCTGGGTAGGTGCCACCGCGCGGCGCATGAGGTAAATTAACACTGACGACTGGGGCAGTTTCAGTGAGACCATAGCCCTCCAAATAGGTGCTGCCAAAAGTCGTCTCCCACAAATCGGCAAAGCCGTCAGGTGTCTTCTCGGCTCCAGCGATTACATACTTCAAGGACTTCAGTTGCTCTGGTTTGATCCGTTTCAGATAAGGTTTAAAAAAGGTGGGCGTGCCGAGTAAGATGGATGCTGATTCTGCTTCGATCGCCTCGGCGGTTTTCTTCACTTCCAAAGGCGAAGGCAAGGTGACTGCCCCACAACCACGTAGTAATGGATACCACAAGGCCACGGTGAAACCGAAGCTATGGAAAATTGGGAGATTAGCGATGAGTTTTTCATCTGTGGGCAACAAGCCGGATGCATCAATTTGCGCACAATTCCCCAGAATATTACGATGCGAAAGCACCACGCCTTTCGGCTCTCCCGAACTACCACTTGTAAATAAAAGTGCCGCTTCTTTATGATCCCCCACTGACGGCACTTTCAATAATTTCGCTAGGAATTTGCTAGGCAGTGCATACATTGCCACCAGCAAACCGAGCGCTTTTAATCGCGGTAGCGATTTGAGCTCGTCGACAATGTCGACTACGCCAGTCTCAGGCCATGGGAAGGCAGGCATTTTAACCTGCACTCCTTTGGTTGATAAAATGCAATCGATATCGGCTTTGCGCATGCAGGCTTCTGCACTCGTATGCCCGAGCGTGAAATTCAGATTCACTGGAACCTTACCAGCGAGCACTACGGCGAGATTCGCAATATAGCCACCTAGTCCGGGTGGGAAAATGATACCTACGCGCGTTTTATCGGTCCACTCATTGACACGCTTTGACAAGAGGCACGAGGCTGCGAGTAGCGTGCCTGACTTCATTTCACGACGCTGCATGGTGCGATCTACGATCAGCACACGACCCGGACGACGCGCCAAAGAAAGAAAGCTCTGAAATGCTAAATGACTTTTTAGCTCTGGGCGCTTCTGAAAGGCCTCTTCGTTGATATCTAAACAATTTAAAGTAGGCATATGAGTCTTCTCATGACTGCCTCATCATTGATGCAATCATCACTAACGAACGAAATACGAATTTGGAGAAACGTCCAACTTGCGATTTATATTTTCATCGTAAATTTCACCGGCCTGACACTCCATAATCACTTTCATGTTGGTCAGGTATTTAGTTTTCGACGCTTTAGTATGAGTGATTTCTCCTTTGGAGTTTTTAATCACAACGACGTAGCCTTCATACTTATAACCTCTGGCATAATCACCATAGTAAGAGTCATCATATTCGTAAAAGCGTAAACGAAAGGGCGTGCTCTCTAAGACCGTCTTAAAACGATCCAACAAGTCTGTTTTTAACGTGCCGGCAGAAACCACGAGTCGCTGGTCCTTATAGTATAAATCTTCAGCGATGATCACTACACGAACAGAATTTTCCTTAAACTTCTGCAGTTCATCGTTTTGTATGATAACTTCTGGAAAAAATGACTGTGTTCGATCGTCGATACCGTAATCCCAATCATCGTAGATGCCCTTCTTGGATTTCCGATTCATCTTTGCACTAATATCCAAGCGCGATTCAGGCTGTAGGATACTTTTATCTGCTTGAACCTTTGCCCACCATTCTCTGATTCGTCGACGATCCTTAGAACTAAACGCCGACAAGGCCGCTTCGATCTGTTTGCCGCTACGCATCTTCAAGGTAACCGTGTCGCCACGTTCATTCAGTTCAAGTAACTCGGCCTCAAGGTTCTGCCCTGCATCATTGGTGAACGTCTCAAATTCAGCCAAGGCATTGTGTTGAAAAATACAGGCGATCAAACCAAAAACCAAAAACAGCGAACGATATTTCATACATGAATACTTAACTAACGCTTTGATATAGATAAAGAACTAAATATTACTCTTCTTCATCCAGTTCGGCTTCTTGACGACGCACATCTAGAACCGCTTCCAGCAGCGCTTGCTTTAATTCCTCAAAGCCCTCATCGGACACACAAGAGATAGGATACACAGGCTCCTTAATTTTCTTTTGAAACGCCTTAAGGTTTTCTGGCGCATCAGGCTCGTCCATTTTATTGGCGGCAATCAGCACCGGCTTACGCACAAGGCCTGGCATGTAGAGCTTCAGTTCGTTAATGAGAACTCGGTAGTCGGAGATCGGCTCACGTCCATCAGTGCCTTGCATATCCAGCATAATTAAGAGCACTTTACAGCGCTCCACATGCTTTAAAAAGCGGTGCCCTAAGCCACGGTTTTCACTGGCACCTTTAATGAGCCCCGGAATGTCCGCCACAGTGATCCGTTCGTATTGCTCTGGATACTCCAGCACACCTACAGTCGGGAACATTGTGGTGAATGGATACGCACCAGTTTTTGGATGCGCATTAGTGACCATATTGAGCAAGGTAGATTTACCCGCATTCGGAAAACCAATCAATCCGACATCAGCTATCGTTTTAATCACTAAACGGAAATCGCCCTCTTCACCTGGCTTACCTAGTGTAAATTGACGTGGCGCCTGATTGGTCGAGGATTTGAACGTTTCATTCCCCTTACCGCCGTCGCCACCTTCAAGAATCAGAACTTTGTCACCGTGCTTCAGCACTTCAGCAACAGTATCGCCCGTCTCACGATCCACTAAAATAGTGCCGACGGGTATCTTTAATACGATATCTTCACCATTCGCGCCATGTTGATCCGCGCCGCGCCCTGGCTCGCCATTCTTCGCTTTCCAGCCCGGCTTAAAGTGAAAGCGCGTCAAATCAGCCACATTGGTATCCCCCTCAATATAGACATCGCCGCCACGGCCGCCATTGCCACCATCAGGGCCGCCTTTGGGCTCATATTTAGCACGGCGAAAACTGAAACAGCCATCACCTCCATTGCCAGCCTTGAAGCTGACCTTTACCTCGTCATAAAACATGGCTCCGTTTTCATCGCATGCGCATCGTATTGCAACTGCAAAGACGCGCGCGCGACCGCTAATTCTAAGTTCGACCTTCGGACTTGAATCTTCGATATTTCAAAATATGACTTCGTCAGAAACCGTAGCCGCTATCGATGTCGGCAGTAATTCCATCAAACTCCTCGTTGCGCGTAGAGGCGAAGCGGGCGAATGTATCGAAACCGTCTTCTCTGAAACCATTGAAACACGAATCAGTGCAGGCATCAGCAATGAACTCCCGAGTCTCAGCAACGAGGCCATACACGCGGGCACTGAAACCATCGCAGAGCTCGTGCGCACCGCAGGCAGTTTCACGCCTAAGGCGATGACCATCGTCGCCACGAGCGCAGTGCGAGATGCCATCAATGGTGTAGACTTCATACAGTCAGTCAAAGACGCCACAGGCCACGACATACGCATCCTCAGTGGCACCGACGAAGCTACTATTATAGGCAAAGGCCTAGCTTGTGATCCTGCAATTGAGCAGACACCCGAGTTTATCCAAATGGACATCGGCGGCGGCAGCTTGGAACTCATCCGTTTCAGCCACAGCAAAATTGAGCAGGCCATCTCCCTCCAACTCGGTGCGGTGCGCTTAACTGAACGCTTTATTGAGGATCGAGAGCGCCCCATCAGTTCATCTGCCGAGGCAGCCATTCAAAAACACGTGCAGGCAGAACTGACCCAAAGCGGTTTTTCATTTTTACCACACACAAATCCTTTAATTGCCACTGGTGGTGCGTTCTCCGTCACTAGGGCCGTGCTCGCAGCTGAAGCTGGCACCACCATTGAGCATTTCCCTGCGGAACTCACCACTCACGGCATTTCCACTCTCAAATCAAAACTTTCAGCGATGCCTTTGCATGAGCGAATGTCTGTGCCTCATCTACCTGCCTCACGCGCAGACATCGTGCCAACAGCACTGATCACCATTGAGACATTGATGAACTACGCACAACGCGACCGAGTGACACACTCCTTCTACAATCTTCGATACGGTCTGGTAGCTGAAATGCTCGAACTGTAGAGCACAAGAAAGCCCTTATGACAGGCTCAGCGTCAGTTCTCTGCGAGCTCTAACGTAGCGAGCGGCTAAGCAATACTTCTGAAAGGTGTTTTAACCTTAAATCGGCAGTTCACCTGAGTGTATTCTTGTAAACCGTTAATGAACGTCAATTAACGTCAATCAGAGGCTGCGCCAATTTGGCTTTGGATTGCAGAATAAAAATCGGAAACAATATAAGTGTAATCCTATCATATACAGAAACTTATGCACTAATAATTAATGTTCATTGCTTCGCCATCTACGGCAGACCTCCGTCACATTAATTAACGGTTCAACTCATTTTTGTAGGTTTAAGTAGCCCTCCGTAAAGAGGCATTATCCTAGATACGGGAGTCAGAATACTGAAGTCAGGAGTCAGTAGTCTATACTGAGGAACTTACAGATAGAGATCGAACTCGCTACAAACGTATCGTCAGCGAACGGCCATGCGCATCGAGCTTCTCTAGACGCGCAAACGTCTCCACTACCGGAGCTGCCTTTGCCAAGCCCTTCGCATTATAGCGCAAGACGCTTGAACGACGTAAGAAATCAGTGGCTTGCAGACCGCTGAAGAAACGCCCTGCGCGTCCTGTAGGCAGTGTATGGCTAGGACCAGCGGTAAAATCACCCAAGACTGTCGGCGTCATATAGCCCTGCAAAATCGCACCTGCGGTCGTTATTTGTTTTGTAAGCGTGTCGATCGATTTATCTGCAACTTGAAGCTCTAAGTGCTCGGGAGCGATGTAGTTGGCCACTTCAGCAGCTTGCGCGAGCGTTCTGCATGCGACTGCTAAGAAACGTGATTTCAACACTTTCACGCACTTATCCGCGTGTGTGCATTCTGGAAGTTGCTGTGCGATGGCTTTTTCGATCTTAGCAATCAAAGCCTTACTGGTGCTGGCTAGGTAAATGATTTCTTTACCGCTACCGTGCTCTGCCTGTGCCAATAAATCGGCAGCCACGTGACGAGGGTTGGCACCCGCATCGGTAATGACCATTACTTCACTTGGACCTGGCAGTAGATCAATGCCAACAGTGCCGAGGACTTGGCGCTTGGCTTCCATGACAAATGCATTGCCCGGACCAAAGATTTTATCAACGGCAGGAATCGTGGACGTGCCATACGCCATAGCGCCGACTGCTTGAACGCCGCCCACTTTATACACTTCTTCAATACCACACAGCGAAAGTGCCGCAAGCATGCCAGGCGCAATCGAACCATCGGCAGCGGGTGGCGTGCATACAGCGATCTCTGGGCATTTAACCAGCTTTGCCAGAACCGCAGTCATCACGACGGTCGATACCAAGGGCACATTTCCACCAGGAATATACAGACCGACACGATTAATCGGATAAAAACGCTCTCCGACAACGCCGCCGTGGGCGTTTTTTGCCTTCCAGTCCTTAGGCAATGTCTTCTTGTGAAAATCCCGAACCATCGTGATCGACTCGCGAATTGCTTTACGATCCTTTGGAGATAAACACTTCACCGCCGCTTTTAGTTCGGAGGGGTCCACACGCATCGAAGGTGCAGTCAGTTTGGCTCCATCAAATTTCTCGGTATATTCTAATACCGCCTTAACGCCCCGCTTTTTCACGTCAGCGAGCACAGTCGTCACCACTGAGGAGACATCACCGGATACAATAGTGTTCTCACAGAACTTGCGTAATGCGTTTTGAAAAGTAGACGAATCGGAAAACTCGATAGTTTGCATAGCGTGGTAAGAAAATAATTGTATGAGTTAACCGCAAGTCAGCGGCCCTATTTTTTCTTCTGTCCTTGAGGAATATCGAAAATACCTTCTTTCAAAGGCTTATTCGTTTTAATAGAGGACAAAATTACAGTGTGTAACTTGACCCCATCCTCGTAATACTCGATCGCCACGGGGAAGCGAATGCCGCCAATATTTTGCACGCCCACAGCAACACTTTCGAGTTCGTTTTCAGTAATCGTCGACACTAATTTATCCTCATTCACAGAGAAGAAACGCGTGGTCGTCAGACCATCTGGATAGGCGTAACGAAGCTTATGGCAGCGAATATCACGGCGCTGTTCAACCCCCTCATAGGTGACGCGTTCGCCATTCTTGAAATCTGGGCGGTAAAAGCTAAAGAATTGTCGCGTGGTAAAGACCACGCGCGCACGCTCTTTGGGCGATAGTTTACGCATCTGAGAGGCTTCAGCCTGCAAGTTAGAGCGAATGATGCAGGCCTCTTCTCCGTTTAGAATATGTGTCTCTACGATATCATCGATGCGTATCTCCATACGCTGAGAACTCGGCTTGCGGGCGATAATCACCAAGGTCGCCTCGGGCACATTTGTGCCATTCGGATCCAAGCGACCTGAAATTTGCAAGGTCACCAGCCCATCTAAGGCCGCTTCGGTCCCAAGTGTTGCCCTTGCTCGGTTAATGACATCAGCAACATTTACAGTTTGAGCCAACATAGGCGATGCGAGCGCCAGTAAACAAATCGATAACACTAATTTCATGGTAGATACGTTAAGACAAACAAGGTGACAAGAGGTTCATGCAAATTCAATGAGCACACTTACTCCCACTCAATCGTGCTCGGTGGCTTCGAGCTAATGTCCAGGACCACACGATTACAACCTGTTACTTCATTGATGATACGACTGGAAATCGTGCGCAGCACTTCGTAAGGAACACGTGCCCAATCAGCCGTCATCGCGTCAACACTTTCGACAATGCGAAGTGCGATAACATTTTCGTAAGTGCGCTCATCTCCCATGACTCCGACAGTCTTAACCGGCAGAAACACGCAAAAGGACTGCCACACTTTATAGTAAATATCCGAGGCCATCATCTCTTCTTGAAGAATCGCATCCGCCTTGCGCAAAACAACGAGATCTTCCTCCTTGATTGGCCCCATCACACGAACCCCAAGACCTGGCCCTGGAAATGGCTGACGCCAAACTACTTCTTTGGGCAAGCCGAGCTGTGTGCCAAGCTCGCGCACCTCATCTTTAAACAATTCACGCAGTGGCTCTAGCAATTGGAGATTCATCTTCTCTGGAAGCCCACCAACATTGTGGTGACTCTTAATCAAGGCAGCTGGATTACCATCAATTGCTACGGACTCAATCACATCAGGATAGAGTGTGCCCTGGGCCAAGAACTTATAATCGCCCATTTCTTTAAGCTCAGTCACTGCTTCGTCAAAGACTTCGACAAAGGAGTTTCCGATAATCTTGCGTTTCGTCTCCGGGTCGGAAACACCGGCAAGACGATCGATAAAGAACTTCGCCTTATCCGCAACACGCACATCAAGATCAAAGTGGTCGCCATAGAGTTTTTCGACTTGTTCGCGCTCGTGTAAGCGCAACAGACCATTATCGACAAATACACAGGTCAATTGCTTACCAATCGCCTTATGAATCAATGCAGCGGCGACCGATGAATCCACACCACCCGAAAGGCCGAGTATGACACGTGCATCGCCTACCGTTTCGCGAATTTTTTGCACGGATTGCTCGATATAGTTCGCCATCGACCAGTCCGACTCACAGCCACAAATCTTGAAGAGGAAATTTGCAATCACCTCAGTGCCCATCTCCGAATGCGCCACTTCGGGGTGAAACTGCATACCGTAGAAATTACGTTTCGCATCTTGAATCGTCGCATAGGGCGAATTCTCGGTAGAAGCGATAGCTTCAAACCCCTCTGGTAGAGACTCCAAGCGATCACCATGCGAATTCCACACGCGCAAGGAATCAGGCATACCTTCAAAAAGCTTCCCCTTTTTCGCGATATTCAATGTGCCATGGCCGAACTCGCGCTCCTCGCTCTTGGCGACCTTACCCCCGAGCATATGTGCCATCAATTGCTCACCATAACAAATGCCAAGAACAGGCACCCCCATTTCAAATACGGCTGCATCAGGACGCGGAGACCCCTCGATCAAGACCGATGAAGGCCCTCCAGATAAGATGACACCGCAAACGCCAGCATCTTTGAGAACACTTGCTTGGGTGGTATATGGATAGATGCGTGAAAGAACATTGGCTTCACGAATACGACGGGCAATGACCTGCGTATATTGTGAACCAAAATCGAGAACGGCAATGTGTTGTGGCATAATGAAGATTTAAAAAAAGTTGAAATATGAATAAAAAATGTGAGCTGTGTTTTGTATCAAAATCGTAATCGACCATTGGTAAAGCCGCATTGAGGGCAATCGCATTCTTCACTCCGATGGGGACCCGTGTAAATTTGGCTGCATTTGATACAATGATAAATAACTTTCGAACGTTGCGCGACGTGCAGATGTTTGTCGCGCCAATCGTAATAGAACCACAGACCAAAAAGCAGCACAAAACCAGCCCCGAGGTAGAGCAGAAAGAAAACATCAACATCCAGACCGATCACACGCGAATCCCCTTAAAAAGGCTGCCCGTCGCCTAAATTGCCAAGATCTGGGTGGTTTGTGTCTTTATTAAAACGCATGGATAACAAGGTCGACACACCCTTCTCTGGCATCGTGACACCGAAGACAGTGTCTGCATTCGAAATCGTGCGCTTGTTGTGCGTGACGATAAGGAACTGAGACTTATCGGTAAAGCCATGAAGTGTCTCACAGAAACGGCCAATATTTGCATCGTCCAGCGCAGCATCAATTTCATCCAACACACAGAATGGACTTGGTTTGACCATATAGATCGCAAACAACAAGGCCACCGCAGCCATTGTGCGTTGTCCACCTGAGAGCAATGTGACGCTCTTCAAACGCGTGCCTGGAGGGCGCGCAATAATATCGATGCCTGATTCGAGCGGGTCGTCGGAATCGATAAGTAAGAGGTCTGAATCACCACCACCGGAAATCTTTTCGTAGGTGAAGGCGAAATTCTTACGCACCTGCTCGAAGGTATCTCGGAAGAGCGTTTGTGACGTCTCGTTGATTTCATCGATGGTTTTAACCAGCGCATTTTTCGAATTCCACAAGTCTTCGCTTTGCCCCTTCAAGAAATCGTGACGATCCTTCAGGTCCGCATACTCACTAATCGCATCAAGATTCACAGGACCCATGTTTGCGATACGTCCTTTGAGTTCGTGAACTTCGCTCTCGATCTCCTTCCAGTCGGTGCTGTCCATCTCCGCAAGCTCCTCTTCGGTGGGGTCACGACGTTCGTGCTTGGGCTGCGCCGCAAGCTTATCTGGATCGTCCATGTCATCGAGATTCACGCGTTTCTCAAATTCAACGTTACCTTCCCAGAGTTCTGTTTTCCATGAAACTTCGCCGAGTTCAATTTGGTATTCATCTTCTGCCGAACTTTGGATGAATCCAATCTGCGAACGCTCTTCAGCGAGGCGAATCTCTAGCTTCGTCAGTTCTTGATCAAACGAGCGTCCTTCGTTTCGTCGCCCTGTCAAACCGCCATCGACTTGTGCGATGTCTGCATCGAGTGCCTTTAAGGCGATACGATCTTGCTCTAATTGTTCAGTCGATACCTGTAGTGTCTTTTCCAGCTCAGCACTTTTTTCACGTTCAGCAGAACCACTGCGTGATAATTGAGCAATCTGCTCATTGATCGTATCAATCTCTTGATTACGACGTGAAATACGGTTTTGCAAATTAGCGGTTTCACGCTGCACTTCACCAAGCACTCTGTCCACAGATTCTAAACGCTGTTTCTTTTCAGCGAGCTCGAGGCGAACATCTGAAAGTGCCTCACGCTTGGCATCACGAATTTCACGGGCACGTGCAATTTCGTCTTCAAGGTCGGTGCCACTCTGACGCGCCTCATTCAAGCCCTGTTCAGCTGCGGCTAATTCCTGCTTTGCCGCTTCAAGTTCTTGAACTGAATCGCCATGCTTGGCATCTAGCTTTTCAAGCTCTTCTTGGCTTTTGTAATGTAAACGTGCATTTTGCTCCGTTTTTTGCTTTTGGTTTCGCTCCTCAGCGACCAGTCCAGAGACTTCACTCGCGAGTTCGCTTTGGCGTTGTCGTTGCTCTTCAACAGTCGCCTCTGCAGTATTGCGCCGGTCATCCAACTCTGCGGATTCCTCACGCAGACTATTTAAAGCTTTGCGCTCTTCTTCGATCTCACTACGCAGGCGACGAATCTCTGATTCACGCTCCATAACGCTGGAGGATTTTTTACCTGATGTGCGCCCCCCATGGATCAAACCACGGCAATCAATAATTTCGCCGTTTTGAGTGGCCGCCAACAGGAAGTTGAAACCTGGATGGGCCTTCCAAAATGAAACGAAGTTCTCCAGTGTATCGACCAAATAACAGCCACTAAGCAATCGATCCACGGCGCCTTGCAGCGCAGGGTCACGCAGCACAACTACGGTTTTAGCGGCAACAATATGGTCGGGCAAATCAACCTTTGGTAGCTTTGCCGTGGTTTCTATATCGATTTGTAGACAGGCACGCCCTAGACGTGACTCGTCGAGCTTGCCGATAACCGACAACGCGGTGTCGGCTTTCCCGAGATAGAGCGCCTCCGCAGCTGACCCTAATAAAGTCTCAATAGCATTCACATATGCGGGCTGCACCTTTAACTCTTTGGAAACTATGGATACACCATTGTTCGAGACAACTTCACTTAGCTTATCACCAAGTATGGCTTTCGCGCCCTCACCGAAGCCTTCAAATTTAGCCTGCAGCCCTTCAAGAATGTTCAACTGGGCTGTCTTACGAGCAATTCCTCTGTCCTGCTCTTGAATGCGCTCCTGCATGGCACGAAATTGACCTAAAATTTCGCGAGAATCATTGCGGGCCTTTTCGACCGCGGCTTCGCTCATGCTTTGCTCTTCACGACTTTTTTCGAGCAAACGCTGAATGTCTGATGCGCCTTTCTCTAGAACAAGCAGTTCTTCTTTTAATGTGACCAGGGTCTCCGTCAGCGACGCGTGCTTTACCTGATAGGTTTTGAGATCCACCTCTAATGTGGTGCAACGTGAGCGAGCGCGGTTAATACGATTTTCAGCCTCTAAGACATGTTGCCGGCGTTGTTGAAGCTGGGCCTCCATTTCGCCAAGTTGCTCCTGCGAGGCGACAAGTTCTGCACTGCGGTCCCGAAAGATTCGATCCGAGTCATCCACTACGTCGAGTTGCATTTGCTTGTTCTCGGATTCACTCTCCGCGCGCTCAGCGAGTTGACGTTGCTGACTTTCTAAATCCGCAATTTCCTTTTTATATTCCTCGATCCGAGCGTTTAGATCCTTAGTTCGAATACCTGAAAATTCTGCCTGATTATCCGCATTCTCCTTCTCAGAACGTAAATTATAGACCAACTGCTGAAACTCCTGCATTTTATCATACAGTTCGACGCGCTTCGCTTTTTTCTCAGCTAATGCAGTTTCATCGGCATCTAAAGATTCTGTATGCACTTCGAGTCGCTTCCGCAATTCCGTAGCTCGCGCGGAAACGGCATCAATCGATGACTTCAAGTCCGCATAGCGATATGCACTAAAAGCGAGGTCGAGGTGGGTCAAGCGGTGCTTAATTCGTTGATAACGAAGTGCCTTACTCGCTTGGCGCTTGAGCGATCCAATTTGACGGCTCACCTCCTCAATCACATCGGTGACACGAGCCAAATTCGCATCCACCAAGGAAAGCTTATTCAGCGCTTCTTTACGCTGCGCCTTGTAGAGCGTGATTCCTGCAGCTTCCTCGAAAATCGTGCGCCGCTCTGAAGCATTGGTCGACAGAATTTGGTCGATCTGGCCTTGCAACATGAACGAATAAGAAACACGCCCGACGCCGGTGTTGGCAAATAAACGCTGAATATCCTTCAAGCGAGAGACTTTGCCATTAATAAAATAATCACTGCCGCCATCACGAGTCACACGGCGGGAAATTTCCACTTCATTAAATGCGGTGCCCAGCTCCGCTTCACAGTCGGTAAAGGTCAATGAAACCTCACAGGTCGGCAACTGTTTACGCTTATCAGTGCCTTCGAAAATCACATCCTGCATCGAGGCCCCTCGCAGGGCTTTCGCACTCTGCTCGCCAAGCACCCAACGGATCGCATCAACGATATTACTTTTACCGCAACCATTAGGCCCGACCACTGCCGTCACTCCACGACGAAGATCTAGGCGCGTGCGATCGGCAAAACTTTTAAAACCACTGATAACTATCTCTTTGAGATACATGAATACTAGAAAAATGAGTGCTGCTTATGGGTAGAAGGAGGCTAGAACAAGGGGCGATTGAGAGCCTCGCAACCATAAAAGATCGGCTAGAAACAGTTGCCTCGTGGGAATCGACGCTTTAACTATAGGAAAAACCATACACATCTACAAAATATGTCCCTACCTAGAGATTGCTCCCGCGACGAATGGCCCCTAAAAGCCTATAAAAACCTCGATTTCCTCAATAGCGATGACGCCCGTAATTTACGAGTGCTTTGCGAAATGACGGAACCCGGTCTCCGCTTTACCGAGGAAAAAGTTCAAGACACCATCGTGCTGTTCGGTTCGGCTCGGCTCCTCCCACTTGAGGACGCCCAAAAAGCCTTCGATGCGGTTGAATCTTCCATCAAAGATCCGCAAAATCCCACTCTGGAAGAAGGCGCTGCACTCTTAAAGGCAAAGAAAGACTTAAGGGCGGCACCTTACTATGACGCCGCCGTTGAGCTAGCTGAAGAATTGACCAAATGGTCGATGAGTTTACCAGAAGCAGAGCAACGACGTTTTATCATCTGCTCAGGTGGTGGCCCCGGCATCATGGAAGCAGCCAATCGAGGTGCACACAACGTTGGTGGCAAGTCTGTGGGTCTCGGGATCAGCCTGCCCTTTGAGCAAGGCGTCAACAAATACATCCCTGAGGAGCTACAATTCGAATTTCACTATTTCTTTGTGCGCAAATACTGGTTCGTGCTACTGGCGAAGGCGCTCGTCGCATTCCCTGGTGGGTTTGGCACCATGGACGAACTCTTTGAAACACTCACACTCGTGCAAACCGACAAGGTGCAAAAATTGCCTCCAATCGTCCTGTTTGGGAGTGAATTCTGGAATAGCGTGATCAACTTCGATGCGCTCGTTGAATGGGGCACAATTTCTCCTGAAGATGTGAATCTATTCAAAATTATCGATAGCGTCGACGAAGCCCGCGACTACATCATCGAACAATTAACCGAGCGCTACCTCAGATAAATAAAGCGTAAAGCGCTTTAGGAGAAACTCGGCTGATAGGCGTCGTGCAAGCGAAGCAAGCCGAGAAACTCCATCGTGCCTTCCTGCACAACCGGAAGCACGGATATTTGCGATGGACGATCCTCCATAATGCGTAGCGCTTGTCCGAGCCCCATATTGGAATGAGCCGCTATCGGATTTTGCGTCATGCAATCTTTAACCACTTTGCTCAAAATATCGCCATCGCCAGAGAGTAGACGGCGAATATCTCCATCCGTAATAATCCCCAATAATTGATTCGCCTCACTGACGATACATGCAGCACCGAGAGGGAAACGGGTCATCCGTATGACCACTTCGCGTAAAGTTTCATCCGCTCCCACACAAGCAACGCACTCGCTGGAATGCATCACTTCACCGACCTGCATGGTCAAATTACGCCCAAGTTGCCCACCAGGATGATACATAGCAAAATCCTCAGCGGTAAAGTCTCGCGCCTTCACCAACGCAGCAGCCAAAGCATCACCCATCGCAAGGCTGACAGTCGAACTTGATGTCGGCATCAAATTCAAAGGATCTGCCTCCTTTTCTACACTGGCATCCAGCACAACGTCTGCCGCCTGTGCGATTGGTGAATCGACGTTCCCAACAATCGCAATAATCGCGGAGTCAAATTTTTTAAACAGCGGCATCAAACGCAAGACCTCGGCAGTGCTGCCACTCTTGGAAAGCACAATCGTCGGATCTCCTGGCTGATAGACACCCAAGTCTCCATGAATCGCCTCTGCCGCATGTAGAAACACAGAAGGAATCCCCGAGCTAGAAAAGGTCGCCGCCAATTTACCTCCGATATGCCCCGACTTACCGATGCCGCATATGACTAGCTTACTCTGAGCCGCCAAGATGATTTCGACCGCCTGTTCAAAGCCGTCTCCCAAGCGCCCAGCAGCGATCTCAATCGCTGCCGCCTCGGCTTGCATGGCTTGACGACCTATCTCAAGTCTTGAAGAAGCATTATCTGTCATAACAAATAGCTAACTTGAGAAGCTATATAGGTAAAGCAATTAGGCAGCCGAAAATGCAAGCAACCAGGCAATACCGATGAGCCCAAACAACGCAGTCACCACCCACCAGCTCAAACGATGCAAACGCTCAAAGACTGACTGATAGAATGCACCAATAAGCCCCATTACAAGCCCACAGGCAAAACCGCTAATATGAGCCGCAACATCAACTGGTCCATCCCCCACTCCAATTAAGCCTAGCAAAGTTAAACCACCAAAGACAGGCACCAACCAACGCGGCAGCGCCCAACGCTGCTGCGGTTCAGTCAAAGCTGAACAAACACCAATACCAGTCAAAATACCTAATGCCCCAAAGACCGCAGTGGAGGCGCCGATCGAATAATGCGCTTCTGGGTAATATACCCACGCATTTAGCAAGTTACCCGCGACACCACTCAATAGGATTAACATCCAGCCAGCAGCAGCTCCAAAAAAGCGCGACACAAAAAACGCAAAACCCATTCCAGCAACGAGATTCGATACCAAATGCACCGCATCCGTATGCAGACATAAAGCCGTCAAAGCACGCCACCATTGGTTCAAATCAATGATCGCCAATGAATCCACACGCCCAAGTGCAATTAAATCAAAAGGGGTCTGTAGGCTGAAAACCCCAACCAATAGCAGCAAATACAGGGCAAATGATAACCAACTAAATTTAAAATCAAAATACCGATACGCTCCAGACTGCACCTTCTTAGAGTCTAGCAATGCATACGCCTCTAGCTCTGCTGAGACCGCTTCAGCACGCGACTCATTTACGCATAGCACATAGACCTCTTCATGAATGAACGTCCAATACGCGTCCCCCATCGCCAAAATGACTAGACCAGCCTCACCCGAACGAGCAAAATCTCGATAAACACCAACTACAGCTAAGCCTAAAGGGCACTCAAACCCTTCCTCCACTAAACGAAGCGCATTCTCATCTGCTTTCAAACTCGCCATTCGGCGGACATTTTCCTAGCTTTTCAGATGTTATCAATCTCTTAACCTAAACGTATATGATTAAAAAAATACTACTCGTCCTCGTCCTACTCGCAGTGATCGCCGCTGCTGCATTTTATTTCTTACTATCCGTAGGCCTCAACAAGGGTATCAAACATGGTGTCGAAACCGTTGGCCCACAAGTCACGCAAACACCGGTCACACTTGCTGACGTCAACATCTCCTTGCTGTCCGGAAAAGGCACCTTGAAGAGCTTGAATGTCGGCAACCCTGAAGGCTACAAGAGCGAAAACATTTTTGCCCTAGGTCAAATCGACATCGAAGTCGATACCAGCAGTGTTTTTAGCGATAAGATCATTATCAATAAAATCCATATTCGTCGGCCTGAAATGAGCTACGAAAAAACATTCACCAGTTCCAATGTGAAAAAGCTTCTCGATAACATTGAAGATTTCACTGGTCCTAAAAGTGATCAACCTGCCGAAGACGCACCCGCCGAAGAAAGCGGTGCAAAGAAACAACTCGTCATCAAGCAGCTGATCATCGAGGACGGCCTTATTTATATTGGTGCACTTGGAGTCGGACAAGAAGTGCCACTACCTCGTATTGAAATGACCAACATCGGGGAAGAGGGTAATACGAATATCGCTGATGTGCTGGATGTCGTCTTATCGAAAGTGCTGTCATCCATTGGACCTGCGATTACTGACGCGGGGCAACTCCTCAAAGGGGCTGGTGATGATGCTTTGAAAGCGGTTCAAGAGTCCGGTTTAAATAAAGTCGAAGAAGCCACTGGCGATGCTCTGAACAAAGCCAGCGAAGGCATTAAAGGCCTATTCAATAAGTAAACTTAATTGACTTAAATTTCGATCCAAGCGCGCCCCACTTAGGGCGCGCTTTTTTTGGTCAAGCACCCAATAAGCCAAAGAGCTGAACGCTCATCAGAACCAGACTCTCAAACGATGACAATCAAGACTTCAACTACCACTCACCATTCACTAGAATGAAACCATTCTAAGTGACTTTCAACCGACACACGCCCCTAATAAACGACACCATGCAATACCTAAAAACGCTCCTCATCGCCCTCAGCATACTCCTCCAGACAAGCGACGCCGCCCTCGTGCATCTAGTCGATGAATCCCCCATACAAATCACTCAAGTCACTCCCGATGTAATACTGGTGGATTTCGGGCGTGTGGCATATGGCAATCTCCGCCTGACACCCCCCATAGGGGCCAATCAATCCATTACAGTGCACTACGGTGAAGCCTTTGAGAAAGGACGAATCAACCGCAAACCTCCGGGCACGGTGCGCTACGCAAAAGCGGAAGCCACGCTCAAAAGCACACGAACACTCGTCGTCGCCCCAGCTGCCGACAAGCGCAACACCTCTCATCCCAAGGCCATTCTGACACCCGCTGAGTGGGGAGTCGTGCTCCCCTTTCGTTGGGTAGAGATCGAAGGATGGCCGGGTGAATTATCCCCTGATCAGATCGTGCGCCAATCAGCGTTTGCCAGCACTTGGGATGACAGTGCCGCCGCATTTGAGTGCTCCGACGAGTTACTCAATGACATTTGGGAATTATGCCGCTATTCAATAAAGGCGACCACCTTTGCTGGGGTCTACGTCGATGGTGACCGTGAGCGCATCCCCTACGAAGCCGACGCCTACCTCAACCAGCTCAGTCATTACACAACCGACAGTGACGTGCAGATGGCCCGCGACACCTTCGATCAACTCATGGAAAAGCCGACATGGCCAACTGAGTGGGCACCTCACATGGTCTTCATGGCCTACGCCGACTGGATGCATACTGGGGACGCCAGATGGCTGACCCCCCGCTATGAATCATTAAAAACTAAAATGCTACTAAATAGAAAGCGGCCAGACGGACTGATTGGCAGTAATCAAAAGCAAATCAAGCGCGACGATATCGTCGACTGGCCTAAGGGTGAGCGCGACGGCTATGTGTTTACCCCTGTGAACACGGTAGTCAACGCGTTCCATCTACGCGTATTGGTGCAAATGGCGGAACTCGCACGTGCGGTCGGCAAACCGTCCGAAGCAGCCGATTACCTTGACCGTGCCCGCAAAACACATGCTGTTTTCCAAGACACTCTTTTTGATAAACAATCTGGGCTCTATCGTGACGGCATAGATACAAAGCACTCCTCTTTACATGCCAATTTGTTCCCTCTTGCTTTTGGCCTCGTGCCAGCAGCGCAAAGACAGCACATCACTCAATGGCTCGGAAATCGAGGTATGGCATGCTCAGTATATGCAGCTCAATACCTGCTTGAAGGATTGTTCGAGAATGAAGCAGGCACTAAAGCCATCGAGCTGATGACAGCAGACAATGACCGTAGCTGGAAGCACATGTTCGAAAGTGGCACCACGATCACATGGGAAGCATGGGACCAGAAATACAAACCCAACCAAGACTGGAACCACGCTTGGGGTGCTGCGCCAGCTAATCTTTTGCCACGCTATGTGCTCGGCGCGCAAGCACTTCAAGCCGGATGGAAAACCACACGCATCCGTCCACACACAAGTGGGTTGAGCTATGCTAAGGGGAAAATACCTACCCCAAAAGGCCCGATCTTCATTAGCTGGGACAACACAAATACATTTACACTGTCACTCACGCTCCCTGAATATATAGCCGCAATGGTAGAAATTCCCGCAGCAAAAGGATCCACTCAAGTTTATGTAAATGGTGAGCGAGTCGCAGCTAATCGATCAGGCGAGCGTTGGTTGCTAGCAGAGCCGATCACCGGCACTGCTGAAATACGAGTTAATTGAAATGCCATTTTATAGAATGTTTGATTCTTAGCGATCATTCTCTGGTAACCACGATTCTCGAGACCTGGGTCTGCGCTCCAACAACTCGAAACAGAGTTTCGAGGTCACTGATCAAGCGAGCATTTAGAGCATTTTTTATCGGTATAATGAGATCAACAAAAAGGTCGATCCTCGCGAAAGGATCGACCTTGTCATAAAGACCGATGCAGTCTGCTAATTGACAGACTCAGCGTGTGCTAGAGAATGGAATCACCATCCGGTGTCGGCTTAGATTCTTTGCTACCAATCCAGAAAAATGCGGTTCCAAACCAAACGACCGTTGCAATCAATAGTCCTTGCTTCATCGCCTCCAGCTCAACTTGTCCTAAAAGAAACAAGAACGGTAGAATAAAAGTCACCACAATCGACAACAGTCCAATCCATTTACATATATTTTTCATAGTATATTTCTCCTTAGTTAGCTGATGATGTGCCTCTCATACGACTGAAAACGAGGAATAAGACGCCACATGCGATCCATGCTGGAAGCACGAAATACCAAGTGGTTATGCCTTGCACGAAAATGAAGTAAAGTGACACAGCAACTGGAATGAGCCATGCGAATAATACCGACTTGTTGACACCACAGCCACTGACTTCTGCATGGAAAGGTGTGATGCCGATCCGTTTACTTAAATACCAATCGGCGAAAATCACCGCGCCCATAGGTGCGAGAATCGTGCCATACAAACCGACAAATCCAAGTAGCTTAAATGCAAAGGCTGGAAAGATCGCTGCGATTGTCGCGACAGAGCCTGCAAGAAGTGTCATACTTAAACGACTTGTTCCAGGTAGCATTGCCTGAAACGCGAGACCGGCACGATAAATCGTCGGATTGGCGGTTGTCCAACCAGCAACGACCACACAAATGATACCTGCAATACCCACGACATTGAATGCCATAGGACCAGGGACTGGGTCTGAACTTTGCGTCAACTTAATTTGCGCGGCCAACATAAGTGCTGCAGCCAACCAAGCCATATAGTGACCCACATACATGCCACCTGCGGTGGCCCAACCGCTCGAAGATTTTTTTGCATATCGAAAGACTGAGAGATCCGACATGCCGACGTGCATCGCAGCATTACAAAACCATGCGAACAAAACAACTTCAAGGAAGCCCATCGATGTTTTCAATTCGCCACCTTGCGCAAAGCTGATCGACTCCGTCCAAACAGCTTCAAGTCCTGCCCATGAATCAACGCCCAACTGCTTCAGCGCCACGATACCGCAACCTAGGAAAATCAAGACCATCCAGGGCGAAGCAATATTTGCAAAACGACTCACCGCATTGTAACCGAAACCAGCAACTGCAGAGATCACCGCACCCACAGCCAAAACGATAATCACGAATGAGGCACTGTTTGGATAAATCGCATCAAACGCAGGCATTTCCAAGTTAAACGGAATACCCACCGCCGTGGCGGACACAGTAATCATTGCCCCTGCTAAGAAACAAAAGAGCACACCATTGGCTAAATTGTAGATTTTTACCAGTTTCTTACCTGCAATCTTTTCCAAATGGAAATACAGCGTGAAACGCGCCTTGGTTGCAATCGGCGCACAAATGTAGCGCCAACTCAAGACGGCTAAGAGGTTCCCTAGCAGTAAGCCCCAAAAAATATTTTGCAGACTCACTCCTGCAAGGAGGAATAAGGGTCCGATCATAAACTCGGTGCCAGCAGCATGCTCGCCTGAATACATACCCCAGAACGCTTTTGCGCCTTTATGGGCACGTTCTGGGACGGGAGTTGTTTCGAACTCTTCGACAACGTGAGATTCGGAGACTTCTTGAGGGCTTTCTTTCATAATAGGATGACAGGGGGAGAATGCGTTGCAGTTACTCGTAAAAAGCACTTCACACGCGAGGTAATAACTGAGTTAAAAAGTGAAAAAACACTTCTAACCCGCTACTGTCAATTCCTTGATTACTGAAAAAGCAAAGACCTAAAGGTTAGTCTTGAGCGTTCCAAAAACGATTTTGTATGCCTCCATCTTTATCAATTTTACGCATATCATCTTTAGTCACCTCTCCGACATGCCCATCAAAGTAGACAACCAATGCTGTATCTAGATGACGATATGCCATAGAACCATTGACCTTGGTTTCAACTCCAGCCCAATTAAAACGGCCTCCGTATACAATACGCCAGTCGCCTGCGGTCGCAAATGCCGCTGTTTTGGATGGGGCGACCATTCTCGCGCTATGATTCCCAGAGTTATGCTCTTGGCCCCACTGACTGTTACTCGGGTCATTTCCAAAGGCACCATAACTACGGACGTGCACTCTAACAGCACTGTCACTATTCAAGGCGAGAGGGTCGAACATCTCCAGCGGAAAGTCTCGCTCTACGGCTCTAGATGCACCGTCTGGAGAAGCACCTCTTAAAAGGTCCAGATATTCAGGTGTCGCAAACCATTGCTGTGTTGATAGTCTGCCATTTGGCTTTTTGGTCCGAACCGAAGGTGCGACGAAGCGCCCATCATTTTCTGTGGCATAGAGACTGTTCGCGACTTGAAGCAGTCTCAAATTAGATAAAGACTTCGCCTTATACGACTGCGCACGAACTTTACTCACAGCAGGAATCAATATGGCCGCTAGAATGGCGATAATGGCGATGACCGTGAGCAACTCAATTAAAGTAAATCCTTGTCGAGACTGGAAGCGAGATATGGGGGATCGTTTGTTCATAAAGTTAAATTTGTGGAACAGAATTAGTTGAAATTTGCATAAAAACGGCACATTTGCAACTACTTCGTCGCATCACTTATAGCAGGACGAGCAGTCGTTCAGGTGCGCGATTTGAAAGGAGAATCGATTCAAATGTAAATAAAATTGGGCAGCCTTTCATCAGAAGAGAGACTGCCCAATTGGTAAGGTTAGCGTTTTTAGCACTGAGGCGATCGTAAACGAGCTACGCTAGTTCGTTGAACCACCTAGCATCTTGTAAACTTCAGTGCCAGCGGCAAGGAACGCGCCGACGCCATAGACCTCACTTTTGTCTGCAAACGAGTCACCTGGAGCCGCTCCGACGGGCTGCACATATCCAAGCAATCCCTCATCGGTGACACATTCAGTCAATGCTTCCCAAGCCTCTAGAATGATTGGCTCGTAAACGTCACGATCCAAGTGGCCGTTGTTGACGCCCCATGCCAAACCGAAAGTGAAAAAGGAAGTGCCACTGGTTTCTTTGATTGGATACCCCTCGGTGCCTCCAAGCAATCCCATCGACCACGTGCCATCGTTACGCTGCACAGCACGCAGTGACTCTGCCATCTGCTGAAAGAGTTCAATATAGAATGCTCGCCCCTCCCAGTTCTCAGGCAAATCTGGAATCATAAGTGCCAAGCCACCGAAGACCCAACCATTGCCACGCGCCCAGAAAACTTTCTCACCATTCTCTTCACGTTTCTTAAAGAAACTCGAGTCACGCCAAAAGAGGTGCTCCTCTTTATCCCAGAGTAAATCGTATGTCTCATGGTATTCCTGATCCATGAACTGGAGATACTTGTAGTCACGTGTAATCTTAGCTAAACGCGCCCAGACTGGCGGTGCCATAAATAATGCATCGCACCACCCCCAACGATGATGGGCATCCGTCGGCCGAGCCTTCCATTCGAGGGTGCCAGTCTTTGGATTCTCTAAAATCCAATCGAATTGTGTTTTAGTCGGCTCAAGCATCGCAGGATCGCCCCGATCTTCATAGAGATTGAGGTAAAACTGTCCAACGGTATGGTCGTCGGCGTGATAAGGGCGTTCATACAACTTCCAATCATTTCGCTCACCGATGGAGACCAACCAATCTGCATACTTCGTATCGCCCGAAATCGTGCTCCACTCATACATCCCAGCATAGAGCGCCCCCATATGCCAGCGCAGGTCGTGGTATTTTTCAGGCACAGTCCCATTTTTTGCCATTCTCTGCTTAGCTCGCTGAGAAAGTCCACGATACTTGTGGGATTCTTCAAACGTTTCGATCTGCCAATCAGCGACTCGCTTGGTAATCGCTTTGACTTCACTAGGCGTCGGCGCTGATGTGGCCACCTGTGCGCCCACAATAAATGTTGATGCTAAAAATAAAACAGCTGCTTTCATAGAGTTCTTGTTTGGGGTATTTAATAGAATGACTGAAGGTCGTATCACTTCAAAGGGTCGAAGTCGGCTCCTGTTTCGTCCTCTGCCGCGATACTATGTTCCGTATATCCTGGAATGGATAAACGATCAAGAAAACACGGTGGATCTTGAACAATCAAGCCCGCATCTGGGTCATTTGGCAAGTTGATCGGTGCTTTTACGATCCAACCAGAGTCATCCACAATCGCTTCATGCCCTGGGCGTGTGCGTATATCTGCTTGCAATAAATCACGCATCTTGCGAGCCGCCGAAGCGCTCGCTACGTTGTAGGCTCGGTTGCGTAATTCCAATGGATCGGCGATACGGTCAAACAGTAATTCCTTATTGTCGGCAGCCGACCAGATATATTTCCACTCCTTCGAAACGGCCATGTAAATGCCAGCTTCCGCCCCTTGATAATGTCCAAACACAATCTCACGTTCTGAACTCTCCGTTGCGACTTGCGCAAGGTCTTGCCCATCCAAATTGTCGACTGAGGTTTCCGCAACCGATAATGCCGTTGGCATAATATCGATCAAACTAACTGGAGTCTCACAGACCGCCCCCGCTTCAAACCTCCCTGGCAAACGACAGATCAGCGGCACCCGAGCTGCGGAATCGAGAAAAGAGCGCTTACCATAACAGCCATAATCACCTAAAAATTCACCATGATCGGAGCCAAAGATGATTAAGGTATTCTCCAACTGCCCATTCGCTTCGAGCGTGTCCAGCATACGGCCAACTTGATGATCAATGAACGAGATCGAAGCCCAATAGTAAGATTTAATCAACTGCTGCAAGCGCAAGTCTGTGCCTGCATCTCTACCTTTATAGCGATTCTGCCTGTAGTTCGTATGCAGATACAGACTCTCAGGGTTTTGAGTCATTTTCGGCAGCGGCATATCCGGCGCACGATACAGCTTATGCCACGGTGTTGGCGGTGAAAACGGTGGATGCGGATGAATGATGCTGCTGTATAAGAAAAACGGCTCATCACCCTTCCCCGCGTCATTCAACCAATCAACAGTGCGATCGCCCACCCACTGTGTAGGATGATGCTTCGGTGGAAGCGGCGACAACTGAGGCACATAGTATGCTTCGCCACGTACACCATGCGGCTCAATTGCATAACCGCAATCATTCGCTTCGAGATACTGCAAGTAGTCATCTTGACTCAGGTCATCGACGATTTCCTCTTGTTTTTCGAGCGTCTGAAAGCCTCGCGGGTCTTGTGGATTGGGAGTGAAATGCCGCTTACCAATCGCATGCGTCCGGTAACCGGCACGGGTCATCGCATCGGCCACACTTGGGCGATCTGTCGGCATGTCATAGTTATTTTCAAAGCACCCGTTCGTCAGCGGATACTGACCATAGTGCATCGCACAGCGTGCTGGCACACACACTGGTGCGGGCGTATAAGCAGATGAGAAACGAGTGCCTTCCCGAGTTAATCGATCCAGGTTCGGCGTTTTAATCTGCGGATTCCCAGCAGCAGAAATCGTATCAAAACGCTGCTGATCAGTAATAATTAATAAGACGTTCGGTTTGCTACTCATTACGCATCCTCGAGTTCAGTTGCTTTACGTGCATCCAACTTCTGGCGCACTTCACGGGCAACCGTTTCCGTAATCGGGAAACGCCATACAAAAAACATTGTGCACAGCATTCCGAGCACCGGAATAATCGCATAGAGTCGCATCATGGAATCCAAGGTCTCCCGAGACTGCGCACCCCCCAGCCCTGCATCAAAGCCGGTCCATTCGAGAATCATTCCTGCGATAAAGAAACAAATGGCGAAACCGAGCTTCATTGTCCATCCATAGAAAGCTCCGAAAGCACCTTCGCGACGCTTGCCAGTCTCCAGTTCATCCCAATCAGTGACGTCTGCAGTCATCGATGCCAGCAAGGTCCAAATCGCAGATAGCCCTGGGGCAATTAACACCGAAGAAATCAACTGTAAATAGGGATAACTCGGATTAAACACCCAAGGCTTGCAAGCGCTGCCTAAGATCGCAATGACGATAAAAATCAATAGGGCATTTTTCTTACCCAGTTTGGTAGAAACCCAAGCAATCAATGGGACAGAGCAAATACAGCACAGATGATAGGCCGAACCAGCGACTCCGAGGACTGTAGAAGCCGCCTTCAAATCGCCACCGAACAGATAATACACGTTGATGTAAAAACCAAAAATAATCACCAGGAACATTCCGAACACCGCTGTGACGAGTGCCCCAAGCACATACACAAATGGTTTCACCTGAAATACAGAGAGCACACCCTTGATGCCTAGCTTTTCGCGATTGGCCGTCTTCTCTGAGACAGTCAACTCACGCTCCTTCAGCACTAGCCCGGGCACGATGCCTGTCACAATGATCATGATACCAAATGCAATCCCCACCCAACGCATACCATCAACAGTGCCGTCGAAGATATCGCGTTGCGTAAACCAGAATAGCCACTGAATACCAAAGCCCGCAACCGATTGAAATCCGGTGCGAAACGACATCACCCGCGTGCGCTCGTGGTAGTCCGGACTCAGCTCATACCCCAGCGCCAGATACGGCACTCCAAATACGGTAAACGCCGTATAAAAGAGTAAGGAGATACAAATATACCAAACAAAATAGAAGGTCGGCGACATCCCCAGCGGGCACCACCACATCAAGGCAAAAAGACAACCACCAACAATGGCTCCCCCCACAATATAGGGTTTACGGCGACCGTATCGAAATTGCGTGCGATCGCTCAGCCAACCCATGATGGGATCTGTAATCGCATCCCAAATTCGAAAAAGCATCGCGGCGATACCAAGTAATGCAGGAGAAACGCCCAAGGCCACATTGAAAAATGGATTGGCCATATTGGTCACAGAATTCTGCATAGAATTCTCCGCGACTGCTCCAATACCATAGGCGACTTTCTTGCCCGTACTGACTCGATCTTTGGGCGCTGTTTTATAATGTTCTTCCATGGTAATTAAAGCCCTTTAGGAGTGAGCGTAATGAAGCGTATACCGCTACTTTTAAAATTGAGATTCAGATTCAGCTTACCGTCCTGTAAAGCCAACACATCTCCCGCGCGCACGACTTTCATTTCGCCCATCTGCTGATACTTCTCTAGATTCTTCTTGGCGACAGCCGATGCTGCTTTACGATTCGCTTCACCCTCTGGCAGGCCTTCTTTTGTGCCATGTGAAAAGGCCTTCTTATCCATCGGTCTCACCTTACCATAGCGTCGCTCCAAGTTGCGCTGAATCGGAAAGCTAATTTCCCCAGGCATAATGCCTTCGGCTTCAATATCGGCATACAATTGATGAATATAGACACCGTTATCCTTATCCAGCAGCTTTTCCTCGAGGGTCCAGTTTTGATGCTGATTAAAGCGATCACCAGCGATCATTAGATCAATGTCATTTTCAAATTCAACATTTGGATCATCATGGTGTGAATACGCCAAAATATGTAGCTTGCCATCTTTCCATGCCGATACCGCACCGTGCCTCACTTTTTTATCGGAACTTCTTTCGACTTTAACGCGCTCACCATCAACCATCTCTTCGAGGCATCCCATCACTTTAGTCCAAGGCTGGAAGAGTCCGGGTGTGGTCTGATACCAGGTGTAAACCATACCGAGGTGATGATCCCAGTTGTAGATCCTGCGCACATTGTATTTATAGGCGGTATCCACCGAATACGCATACAGCCCAACAAAAAACTCGGTATTGCTGAGAGCATCATCCTTGCTTAGGCATTCCCTCACCTCACCAAATTCGTGAATTTCCAGCGTTGTGTCCTTGAGTTCCGGATATTTATCCATCTCAGCCCGTAACAGCCGCATACCTTCATCAAACTGAAAGATCTTTTGCGTATTGGCATAGGCCGAGGTCGAAAAGAACTCAATGCGGGTGCCGACCTCCCCTGTGTAATAATTGGTGCCCCGCGCGCAATGCTCCAGTATCTTTAAGCCCCAGCGGCCTTTTTTCTTGTGAGCATTCTGGATGGTGACCGGATTCAGGATATTTCCTGGGCCAACTCTTGGGTTTTCAATCACACTCTCCAGAGCGGCGACCGTATAGTCGTAGTGCTTGAAATACTCTTCCATCGTGCCCGTCCAATGGCGTGGATATGAATCCGGCTCGGTGCCGACACGAAAGCGCCAGTTCTTGACCTCCTCCATGCCAAACTCATCGACCATTGCCTGAGCCAGCGTGCGCACGTATTCAAACCATACATCCATGTCTTTAGGTGGATAGCACTGCCCGTAAAACTGGCGTTCTCCATTTGGTGACATCGCCCAAGGCACATTATCTAAAATGATCCAAGGATTGAAGCCGACGCGATGTTGGGCGCGCAAGATGTCTAAAAAGCCTTCGGTATCGACGATCACCTTACCATTTTCATCGACTCCCTTAAACCACTCACAGGAATTGTTGTGATTGCCACCCAGTATGCGCACACTGACCATGTTGTTGGCATAAACGGAAGTCGCGGCCATCATCTCGGCAAAGCCCGGTTCCGCCCACAACTCGGGCACATTGATCACTCGGACATCCCATAGGTTATAGAGCTTACCGACGACTTCATCCGTATGCACGGTGACTGCGTTTTGCTCCCGAATGATCGTATCCTCAGCCAAACTCGGCGATAGAGCCGCTATGAGAAATAGCGGTAAAGTGATAGCAACTTTTAATTTATACATGAGCTTATTATTCGTAAAATGAGAGTTAAGGGAAATGAGAACTTGGCGGGGACGCCAGCTATTCGACGTTCAATGACAATTCGGTTAGATCTTGTTCGCGGGAAGAGGTGCCAACAAAAACCTTAAATTCTCCAGGCTCAATGACTCGGTCCATGTCGCGATTGATCATTTCAAAAGCCTCCGCCCCTAAAGTTAACTCCACTGTTTTTGTTTCCTGAGGTGCCAAGCGAACCCGCTCGAAAGCCTTCAACGCAATCTTTGGCCGTGTTGTGGAGCCGACAACATCGCGGAGATAGACCTGCACCACTTCGTCTCCAAGACGCTCACCCACATTGGTTAATTCAAGAGAAACCGTGCACGATTCGCCCGCCTGAATAGTCGATGAGGACAGCGCGATCTTATCGAGTTTAAAATCCGTATAGCTAAGACCATAGCCAAAAGAATAGAGAGGTGGCCCCTCTTCGAATAGATAGTCCTTCCATGTGCCCGAATGACGCTGACTATAGTGAGCGGGAAAATGCGCCGAACTCCTTGGGACGGTCACAGCCAGTTTACCACCTGGATTGTTTTCACCAAACAAAGTTTTGCAGATCGCTGGAGCGCTTTCCTCCCCCAAATACCAGCCATCCAAAATAGCCGCGGCATGTTCATTGGTATAATTAATTGACAGCGAGCGACCATGCATGAGCACGACAATCGTAGGCGTGCCCGTTTCAACAACCGCTTGAATCAATGCTTCCTGATTGCCTGCTAAATCGATATTGCCACGATCACCGAGCGCACTGCGGAAGTAAAATGCCTCGCGAGCACTAAAATAGTCATCTCCGACGCAGACGATGGCGACATCGGATTTCTTAGCGATCGCCGCAGCCTCCAGGATGGACTCTTTTTCCTCTTCGTAAGGCACCGTGCTAATTCCGCGGTTATCTTCCGTGCCCGTTTCCAACTGTGCAAAAGTTAAACCTCCAGCTGTAATTCCACAGCCCTTAGCATACTCAAGTTCAATGTCACTGCCTTGCAGATACTCACTCAACCCATCTTTGATCGATTGCGCAGAAGTCATCCAATGCGAATACCCACCCAGAATCGTCTCACCCGCATTCGGACCCAGCACGGCCACTTTTGAAAGCTTCGCTTTATCTAAAGGCAGGAGATTGTCTGTATTCTTAAGCAGGATGACGGCATCTTCGGCGGCTTCTAGGGCCAATGACTTGTTGCTCGGTGCTTCCTGCAGTTGATACGCCTTCTTGGGATCCACTAAGCGATTCTCAAACAGCCCCATCATGAATTTCACCCGAAGCACTTCAGCAACGCGCAAATCCAGATCCTTCATATATTCAGGATTCGCCTCTAGGGTATCAATCAAAGTTAGGTAGCTGGCACCGATCGGAAAATCTAAACTCACACCCGCTCGTAGACCCTGCAAGGCAGCTTCCTCCTGCGAGCTACACACATGATGCAAAATATCTAGACGATGGATGTCATGGTAATCCGAAACCACTACTCCCTTAAAGCCCCACTCTTTCCGCAACAAATCAGTCAGCAGTGCCTCATCCCCATGTGCCGGCACGCCATCCACCTCACTGTGCGAAGGCATCACCCCCCAGACGTGAGACTTCTCCAATACTTGGCGAAACGGCTCTAGAATTTCTTCTTTAAATACACGAGGCGGCACATTTGTCGGCGCAAAATTACGCCCACCATCACATTGTCCATAGGCTGCAAAGTGCTTCAGCGCAGAGACAACATTCTCTTCGCCAACGACCGCTCCACCGCCTTGCAAACCAGCCGTCGCCGCGATGCCCATTTGTGTCACCAGATGCACGTCCTCACCATAGGTTTCTTCCATTCGCCCCCAACGAGGGTCCCGCGCCAAGTCTAGCACGGGAGTATTCATCAAGTGATTGCCGCGCGAGCGTGCTTGAGCCGCTGCAGTTGAATAGACACGATTCACCAATTCGGGTTTCCATGTCGAAGCCAGTGCAATCGCTTGGGGAAATGAAGTCGCTCGATTGGCAATCAAACCATGACAAGCCTCACCGGCGAACAACACCGGGATACCGAGGCGAGAATTTTCCTGCGCATACGTTTGAATCGCATTGGCAAACTCAGCCTCTTCCGCGGCATCGTGTGGCAAATTCACAAATTGAATCGAGCCCAGGCCTGATTGTAGGCGCGCTTTGAATTCGTCCGACAAATCCCCCGGCTTATTGCCCTCACAGGCAGTGCGCGCGTAATCCGAGCCCAACTGATGCGCCTTCTCCTCAAGCGTCATTACGCTCAACAACCGCTCCACACGCTGCTCAAGAGGCAATTGTGGATCTAGATAGCTCTGGTCAATCGATTCTACTGACGATTTCCCCGAAATGACAACGTTGTCTGATTCTGACATATTTATACTTACTGACGATTTACTGACTAAAAAAATGAAGAGCCACCAATAGACGCTAAAGCAAACGCTTAAGCCAGGGGAAATCTGCTGATGACCGACTTCATACACTCCATGGATCGATCGGGCTGACAAACACCCCATATTTTACATTGTTAAAATGTCTACATTCCAAGAAATGCACTCCACCTTAAACCTAAAGTATGTGATAAGATGAGAGCTGGCTCGCCTCGAATGGCACTATTTTAAGGGAATTTTTTTGGTAGGGTCGCCTCGCCGAGGCGCCCCTACCTCTTATAAAGGCTGAAAACATCCTAAAGGTAGCGCAGGCGTGTCTCACGCCGCACGAAAGTTTGTGGTGCCTCGCAAGCGTCTGTGCGCACCGAGGACGGTGCTGCGCTACCTTGTGAGTGAACCGATCAATCATTTTTCATAACGGTATTAATAGCTTTCCTGAAAGAAGCACCCCACAGCCAGAAAAAGTCACAGGATGGTATTATTACTGCGGCGCGTGAAAACTAGTGAATACCAAGTCCATAACGTGGAGACTACTTATTCTCACTAAATGTATACACCCACTTCACTCCGCCACATGAGAACGCTTCAGGGTCTCACCAGGATTCCATTCACCTTTCACCGTGATATGGTATGGATCTGCATACGTGCCAAAATCACCACGATGGATACGGTCGACCAATAATTGCAAAGCAAGTTTCCCGCAGGTATATGTATTCTCAACGATACCTGACAGCTTACCACCCCGCTCCGCAGTGCCTATCGTTACCACACTCACATCTTGCGGCACACGGAGACCTAGCTGTTGTAGCCATTCGATGATCGTCGCCGGCTGCACGCAGACAATGACCTCTGGGGTCCACTTTTGAAACCACTTTTTAAACCCTTCGAAATCAGGCTGGGCGTCCAACCAAGGTTCCATCGAGGCGATCCCTCCGTAGTAGCGTTCTTTCAAATATGCCGACAGCCAGCGATTGTGATGTTGATAATGGAAAGGTTTATCCATGGTGAAACCGACCTTCGTATACTTATGGGCGACCAGTTCATTTAAAACGAGCTCCATGTTTCCATAAAAGTCTGCCCCCACCCAATCCGTGTTGGGTCTTAATTCACGCGCCCCATAAGTCACTGTGGCAAGATCCGACCATGCATGGTCCATTCGCTCACCCCACCTACCATGCGTCATCAGAACGGCACCACGAATCCCTCGGTGAAAGAAGACCTCGTTCATACGCCTCGCCGTCATGCCCTCTTCGCCGATCCAGAAAAGCTTCGTTTGGATACCCAGCCCCCCAGCCGTCTCCGTGCAACTTTCAATAAAGCGCCGTATATGGTGTCGCTCCTTCCAGTAGTCCGCACTACGGTTCGGGGTGACCAAAGCAATCACTGGCGCTTGATCTAGATCGCGACCACGCCGCCGAGCCGCCATCAAGGCCGATACGTAAGGGCTCACCTGATACCCCATCTCCTTTGCCTTAGCCAACACCTTTTCGCGAGTTGCCTTAGCGACTTTAGGAGAATTATTCAGTGCCAACGAAATCGTCGCATGGCTCACGCCAAGCTCCGCAGCGATGTCTTTTAGGGTAACTTTCATGATAAATACTAATGGATATTTTAGAGAAGCCAAATTTGATTAATCGTAACGACTACAATGATTCTGCTGCAACCGTTTACCCTTTGAGCAAACAATCAAGCGAATTTCAACGATGTTAAATCATTTTCCCTGTAAAAGTATAGTTATTTAGCCATAAACCTTAAAAACACGGCGGTATTTTATGGGAAACCATTAATTAGTGCGGTGTAAACAATCTGAACCTCGAGATTCAAATTAAACCTCAATACACATATATATGAAAAAAACATTAACAATCGCAGCAATCGCTGCAACCATGGGTACTCTGTCTGCATCTGCTCAAGATCTTGTCGCAGCATGGGATACGTTTGACAGCACTGCAGCGTCAACGTCTACCTTCACTGCAACAGGCATCACAGCTACGATGGCACAGACTAGCATGAGCAACGTTGCAACTGAAGATCGTGGCGCTAGCTCCGACACCACTTGGGGAAGCTTCGACGGTAACGGCACTGCAGCAAGCAGCGCGATCGTGGGCACAGGCATGAATTTAGTGTCTTTCAATGGCTCTGATGGATCCTTCACTATCACTCTCACTAACGGCAGTGGTAGCGACATTGACTTAGGCGCATTCCACTTCGACGCGCTTGCTTTCCGCCCTAACACAGCACGTGATTTCTCACTAAATGTTCAAGCGGGTGGTGCCATTACTGCTGGTAATGTTTTCACATCAGCAACCGATGCGATTACATCACTCGGCACAGCTCCGAATGCAGCGCAAGATCAGCACGACGAGTATGACCTTGATTTGACAAGCCTTGCTGACAACACGCTAGAAGCTGCTGGAACAGTCACTTTTGAACTGTCCTTCACAGGAGGACTAGATGGTTCAGCTGGTCACCACTTGTGGGTTGACAATGTTGCACTGTCAACAGCCGCAGTCGTTCCTGAGCCAAGCACATATGCGCTTCTTGGCGGTCTCTTCGCTTTGTCCTTCGTGGCAATGCGTCGCCGCAAGTAAACGGTTCAAGGCATTCCTCTAGAGCCTCGCTTCTGACGAATTCTTAAAATTTCAAGCCGCTGGAGCAATCCAGCGGCTTTTTTTGGCTCATCGTGCATGACGCTAGCTTAAGCGCCAAAAACAACACTGCACATGGATTGAACATCGGTTTATTTGTAGGGCTCGAGCTGTAAACTGCGGCACTTTGCAAGCAAAGGCCCTACAAGCTTAGGTCCGAATCGCTTCAGTTACCGCCATTGTCCGAGCAAGACATGCTTAATCTATCCGATGGAAATGGGTAGCGCAGGTGCGTCTCGCACCGCACCGATTGTTTTGACCGGCTTATACGACCTTGCGGCGCGAGACGCGCCAGCGCGACCACGTTCACAATCAGGAAGGCCAAAGTTTTCTCGATTCGGTATTATACCGTTTCGAAAGGGTGGATCGGATCAATGACCTTAAATAAATGACTTGAACCACGAATGGACACAAATCAACACGAATAAAAATATATAAACATTCATATTCAAAGCATCTCCCTCGAATCTCTCAGAGCTTCATTAACTTTACACTTCTCCATAGTGGCGACTTATCAGATTCGTGTAATTTCGTGTATATTCGTGGTTTCTAAAATTGCACCTAAGCCTACTGCCATATCTAGCTACTATAAGAGATTACAGGGTAGCTCGGCACCGTCCTCGGTGCGCATAGACACTTGCGAGGCACCACAGACTTTCGTGTGGCGTGAGACAGGCCGAATGGCACTACTTTAAGAGAATTTTTTGGTGGGGTCGCCTCGCCGAGGCGACCCCACCTCTTGTAATGGCTGAAAACATCCTAAAGCTAGTACTCTTCGAGACACGCCTGCGCTACCGGATCAAACCATACTAGAAATAATATGGGGCGAAGCTGTAGCCCCACGACCCACGATTTTTATACGCGGTGAAGGGTCTCGTCGACCTCAGCGAGCCACTTAGAGCGGAGCCCATCGTCAACTAAAGCTACCTCGAAGCCATTTTTTGCCAAACGAGCCAATTCGACTGGCTTGAAGCGGAGCTCCGTATGTAGCGCCCGATACTCCTCTTCAATCGTATTGCCAAAGGAAAAGGGATCGTCGGTGCTGATGGTGCAGCGCAAGCCCTGCTCGACATACTGGCGAATCGGGTGCTCTGCCATCGTATCGACGACGTCGAGTTTCACGTTACTGATCGGACAGACGTCAAAAGTCACCCCCTTCTCAATCGCAAGCTGAACCACACGGGGATCCTCACATGCACGCACCCCGTGTTGCACACGTTTCACGCCAAGAATCTCAATAGCTTCACGCACATGCGCAGCCGGACCAAACTCGCCTGCATGCGCTTTTATTTCGAGCCCAGCGTCGCGTGCTTTTGCCCAAAGCTTCGGTGTCCATGCCTCTAGAGGAAGCGACTCCACACCATGCAAATCAATACCTGCAAGCCCCTCCCACTCAATGCATTCATCTAAGACAGGTGCCAAGGTCTCGTTATAGCTATTACGGGACATCCCCATAAACACACGTAGCTCTAGACCTTTCGGAACGGCACTACGAATTGCGGATAAGATCTCTGGTCCAGGAATCCCTAAAAACTCAATAATTCCTGCATGAAATGAAGTCTCTACATAGCGGACATTTTGTTGTAAATGCCCTTCAAAAATGACCTTTGCCGCCTCGTAGTAGCGCTCTGGCGTGGTGAACCACTGCATTGCGTGCTCAATCAAGTGTGCTTCAAAATCTTCAAAGCATTGCCACTTAAAATCGTCTGCCCAACAGGCCTGTGGCTCGGCAAACTTCACTGGATCCAGCTTCTGCAACAGCGAATACGGCAATGCGCCCTCGATGTGTAGGTGCGTCTCTGTCTTCGGTAAACGGTGGATGAAATCAGCAATAACAGGCTCAAGCGAAGGATACATCGCTACAAAAAGATCTGACTCGCGATAAAATGCAAACGTTGAACGCCGATTGCCCACCTTCGAGTGCAATTATAAGTGCGGAGTCGTAGCCGAAGCGGTGACGCTTTGGACCATGCGGCCTTGCGGTGTAAATCGACCAAAACTTTACAGTTGTTTCGGTTCGTTTCGACCGGTCTTGTCGGCCTTTGGCCTCGGAACGGCTACCATCCTTCTTTATTCTCCCCGCACTTACCCCGCCTCACCTTCAGCAAAAAAGCCGCTACGTAACCATAGCGACCTTTTAAACATTACTGACGATTAGCGACGGCGGCGTTGCATCGCAAACATCAAAACAAATGCGCCTGCGAACAGCGCATAGGTGCTCGGTTCGGGAACGACTTCTAAATTATTCGCATACAGGCGATTGGCAGCATCGGCATTATCAGTCCCAGAGACATAAAACTTAAAGTTGTTCACCGCACTACTCAAATTCACATTGGTGAGTTCAAATTCACGCGTTATATCCGTCAATGACGTGCGAGTAATTTTAGCGTTCATGATCGTCTCAGTAAGAAACTCAAATTCTAAACTGTATACGCCATCAGTTACATACCCCCAGCGCTCAGCACCCAAGTCGGTGCCACCAAAAAAGTAGTTATCGCCGCCAACATTAAAGTTAAACAGACCGGTGCCGTCATTACGAAGGTCAAACCCTTTATTCCCATTACGAAAATTAACACTGATATCTACACTAAAGATATCGCCAGCGGCCAAGGAGGCCCCACCGCCAAACGAGCGAAAAACATCAAAACTGCCGCCGTTGTTTGCAGCCATTTCAAAGGATCCTGCTGTCGTGTTGATACTAGATCCGCCTGGCGCGGAATTATTAATATCCACAGTGTTGTCAGCCGTAGTCGTAAAGCCCCACGGGTTGAAGCCAGAACCGCCATTCGTTCCACTCGTCCAACCGCTGCCGTAATTGTCAGCATTGTCCGAGGCTGTCAGCGCAAAGACACTAGTGGCTAGCGCACAACTCGTCGCAATTAAAAATAACTTTTTCATAGGGATAGGGGTCACTCTGTGCATTTGAATACCACTAGACTACACCCCACTGATGTTTTGCAAACCTGCCCACAAGTAGACAGTTGAATATTGAATTGTAACATCCTATATTCAGAGAGGAATCAGAGAGATCCCGCTGACTTACAAGCCTGACGCTCACCCCCTTAATTAAAATATTTGAGCCTACGATTGTCACTAACCAATCAAAGCTTCGGCTCGTTCAGGCGTCTGGCTTAGCCTTGACTTTCCGATCATCATTTAGGAATGCGTAAAAGAGACCAATAATAAGCCCGCCACCGACGTAATTACCCAAAAAAGAAAAGACAAAGTTCTTTCCAGTATGCGCGAGATCCACCGCTGCAGGCTCTATGAAAAGTGCGAGTGCAAACAGAGCTGAATTTGCAACAACGTGCTCAAAGCCCATATACGCAAAGACTGTGACGCCCGCAAGCAGGGCAAATATTTTGGCGCTATAATCTTCGCCGAGTTGCATCGCAATAATGATGACGACGTTAATAAAGAAATTAGCAAAGATCGCTTTAACAAAGATCGTCCATGCGTCGCTACCGACTGTTTTTACCTCAACCGTGTGCAACAAGAGCTGCTGCATCTCAGGAGAAATAATACTACAGGAGGCCACCAGACCTGCGATAAAGATAATGCCTAAGATATTACCAAATAAACAGAGCCCCAGAACCCGTAGCGCATGCGAGTATTTAATCTTTCGATAGTAAATCCCGACCGTGAAATACATAAAGTTGCTGGTCAGCAGTTCAGAGTTAGTGAAATAAATAAAAACCAAGGCCACACTGAATGTGAGTGCGGTAATGTATTTCGAAATCCCCTCATTCAGCAGCTCGCCTAGGTCTGCCTTCACTTGATAGGTAAACACATACATGAGTGTAACAATCAGGCCCGCCATCGCGGCACGTAACACGTAGCGCCAAACGTAGCGCTGCTGCAGCTCATCCTTACGCGAAATCGTCTCGATAATACGCTACATGACCTCTCGACCGTAAAAGATACGCGTCCACACCATATTATCGGAGTGAACCTAAGGAGTTTGCTTTGGGCGCTGATCAGACATGCGCAAAACTTAGCACAGACTCATCCCTTGAGAAGCAAAAGTTTCGACCTTTACAACATCGTCTCGTTCGTCGATTGCCACTGAGGTCTCGATTGTCCCTCTGCGGCGAGCTATCTACTATAATCTTGCGAGATACCGGCTAAATGCCCGCATAACGAATGCATGTAGTGGTGCTTGTGTGACCGTATACAAAAACCAAGGTAACTTCGGCGCAAAACCATGTATCGAGGCAATGATACAGTTATTTGAAGGAAAAAGGCGAAACTCAAAACGACCTAGTGGGTCCACATTTTTAGATAAATACCCACCGGATATGTAGTATGCACAGCGACGCTTGTTTTGAAGCGTCCAGGGCGTAGGGGTCAGTTCCAATAGCTTCAGCCGCTTCGAGATAAGATAAAAGCGCACCACTCCCTGATCATCGGTCTCGGCATTGATGAGGTTTGCAAATGTGCGACTCAGCCACTGGCCATACTCACGTGAAATCTGCTGCGCATCCAATCCCGGAGGTAAAGGCATCCGCTGCACAGAACGCACGCGTTTGTCTTTTTTGATCTGTTTTGAGTCAACTGCTTGAGTCTTCATCCGAGGATTCGACATCGGCTTTCCATCAGAGCCCACAGCTCTCGAGAGGGAGTCTTCTAGGCTTAGTATATGAATGGAAATTCGATCTAACAAAGGACTCTTCCGCGCACGTAAATCATGCTGTAAGCTTTCTTGCAAAGGGCCGACTAGCGCAACGGGAACTTCACCAAAATGAGCGACCCAATGTCGCGACAAGGCAAATAAATTCCATGGAATATTGTAGGTCTTTATTCGCTTACCCAAAAACGATGCCGTTCGCAGAATAAGGTCTCGATAGGTCATCGGCTCATGTCCACCAAGGTCATACACTGCACCCGTCGAAAAGGCCTCTTCAGTCAGACAGAGTTCGAACGCCTCACACACATTTTGGATGTCAATCGACTGCGTCGTGGAGCGCACCCATGCGGGAAGGAGCATCACTGGAAGTCCGCTGACGAGGTTTATCAGCATCGAAAAGGAAGAACCTCCGGGCCCGAAAATAAGTCCTGCCCTTAATACCGTAACTTTAATCGATCGACTGTTTAAAACACGCTCGACTTCCAAACGGCTACGCAAATGAGGGGACAGGTGCTCATCCCCTTCTGGCATCAACCCACTTAAATAAATAATATGCTTCAAACCCGCGCTCTCAGCCGCGCGAATAAAGTTGTCCGCTAGCAATAAGTCCGTATCCTCAAAGGACCCTTGCATTAAGCGTGATGAGGGCGCCATCGAATGCACCAAATACAAGCCATATTCACATCCCTCAAGTGCTTCGGAGACCTTGGGCAATGAATACAAATCACAATGCCTCCACTCGGTCTCATTGTTAGAGACACTTTGCTCAACGATATTCGGGCTTCGTGTCAGGGCTCTAAAACGAAAATTTTTAGACAAATACTGCCGTAGGTGGGATCCTACAAACCCACTTGCACCTGCAACTGCAACCAAGGGCTTATCTTGTCGTTTATCATTCAAAGTAAACAATGCTCCATCGGTTCAACTATTCGGTTCTCCAGTTCCTCTGAGATCATTATTGGAGACTAGTGTAACTTAAAAGAAACTCAACTCCTCGAAGCTATAAAGAAGGAAACCACTATAAGACTGCATTCTGGTTGCATACCGAAGTAAATAAATCGAAGTTCGTATACATCTATGTCGATACACTCTAAGCATTTCCAAGCCCTCCTTTTATTCACCCTTTCTTCACTACTAAGCCCCATTTCTCAGGCGGTAACGTATCATGCTGAGTTGGACCCAGATACATTGGCAGAACTGGCAAAGCGCCCTGAGTTTGCTTCTGTTTGCAGAGTGAATGGTGCCAGCGGTGTGTTGATCACGCCAAACGCCATCCTGACCGCAAGACATGTGCTACGCGATGATCTCGAAAAGAATTGGGCAAAAATCAACGAACGCTCACTGGTGATAGAAAGCGTCACAGGACATCCCGATACGGACTTCGGAATTATTCTACTCAAAGAACCAGTTACAGATATTCAACCCACACCGATTTATCGGGGTAACGACGAGGTCGGTATGACGGTATGGAAGGTCGCTTTTGGCCGATGGGCACCTCTAGTCAAGGGACATCGAGACATGCTCAAGCGAGCTCGTGTTCCTCGAGCAATTACCAATAATATTTTTAACGCGACCGAACATGACCTGCACTATCGTTATGAACCCAAAGGGCCTGGACATACGAAGTATGAAGGCGGCACCGCACCGGGTGACTCAGGCGGACCACTTTACGCAGAAATCGAAGGTAAATGGATGGTTGTCGGCGTGACGAAAGGACCTCGAAAAGGCTTCTATGCCGACGCGCGAATCAGCACAAAGGCTGAATGGATCGATGCCATTCTTGCTGAGGCAGAGAAACAAGAGTAGAACTCTGACGGCATAAGTGAAGCGAAGTTCAACGGTGGACTCTGTGAATTCAAATGAACTCCCATTTGACCTTTTCACCTAAATAGCTACGGTCACTACTCATGATCCAACGCTCGAAAAACATGCCAGCCCACCCTGCTCACAGTCTTCAAATAAGCATGCGCCCGCTCTTGGTCATCACCTTTTTGCTCCTGAGCTTATCCTTAGATGCGGCGAAGCAAGTGGCCTACATTCGAGGCGATATTTCCGCAGACGGTGTAATCCCATCAGGAAGCGCGGCAGCTTTCGAACCAATGCTGCTAAGTGATACTGGCAACAGAGGTATGTCCGTATTTAAAGCTATGGTCGATGCTCAGGGATACACCATCACACAGCACTACGATCAATCAGTGACACTCGACAGCGGTTTCCTCGGCCAATTCGATGTTATTATTTTTGGACTCCATCAAAAGGTATGGTCACAAGCTGAGCAAGAGGCCTTAGATGCATGGATTCAAACAGGCGGCGGGATTCTAATGTATAGCGACTCCGCGGCTGGTGGTCTCTTCTCATCCCCCTCGGTAGGTATCAGCAACCAAACAGGCCAAACTGCGGTCAATTCAATACTTAGTAATTATGGGATGCAAGTTACGGTCGACCAAGCTGGTGGCACTCGTAGCTATCGTGCATCAAGCGACGTGAGTAACCCAATCGTTTTTGATCAACCTATTTTTGAAGGTGAAGGCGTTTCTCCAATTGCAGTCGACCCAAACGGCATAGCCGAGGTATTGATTCCGTTGGCGCCTGAAAATCGCGAATCGGGCGGTAACCTTTCGCTCAATACAGTGGGCGTTTCTATTGCTAATCCAGATTGGGCTGTAATCGCACATGCGCCTGTTGGCTTGGGTCATGTCATTGCTATTTTCGACCGACAGCCGATGTGGAACAATGGCCCCGGCTCAAATATTACAAAAGAGGACAATAAAGAGGTGCTTCGCCGCATTGTTCGCTATCTAGCCAAGGACTATGGCAACTCAGCAGAGTGGATTGATCTGCAAATGGCAACCAGCGACCCATCTGACCTTCAGGTCACCTATAGACAGTGGACTGGTGGAACCGGAGCTGTGGGATTCAGCTACGTCGCACGCAACACAGCTTTCAAGTTAGAACAGCAAGACGGTTTAGCTGAGGATGATTGGCGCACCGAAAGCGCTTTGGTGACTCACTTAGCCAGTAGCCCTTTTGGAGACGGTGAAAGTGAACAAGTTACGGTGCGTCTAAATCCAGACGTAGCCGCAGATAATTGGTTTGCTCGCATCGTGGTAGAACCTGCGACACCAGTCGTTGTGCCCACTGTCGACGCAGGCTTTGATCGATCAGTGGCGACCTCGGGTGAGGTCTGGCTTGCAGCCACGACGACAAATGCCAACACCGTAACTTGGTCAAAAGTCACAGGCCCAGGAACAGTCAGCTTTACCAACAAAAATGCGGCGCAAACCACGGCTACCTTTTCTCTGGCAGGCACCTATGTGCTGGAAATCGAAGCCAATAGTTCCAACGCTACCGCAAGTGACACGGTGACTGTCTCGGTCATCAATCCAGCAGATGTAAGTATTGCGATTAACTGTGGTGGGCCTGCCTATTCTGGGCAAAATGGGTTCAATTACGTCGCCGACATCCATTTCAATGGTGGCGGAATCGACAACTTTTTTGAAACAGAGGTAAGCGGCACGGATGATGACTTAGTCTTTAACTACGCGCGCTCAGTTAATTCGACATTCACTGGCTATTCGATACCAGTGGCCAACGGCAATTACAAAGTCACGCTCCAATTCGCTGAAACTTACTTTACTCAGGACAACAAGCGCGTGTTTGATCTATCAGTTGAAGGTCAGTTAAAACTCGATGATATTGATCTCCATCAAACAGCCTCTGGTATATGGATCGCGTTTGAGAGGTCTTTCACTACCAGCGTGAGTGACTCTATTCTAGACATTGATGTTTCGGCTTCGATCAACAACCCGCTGATCAATGCAATTATCGTTCAGCAAGTCCCCTAGTCTCACTCGCTGAGAATCTAATTTTCTACGCTAGTTTCTCGTAAATGGCATCTAGCACTTCACGACAGGCTTTGAGATCTTTGCCCTTGGGTAACCAACCCAATTCTTGAATGAATGCATTTTCGCGCTCAATCATTTGCTTCACGAGACGCTTTCCTTTTGCAGAGAGCGCAATCAACGATGAACGCTTGTGCTCGGGATTTACTTTTGCGATAAGGTAACCCGCTTGAGTCAACTCGTTGACCTGCGTCTGCACGATCTGTCGACTGACATAACGAACCGCCGCCAAAGCTGGCACCGTCTGAGGGCCTTCACGGTCAATATCCAAAAGCAGAGTCCGTTTAGGTGCACTCAACTCGGTCTGCTCATGTATCTGATCAGTCGTGTGACGCAAACGATTATAGGTGCGACGAATGGAGTTCGCCAAAACGTGCATTTCTTGAAGACTGTTTCTATCACTCATACAACGATGCATACAGGGAAGCGTATAAATGACAATAAAATTGTCGTTTATTATTTGACAATTTAATTGTCATCGCAAAAATAGCGCTACCAACAAAAAACCAATGAGCACAGAAACCACACAATCCTTACCAAAAACATTTTGGTGGCATAATCTCACACAATTCGGTGGCGCGATGAATGATAACATCTTCAAGCTACTAATGGTGTATGCACTCATCGCATGGAGCGGACCAGAGGCATCTGCAGGCATACTTGCTAAAGTGGGCTTGGTCTTTGCCCTGCCCTTCTTGCTAATCGTTCCGATTGCTGGAAATTTTGCCGACAAATTCAGCAAGCGTTCATTGATTGTTAAGTTAAAAGTCACAGAGCTCACCATCATGTGCTTTGGCGTGTTGGCGCTCTCTTTAGAAATCCCCTTCCTGCTGTATGTGACAATGTTCCTCATGTCGGCACAAAGTGCTTTCTTCGGCCCTTGTAAATACGGCATTCTCCCAGAAATAGTCGGCAATGAGCGACTTTCCCGAGCCAACGGCTCGATTCAACTCTTCACTTTTCTCGCCATCATATCGGGGACCGTAGTTGCTCCCGAACTAAGCCTCATGCTGAAAGATCAATTTGGATTGGCCGGCAGTATTTGTATTCTGATTGCAGGGATCGGCTTTCTAACAGCAACTCAGATCGAACCTACGGTCGCCCACCCAGAGCGAAAACTCAGCTTGAATGGATTTGGCTCCGTTTTCAAAACGCTGAGCAATGTCCGCAAGGATAGCTACATGAGCTTAGCTTTCCTAGCGCTAATGGCTTTCAATCTCGCCGCTGCATTCATCCAATTGAATGTTTTGGACTACGGTTTTGAACACTTAGATTTACGTGCGGAGGAAGCCACACGTCTCTTTCTACTCACCGCCATCGGTATCGGTATCGGATCTAGCCTCGCGGGTTGGTTGAGTGGTCGTTCGATTGAATTTGGAATTGTCCCAATTGGTGCGGGGCTCATGAGCCTCAATCTCATACTACTAGGCACTTCCAGCCATGGCTCGGTAACCATGTCCGCGCTGAACATGCTGTTTATCGGCCTCGGTGCTGGGCTGTTCATCGTCCCACTCACATCGTTCATACAATACCGTAGCCCGAAGGATCAACTCGGTGCCATCCAAGCCGCAAACTCATTTCTAAGTTGGATTGGTATCCTCCTCGCCAGCGGATTGATCTACTTAAATTCAAGTGTATTCAATTGGAGCGCACAGCATGGCTTTCTATTGCTCGGTGTTGCCCTCCTTTTACTTGCCGTCATCAGTGTGTATATCCTGCCAGATTTCTTCGCTCGGTTCCTCGGCATGATCGTCACTCGTATCTGCTATAAATATACAGTGCGCGGCCTAGACAATGTGCCCGCTCAAGGGGGTGCACTCATTGTCTGCAATCATGTGAGCATGCTCGACGCAATTATGGTCACTTCAAGTCAGCAACGCCGTGTGCGCATGCTCATGTCGCGGGCCTACTACGATGAAGCGAGTTGGTTGGTGCAAAAAATCGCAGACCTTGCAAATGTGATTCTCATCCACAGCGCGGACAATCCCAAGAAGTTGATCCAGTCACTAAGAAGCGCACGTGAAGCACTTGATGAAGGCTATCTCGTCTGTATTTTTGCCGAAGGAGCGCTCACTCGCACAGGCATGATGCGTCCATTCAAGCCAGGCTTTGAGCGAATCGTCAAAGGCACCGACTACCCGATCATCCCTGGATATATCGGCGGTGTTTGGGGCAGCTTAACGAGTTACTATAAGGGCAAGCCTAAGCTCAGTATTTTAAGTGAACCGCGCTACCCTGTCAGTATTCACTTCGGCAGTCCGCTACCTTCAACATCATCGGCTTTTGATGTGCAGCAGGCGGTCAATGTGCTCTCTACCGATTCTTTTGATCTTCAAAAGGACAAGCAGCGTCACCTCGGCGTGCAATTTATTCACTCCGCACGCCAGAACTGGCAGAAACTGGCCATTGCCGATAGCCATGGCACGGAGCTCAAATACGGCGAACTGCTGATAGCCAGCCTACTGGTCGGCGAACGTATACTCAATCAAACTGAGAATGAAGAAACAAATATCGCCATACTGCTCCCTCCAAGCACTGGTTCAGCTCTCTGCAATCTCGCATTAACGCTGAAGCAAAAAATCGGCGTGAATCTCAACTATACCGCGTCGCCAAGCAGCATTGAATCGATTATGCAACAATGCTCCATTCGCACGACCCTAAGTTCGAAAGCATTCCTCGAACGGTTCCCGGATATACCCTTGCCGGAAAACGTTCTCTATATTGAGGAACTTGTAGCCGACTTTAAGAAATCGGCGAAAGCCCGAGCAGCCATCCAAGCACGCATTGCGCCCATTCGATCTATTATTCCTCGCACAATAAATGCCGATTCCGTGGCAACGATTCTCTTTTCCAGCGGATCAACATCTGAGCCCAAAGGTATCCTCTTAAGCCACCATAACTTACTCTCGAATATCGATGCATTTCGTAGTGTGCTCACCCCTACACGCAGTGATGTTATGCTCACCGCGCTGCCCTTCTTCCATTCGTTCGGATACACCGCCACGTTTTGGTTTCCGCTACTTTCTGGGATCACAACGACATGTCATACCAACCCGCTTGAAGGTGAAGCGATTGGAAAGCTCGCAGAAAAATACAATGCAAGCCTGCTCCTCACCACACCAAGCTTTTTGATGGCTTACGCCCGTAAAGTAAAGCCGGAGCAATTCAGTCATTTGCGCTACGTCTTTACCGGCGCAGAGAAACTACAAGCGCGTGTTGCCGATCTTTTCGAGAAGCGTTTCGGCACACGTCCACTGGAAGGTTATGGAGCCACCGAACTGGCTCCAGTCTGCGCACTCAGTTTGCCGAATGTGAGTGTCGATAATTTAGAAGAAACAGGTAATCGACCAGATCGACTGGGCCGCACACTGCCTGGAATCGCCATGAAAATAGTGCACCCAGAAACGATGCAGACCGTAACACCTGGCGAAGAGGGCTTGATCTGCGTAAAAGGCCCCAATGTAATGCTTGGTTATTTAGGGCGCGAGGATCTCACAGAAGCTGCGATACAAGATGGCTGGTATAATACAGGAGATATCGGCCTCATGGATGCCGACGGCTTCTTCGCGATCACGGGCCGCCTTTCTCGCTTCAGTAAAATCGGTGGTGAAATGATTCCACACGGTGCGATTGAAGATGCACTACAGGCAGCTTTCAAATGCGAACCTTCTCAACTCAGCGTGCTCGCTATAGCTGATGAACGAAAAGGTGAAAAACTATGCGTCCTACATACTTTAAGTCACCTCACTGAAGACAATATACGCGAAAAAATGCAGTCAGTGGACCTTCCCAATCTATGGAAACCGAACCCAAAATCATGGGCATTTATTGATGAACTACCGATGCTTGGCACAGGCAAACTAGACTATCGATCGATGAAGGAACTGCTGATTAGCGTAATGGATTAAGTAGACATAATTCTGTATAAGTAGTGATACCAATCTTAAAATATGTGGTCATATCCTGACAAATATCTACTGTATTCACATTTCGGCTACACAATCTTAAGCATTTTTGTTAATTATTAAAACAAATATGTGAACTGAGGGGCATGGAAGCAAATTGGCATTCCTGATGCTATGTCTTCTGCATGTTTGAAAATATCGACTTAGTCGCCCTTGAAGAGGAAGGTTTCATTGGTGCGATCGCATGCAATACCAATGGCTCAATTATCGATGCAACCAGTGACAAACTCGAAGTCTTTGGAAGTATCTTAGGTTACATAACACAGGTTGCCGATATGATCGGCGAACCCTTCGGAATGGACTCAATCGAAGAAGTGCATTTCGAAAGTGCTAATGTTAAGGCGGCATGCCTGCCACAAGAGGATGAAGCCATCGGCATACTGTGCAATAGCCGCGCAAATGTGGACCAAATCTTAAGTGAACTGATTAACTAACCCTCTCTATGATCGAAAAAATAGTTTAGAACGTATTAGAACTCCCGGGAGTGGACGGTGCCTGTATTTTAGATAAAAAAGGCAACTTACTTCATAATGCACTACCCGATTTCTTCTTGGATGACTTCCTAGATGATCTAGCACGGCGCGTGAAGGCTCTCTATGAAGCTGTTGATGAAAACTACATGCCCTGTGACGACTACTTGCTAAAGTTTCCGCAAAAATATATTCGAATACGCCGCAGTCGTCATATCTATCTTTTAGTCGCAGTCGATCCTTCGGTCAACTTGGTGTCGCTACGTATGGTCACCAATCTCGTGCTCAAGCATATCACCCCAAAAGTATTGAGTGTCATGCGGAGTCAAATAGCAGCATGTGAACAGCCCCCAAATACACCAACGCCTGCAGCTCCAGCACCGACCGAAGAACCCACAGTATCCACACCTACTGAGCCGACGGCGACTCGAGGCAACAAAGTCGCGCGACCGCGACCAACTCGATCGTTTCGTGGCACTCGATATTAGGGCTTAGAATATTTATGCACATACTCACATCAGATAAGTTGACGAAGAATCAACTCTCCATGCTGCTGCGTGATTTAGGTATTCTATTACCATATATTGCGACCGCTCAAGAAGCAGCCGCCGAGAGCGTAAGCTATCTAAGCCAGAACACCGGAGGCATCATCTGGTATTTGATCGCGCTATATTGGTATTTTTCATGAAGCAGGATTTGCGCTTGTGGAGAGTGGACTGACGCGCGCGAAAAACGCATGTAACATCATGATGAAGAACATGCTCGACTTTAGTTTCGGTGTGATCGCCTTTGCGATCATCGGCTATTCAATAATGTATGGAGATACCATAGGCGGGATCTTTGGTTGGAGCAGTGGCTACTTTATGATGGGCGATGCGCTCATGGTCGGCGATGACCTTGCAGCGACTAATCTAGTCGCCGCCGAATGGATCTTCCAGGTCGTATTCGCAGCTACCGCTGCAACGATCGCATCGGGAATTATGGCTGAGCGCACAAAGTTTATTGCATACATCATTTATTCGATCGCGATCACCTGCCTGATCTATCCTATCGTAGGTCACTGGATCTGGGCTGATGGTTGGCTCGCAGAACTAGGGATGCGTGATTACGCTGGCTCTACAGTCGTCCACTCAGTGGGTGCGTGGGCAGGCTTAGCTGGAGCCATCATCCTTGGGGCTCGTAAGGGTAAATATGACAAAGAAGGCAAGCCATTGCCAATCCCTGGGCACAATATGCCGATGGCGACACTCGGCTGCTTCATCTTGATTGTCGGCTGGTTCGGCTTCAATGCCGGATCAACACTGGCCGCCGTTGACGACATGGCATACATTGCCATGGTAACTTTGATCGCTGCGTCAACTGGATGCATTGGGGCCAGTGTGTCCACATGGGCTAAGTTTGGTAAGCCCGACCTCTCTATGACTTTAAATGGTGCACTTGCAGGCCTTGTCAGCATCACAGCTTGCTGTGGCAGCGTCTCGATTGTGGGTGCCATGGCGATTGGCCTAATTGGTGGAATCATCGCCGTCTTTGCGGTGCTCTTCTTCGAACAAAAACTTCGAGTAGATGACCCCGTCGGTGCAGTCAGCGTGCATGGAATCTGTGGTGTCTGGGGAACGTTAGCGGTGGGACTCTTCGGCAGCACAGCAATCGATGCTGGTTTAGCTTCGGATGGACTATTCTATGGCGGAACCGCACAGTTCGGGATACAAGCCATCGGCGTATTTGCCGTATTCGCCTTTGTGTTTCCTACATGCTATATCCTATTTAAACTGATCAAGGTGACCGTAGGACTCCGTGTCAGCGAAGAGGAAGAACTTGAAGGCTTGGACATTTCAGAGCATGGAAACGAAGCCTATGCAGACTTCCAAGTATATGCAGACTTGCCTGAAGAGGACCTCGCGTCACACAAACCTTCAGCACACGATAACAAGCCGTGGTTCCAGATAATGGACCACGGCTTTTCAGTCACTCAAACTAGCGAAAGCAAAGCACAGGCACATGGCATCGACGCAATAATTCAGTTGTGGTGCTACCAATTAAAAGATCGCGAATACGACTATGACCATAGGCGCCTGTCACGAGTAAATCAATTTTCGAACTGTCTACATAATCGGCAATCACGCTTTCGACTTCTCCGTTCAGCACTTGATAAATTGCAGATAAGCCTGCGCTTTCAAAAATCGCCTCAGCTTCAGCAATATGATCCGCAGCTTCATCTTCGTGGTGCCCTTCAACCGCTGTGACGACATGAATATCTAACTCACGAAACTGAGTATGCGTGGCCAAATACTGAAGGGCTCTTCGGCTACTTGCGCCACCGTCAAAGGCGATGGCAATTCGATCAATGGGCTTAAATACTCTGGATGTGACGAGGCAGGGCCGGTCAGTAGCACGCACCACTCGTTCAAGCATGGAACCGAGGTGCTCGGATGCGTAGTCTGCATTCTCGCCGCGCTTGCCAAGAATAATCATATCCGTCTCATCGTCTGAATAGTCATCGATGATATCGACCAGCAAACCCGTCTCATGATGAAAGTGTAAACGATCGGCGAGTCCCTCTAACTCAAATACCTTAATCGCTTGCTCTTCGACAAATTTAGCTTTTTGCAATTCAATCTCTTGCATCTGGGCGACCATTCCATCGTAGGGCTGTATTCCTAGGCTACCACTTAAGTCTGCTATAAATGAACCTTGGTATTGCCGAAGGTCCGTCACATACAGTGCGTGTAACTCTACATCTGAGCTTTTTGCAAGCCAAGCGGTGTAACGACATGCTTGCTCGGAGTATTGGGAACCATCGGTGCAGATAAGTAGCTTATTCATAGCGAATTTGGGTTAGGGGGTAATTGCGAGGCCAAACGGTTAATTTCTATATGTGATTATGAAATTGATTTAGGCACCGATCAATAGAAAAACCGCAATTCGAATGAATCGCGGTTTTTAAATAGAACGGATTAGCTCCTCTAAAACTATGCTTTGAGAACGAAGCCGTCTGGAACGATAACTCCTTTGCAAACAACAAGCACCCCATCGCGAATCGCAATGTCGACACCTTCGCCGAAGTTGTCGGGTAAGCCGGTTGGATCGAGAACGACATTCTTACCAATACGCACGTTCTTATCTAAGATCGCATTACGCACGACACTCCCCTCGCCAACTCCTAGATCAGGACGACCCATTTCGCGGTTTGCAGCAATCTCTTCAGTCGTTTCGTAACGATCTGCTCCCATCATAACCACTTCGTTAAGCTCAGCCCCTTTATGCACGACTGAACGAACACCGAGTGAACTGCGCGTGAGCTTACCACTGGTCACAATACAACCATCTGCAATAACCGCACGATCCACAGTGCATGAATTCAACTTGGATGCCGGCAACAAACGGGCACGGGTGTAAATCTTTGCGTCTTCATCAAAGAAGTTAAACGGCGGAATGTCGTCGGTGAGGCTGAGGTTTGTATCGAAAAACGCCTTAACGGTTCCGATATCTTCCCAATACTCATCAAAAACATAGCTACACATTTTCACATTACCAAGCAGGCCGGGTATAATTTCCTTACCGAAGTCGGTGGTGTCCGTTTTGAGTGCCTCGATCAATGTCTTTGAGTTGAATACATAGATACCCATCGATGCGAGGCAGTAGGACTTCTCACCAGGGTCACTCATTTTCTGCAATACGGCATCACCTACGGCCAAGCCCTTGATCACTTCAGGGTCGGTTGGTTTTTCAACAAACTCTGTAATGTTCAAATTGTCATCAATTCGCATCAAGCCAAGACCTTCAGCCTCATCCAGTCCCAAAGGTTTTGCGGTAATCGTAACGTCTGCACCCGACTCGTCGTGCTCACGGACGACATCCTCGATATCCATACGAAACAACTGGTCACCAGAAAGGATGACGTATAAATCGTCATCACTCGTGCCACCGAAGTGATTCATATTTTGACGCACCGCATCCGCAGTGCCTTGATACCAACCATCACTGGAATCGGTCTGCTCGGCAGAGAGAATATCCACACAACCACCACCAAAGTAATCAAACTTATAGGACTCTTGGATATGGCGGTGTAACGAAGCTGTGTTGAACTGCGTCAATACGTAGATCTGATTCATGCCAGAGTTGAGGCAATTACTGATCGGAATATCGACCAGTCGATATTTGCCAGCGAGCGGCACTGCAGGCTTACAACGCTCCTTAGTCAGAGGACTCAGACGAGAGCCACGACCGCCTCCCATAATAATGCAGATGATTTTTCGTTTTTTCATATATTCGGTTCAGGTTGGGATACAGTTCAATTGTCTTGATTATTAGACAATATTTGCACTGAAATGAAGACTTATGTGTGGAATTGTTGGATATGTCGGCCGCGAACGAGCGGGTAGTATTATGCTAGATGGTCTCAAACGCCTTGAATACAGGGGCTACGACTCATCAGGCATGGTCGTCAGCACCGATAAAGGATTTGAACTGATCAAGCGCACTGGCCGGGTTAAAGAGCTCGAAGACGCCCTCGACGAACTTCAGCTTGGAGGCAGTTTAGGCATTAGCCATACTCGCTGGGCAACACACGGTGATGTGACCGAGGCCAATGCGCACCCACACCAATCTAGCGACGGAAAAATCTCCTTGGTTCATAATGGCGTCATCGAAAACTACGTCGCCATGAAAACGTTTCTCGTCGAGAAAGGATATAGTTTCTCATCTGAAACCGACTCAGAGGCGTTGTGTAATTTAATTGCCTACCACTACAACAAAGAGCCCGAGGCTTCAGGTAAAAACCGTTTTCTAGAAGCGGTGCGTAAAAGCCTGCGCCATGTTGATGGCACCTATGGTATTGCCGTCATTTGTGAAGATTATCCAAACGAATTAATCGGTGCACGCAAAGGCTCTCCTCTGATCATCGGTATTGGTAAAGGTGAGAACATACTCGCCTCTGATGTGAACGCGATTACCCATTGCACACAAAACGTCGTTTACCTAAACGATAATGAGGTCGTGCATTTACGAAACGACGACTTCTCGATCTCAACCGTCAGCAGTAAGAGCGTCGAAGCCATCATCCATCAGGTTGATTGGGACACCAGCGAGGCGGAACTTGGTGACTACGACCATTTCATGCAAAAAGAGATTTTCGAGCAGCCGACTTCTCTAAAAAATGGAATGCGCGGTCGTTTCTCTGATGATGCGAGCACCGCTGTCTTTGGTGGTCTCAACCTCAATCCACAAGAATTACGCCAGATCGACCGCATTCTTTTCATCGCCTGTGGCACCGCTTGGCACGCCTGTCTCGTTGCCGAATATTTGATCGAACGCTTTGCTCGTATTCCCGTAGAAGTCGAATACGCCTCCGAGTTCCGCTACCGCAACGCGCCTCTCGATAAAAACACTCTCGTAATCGCAATCAGCCAATCGGGTGAAACCATTGACACATTAGGCGCTCTACGTGAAGCAAAGCGCAAAGGCTATCGCACCTTATCAATCAACAACAGTGTCGGCTCTACCATCGCTCGTGAGTGCGATGGCGGTATTTATCAGCACGCAGGGCCAGAAATCGGTGTCGCATCAACCAAGGCTTTCACCTCACAAATCATGATCTGCGCCATGCTAGCACTCTATCTGGGCCGTTTGCGTGACTTAAGCTATGGTGATGGTGTCGATATTGTCAAAGCACTCAAGAAGCTTCCGGAACAAGTCAGCGAAGTGCTGAAACAAACCAGCCACATCGAAACCATTGCCAAGAAATACGCCAAATACGAAGACTGTCTCTTCCTTGGACGCCAGCTCATGTTCCCCATCGCTCTGGAGGGCGCACTGAAACTGAAAGAGATTTCATATATCCACGCAGAAGGCTATCCAGCAGCAGAAATGAAGCACGGCCCGATCGCATTGATCAGCGAAGAGTGCCCAAGCGTCTTTCTCGCGACATCTGGAGAGATTTTTCATAAGAGTTTAGCGAACGTGCAAGAAGTCAAAGCACGCAAAGGCAAAGTCATTTGTATCGCGACCGACGAATGCGAAATCCCAGATGGCTTGGTCGACGATATTATACTCGTTCCAGAATGCCACGAAATCGTGAAACCGATTCTCATGAGTATTCCAGTTCAATTGCTGAGTTACTATGTCGCTTTAGAGCGCGAGTGCGATGTCGATAAGCCACGCAACCTTGCAAAGTCAGTCACGGTGGAGTAATTCTCGTGTAATACTTTTAAAGGATATTTCGAATCCTTACATTTTACATATACACAAAAGAATCAGGACAGGATTCTTATCCCTACCCTCAATTTACAGAGAGGAAAGGATAGAAAGATTAGAGGACATTTGGAGTCTTTATAATCAGGGGAAATCAACCACCGAAATAACGGATTGGATGAATGAGAAATATGGAACCACCCTTTTCACGAATAAACCATATTACAAATCATTGATTTGGGTGACGATTGATAAGAGGAAGAAAAGAGAATCTCGATTAAATGATATTAAGGTATCTTACGAGAAAGTAGAATTCCTGAGGATAGAAAACTCATAGAAATGAATGAGGCTCCTAGAAACCTAATTATGAGGAAAGAAGACTACCCTTCCTGAGAAGTTCATTATGAGTAATTTCTTGTAAGTGATATACCTAAGGATTATAGAAATGTATGATTAAAATTAAACTCACCCTACTCCTACTCTGTTTCTGTTCTTCGGTTTTTTCTGAGAGTTATTTCTGTAAAAGTGAAAACGAAGAAAATTTCTACTTAGTAAAACACGAGGGGTTATATATCAACACAGATAAACTCAAAGATGAATATGACCCTGAAGATTCTAACAATACTCCATGTTTTGTCCTCATAGATGATGAAGATACTTTATTACTTTTAACACCTGCATGGAGGAGTTCATACAGGGTTACTGTACTAGATAAACAAGACAAAATTTGGGTAAGTAATTCAATAAGTCCTCACGTTGAACTGAAAGAAGAATTAAAGGATTTAGACTTCAAGAGTCATGGAACCTTTACTGTAATCAAAGAGTCTAATAACGATGAGGTTTAGTTTTTCTCTACTCCTACTCTGTTTATGTTCCGTAGGGTTTTGTGAAACTTTAACTGCATCACACCATTGGAAAGAAATAGAAAAGGATGGAATCCTTGGAGATAAAAAACTTCGTATAAAACAAAAGACTTCTAATAGACGGAAAATTAGAAGTATAGAGTTAGAGATTCAGGATATAGAAAATACCTTAGTCGAATTACCAAAAATGATTTTGGATAAAGGAGTTAAAAAGGATATCCTAAAGAATTCGGAACAAGAGATATTAAAGTTGAATAAAGAGAAGGATTTATTGAAACTAGAAATAGACAATTTTAACAAACAAGGTGAATGGATTGATTGGATATCAAAGTATCAAAAACGATTATCAAAGGAAGGTGAGAAGGATAAAAAGGAACAAAGAGAATTCCTTATGGGAGTGATTGATAGGATAATGATTACGATAATTAATAAGAAAGAACACCAATTGGATATCCATTATAAATTACCCATTGTGGGTGACAAATACGGTTCGACAAAAAAAAACCGAATAACGGTCGGAAAACGGACACAAACCCTAATATTACCAACGGTTTAAGATGGAAGTATTACACGAGAAACAAACCGTTACGGTGGAGTAAACGGCGCTCCTCAACCACACCACGTGGACACACAGCAACACACTTCATCCCCGCTCTCTTTAGTTGATTGGGGCCGCACTGCGTATGCAGATGCTTTTGAGCGTCAAAAAGAGCTTGTCAATAAACGTCGTAACCAAGCCACGAACGATACCCTCGTATTTACTGAACACGACCCCGTCTACACTCTAGGTCTACGCAAAGGCGCTGATCAGCACCTGATTTGGGACAAATCGACCTGCGCCCAACAAGGCATTACCATCTATCGCAGTAATCGTGGGGGCGATATCACCTACCATGGTCCTGGGCAAATAGTCGGCTATCCAATCATCTCGCTACAGAAACGTCGCGATCTACATGCATACTTAAGAGATCTAGAAGCTGTCGTTATAAATACACTCACGCATTTCGGCTTGGAAAGTGATCGCCGGGAAGGAAAAACAGGCATCTGGCTAGGCCAACGCAAGATTTGCGCAATTGGCGTCGCAGTCCGCTCTTGGGTGACCTACCACGGGTTTGCGCTCAATGTCAGCCCCGACATGCGCCACTTCACGGGCATTGTCCCCTGCGGCATTACCGACGGCACCGTCACCTCAATGGAGCTCGAATTAGATCGAAAAGTTGACTTCGCCGAAGTTAAGACTGCTTTAGCAGTTGAATTTCAAAAGGTTTTTCAAAACACTGCCGCTCAAAATGGATAATCGCAAACCAGACTGGCTCCGGGCAAAACTCCCGACGAGTAAAGAATACAAAGAGGTCCGTGAAATCGTCGACACAAACGGATTACACACGGTATGCAAAAGTGCCCAATGCCCGAATATGGGTGAATGTTGGTCCAGAGGCACCGCAACGGTGATGATTCTCGGTAACATCTGCACACGCTCCTGTCGTTTTTGTGCCATTCAGACTGGCAGACCGACCGAACTCGACCTCGGTGAGCCCGCACGCGTCGCCGAATCCATTGCGAAGATGAACCTTCGTCATGCCGTGATCACCTCTGTCGCACGTGATGACTTAAAGGACGGCGGGGCCTCCGTATGGGCCGCTACGATTCGCGCCGTCCACAATCGCCAGCCAGAATGCGCCGTCGAAGTCCTCACCGCCGACTTCCGCGGCCAGCAGGAATATCTTGATGTTGTGCTCGATGCATGCCCCGACATTTTCAACCACAATATGGAGACGGTGAAGCGTCTACAGCGTCCGATCCGCAAGACCGCTCGCTATGATCGCTCGCTTTGGGTGCTTGAACATGCAAAATCACGTGGCTTCATTACCAAATCTGGCATCATGCTAGGCATCGGTGAAAAAGAAGACGAAATCAAGGAAGTCCTCCAAGACATGCAAAAAGTCGGCGTCGACATCCTGACTATCGGACAATACTTACAACCATCCAAGCAACACGCGAATATTGACCGCTGGGTCACTCCAGATGAATTCAAACGCTGGAAAGAATATGCACTCGAAATAGGCTTTGGTGCCTGTGAGTCTGGGCCAATGATTCGCTCATCCTACCATGCCGATGAGCAATCAGATATGTTCGACGTGCGTGCACGCCGCCGCGCAATGCTTGCAGAGCAAGCAGCTGCAAAAGAGCAAATGGCGAACGCGTAAGCGCGACCTTGCGAATGGTGATCTACACCACAGCTGAATCTATAAGCACATTTCGACCCGAGTCGACCCAGCACCAAGCTGGTGATATTAGACTAGATCCAGTCTTCGCCTTGTGACTTCAATGCCTTCGCGAGTTCACTGGCGAAGAACGGACCACGATACACCCAACCTGTATAGACCTGAATCATCGACGCGCCCGCATCGATCTTTTCTCCAGCTGCTTCCACAGAATCAATACCGCCGACTCCTATGATGGGAAGCTTTCCTTCTGTTGAGCGATAGATGTAGTTGATCACATCGTTGGAACGCTTGCGGATGTATTCACCCCCACTCAAGCCACCGGTCTCAGTCGTGTTATAGCCGGCAGGACGTGCAATCGTTGTATTCGTTGCAATGATACCGTTGTAACCTAAATCCAATAAAACGCTTACGATTTGATCGATCTCCTTGTAGCTAAGATCTGGAGCAATTTTGAGCAACAATGGATGCGGCTCATGACCTAGCTTTTTCGCATAGCTTAGATTCTCTTCACGAATCGTCGTCAGCAACTCGCGAAGATAGGCCTCGGACTGCAACTCGCGTAGTCCTGGTGTATTTGGACTACTAATATTGATAGTGAAATAATCAGCTTGATCCGCTAATGTGCGAAAGGATGCCACATAATCATCCACCGCATTTTCTAAGGGGGTGGTTTTTGCTTTGCCGATATTAACACCGACTGGCATGCCACGCTTCCCTTTTGGATAATGCTTAGAAAGCGCATCTAACATCGCCTCAGAGCCTTTATTATTAAATCCCATTCGGTTCACCAAGGCTCCATTTTCTGGCAAGCGAAATAAGCGCGGGCGTGGATTGCCAGGCTGCCCTTGCGGCGTCACGGTGCCGACTTCCGCATGTCCAAAACCTAAAGCCTCAATCGCTTTAGGGAACTCACCGTCTTTATCCATACCAGCGGCTAAGCCGACTCGATTAGGAAACTCTAAGCCGAATAGCTTCACTGGCTTATCTTCTTTCACTTGATTAAAGCGGCGTATCACAGAGCACAACGCAGGTATCGAGCCTAGTGTCATCAAGGCATTACGACCCCGATCATGTGCTTGTTCTGGTTCCATTCGGAATAAAGCCGGACGGACTAATTTCTCGTAGATAAATCCCATAAATAATGTCTTTAAGTCCCTTATATCGGGAAAAGGCAAAACCTAACAGTGATACAGAGTAAAACAATGAAAAATAAAATTGAACAAAATTCTGACAAAGCACTTTACAAGTCCGATTTTGAGGCATTTACCCAATGTATCGAAACGCAAAAAATTGCACTTAGCATGCCCTTATCATATGCCAAAACCAACGACTAAATTAACATGGTGTAAAGCTCGCCTCGGCGAGGACATGAACTGGTGGATCAACGAGATCAGCGACCCTGTCCACTGGGATGTCGATGGCCTCGGCATTATTGACCCACGTCAATTCCAACATATCATGGAATTGATCGAACCACTAACGGATTACGGTCTGCAAACAGACATCGTAGAAGAAGCCTTCTATTCTTTCGGTATCGACGAAATTGAAGAGGACAAGACAATCCTACTGAAACGTATTCAGGACAGCATTCTGGATAGCGACGAACAAATTTTCGCACTTCCTGACGTCCTCGACGAAGAAAAGGGTCCTTACGCCGACTTCCTCGACCATATCACTAAGTTGCGCATCAAGTTGCTCAACGATCTTATCGATTTCTCAAAGAACCTCACGATCGAGGAACTCGAAGAAGAAATCCGCGAAGCTCAAAACGCCGACTACATCGAAGGTCGTGCCTCGCACTTCTTCTCTGAGATCACCGCCATTTTGGAATACGTCCCTGAAGGCTTCGAGCTCGACGAAGAAGATGAAAACAGCGGCCCGAAGTCTGAGGACGATGAGCTTGAAAAAGATCTCGCTAACGTGGATGCCGATGTGGACACCGACGAAAAGATCGAAGCCGACGAAACCATGAAATGGGACGAAGAGGAAGAGGAAGAGGAAGAAACTTACGAAGAAACAACGGCTCCTCCTGACGAAACTGTCGAAAAGGAGGAAAAAAAGTAGTTTCTGAGCAAACATCATTTAACAAACAAAGCCCTGATCATTCTGTCAGGGCTTTGTTATTTAAGCCGTCCTAAAAATTGCTTTTCACAATGCCGTTGCAAAGCAATCATTATGGCACATTCCTAAATGCTAAAACCTAAAGCATACAAGCGATGTCCTCGAACGAAAAACCACTTCTCTCCCCCGCACAAAAGCGAATCATTGCAGCTGGAGGCACTGCACTCGCTGCAGTCTTTTTAATAGCAACTTGCTTTTGCCTGTTCATTCTGCTCCGTCACTTTGTCGGCGTGTTTACCGATGTGTTACTCCCCTTAGCCATCGCTGCCATCCTAGCGACGCTACTACGTCCAATCATCACTTTTTGTGAGGCAAAAACACGTTTAAACCGTATAGGTGGCATTGTCCTACTCTATGGACTCGTGCTACTGGTCCTCGCAGCGACAGCCGTGTTCTTCTTGCCAAGTGCACTGGCTCAAGCCGGCGATTTCCTGCAAGCGCTTCCAGATCTGGGCTCGAAGCTCCTTGAATATTTAAAGGGCGTGGCCCCGGGCATATGGGAATGGCTACATTCAAAACTTGGCGAGTCCCCTGATGCCTATTTCGAAAAGTGGATGTCCGAAAACTCGGACGTGCTCAAAAACGCGCTGACACGCCTGCAATCTTCAGCAGGATCGATGATGAGCTTCACGGGAAGTCTCTTTGGCAAAATCGCAGCCTACTCGATCATCCCCGTCTATCTATTTTTCATCCTAAATGGAGACCGTGACATCTGGAAGGATATCCAAAAGCAGCTGACGTTCTTACCCGATGATCGACGCGACGACCTCATCTTCCTCGGGCGTCAGTTTAGCGACATCCTTGTCGCGTTCTTCCGCGGACAAATCATAATCGGTGTCCTACTCGGCGTAGTGCTCTCGATCGGGTTTGGCATAGTCGGGCTCAAATTGGGGATCGTCATTGGTTTTTTCCTCGGACTTTTAAACATCATTCCCTACCTCGGCACAATGCTCGGTATCGTGATTGTGTTGCCGCTCGCCTATTTTCAGGATGGTGGTGGCTCCACCCTCATCATCGCCTGCGCAATCGTTTTTGCAATTGGTCAAGTGCTGACCGACTACGTGTTCACACCGCGTGTCATGGGCGACAAGACAGGCATGGGCCCCATGCTCATTATCTTTTCGGTGTTCTTTTGGGGCACCGCGCTCGGTGGCCTACTAGGCATGATCCTAGCCATCCCACTCACTGCTTTCTTTCTCGTCTTCTGGCGTTTGGCTCGCGACAAGTATCTGCCAGCCCTCACCGCTAAGAAGGAAATTGAAACCGCTACAGCCACAAAGAATATATAATCCATTTTCACACTATGACCGATACAACCGACACATCTTTCGCACGACCAGACGCACGCGCTGTCGACCAACTCCGAGACATCCGCTTTGAAACAGGCATCGCTCCACACGCGCTCGGCTCGGTCCTCGTCAGCTTCGGTAAGACACGTGTCATTTGCGCAGCATCCATCGATGAACGTGTCCCTGGCTGGATGCGTGCGCAAAAAGTTGAAGGTGGCTGGATGACTGCCGAATACTCCATGCTTCCCTATAGCACCCTGGATCGTAAACAACGCGACATCAGTCGTGGCAAAGCCGATGGGCGCACCATCGAGATTCAACGCTTGATCGGCCGTTCACTCCGCGCAGTATTTGACCTCAAGAAGTTGACAGGAAAAACCATTTGGGTCGATTGCGATGTCTTACAAGCCGATGGAGGCACACGCACCGCATCCATCACTGGCGCATATGTTGCCGCTCAAATCGCGGTGCAGAAACTCCTCGCTGATGAGAAATTGGAGGAAAATCCATTCACTGAATCTGTCGCCGCCGTATCAGTGGGAGTGTTTCAAGGAGTGCCCGTGCTCGACCTCAACTATCCTGAAGATAAAGACGCCACAGTGGATGCCAATATCGTGATGACTGGCTCTGGGAAATTCGTCGAGGTGCAAAGCTCTGGCGAGGAAGCCACTTTCAGCCGCCAAGAACTCGACACTTTATTGGAGCTTGGTGAAAAAGGTATACGCGAAATCAACCTGCTTCAGGAAGCTGCGATCGCTGAAGGCTTGAAGCCTTAACGCCACTCGTGCTTCGGATAGCGCCCTGCAAGGTCTTTCCGGACATGTTGATAAGCACCGCCCCAGAAGCCGTCGAGGTCATCGGTTAAATGCGCTGGCCGTTGATTGGGCGCGAGTAGCTCTACAAGCAAAGCGACTTGCCCATTTGCGACTCTCAAGCTGACTCCAGGCACATCATAAAAATCTTGAAGTTTGGATGCGATAAACGCCCTACCATCGGCTTCGTAGCGAATCTTCGCGGGATTACGCCGCCGCCGCGGTAAATCCATCGTCGCTGGAGCGTATGTATCGATATAGTAGTGCTGCTCTGGGCTGATCCACTCCTTGACTACAGCCATCACAGGTCGATCCTTGATCTCCTTATAGCTCAACGCACCGTGACATATTTGCTCAAGCAGTAGCTGACGAGCCTCTGGATCAATCGCTGCGACCTCTGTTTCCGGACAGTGCTTAGCGACAAAATTCACGCGGGCGATCCATTGCTCTACTGTCGCATCCCAAGCCTTCAAATTTAAGTTTCCTGCAAGGACTTCCGCGGCTAAGAGCGCGGCTGCTTGATCGTAGTCGGGCTCTCCTCGATCAGTAGATGTGAGCACTAAATCGCGAAATCGTCGCGAGCGACGGCAAACCACTCGGCGTATACTCGAATCATAGGTGGTTACCGTTTCATCAGTGAAATCACCACTAAACAACTCTTCAAGCCACTCAAATTCTACAGCCGTTGCCAGACCTAGAAGCACAGTGACCTCCCCACGCACATCACGCTCCTCGATCTCCGCAGCGACAAAGAGCTCCGCCTCCACCACGCTCTCTCTTCGCAATTCTCCAGAGCGTCCATGCACCATACGGCAACGGTTGGTGCCGCGGTCATTACGCTTTGCAAGATGGTCCGAAAAACCGGCCAGCAAGCACTTGGAGATACGCACTTCTAGATCCTTCATATCTGGATCCGTTCGCACGTCCAAGCCCTGGCGTTGCGCTACCGACAGCAATTGACGAGCGATCTCACCCGCTTGTCGTGACGCCGCACCGTGCACCCCTAGTTGCGCACATGCTTGAGCGTTAAATTTTGCTGCTCGCGCGATCTCCCACGCGCGCAGATGCACAAAAAAATCGGAACGTTCGTCTGCATGGTCTTCAATCTGTTGCAACTGAGCTTGGCGCACTCGCTTATCACGAGAAACACGATAAATCGAGCGCCCTTGGCTTAAACTCGCGATCAGCGCCACGACATCCAGCACCCCCAACCGATCTGCCTCAATCAACATGCGCGCATAGCGTGGGTGCAGTGGAAAGCGCGCCATCAACTGACCGACCTCAGTGATCGCACCAGTCACATCCAATGCACCTAGATCGCGCAATAACGTGCTGGCGCGGTCAAGCGACTGCGCTTCAGGTGCTTCAAACCAAGTAAAGCACTCTGGTTGATCGACCCCAGACGCTGCCAATAGCAAGAGTGTTTCTGACAAGTCCACACGTGCGACCTCTGCACTATCACGCTCTGCCCTCGAAGCATGCTCCGCCTCGCTCCAAAGGCGTAGGCAAACGCCAGGCCCCGTGCGCCCGGCTCGACCAGCACGTTGCTCGGCCGACGCTCGACTGATCGGCTCCACCAAAATCGAATTAATCCCACGTCGGGCATCATAACGCGCCACCCGAGCAAGTCCGCCATCAATCACTGTGCGCACACCTTCAATCGTAATCGATGTCTCAGCTACATTAGTCGAAACAATCACCTTCGGCGTCTGCCCAGACGAAACCGCACGATCTTGCGCATCGGGCGACAGTTCTCCATGCAAAGGCAAAACCTCATAGCCTCTCGACTCTGGCAAGGATTGGATGGCTTCAATCGTCTTACGAATTTCAAAGGCGCCTGGCATAAATACCAACACGTCTCCCGTCTCATTCGTCGCCTTAAAATGTGCCTTAAGCGCGCTCGCCGCCCGTTCCCAGACTGGAGCGGCATCTCGATTTAATGCGGCACCCATGAATCGATTTTCGACTGGATACAATCGCCCAGATGCCTCCACCCGCGTGCATGGCTTTAAATAGCCTTCGAGTAAATCGATGTCCAATGTCGCCGACATCACAATCAATTTGAGATCAGGACGTTCCGACCGAACTGCTTGCAAAGCGCAAGCGATACTAAGGTCACTGGTCAAGTGACGCTCATGAAATTCATCGAAAACAATTGCACCGATTCCCTTCAAGCTAGGGTCGTTTAAAATCTGTCGCAGAAGGATCGCCTCGGTGACAAAACGAATGCGCGTCTTTGAACTGACGACGTTCTCAAAACGAATTTGATACCCGACCTCATCGCCAAGCTTTCCGCCTCGTTCAGCGGCGACACGTTTGGCGAGCAAGCGCGCGGCTAAACGTCTAGGTTGAAGCACTACAATTTCACCGGTAATGTCGGTGCGATCGACCAAAATTTGCGGCACCTGGGTCGACTTTCCCGAGCCTGTCGGCGCGCTCAGAACGACACGGCCATGGGTTTGTAGCCCATCGACTATCTGGTCGGCGACTGCATAGATGGGCAACACGGAGGAAGACGCCATGTGCGTTATCGCTTAGTATCCTTTCTGCTGCAAGACCTCTTGTAGCTGCGTTTGAAACTCCTGCACATCCTCTGGCGAAGGCCGGTATTCTGGATCATCTCCTGGGATCAAGCCAAGTTGCCCAGTGCTGGATAGTTGCCAGTTTAGGCACTTACCATCGCTGAAAGTCACCTTACCACTGACCAAGGAACCTGGGATCATCAAGGCGTCGACCTCGACAGTGACTGCACCTCCCTCGTTCACAACTTCGGCATCAACCGTTTCAGTCGCGGTAGCGTCAGCCGTCTCGCCTTCTGGTGTTTCTGAATCGGGCTCCTGAAAGGTAATGCCTAAATCATCCACCAAAAAGCGCACATCCATATAGGTCATTGAAATTGAAAACTCTTCACGTAGAAGACCTTGCACATCAGCAAGCGACTTTCCATCAGCAATCCATGAGCTTACAGTAGATTTTTGAGAATCAGATAGTTCCATAGTGAAATTAGTTAAGCTTTCTAGGTAAGAAGCAACGCTAGATGCAGATTTTTTCGAGATGCTGAAGGCCAAGCATTCTGAACCAAGCCGAGAACACAGATCCAGCGCCTTCGAGAAGTCTAACTGGGTATATTCACGCGTCCCTCCATGATTTGAACGGTTGTTGAGCGTTCATTGACTCGCCAGCACCAAGTTGATCAAGCGCAGCTTAACTCGAGCTTTGTGACAACTGCTTGATCAAATAATCCACCGCACGCTTCACACTACCATCTTGCTCTATCATGTTTTCAACCTGCTTGCAGGCATGAATTACAGTGCCATGATCTCGGCCGCCAAAGGCATCGCCAATCGATTTCAATGGATCGCTTGTGAGTGTGCGACTAATATACATCGCTACTTGGCGTGGGAAAACAATGTTACTCGTGCGACGACGACCAATCAACTCACTGAAACGCATTTGATAGTAATCAGACACTTTTTTCTGAATCTGATCAACTGTCACTTTACTGCTGGCCTCTTCGTGTAGTAAATCAGCTAGCAAACGCTCGACCGCTTCAAGGTCTAGTTTACGATCAATCAGCGCATCATAGCCAGCAATACGTGTCAAAGCACCTTCCATACGGCGCACATTACGAGAAACACGTTCCGCTAGAAAATCCATGATATCTTTATCCAGCGATAGATTCATCGCGGCTGCCTTCTTGCGAAGAATGGCCACTCGTGTTTCAAAATCAGGCGCTTGAATATCAGTCACCAAGCCCCACTGAAAGCGAGAGATGAGTCGATTCTCAAGACGTTCGATCTCATTTGCAGGGCGATCACTCGCAAGAAAGATCTGACGGCCTGACTCAAAGAGGTCATTAAAAGTATGGAAGAACTCTTCCTGTGTGCTTTCCTTACCGGAGAGAAAATGAATGTCGTCGACCAACAAGGCGTCCAAGTTGCGATAATACTTGCGAAATTTGGTCAATTTATTCTCACGAATCGCGTGAATGAATTCATTGGTGAATTTCTCGGTCGAAACGTAAGCGATCTTAGCATTTGGATTATTGACCAACATCTGGTGGGCCACCGCATGCATTAGGTGTGTCTTTCCCAATCCTGTTTCGCCAAAGACGAATAGTGGATTATACGCACGACCTGGAGCATTTGCGACTGCAATTGAAGCCGCATGTGCCAATTGGTTACCAGAACCTACGACCAAATTCTCAAATGTATTGCGAGGATTTAAAAAGGTGCGGTGCGTCGGTGTGGAATCAGCGATACTGCGATCAGATCGTGTCTGACGTGTATCCGTCGTCACCATGCGGTTACTTGCAGCGACTTCGACCGCTTCAACTTCCTCATCAGATTTCGTTTCAGCGACGACAATCTTCACCTGCACAGATGTGCCAGAAAAGCTACGAGCCTGCTGAATGATAATATCCAAGTAGTTGTTCTCTATCCAGATCGCGTTGAACTCACTGGCTGCTGTGAGCACGATTTTGTTAGCCGTCTCTTCTTTACAAACGAGATCGCGAAACCACATCTCGTAGAGATCGGCAGGAAAGAGATTTTGGAGCTCTTGATTGACGTTCTCCCAAAGAGAAAGCGTAGACGACAGTTTTGACATTTTGTGGTAAAGTAGAGAATTAATCACAGCCGAATGTGTCATTTATATGACGAAAGTGGGTGGCTGTGAGTTGGGAAATGAGAGAAAGTAGAGTGAATCCGCTAATTTATACTTCCGAATACAATAAATACGCTAAAAATTTCATTAAATAATTATAAATCAATAGCTTACGTATTACTTGAAGTGGTTAAAAAATTATAAAAAGTAGAAAGAAGAGAAAAAAGTAGCTCTGGCAGAACGAAAAGTTCCACCATATGATTACTAAAAAGTGACACCTGGAAGCCTTTGCAAGGTCAACTTCTACACAAGTTATTCACAATCCTAATTGGAATAACTTTTACGGATTTTTTGACCTCGCTGTCACACCTACGTGACACTTCCCTTAACCGCTGAGAAAGTGGCATTTCCGTAATTTATGCAGCCGTACCTATGGCTCTTCATAAAAACGCTATGTTCAATCTGGGATTTTTTTGGCATGACAAAAAAAATAATGCTTACTTTGTCATATGAGCGATCAGTCGCTCGTTGAATTTTGCGGCTGAATCGTGCCCCATAATCTTAAGTGCTTGAACCATAGAGGCTACCTCAACCAGTCGTGCCATATCACGTCCAGGGCGCACTGGGATTTCCACTGTAGGCACTTTAATGCCGAGCACTTCCATATGCGTTTCCTCAAGTCCGGTGCGCTCTTCATTCATACCCGATGACCAAATTTTAAAATTAATGACGAGGTCGATCCGTTTCTCTAAGCGGACAGAGCGCACACCGAACAGTTCTGCGATGTTAATGATCCCTAGGCCACGACACTCCATGTAGCCTCGACTGAGTTCAGAGCAAGACCCCATTAGACCTCGGTCACTTAGACGCTTAATGTAAGTAAGGTCATCGGCAACTAAGCTGTGACCGCGCTCGATCAAGGCGAGCGCACATTCACTTTTACCAACACCACTTTCACCACAAATTAAGGTGCCGATACCTTTTACATCAACCAATGTGCCATGGATGTGAGTTCTCGGGGCGAACTTCTCTTCGAGTAAAATAGTCGCATCGGTTGTAAACGTCTTCGACTTCAAAGAGGATCGAATCAGCGGTGTTTTGTATTTATTCGCAAGTGCTTTAAGTGTTTTAGAGGGCGCTAGATTTCTAGAAACAATAATACAAGGGACATTACGCTCCAAGATCGCGGTCATGACACGCGTCTCTTCCTTCTCGTTCTGATCGCGCAAGAAGGCCATTTCTCCAGCACCAAACAGCTGAATACGCTTCGCTGCAAAGAATTTAAAAAAGCCTGTAAGCGCCAGTGCTGGACGATTCAGGCTTCGCTCACGAATCGTCTTATCTAAGCCCTTTTCACCTGCCACCAAATCCATTTGAAGCGATTCTTTAAATGAATCAAAGAACTCACGAACGGAAACAGCTTCAATCTGCTTCGTATTTAGTTTCTGCTGTTTGGCCATCGGGGTATCAGTGAATTACATGTTGAAATCTTCACCAAGATAGAATTCTCGGCTTTTGGGGTCGTTGATCAAATGGTCGCTAGTGCCTTCACAAAGCACAGATCCTTCGTGTAAGAGGTAAGCACGATCGACAATACTCAGCGTCTCACGAACATTGTGGTCAGTAATCAATACCCCAATCCCCCGCTCTTTTAATTGGCGGATGATCTTCTGCACTTCGCTCACGCTGATCGGATCGACGCCACTAAACGGCTCATCCATTAAAAGGAACTTTGGCTGAGTCACCAAGGCACGCGAAATTTCAAGACGTCGGCGCTCGCCGCCGCTCAAAGTATAGGCCTTCTGCTTGGCGAGATGGCTGAGGCCTAATTCTTCTAAGTGCTCTTTCACGCAGGCTTCACGCTCTGGCTTCGTCAACGGTAAGGTTTCAGCAATCGCTCGAATATTTTGCTCCACCGTCATTTTACGGAAAACCGACGCCTCCTGTGGCAAGTAGCCAATGCCACTTCGGGCACGACGATACATGGGTAGTGGTGTCAATTCGTGGTCGTTCAAATAGACTTCGCCGGAGGTCGCTGCAATCAAGCCGACAACCATATAAAAAGTAGTGGTTTTTCCAGCGCCATTCGGGCCGAGCAGACCGACGATTTCACCAGCACTGACGTTAATATTGACGCCATTGACAACGCGACGTTTACCAAACTCCCGCACTAAGTTTCGGGTTTCAATTTTAGGAATAACTGAGGTATCTACCATATATAGTTTCAATACAAAACACTCACATTCAACACCGCAAACCAATCCTTAACAGAAATAAGGAAAGTTTACTCATGGTGATACTTCGAACCGGAATTGATTGAGACTGCCCTGTAAAGTTGCTCACAAACGAGCATTCGAGCGATTTCGTGCGTAAACGTTAAAGGAGAGAGCGCAAACAATGTATCCGCTCGAGCCTTTACAGCTGGGGCCAACCCATAAGCACCGCCAATAATAAAGATCGCTGGCTGCCCCTGAAGGCTCAGCAGCTCTTTGGCGAGTTTCGCAGAGTTGTGCGTTTGCCCCTCTTCCGCCATGACGTAAACACGTGCGTCGCGGCGCTTATCCAAAGCTTCGAGTATGCGTCGACCTTCGCTTTCGATATCGCCGTCTTTTAGCTCAACCAGCTCAAAATTACCGGACCGCTTGAGGCGCTTGGAAAAATCCGCACACAGATCCGCGAGTGAGCGATTCTTCATACGACCGATGGCGATAACTGTGTAACGATACATTCTGTTTAGCTTAAGGCTTAGAGGTTGTATCGATTTCTAAATCGACAAGTACGGGGCAATGATCACTCACATACGCTCGTAACACCAGAGAACGCCTGACCCGAAAGTGACGAGGCACAAAGATGAAGTCTAAACCGTGAATGGGTAAAAAGGCTGGAAAGGTGCGACCGCCTTCTGGGAAAAATCGATATTCACATTGATCCATTAGATAACGAAACAGGTGCCGCACGGCATCACTCGGTTTACGATCACGACTATTGAAGTCGCCGCAGATGATTGGTGAAAAATACGATTCCATCCCCTTCTCTTCATGACGTTCATCGAGGTATTGGATCAAGCGCTCGACCTGCTCGATACGCCGCATGCGGGACTTATAATCAAGGTGTAAATTCACCACTGGCAAGTGCCCGTTTGGTAGCGTATGTTCGGTGTATAAAAAGCCTTTTTCTCCTAAGGTCGCACGCCCAAAAGCTTGATTATCAGAGTGCTCAATGGGCAAGCGAGAGAGCACCCCATTTCCATACGATAAAGGTAAGCGCCCCTCGCGACGTGTATTGATCCCCATTTGACTATGCGCAAAACCAGCAGCGGTCTGAAGATACTCCAAGAGGTGAATCCGCTTATTCCAGTGAGAGTCCGCATCAACTTCCTGCAAAGTCGCGACATCAGGCGCCGCACGCTTTAGTAAATGCGCTATTTTGTTGAGGTTGCGCTCAATCCCTTTCGCATTGTGAAAGCCTTGATACGTCGAAAGACCGCGCCCGTGTGCTATATTCAGCGTAAGGATGCGAAGTCTCGAAACCGACATAGCTTGGACAAGTTAAACGTTACCGTCTTTGATCGATTGAACGTAATTAGCAACCGATTTGAAGAGCGCATCAGCAAAGGCAGCAACCGTCACAAGGACCAATTGTAATTCAACATCAGAGAAGCCGATAATATCACCCTCTCGATAGACTTTGCGCTGATCCACAAGTTTGCCCTGAGCTTGAGATTGCCCATCTCCCGTCTTGAAGATTTCAACCGATTTCAACTCGATCACGAGCTCACCATTATCATCTAATTGCGGGGCTTTCACCTCTCCTCCTTGTTGCATCAACGCCTGCATGACGAACCCAAGGGATATTATGGTATCCTCTAATTCACACATGATGCCATAATTCTTCTCTAAGAGATCAAACTTCGCATCTAATTGTGCGGGAACGAATGCTTGCTGAGCAGCTTGTGCATCTTTTTGAGCTTCGGCATTTACCTCAGGTGTCGCCTTAGTCGCTTTGACCAGTGCCAAGAAAAAGTGCGCGTTGTTCATACCAGTCACCGCGAGATTCATACAATCACCGATTACCTGACGCACCAAGAGATCTCGGGCATAGGCCTGCATCTGCTCAAAATTCTGATGCCGTGGCGCGGCCGGCATGATCTTTGGTGCATTTACTTTTGCATTGTAGGTCGCCTCCTGGACGCCTTCACGAGCCGCCAAATTAAAAGCTAACATATCAAAATGTCGCTGCAGGCCGACCATAAATTGTTGGGCAATCTGCTGAAGATTTACCTGTTGGGGTTGTCCTTGATTGGTTTGTGATTCCGCTGTCATTGATAGAATGGATTGATTAAAATTCAGAACAATGAAGAGAAAAGCATTTCTACCCAGCGGACAACCTTGGATTCACGATGCGGTGTAAAAATCATCATTTCCCGCAAGCAAGATAGCGCCGGTATGCTTGCCCTGCGGGAAAAACGCCTCTACGCTGATACTCCGAATGTGGGAATGGATACAAACGCAACTCCTTGAGCCCTTCGCCTCTCTCATCCAGGGCGGACTTGCGTTCTTACTGACGAATGTCTTCGCCATCATCGGTTTCGTGCTGGCCTTGATCATTATCCGCAGAGCGTTCACCGAAAAACGCACCCCTAGCAACTTCTTTGCATGGTTGCTCGTGGTGCTCTTTTCACCACTCATTGGGGTGCCTCTGTATTTCATGTTTGGCGGCCGCAAAAGCAGGAAAAATACACGAATCAAACTTGAGATCGCCCGTGAAGCACAAGCCTTGATCAATGACAAAGAAGGTAGTGCCTGCGCTAAAGACATACTCGCCTGTGAAGGACGCGGCATGGTCACGGTCGGCAACCACGTCGAATTGCTCCCCGACGGCGAGACCGCATTTTCCCGACTCTGCGCCGAAATCGAACAGGCCGAGCATACCATCCACATTGCCACCTATATATTGAGCAAAGATGAAACCGGTGAACATATCGTGGGCCTACTAGCCAAGCGCGCATCCGAAGGGATCAAAGTGCGCTTGCTCCTAGACTCGCTCGGATCATGGAACCAGACCCGCACCGCTCGACTTAAAATCCGTCTGGCAGGGGGCGAAGTCGCCATGTTCATGCCGGTGATCCCAACACAGTCACACACCTCGGCAAACCTGCGTAATCATCGCAAAATAGCCGTCTTTGACAACTACCGAGCGATTACCGGCGGGCAAAACATCGACACCCGTTTCATCGGTGCAGTCCCCAACGACACACGCTTTACCGATTTCAGCGTGGTCACCCAAGGCCCCGCGGTCGCCGACCTGAACCGAACCTTCATTGCGGACTGGGCCTTCGCGGCAAAACAATCTCCGGCCCTATTCAAGAACTTGCTCAGCTACCGCCCTGAAGAAGCGGGCAACAGCACGATTGAAGTCATCGCCAGCGGTCCTGACGCACCGAACGATCCGCTCTGGGAGCAAATCCTGCGGGTCATCCAAGAATTCAAGCAGCGCCTCACCATCATCACACCCTACTTCATACCGGACGAAGTCATCTTCCGCTCACTCATCGTGAAGGCGCACACCGGCAGGCACATACGCCTCATCCTGCCGCTACACTCAAATCAAAGACTGGCAGACATCGCACGCCACCGCTCACTCGAAGAGTTACGCGATGCTGGCGTTGAAATACTCTTCTACACCCCGCGCATGTTGCACGCCAAAATGATCTTGGCCGACGACCAACTAGCAATGACCGGATCGGCTAATATCGACATGCGCTCCCTCTTCGTGAATTACGAAATCGCTCAGATACATTACTCCAGACAGGACATTGAGCTTCTCGAGCAATGGAACAATAACGTCATGAAGGATTGCATCACTTACGAAGAAGCACTCAAGATCCCGAACTTCCTTCCATCCAAATTCAGCCAAGACCTGATCCAGCTCATCGCACCACTGCTATAGCCAAGTCTTAATCTCAATCCTAATCTTAATCCCCCAATTCCGCCCCAAGTCCTACTCCCCCTGGCGGTCCCGCATACCCATCCGCAACATGAGGACACTCGACCCCAATTGAAAAACGGTTCAAAAAGTAGGGTCGACTCGCGGTTCGACAGGCTCACCGCCCTGAGCTAGCCGAAGGGCCGAGGTGACCGTTTGTCTGAGGCTAACATTTTTCCATCCAATAGATTACGGATATTCGATCTCAATTGCTGAACGGTGCTCTCGGCGAGAGCACCCTACCAAAACAAACGGAAACAGGTAGGGTTCGATATCCTTATCGAACCGCCACAGCATACCAACTGAGCGTTAAGGATAACGCTCCCAACCATCTGCGATACGTCAACTTAATCGCACAATGCACTAGGAATCATCCTTAGCCCGTGGATGATATAATGCATGCTCATCCGCCAATCGCGCAGCCTGAACCGAGGTATAGATCTGAGTCGTCGAGATATCGGAATGCCCCAGCATTTCTTGAATCGCACGCAGGTCCGCACCGCCTTCCAACAAATGCGTCGCAAACGAATGCCGCAACAAATGAGGCTTTATCGGCTTCTTGATACCGGCTCTACGTGCGTGCTCCTTAATCAACACCCAAACCATTTTCCTCGAAATGGCTCGCCCCTGCTGACTCAAGAATAACTCACTACCGGTTCTAGCTTTCACAAAATGCGGACGTCCCGATGCGATATAGTCACCAACCGCTTTCACCGCAGCACTCCCAATCGGCGCAATACGTTCCTTGGAACCCTTGCCGAAGACCCGAACAAAGCCCTCCTCCAAATTGATATTCTGAAATAGAATGCCGCACAGCTCGGAGACACGCAGGCCGCTACTGTAAAACAACTCCAAAATCGCCCGATCACGCAGACCATGTGGTGTCGCTAGCGATGGCGAATTAAGCAAGCGTTCCACCTCCTCACGCGTCAACACCTCCGGCAATTTACGCGCCAGCTTAGGCGCACCCAACAACTCGGTAAAATCATCCTTTCGGTAGTTCTCGCGCACCAAATGCTTCGCAAACATACGCAGCGCCGAAAGCTTGCGTGCCTGACTCGTCCGCGCGTAGTCCTGACGGCTCAACTCGGCCGTCCATGCACTCACGGCAGCTTCATTCACTGCTTGCCAATCTGGCACACCGCCAGAACCCAAAAATAAAGCGCACTGCACCAGATCACTCGCATACGATTGAATCGTATTTTCAGAAAGCCCACGCTCCAACTCAAGCCATGCTAAAAAATTCTCCACTGGTTCGGCGAAGGATTCAGGCATTCTATCGAGCGGATCGGAGGGCATGAGCCTGAACTTTGAACGTCGAACGCCCAAGGTCCAACATCGAATTTTCAGAATGTGGCGTGCACGCTGATATGCATCTATATCTCTTCAGCCTTTGAACGCTGAAATTGAACGTCAAATAGCGAGTAACGCCACACCTCATTCAAAATTGGACGTTCGATATTGGATGTTCGACGTTCACTATCTGACGTTCACTATCTGCCTTGCCAGTCACGTTTGATCCACCAATGCTTTAACACTTTCCAATGGCAGACAACACCACAAGCGAAAGCATCATCAAACCCACCGACCTTCGCGGTATCTTGAAATATGTGCCCATGTTTCGGGACCAAGTCTTCGTGCTCGCACTCGACGGCAGTCTGGTGGCACATGAACATTTTGAAAACGTGCTGCTCGATATCGCCGTGCTGCGTTCGCTCAACATCAAGATCGTCCTCGTGCACGGTGCGGGGCAACAACTGCGCACGCTCGCCGAAAACCGAGGCGTCGCTATCACGAATCCGCACGGCGAAGGCGCTACCGACAGTGCAACCCTCGAGCTCGCAACCGAAGCGTCTGCCAAAGTAACCCTCACCATTATGCAAGGCCTCAGCCGCAACGGTCTCCGTTGCGCGACCTGCAACGGTGTGCGCAGCACGGAAGTCGGCATCGTTCAAGGCATCGACCAACTCAAGAGCGGTAAAGTCGACAAGCTCGACATCACCCTGTTCAGCCAACTGCTCGACTCCCAGACCATTCCGGTAGCCACCCCCATCGCCTTCAATCGCGACGGCGCCTCCTTGCGTTTAAACTCCGATCACCTTGCTGCCGAACTGGCGTCCAAACTCAATGCCTCCAAATTAATCTACATGACCACTCAAGATGGACTGGTCATCAATGGACAGCCACTCACCAACCTCCCTGTTGGAGAACTCGAAGACTTCCTCGAACAAGAGAGCGATAAGATCCCTGAACGCCTGCTCAGCAAAGTGCAACACGCGGTCAAAGCGATTCATGCCGGCACACCGCGTGCGCACATCCTCGATGGTCGACTCTTTGGTGCCCTACTCAACGAAATTTTCGATAAAGTCGGCATTGGCACCATGGTCTATAGCAACGACTATCAGTCCATCCGCCCCGCGATCAAGGAAGACGCCTACGCCATTTACAACATTACCCGCAACGGTGTGCGCTCCGCCACCCTTCGGGATCGCTCGCAAGCTTCCATCGAAGCAGAGATCAACGACTTCCTCGTTTACGAAATCGACGGCAGCATCGTCGCCTGTGTGAACTTGCACGGTTATGACGACGGCAAAGTGCTCGAAGTCGGCAGTGTGTATGTGCAACCCTTCTATCAAAACAAAGGTGTTGGTAGAAAGATGGTCGAATACGCCTGCGCCGAAGCCAAACGCCGCAAGGCCAAACGCGTCATCGCGCTCACGACCCAGTCGACCAACTTCTTCGTCAAAGTCTGCGACTTCGCTGAAGGCAGTATCGACGACTTACCCAATCAACGGCGCGACGAATACACCGCCAACGGACGCAACTCGAAGATCCTCTACAAGGACATTTAAGTCTTAATCCTACTCCTAATCTTACTCTTAATCTTCCCCCCTGCTTATACCCTACCCGTCCTCAGAATATCAGATTAGGATTATGATTAAGACGATTATCAGAAATACGAACTGACTCTTCCCCGGCGATGCAATTGTATCACACCACCGACCCGCACGGTGTCACCGAGATCTGCCCAAGCGAGGCTAGAATGTGCGAACTCATTGACGAGCTCGACGACCTCGACCCAAGCGAAGTCGCCCACCCCGACGTCGCACTCATCCACAACGCAAGCGGCTGGATGATCACACTCTACCAACGCGGCATCGCCAGCCTCGAGAATCTCGACGACAAAGACGAAGCCCCCCGCCACATGAAAGGCGTCACCCGCAAGAAAGCCCTCAAGCTTTGGGGTGCCCTTTCAAGCGGTTTCATCGACTCAGTCCTCAACGAAGACTGGCTCAACAGCAAGTAAGTCAGGCACTCCTGCCTGACTCCTTTCAACAAGACCGCTGAACTACCGGCTCCCCTACCTTTCTTACCAAATCCATCACCGCATTGAATCACATATTGATTGATGTAAAACGATCGCCTTGCTACCGAACTGCTTCGCAATACGACACGAATGAGGGTTTAGCTCAGCCGGATAGTTTCGAGGCCGAAGGCCGACAACCCCGAGCTCTGCGCAGCAGAGAGTCGGAAACGTCGACCAAACACTCAACGACTTAGAAGCTTTTCTTCTAATCTGGAGTTATCCTGAAAAATCCCACTTTTTTGCATTGGGTTACAAAAACGGGTTACTAGCATTTTAACGTTTTTCATACGTTTCCAGTAACGTCAAAGGTGGCTCACACGCGGTAGCGCGTTGAGTCCACCGCCTTGTTCGTCTTGTTGATTTGAGGATATTATGTAGGGCTGAAGTGCTAAGTTGACGAGTCAGCTACTTCTTACGTTTTTCGCTGCCTCCTCCCTTTTTCCAAAAGTTTTCCTTTGAAGGGTCTGCGTTCGGGTTCTCTGTGGGTAACTTGGCTTCAACATTATACAACCAAGCGTTGAGAGAAGCGGAGAGCTGAGCACGTAACTCTGGTTCTTGGGAGGCTAGATTTTTCGCTTCTCCTAAATCTTCCGTTATGCGGTAAAGCGACTCACTGCCGGTTTCGTAGTCTCGTATTAGTTTATAGTCGCCCGTGAACCATGCTGAGTGTGGAGGAGATCCTTGATAATGGGGAAAGTGAAAGCCTATACCTTGATGCTTTCTCGGCTTCAGGCGAGAACCCGTCTCCGTCCAAAGCGACGAAATATCCACCCCCTCGATTTCTGTGCCTTTCCCTCCAAGTTCTATCCCTGCCAAAGCGCAAAAAGTAGGGACTAGATCGTAGCCGACTACGCGTTCGTGGCACCAGCTTCCAGGTTCAATTCCAGGCCCTCGCACAATCATAGGGACTCGAATTCCTCCTTCATAGAGTGAGCCCTTGCCGCCACGCAGGATCCCCCGCTTGCTACCACCACCTCCATTGTCAGAGAGGTAAACAATATAGGTATTTTTATCTAATTCCAGTTTGCTCAGATTCTGTAGCAACTTTCCTATACCCTCATCTAGGTCTGTGGTGAGAGCACCTTGTCCAATTTGCTTTGAGTTGCCCCGTGGGATGGCCTCTTGGTATTTTTTGGTATTCTTCACGCTTGCGTTTTCCGGGTAATGAAGCGCATGAAAGGATAGCTGAATAAAGAAGGGGCGATCCTCAGATTTCTGTTTAGCGGCAAATTCCAAAGCCCGATTACACATGCCAAAAATGTCGACAGGATTAGGGTCCTTGAACGGTGCGGCATCGTTATTCCCGGTGTCCCCATCGCTGACATCGTAACCATGTGCTTCGGGGCCTCCTCCTCCCAAGTGCCATTTGCCAAAATGCGCCGTTGCATACCCGACATCCTTGAGTCGCTCCGCGATAGTGATTTCATCTACCCTAATGTTTTTGCGCGAAGGTGGCGGAACCAGCTTCAGGCCGTCCGTAGCGGTGAAGGCAGGTGCCGCCTTGCACCAATGAAGAGCGGCTGGACTACGGCCAGTTTGCAAGCTGATTCGGGTGGGCGAACAGGCAGGCGCAGGGGCGTAGGCATTGGAAAACCTCATGCCCGCTGCCGCCAACTTTTTCAGGTTTGGAGTTTCATAGACTGGATGCCGCGACCGTTCTTCATCTAGATGCATCGGCACTGATAGTCCGTCCCAGCTTTGATCGTCCGCAAGCAACAAAATAAAATTCGGCTTTGCCCATGCGGACATTGAAATCAAAAGAAGCGAAAACAAAAGAGTCTTAAATTTCATATCAACTGGTGTGTTTGAGGTAATCAATGAGAGCCTTTCGATCTGTCTCGTTTAGCAGACCTTGGAATTCCATCTTTGTCCCAGGTGCAAATCCCTTCGGGTCGGCCAGAAACTGATCCACGAGAGCAGGTGTCCATTCTTTGCCTTGCCCAGCTTTCTTCAGGGCATCGGAATACTCAAAGCCGACTGCCGATGCGATTGGTCGATCAAAAATCCCATCGAGTGAAGGCCCCAGCATATTCGGCTGGTGCTGCTTAGGAGCTCCATGACACCCGGCGCATAAGACAGCTAGTTGCGCTCCGCGTTGCTCGTGTGTCAGTAATTCGATCTGTGCCTTGTCGATAATATAGTTGCCACGTTCTTTCATCATCCCTGCGGTCTGCTCTTTGGTCATCGACTCTCGTATCTTACGGTAGGCTTGAGCTTCAACCAATGCAGCTTTGATCTCAAGCTGCCCCATTTCTTTCGACAATTCCAGCGTTCGTTTTTCGTCAAAATCATCTGGTCTTGCTCGTAATGTTGCCAACTGGTTCAGGAATTGGTGGCGTAACTCAAGAAATCGCCGCACCACAGGTTCCTGAATGTGCACCGCGTCATCGATCATGGCACGTTGAGTGGGTTCCAACAGCGCAAGGAAAGATTTGGCGATCTTGCCGCGACTAGCGGCATGGCCGCTCTTATGCCGAATCGAAACAAAGCCGAAAAACTGAGCAGGCTGACCGAGTGGGATAATCTCGTTGTCCTTTGCCGTGCCCGTAAGCCATGAAAATGCCTTGGCATACAGATCTTCCAACTGTTTTTGCTGACTGCGTTCAAGCCCATCTGCTGTCACGCGAACTTCCTGTATCCCAGATAACGCTTTCTCCGGATCCTCACGCCATGATCGAATGCGGGCACTCTGCTCCTCCGTCAACGAATCCTCCAATGCAGCAAATGCTCTTGCTTCGTGAATCGCAACGATCGCGTTGAGTTTGGAGAACTCAGCACCCAGCGATGCGGCTGTATTTTCATCAAATGCGTCGCCCGTGTAGAGATGATGTTCCAAAATTCGCAAAATCTTTTCCCGTGTATTCCACCACATCTTCAGGTCTTCAGCTTCAGCTACAACGGCCTGACGCATAATCTCTCGCTGCTTCTCGTTAGCGATTGCAAAGAAGGCTCGACCAATAGCCCCACGATTGGCAGCGCGACCGCTTTCATAGCGCAGTGACACAAACCCGAAAAACTGGGCATTCTTGCCAACGGAGAGCTTTTCATTGTCTGCGGGAGAGCCGCTCAGCCAAGAGAAGCCTTTCGACGCCAAGGCGATTCTTAGATTCTCCGGTGTTCGGCTTCCGCTGTACTCGTCCGCGGACCATGTATCGCCCCTCGGTTTATTCCGTGGCTCTTTTTGGGCTTCTGCGTGTCCGAAGCACAAGAGAGTTAGCAAGATGCCGGCAAAGGCTGCTTTCATACACTTCATTCTCAATGGAACGCCAACGAGCTAGAAAAGTTGCAAAAAATCTACGAGCTTCGTTCTGATGCAGGGCGACGTAACCGATCTTTTTTCGACGAACAAGTTATTATGTCATTTTTACATATTATTCCTAGATTACCTTGGGCTAGGCAATGAGATTATTAATTACATGAGATTTCTAATTACATATTACCCCATTTAGGATGATGTGTAATATTTACATATTATTCTAATCACGGAGAGCTTTCAATTTCTGGACAATTATTAACTGTGCGCCGAGGGGCCTCTTTTTACCTGCTTATATCTAATCAACGATTCCCCATGGGAAAGATGAAATCTGCCCGTTATTATCCCGAATCCGAGTCGCTTTAACCGAAATAGGCTCGGACTTATTCAGTTCTGGAAATTTGACGACTTCTTCCTCCTCGATGACGACATGAGGGTGTAGCTCAGCTGGATAGTTTCGAGGCCGAAGGCCGACAACCCCGATCCGCGTAGCGGAGTCGGAAACATCGCAGATGCTCGGCAGAATGTCTTGCCAGATTTGAAACTTTAATCAACTTACCAGCTTTCATGAATGAGGGTGTAGCTCAGCTGGATAGAGCATCGGTTTTCTAAACCGGTTGTCCTGGGTTCGAGTCCCAGCTCCCTTGCTCGTTGCGAAGCAAGCACATCACCGCGAAGCGGATTGGGACGAGAACGGGTTTGACGGAAGGAACGTAGTGACTGGAGATGGGGCACCGAAGGTGATCGCAAAGCGATTATGCGAAGCATAACCAGTCCCAGCTCTCATACCATTCCTACGGGAGCAACAGCGGACCTATCCATTGACACTTCTCTCCACGAAAAAGCCGCCATTCTTTACAGAATGGCGGCTTTTTTTCATTTTTTTAGAATAGTTGAGGCAGCCACATGTAGACCACGACCATAACCAAAGTCGGGAACAAAGCTGCGAGCAAGAGCTTCAAAGGTGAGACACCACCATCGAAGTATTTACTAAGGATGCTTTGACCAGCTGGATTTGGAGCATTGGCGATAACCGTCAAGCCGCCACCAGTAACTGCACCTGCGACAACTGCATACTGCAATGCGACTGCGCGCGCGACATCAGGTGCGGTATGGTGATCAAAGGCGGGCACTTGTGATGCCAAAAAGGTGATCGCTGCATTATCGTTGAATGCAGTTAAGGTAGTCGCTCCTAGGAAGAGCATAGTCTCTCCCAACGAGGACAGCACCGGAGCGATCCACCAGCCTTGCAATCCACCGTGCGTGACGAGGCCAGCGAGGAAGAAACCGACAAGAATAGGCCCTTTCAATGAAATCGCATATTGGTGATGATCGGTCGCAATCGTGAAGGCAATGAAGACGAGGAATCCGCCCATAAATAAGGCCGGATGATGAAGCGTGAATACGGTCCAAGCCAAAAAGCTCAAGTGAACTGCGATGATCCACTTAGGTGCAGGCTCTTCTTTTTCTGCAGATCGTCCAGAATTTTCTTCGTCGGCCTTCGCCTTCAAATCAGCAAAGTTCTTTCGAAAGATTACGAAATACACTGCTGTCGCGATAAGGATACCAAGCACAGCACGCCAACCAAAGTTGGTAAACATGAACGGCATATTCCACTCCCACTTGCTCGCAACCATCAAGACTGGTGGTGCAGCGAAGTGTGTAAGCGTGCCCCCTACTGAGACATTCACAAAGAGTAAACCGAGGGTAGCATACTTAAAGGTAGGCGTTGGGTTGTAGTGATAAAACTGATGCCCTAGAAGTAGTGCGGCAATTGTCATCGCCGCAGGCTCTGTAATGAACGATCCTAGTAAAGGAGCAATGATCAGGATCGACAGCCACCATGCTGCGGGCGTCTTTTTGCCAACACTAGCAATAGCACTGAGAGCAGATTCTGCAATCGCCACAACTGGTCGCGATGCGGCAATCGCCATTATGACGACCACGAAGAGCGGCTCTGTATAATTGCGAGTATCGATGTAGAGTGTCGTCGCGTGCCACCCATGAATAACAGTAATTGAGAGTAAAAGTGGAATAAGCCAGATACCAAAAATGGCTTCAATTTCCCCTAAGAAATGCAAGGCCGTCGCCTTGAAACTTACTGGGTGCTTGCCTTGGTGATAAATGCGTAGATCCCGCTGAACTGCCTCATCATGCGCATGCTCTGCCTTGTGCGCCATCTTCATGATCGGGCCAGCCGCAAATGTATGGAGAATCGCTAAAAAGAAGAGAACCGTCGCAATCACATTGATAGGGTCTTCTGCTGCGCGAACTTTCAGGATCTCAATGACTCCCAAATCTTCGTGAGCGACTCCCAGCTCAGCGGCACGAGCGACTTCTTGCTCATGATAAGCATCCAAGGCCATAGGCAAGCTATGCGTATCATGGGCTCCATGCCCTCCGGCACCGGCTGCAAGCGGAGTCAAGCTGGCCAAAAACAACGCCAAAAACAAAAATACTAAGCGCATCACGAGAGTAGATCCTAATCGGTTCATATGCATGACAAGGTTTTGAATTCAGCAAATGCGCGGTAGCAAGCCATTTCGACCGAATTTGCTCCGATTTCACCAGGTAAACTCGGAAACATACATGATTACGCTCACCCAAAACGCGACATGAGCCTAATGCTAGAAGGAAACTTAACCTATTCTCCTCCTACTGTCGAAGTCGGAACTTCCCCATCAGAACGGTTACGTCGAAACTGATACTTATTAATATCACGCAGCGACAACTTTTCACCCAATTCAGAATAGTTCTTAGCGTCCTGCATCATTAAATGATATAATTTACGATCAGCAATCTTTCGTGCCTTATCGTCGGTGCTGATTTGAGCATTTGTATGTAAATCCGCAAATTTCTGATTCCAATCAGCCATTCCGAATTCTGTAGTCGCAAACTCTTTAGTGTTCGTCTCAAAGATTTTCTTGTCACGGCTTTCAGTCAATCGAATGGGGGCGCGCTTCGAACCAAAACTCGAAAAATGCTTATCCCACTCCTTAATTTGAAAACTCTTTTTCAGTAAGTCGGTGCGCTGGTCGGACGTCCATATCTTACGATCCACGCGTTGATTGTGTAATTTTGTATTTTCCTTCGTCAGCCCTTCAAGTCCTCCACCTAGGCCCGCAGATGCAACGCTCGTGCACAGAAGGAATAGAGGAACTAAAGTAAACTGCTTAAAACGTTTCGACATTAGCGACAACATGCAGGCGAATTCCCAAGAGATCAAGCCATTCATGTGCAAATACACCCGTGTAGAAACACTCCGAACTTCTCACTCCTACCTTCCATAGCACCTTGACGACAACGCCGAGAGCCTTCTAAATCCGCCGTTTTCTAAAAATGGCAACTCCAAGCAAAGACTACGACTTTTCCGCAATCGAACCCAAGTGGCAGGACTACTGGGCACAGAACACTACTTACGAGGCTAGAGACTTTGTCGACAACCCGACATTCTACGTGCTCGATATGTTTCCCTACCCTTCTGGTGCAGGCTTACACATCGGCCACCCAGAAGGCTACACTGCGAGCGATGCCCTCAAACGTTTCAAGAAAGCACAGGGCTACAACGTGCTACACCCAATGGGCTGGGATGCCTTTGGTTTACCCACGGAGCAATACGCGATTAAGACGGGCACACATCCAGCCATCACGACAAAACAAAATGTAGCCAATTTCACGAAGCAGTTGACCGATCTAGGCTTCACTTACGACTGGAATCGCGAAGTTAACACCACTGACCCCAGCTATTTTAAGTGGACGCAGTGGATTTTCATGCAGCTGTTCAAGAAGGGACTCGCCTACGTAGAAGAAAAGCCGGTCTGGTTTTGCCCTGATTTAGGCACCGTGCTTGCCAATGAAGAAGTAAATATGACTGCCGAAGGGCCACGATCCGACCGTGGAGATTTCCCTGTCGAACGCCGCCCAATCCGTCAATGGGTCCTCCGTATCACTGAATACGCTGAACGCCTCATCGCAGGCTTGAAAGATCTCGACTGGCCAGACTCCACGAAACGGCTCCAAGAAAACTGGATTGGCCGCTCTGAAGGGGGAGAAATTACTTTTGATATCGCTGGTCACGAGGCGCAACTGACCGTCTTCACGACACGTCCTGACACGCTCTATGGAGCAACCTATATGGTGATCGCACCGGAGCATCCACTGGTTGCCAAGCTCACCACTCCTGAACAGCAGGCCGCGATCGCCGCTTATCAGGAGAAAGCCAAAAGCAAGTCCGACCTCGAACGCGCTGAACTGAGCAAAGAAAAATCTGGTTTTTGGACCGGTGCATATGCGATCAACCCTGTAAATGGCAAAGAAATCCCCATCTGGGTAGCCGACTACGTGCTGATGACCTATGGCACTGGCGCAATCATGGCGGTGCCAGCACACGATACACGCGATTTTGAATTCGCTAAGGAATTTGACTTAGAGATCATCCAAGTGATCGACGACAACGACTCTGCCGAAAAGGATGCCGAAGGCGGACTTAAAGAAGCTTACACAGGGCCGGGCTCATTGATCAACTCTGGCGAGCAATCCGGAAAAGACTCTGAGTCAGCAAAAAAAGCTGTGATCGAACAGTTAGCTGCCGACAATCGTGGCAAAGCCACGGTCAACTTCAAGTTACGTGACTGGTTGTTTTCACGCCAACGCTACTGGGGTGAGCCGTTCCCTATTGTTTGGGTCAATGAAGCCGACTACGCCAAAGCAGACGATTCTTTGAAATCCGTAGAACGGCCAGTCACCTGCGAAATGGACGGCGAAACTTGGTTTGCGCTCGCACTTCCTGAAACAGAGCTGCCACTCGAACTTCCAGCAGTGGAGAGCTATACACCTTCGCCGGACGGTCAAAGCCCACTCTCTAAAGCTGGTGACTGGCTACATGTATACGTCGATCCGAAGACTGGCGAAACCTCCACCGAAGCTAAAGATGACTGGCTTCGCGGCATGCGTGAAACGAATACCATGCCACAGTGGGCAGGCTCATGCTGGTATTACCTCCGCTATATTGACCCCAAAAATACGGATGCACTGATCGATCCTGCAAAGGAAAAATACTGGGGCACACCTGACCTGTATATCGGCGGCGCCGAGCATGCGGTGCTTCACCTACTCTATGCACGCTTCTGGCACCACGTGCTCTACGACCTCGGAGTCGTGAGCGATCCTGAGCCTTTCAAGAAACTCTTCCACCAAGGCATCATTCTCGGCGAGGATGGCGAAAAAATGTCAAAGAGCCGCGGCAACGTGGTGAATCCCGATGTCATCATCAAAGACTACGGTGCCGATGCACTGCGCCTCTACTTGATGTTTCTCGGTCCACTTGAAGCGATGAAACCTTGGAACACCAAGGGAATCGAAGGGATTGCACGCTTCTTGCGTAAGGTCTGGCGTTTGATCGTTGCCGAAGACGGCTCCGTCCACACAAAGATCGGCGCGACCGATACACTCGACCCAGAAACCGCCCGCGTGCTGCACGCGACGATTAAAAAAGTTACAGAGGACTACACTGCCCTGGGCTTCAATACTGCGATCTCACAAATGATGATCTGCATCAATCAGCTCTCTAAAGCAGAGGCCCTGCCGAAACAAGCCGTGGAAAGCTTCTTGCAACTCCTAGCCCCACTCGCACCACACCAGGCAGAAGAGCTCTGGGAACGCCTAGGACACAGTAGCAGCATTGCTCTATCAGGATGGCCCAAGCATGATGAAAGTAAACTCGTCCAAGACACCGTAAAAATCATTTTTCAAGTGAATGGTAAGTATCGAGGTGACGCGGAGCTACCTGCGGATGTCTCTAAAGACGATGCGATTGCAGCAGCGAAGGCACATGAGCGCGTGCAAAGCTTCGTCGACGGCAAGACCATCAAAAAAGAAATCTACGTGCCTGGTAAAATTGTAAATATCGTCGCCATTTAATGTTCTCGATTCACCAACGTATGATTCGCCGCCTAACCGCCACCCTCTTGATGATGGTGAGCAGTGGATCTGCCTTGCAGGCCCAGGAGACGACTCGTGAAAATCCAGGTATCGCAATTGTTACCAGTGTCGAAGGAACGACACTGTTGAGCGACGAAACTGTCACACTTACTCCATTCAGCCTACACGAAACGCTCCATTTAAGCGGCCAATTGATCACAACAAAGCAGGATGCCTATCTATTGCTGGCATGTTCAAATGGTTTAGGCATTGGCATCGACTCCGAGACAGAGGTTCGCTTCATCGATTATACGCAGACGCCATTCAATGAAGAGCGTGCTGCACTTGATTTCGAGCCTTCGACTTCGGTCATCGATATCGAGTTAAAATCTGGCGCGATCAATCTCTCCACCAAAGGCTTATCTCCACGCTCAAATATACGAGTGAAAACCCCACATGGAACGGTCCGAGTGCACTCCGCAAATTGCCGTGTCGAACTCTCAGAGCTAGGCACCAGTATCCTAACCTTTGGCGGCAATGCGACCTTCTATTACGCTAATGGTGATAAGCGCGAATTCATTTCGAAATTTGGTGGCATACGAATCAGCTCACAAAGCGCCGCTTCGACTGAAATTGCCGAAATAATCGACAGCGCTGAAATGGACCCCCAAAAGCAAGCATTTGCGGAGGCTACTCTCCATGCATCCAACAGAGTCCACTTCAAGGCTCCTGAGCCTGGCAAGCCTGCGGCTCCGATGCTGATTATCCCCAGCGCATACTTTGAGGTTCCCTCCGCACGCCCATACGAGTATTCTGAGTAAGCTTTCAATGAATCCCCCTTCACAGTTTCTACCCAAGGATTTCAAAGCCGAACCAATCGGCTTGATCGCTGGTAAAGGGCGCTACCCGATCTTGATGGCCGAGCGTATCCTTGCCGCTGGCTTACCCCTACGGGTGATTTCTTTTCATGGTGAAACCGATACAGATTGGGTCGCCCAACTACCTCAAGATTCGCACATCCAAATTAAAGTCGGGCAGCTCGGAAAGATGCTCAAATCACTGCAAAAACTGGGCTGCCAGTATGCGATCATGGCAGGACAAATCACTCCACGTCGACTCTTCCATGGACTGCACCCCGACCTAAAGGCACTAAAGATTTTAAACAGCTTAAAAAAGAAAAACGCGGAGACCATATTCGGAGCGATTGCCGCGGAAATCGAAGCGGTCAACATCACGATGCTAGATGCTCGCTCTTTTCTAGACGATCAACTGGCGACGGAAGGCTTGATGACTTCGGGTAACTTGAAGGCCGACATGGAGTATGTAGAGCATGGCATACAAATCGCCAAAGGCGCCGCCGATCTAGACATTGGACAAGGTGTCGTCGTTCGCAAAGGCACCGTTCTCGCAGTTGAAGCTTACGAAGGAACCGACCCGATGCTACAACGCGCAGGCAGCTTTAAAACCGATGGGCTCATCTTTGTTAAGACTGTAAAGCGCCAACAAGATTACCGCTTCGATGTTCCAGTATTTGGCGAGCGCACACTTGAGATGATGGATGCGGCTGGTATACGAACCGCTGCGCTAGAATGTGAGCATGTTTTGCTGCTAGATAAAGCCTCTCTGCTTCTCAAAGCTAAAAAACTGAAGATTGAAATTTTAGGATATTCCAAGCTTTAGAAGCCATTCGGAGTCTGGGTCCACGCAATAAAAAGATTCTCAGACCGTAGAACTTCATATAACACCTACCACTATGTTTCACCATCGAAACATCTCCACTCAACTAAAACGATCTGGGTTTTCATTGATCGAATTGGCAGTCGTGGTGACTATTATCGGCATTTTTAGCGGCACTGTCACTTCCGTATTTTAAGCGGGCGACGCAAAGCGCACAAGTTAGCAAACTGGAGCATGACCTTCGTATGTATGAACAACTCTTCGACACTTACGAACTAGAGTTGGGCACATTCCCCCCTCACAACCAGTCGCGGGCATGTTTCCAATCGGAATGGAAGATCGATTGAGCCCTCAGTGGAAATACCCTAGCCCCGTCGGTGGCGATTATCGATGGGGCTACGATCCAAATGCAAAAATCGATTTTGCATATATCGAGGTCGTCAACTCAGCGAACAACCCAATCAATGTAAGTCTCAACCGCCTACTTGAGATCGATAAAGATCTCGACGATGGTGACATCAACACAGGCCGCATCCGCCTCTCAGGATTGAACGTGACTTATTTTGTGCGCTAGCACCTTAGTTCACATCGTGTGCACTGACGACCTTACCCAACACCGTCAGAGGAGCATTCTGTTGGCGATACATAATATTGTGTAGTTGCAGCACTCCATCACTGATCACTTCCAACAAGTGATATTCGCCCCCAAGGAATGCTAACTTGCCATCGTGCGAGCCCACCAAGAGTGAATATGACTGTGTCAGCACGAGCACATAACTTTGTTGCTGTTTTGAATACCATATTTCATAGAGATCCAATTGCCCTCTAGCCGACAGCTACAAGACGAATCCAAGACGGATCCACCCTCTTTCACCGCACTCAAATAGACACCTTGATAGTTCTTAAGCACTTCCTCGGCTCCTTCAGTGTTATGGATAAAACGTGGCGTGCCAATCAATGTTTCGGATGTTCCATATTCTTGTTTAATCACAAAAGCAGCCCAGCACAAAGAGCCCAACATGACCGCAAGTGCCATGGCCTTAAACTTAGGGGTGCCTATCGACTTTCTATAACGAACCTCGGGCGCCTCGATTTCCTTTTCGTCAGCATCTAAAAACACTTCATCTAAGGGCTTACCTTCCAACAGCCGTATAACCTCGTCCGGAATCACCTTTAAATTCTGGCGACTGGATGTATGCGCATCGTTATAAATCAACTGCCCACTCACCGCTGTCACATTTACTCGCCGACTGCCTTTGGTGATCTCAATTTCGGGGAAATCGACCAGCGCATCCTGAGAAGCCGCCACCGCGACTCGATTCATCAAAAATATCAATCCATCGTCATCCTCGATAGTATTAGTCCAGTCGCCCTCAGGAGGAGGCTGAAACGAGAAATCAGGATTGATCTGGCTAAGTCGAACTTTGTAGGACATTGGAGGTAAGCCTTGCAACGCTTAGCATGCGTAAGCTGGACAACGATTCAATCGCCAAATGACAGTCAACTCTCAGGTTCATCACTTTTCACTGAAGGACTTTTGTGGTCTTTTTGACGCTCTAACAACGCGATGTCTGCAATATCGATCACCACTTGAATCAAATGTTTGGAGACAAATGCGACTAGCACGCCCAAGGCGCCTTCGAGCAATGCAGACATCGTCACGTAAACGCTCACCATCATCGACATCTTCAATAATGCATTCACTATAATCACGCCGATAACCACCCATGCGAGAAGATCGACCATCACGCGAAAATCACTATACGCAGACTGCGCTCGAACTTGCTGCCGAAGCGCGATAGCTCCAGTTACTGGCGGCGTGGGGCGCGTGCCTCGGGAATGTGTTGATGAGCTTTTCTTTCGCTTAGATTGACCGCTCTCTCGTTTCGATTCGGTAGACGATGAAGACTTCCTGACACGCTCACGGGAACTGCGGTAGGCGGCATATGCTTGCTCCCACTGGTGCTCCGTCATCTTGCGTGCAGATGGGTCCATTTGCTCGCGGCTGGCTACAAATTCTTCAAAGGTTTTCATGAGCGCATTTTGTTGTGATTAGGTCTCGTCTGCAATGAAAAGTAACTACTGAACCTTAAGGTCAAAACGGCCAAAGACGGCCCGACCATCGACCTGAATCTGAGCGAAGAGTCGATACCAGCCAGGATTGGGGACATTAAATAAAAAGGAGAGTTCATCGCCATCGCTTGCGCCATCACCTTGCGCCGTAGCAACACTGTCGATGGGGTGCATATGCGCGAAGCCTCGTCCTTCGGCATCAAAAGCAACCATGTGCCCTTTCGCATCCATCACGGTTTCAAGTGTAATCGGATCTCCATTGGCTCCAGTCACTTCGAGTGAGAATTGATAGTCACGCCCAGTCTTCAAAGTCTCGGGCAATTGCGCTAATTGAAAATGAATACCGTCAACAATCGACTCTGTTGACTGAGAAAACTCCGGCTGCTCCGCAGCCCCAGGAACATTCAGCGAGTTTGTTGCTATCGCTTGACGACGGCTCATAACTGGCACCACTTCAGCAAAGATGCGATACTCCCCAGATTTTTTAGGTGTAAATTCAAAGTCATAGCGGCCATCAAATCCCACTGGATTCGGATGCAAGTGATGGTAGTCCTCCAAGGACGGATCAATCACCATAAGGTGCATCTTCTCAGTGTGAGTCACCGCTAATTCGTGAGGAGCCATCGTCATACCACCTGACGTTTCTAAAAATAAACGAACCGGCTCGGTCTGTCCGACGGATAATGGCTCGGATTCTAATTCGATCTCTACCGGATATTTCAAGACCGTTAAATCCAAGAAGCCTGCGTGATTCGTCGCACAAAGTTCGATCTCACCATTTTCATTCACGATTTCGATGTAATGTAGAAACCCACACTCCGCATCCGGCAATGACCGCAATACGAAGAAAGCAGCAACAAATACCGCACTAATCGACAAGAGGGACACCCATTTTACCTTTGTATAGTCTGTTGATCGCTCGTCTTTCATCTTCACGTGTAATTAATTACAGTTCCTTCGCCGCTTCCAAGAAATCTTTAACCGTCCAGCTAGCACCTTCTTTTCGGAAAGCAACACGCCCTTTATCATCCACCAGCAAGGTCGCCATAGTATGGTTAATCGTGCCATCCTCTTCCATCGTTAAAATACCAAACTGACGTAATAGGTCTTGAACGACTTGCGTCGACCCTGTCAGCAAATGGAAATTATCGAGCTCGATGCCATAGCCTTTCGCGTATTGCCGTAGGATACCCGGCGAATCGAACTCTGGATCAAACGTAATCGTGACAAAGTGTAACTCATCCAAGCCCGCCTCACGCGCATTCGATTGCAACTCTGACATGCGCGTTGTCGATGCGGGGCACATTGACGGGACCGTGCAGCGTGTGAAAATAAAGTTGAGCACAAACGCATGCCCCTGCAATTCACGAATCTGCAGAAACTGTCCGTCCTGATTGATCATCGAAAAATTCGGGATGTAATCTCCTTCTTTTACATACTTACGGCGGCTCATCGTCGCCGTTTCCTTATGCAAACGAGTATTCACATCCTGCATCACTTTGGCGCCTATACCATCGACTGGAAAAATTCGCTCAAGATGCCACATTTTATTATAAAAAACCGCATCCGCTCGTATCGTTCGGTTCGTGTAATCGAGCTCCGCATCACCTAGACCAACGCGAAACGCCTGTGACGGCTCCACCGCCAACCGTTTCGCTGAAGGCGTATCAAGTATCAGGCGATATTCCCGAGAGTCTGGCAGTGTTTCCACCACCCGACCTTGCACCGCGACAGGTTCCGCAGTGAGAAGCGAAAAAGAGGCGATTAAACTACAATAGAAAAAGCGAAACATGCGGTTACGCTGTGTGGAAACATCAAAAACTCAACCTACAAGTGACTAAGTCTCCCCATGGTCCTATTATTAAAGCGACATATTTATGCGAGGAAGCAGCGCTAATAGATGGGCTAATTACGAAATCTAGACAATAATTGGGCGACACTCGCTCTGCGTAACCACAACACAATTGACGAACAAACGGTGACCGTAACCGCGAGCACAAAGAGTAAGCCCCCATCATCGAGCACCACAATGCCGAGCACGGTCAGGTGCGAAGCAATCGCACCAAGCATCACCGAAATCGCAAGCGCTGCCCCAGCCCATGAAAGTCGCGGAATCAGCAATAAGACTCCGGCAATCAACTCGGCGACTCCCGACAAATAACGCCCAAACGGCTCCATACCCACAGTCTCGAAAATGTAGATCGATTCGGCAGCTCCCGTGAATTTAAAGAACAATGTCTGAAAAAGTATAGCGGCAGCGGCGATTTGGCAGGTCCAAGATAGGATTACCAGAGGAGTGAAGCTTTTTGCATCTGTCATAAGTTTTTGTTAATTAAAGTTTAAGAAACACTTCTACCGAGTTTATTCCAATAAGCGGACTACCCACTCGCAGAATACCCTCTATCACTCTCCGCCAAAGATTCATAAATTGACTTACCCTCAGTTAAGCCTCTTTGTCGACCCTTACAATTATTCAGTATCCTCTAACGACTACATACAATGAAGCGCTTATTCGCTCCCAAAGAAACGCATCCAGCTGAAACACGTGCAGCTATCGCACCTTCCACTGCTAAAAAATTAATCGACCTTGGCATCGAAGTAATCGTCGAAAAAGGAGCGGGTCAAAAATCAGACTACAGCGACGCAGAATATATTTCCTCAGGCGCAAATATCGTCGATGACGCCAAAACCGGTTACAATCAGGCAGACATCGTCACTCGCGTGCGCAAGCCCGAAGCCGAAGACCTCGCGATGCTCAAGGCTGGCACATTACATATCAGCTTCTTAGACCCTTTCAATGAAACTGAACTCATCAACAATCTCGCCTCACGTGACATTGCTGCGATCAGTTTGGAAATGATCCCTCGGTCGACGCTGGCCCAGAAAATGGATGCACTGTCGTCACAAGCAAATCTCGCTGGGTATGCCGCAGTCACTTTATCTGCCGACCGTATGACGAAGATTCTGCCGATGATGATGACTCCGTCTGGCACGATCTCACCCGCTCGCTATTTCATTATCGGTGTCGGTGTCGCGGGCCTCCAAGCGATTGCGACTGCGAAACGCCTCGGCGCACGTGTTGAAGCTTTCGACACTCGTCCCGTAGTTGAAGAGCAAGTAAAGTCGCTCGGCGCAAAATTCGTCAAAGTCGACCTCGGCGACACTGGGCAAACCGATCAAGGCTACGCCAAGGAACTCACCCCCGAGCAACTGGAAAAACAGCGCCAAGAAATGGCAAAAGCCTGTGCACGTGCCGATGTCGTCATTACCACTGCAAAGCTATTCGGACGTAAAGCACCGCTCATTCTCAACAAAGAGGTACTCGATCAAATGCAAGCAGGTAGTGTCTTGGTCGATCTCGCAGTTGAATCGGGGGGTAACGTCGAAGGCTCAAAAGTCGGCGAAGAAGTCGTCACCGAAAACGGCGTGCGTATCCTAGGACTCGAAAACCTCGAAGGCTACTACCCGAAAGATGCCACACTCATGCTCGCATCTAACTTCTATAACTTAATCGAGCACTTCTGGGATACCGAGGCCAAGGATTTTAAATACGACACCGACGACGAAATCCTCAAAGGCTGCCTCATCACCAAAGACGGAACAGTTGTCCACGAGCGCTTTGCAGGCAAATAGCCAATCAGCCATTACCTATTAATCATTAGCCATTAATTCCCATGGAACTCACACTTTTACTTTTCATCTTCGTGCTCGCCGCCTTCCTAGGCTTCGAACTTATCGCAAAAGTCCCCTCGCAATTGCACACGCCACTCATGTCTGGCTCGAATGCAATATCTGGCATCACCGTCGTCGGCGCGATTCTCGCCATCAAAACCGGCAGCGACTCACTCTCCGTTTGGCTCGGCTTCGCCGCAATAGTTCTCGCCACGATCAACGTCGTGGGTGGCTACATGGTCACCGACCGCATGCTCGGCATGTTTAAAAAGAAGAAATAGCGGGTCACAGACATTGAACGTCCAACTTTGAACATCGCATGGAAAATTTAGTAAATCTCTCTTATATCGTCGCTTCGATATTGTTTGTCTTCGGCATTAAGATGCTCGGCAACGCGGCAACTGCGCGTAAAGGCAACCTCCTGTCCTCAGTCGGTATGGGGCTTGCGATCTTAGTCACGCTGCTCGAAAGCGGACTTGATCTCAAGCTGGTCATCGCGGCGCTCTTGGTCGGCAGCGTGATCGGTTTTGTCGCCGCAAAACGTGTGCAAATGACTGGCATGCCTGAACTCGTTGCGCTCTTCAACGGCTTTGGCGGCTTGGCCTCACTTCTGGTGGGATGGGCTGAGTATCAACGTATCAGCCATGCCACTACGGAAACAGTCCTGGGTAAAATCGCCAATGCTGTCGACACAGCTTTCGTTGACATGGACGCCTTCACCGCAACCGTCACCGTGCTCGCGATTTTAATCGGCGGCATCACCTTTACCGGATCGATGTATGCTTGGGGCAAGCTCTCTGGTAAACTCGGCGGACGCGCCCTCACCTTTCCCGCACAAAAAGCATTCAACGCACTGCTCGCCCTTGGCATCATTGTCACAGGCATCGTGTTCGCCTTCGACCCCACTGGCTCACTCGGCTATCCGATGCTGATCACAGTCATCGTGCTGTCACTTCTACTCGGCATCTTTGCAGTTATGCCCATCGGTGGTGGTGATATGCCAGTGGTTATTTCACTGCTAAATTCCTGCTCTGGCTTAGCCGCCTGTGCCGCTGGGTTCGTCATCCAAAATAACGTGCTTATTGTCGCCGGCTGTTTAGTCGGCGCTTCGGGTCTGATCCTCACGGTCATTATGTGTAAGGCGATGAATCGGACCTTGGTCAACGTGCTCTTCTCTGGATTTGGTGCAAGCGCGCAATCCACAGGTGGCACCAGCACTGGTGAGATGAAGCCTGTTTCAGTCGAAGACGCTTATTACATTCTCGAAGCCGCAAAAAATGTGATCGTGATTCCAGGCTACGGCATGGCGGTCGCTCAAGCACAACACGCAGTGAAAGAGCTCGGCGAAATCCTCGAAGAGAATGGCTGCGAAATTCGCTATGCCATCCACCCAGTCGCCGGTCGTATGCCAGGTCACATGAACGTGCTCCTCGCCGAAGCTGATGTGCCCTACGAGCAACTCTGCGAAATGGACGACGTCAACCCAACGATTGAAATGGTCGATGTCGCCATCGTGATCGGCGCCAACGATGTGGTGAACCCCGCTGCCGCAGACGATCCAAGCAGTCCAATTTATGGCATGCCGATCATTAACGCTCACAAAGCAAAAACCACCTTCTGCCTCAAACGTGGTAAAGGCGCAGGCTTCTCTGGCCTAGAAAATGCCCTCTTCACCGCGCCGAATACTCGTATGATTTACGGCGATGCAAAAGCCACGGTTACCGGTTTGGTTGCACAATTTAAGGATTCCTAAACAAACTCCCTGAAAGCTCCTTCCCTAGACAGGGAAGGTGTCTGTGCTTTACACAGACGGAGGGGTTGCCCGCGCTTAAACCGTTCTGAGTGTGGCTACCCTCGGTTCTGACTGACAAGGAGAGCTTACTATTGTAGGGCTTCTGCTTACAGAACGCCTCATCTCATCGAACTGGATGTTCTAGCTAAACGCGGCATCGAGCAAGCTCGAGCCCTACGACTTGAATGCCAGGTCAAACTAGCTCAACTCAAGTTCCAACCACGCCACAACGTTCGCCCATCTTCGCATACACCTCGTGCCCGTTTGCAGCGTGCTCATTTAAGTCGTCGTCGAACTGAATCGCGCCCTTCTTAAAGACAGTGGTCACACAAGAACCGCCAAACGAAAAGTAACCCTTATCATCGCCCTTCTGAACCGAGCCAGAGCTGAAAGTGGAATGCATGCCACCAACACAAGTCGCGCCGACTTCCATCACCACCACTTTGCCAAATTCCGGAGAATCCACCAGCGTGCGTGCACGACGGTTTTCCCATAAAATCGCTAACTGACGACGCAGTGCCAACGGACTCACCGAGCGCAAACTGCCATCGAGAATTTCAACCTCACCTGCTTCACCACTGATAGGGAAATGATAGCGATGATAATCCACCGGGCAGAGACGTGAAATTAACACCGAGCCGCCTTCAAACTCCTGGGCAAGTTCGGCATCGCCCAAGAACTTCTCCAAATCAAAACGCTGTCCTTTGATGTAAAACTGATCAGTCGCATTGAGATCTTGTATCGCCAAATGACGTCCATCCGCAGGAAACACGGCCACGTTACCCGCCTCAGCTATCGGACGCGCTGCAGGCTTCAGCTTTCGATAAAAGAATTCATTAAAGCTGCGGTAGCTATCCACGGGATCGGCAAACTCATCCACATCGACACCATAATTTTGAATGAACGGCTGCACTTTCGACTGGCTCGCAGGCCGATTCATCCGCCAACCATACCAACGCGAGAACAACAGACGCTTCACCGCGACTTCAACTGTAAGGCGACCCAATGGATTGCCATACGCCCAGCGTAGAAAGCCTTCACCATAGACCGACTCGGTTTCTACTTCACTCGTATGGCGATTGTAGAATTGAATGGGTGCGTCGTATAGTTCGGTCTGTTTCATAAAAAGTCTTAATCAATGACTTACTCAAATAGATTAGGATTAAGATTACGAGTAAGATTAAGGCTCCTTTCGCCTTGTAACCGCCATCGAAAGCCCCAGCCAAACCGCAACCAATCCAAAGCCAAAACTACCCGCCGCATAAAAACCAGCGAGCTGCCCTTCACCACCGTTCACCAATTCAATGATCTGCCATGTGAAGGTCGAAAACGTAGTATAACCGCCGCAAAAGCCAGTCATCCAAAAATGAAAACGATACGGATGCGGCGCGATTGCTCCCCCCGTCGCCCAGCGACCCGCGAGCCAACCGATCAAAAATGAACCGGTAAGATTGATCACCAAGGTTGATGGTGAAAAACTGCCAAATCCGATCTGCAAGGCCAAGACATCCAGCACATAGCGCAGCGCACCCCCAAGGGCACTCCCAAGGCCGATCCAAAGCAACTGCTTCATGCCGTCAGCCTTTCCATGATCGCATAGCCTGCGATCGCACAAAGCGCACATAGAGCGAGACTCCCAAAGGTATTTGCGGCCACGCGAGCCCATTGCTGCTTCGAAACCAGGTTCAAGGTCTGCAAGCTGAAGGTCGAAAATGTCGTCAAACCACCGCAAAAACCAATCGCCGAAAACGCATGCGCGCCCTGAAGCGAAAGCCAAGACTCAGCAGGGGTGATTCCTGCGCCCAGGACACAGCCAAGCAAAAAGCTCCCCAGCATGTTGACGCATAAAGTGCCCCACGGAAAAGCCTCACCAAACTTGAGATTCACCCAATTGGAAATTAAATAGCGGACCACGCCACCGAGCGCGCACCCTATCGCTGCAAAGAGAATTAGCACATAACTTGCTTGGCTCTTATCGTTCGGGCTGTAAAGCCTAGTTCACAACTTATGGAACCTAACACATCAAGCATCGTCTTCGATCAACTCTTGAAGCGTCTCACTCAAGCGGTTGATCAATCCGATGTCGGCAATGCCATGGAGGTGCTCCGTGAAGCAGATGTTGAAGAGACCGCAAAGCTCGTCGACCGATTGAGCGCCGAACAACGCACCGCGCTCTTCGAAATGCTCACACCCGAGCAAGGCGCTGAGGTGCTTGAACATGTCTATTACTTCCAAGGCGCCGACATCATTGAAGAACTCGAGCCGGATGCGGCGGCTCAAATTGTCACAAAATTAGATAGTGATGACCGTGCCGACCTACTCAATGAACTCTCTGACAGTGACTCAGAAGCCATCCTTGAAGAACTCGATAAAGACCTCGCCGAAGAGACCCGTCGCTTCATGGCGTATGACGAAGGCACGGCCGGCGCGTTAATGTATAGTGAGTTTGTTTCCTTCAATGCCAATATGACGGTCGAAGCGATTTTGGACGACATCCAATCCAAACGTAAGAAATATATCGAATACGGTGTGCAATATGCCTACGTGCTCGGCGCACACGGCACCCTGAAAGGAGTGCTACCGGTGCGCAACCTGCTCTTTGCAAAGCGCGACCAAACCGCAGCAGATATAATGATCCCCGATCCGATTACAGTCGCTGCAGACACCAAAGTATTGGACCTGGAAAATCTATTTGAGCAGCACCATTTCCTTGGGCTGCCAGTAGTAGACAGCAAGCAACGACTCCTGGGTATCGTCGACCGCGAGGCATCCACCGAGGCACTGCAGGAATCTGCCACCGAAGACCTATTGAAATTCCAAGGTTTGATGGGAAAAGAGGAGCTCCGCTCCATGCCCCTAGGCGTGCGCAGCCGTCGTCGACTCTCCTGGTTGAGTATCAACATCGTGTTGAATCTCATTTCAGCCAGTGTGATCGCTTTCCACCAAGACACTTTAGAAGCAGTCATCGCGTTGGCAGTCTTCCTACCAATCATCTCTGATATGAGCGGTTGCTCCGGAAACCAAGCCGTCGCCGTTTCCATGCGTGAGCTCTCATTAGAGATGATCAGCCCGAAGGAATTTGGCCGCGTATTTATAAAAGAATCCTCAGTTGGCATAATCAATGGCGCCTGTTTGGGTTTACTCATCGGTGCCATTGCCTGGGCTTGGAAAGGCAACCCGGTTCTTGGACTCGTAGTCGGCTCCGCCTTAGCGCTCAACACAACGATCGCAGTCTGCGTTGGCGGTTTAGTGCCACTGCTTCTAAAAGCCTGCAAACAAGACCCAGCACTCGCCTCAGGCCCAATTCTTACAACTGTCACAGACATGTGTGGCTTTTTACTGGTTCTAGGACTCGCCTCACTCGCACTCCCTTATCTGGTATAAATTATCTGACGCATATTCTGCGTCCAAAATACAGCAATCTGAGAAAGCGCTTTATATGCCGAATTTGGTGACGAAACTCATTAAGAGTCCAACCTAGACTGCAAAATCACCCACAATCGCTCAAAAAACCTGAAAAATAAGCGGATTAGTCCTTGATCTTTAACCAGCACCCCCATTTATTCCACCGCTTTAACTTTTAACAAGGAGCCCACTATGTCACAACACAACAGCTTTAAGGCCACCGGCGGTGGCGGCAAAAAGAACCGAACAGTCCTCAAGCGTTTCGAGCGCGTGGACCTACTCCGCAAGCGCGGTGACTGGGAAGATGGCAACCGCGTTGTCGGTCTAAAAAAGACTAAGCCAGAAGAGTAAGCCAACATTACTTTATTTTTTTCACAAGCCCTTCTACAATCGAAGGGCTTTTTTGTAACCAATGCGCTGGACGGAAATCGAGTGCCATATCACGTATGTAATTGCGCGGAGGTCCGCACTCCCGCCGCTAGAGGGCCGATGTTACTAATTACCCTTAGCAGGCACTTTTTGACCATTTTTACCCCTTGACGGTCAAAATCTTCAAAGACTTAATTCATTTCTTATAAATTAACTGGGGTTTAAGCGCTATTGGATTATTTCTTGCTTAAATCTAATTAATTAGTTTTTTCCGCCTCCCTTATGAGCAGACCAGAAACCAGCGACTCAAACACAACCATGCACAAAGAATTGATCGTGCAAAACAAGATGGGCATCCACGCCCGTCCTGCAGCGATGATCGTGCGCATCGCCAATACCTACTCAGGTGAAGTGTGGGTTGAAAAAGATGATGAACAGGTGAACGGTAAGAGCATCATGGGGCTCATGATGCTGGCTGCAGGTAAAGGCTCGAAACTGATCGTGCGCGCTGAAGGCGATGCCAGTTCGGCAGAATCGATGCTCGGCGAGCTTGAAGCACTCTTCGAACGACGCTTCGAAGAAGCTTAAATCACTCAAAATAATTTCCTACAAAAAGCCGATCCAAACTGGATCGGCTTTTTTGTGGGCGCAACTAGAGATTTGGTAGCGGCGGACGCCCCGAACGCCATACGCGTGAGCCTTTCTAGTCCTAGCGAGCAACTTGCTCACACATTACCTATGGCGGTCGAGACGTTCCAGCTACCCACTATCCACTCCCCACTATCCACTCCCTATCACTTGACTCCCCCACTACTTCAAACAATTGTTTAAAACATGCCTACATCCCCCCGATCGACAGCTAGTGATAAAACCCGGCAGCAAATCATCCATGTTACAGAAAGGCTGTTCGCTGAAAAAGGATTTCGCGCGATGACCCTACGCGATGTCACTCGTGACGCAAAAGTAAACCTAGCTGCCGTAAACTACCACTTTGGCTCGAAAAGTAAGCTCATACGCGAAGTCATTCGTGATCGGATCGAACCGATCAACATCGAGCGCTTAAGTAGGTTAGACGATTTAATAGAATTGCATGGGGCCGAACCTGTGCCAGTCGCCTCCATCTTCGATTCGCTCTTTCGTCCTCTCTTCGAATCAGACGGAAAAGGCACAGGCCCCAACCCCGCACTGATACAAATGATCGGTCGAGCCTTCACTGAACCAGCCGACTTCATGCGTGGAATGCACCGTGATTTTTTCAAAGAACTCAGCGCACGCTACTTATTTGAACTGAAGCGCAGCTGCCCAGAGCTGAGCGAAGAAACACTTCGATACCGTTTCTTCCTCTCCATTAGCACCATGTTAGGTGCCACGATCGACCAAGTAATCCTCGAAAATCTATCAAACGGTAAGTCGAAGCAACGAAACTACGATAGATTGGTATCCGAACTCATCGCCTATGCCGCAGCTGGCTTTGCGCACTCATAGTTTTATCGTTCCACACACGTGTATCCACTTTCACATATTCGCTCCCTGATCGCCCTAGCGACTCTAGCTGTCGTCGGCTGTGCCACTTCGCCTGAACGAAGCCCCGCGCCGGACATTAAGCTCCCCAACGCTTGGAGCACACCAGCCAGTAGCACCGAGCCCGCTGCTTGGCTCGACGACCTCAATAGTCCAGAGCTACCCACACTCATCGAAGAGGCGCTCACCAATAATCCCAATTTGAGCATGACTGCCGCACGCTTTGACCAAGCAATCGCTGAAGCACGAATTGCTGGAGCCGATCAATTACCTACAGCAAGCCTCGGATTGAACGGCAACCGTCAGAAAATCAACACTTTCGGGCCAAGCAGCACGGGTGGCGTGCGCTTCGAAAACTACGACCTAGCACTCAATCTTAGCTGGGAACTCGATCTCTGGGGACAGCTCCGGAACCGAAGTTCCGCAGCCTTGGCACAAGTCGAAGCGAGCGAAGCCGAACTCAAGGCAGCGCGTCTTTCACTGGCCGCTCAAGTAGCTAAGAGCTGGTTCAACTATACGGAGGCGACCGAACAGCACACTCTCTCTAAACGCACCGCGAAAGCAGATGCCAACAACCTAAATACGATAGAAACTCGATTTCAGCGCGGCCTCGCTAGCGGGCTCGACCTACGCCAAATCCGAACGCAGAAAGCACTCTCCGATGCCGATGTCGCAATTCGCAAACGCGCCGTCGACCAAGCCGCCCGTTCACTGGAAGCACTTCTTGGGCGCTATCCCCACGCAGACACAAAAGCGGGGCATTCATCCCCTCTCCTGCCCAAAGCCATTCCCGCAGGGCTCCCCGCACAGCTACTCAATCGGCGCCCCGACCTGATCGCCGCTGAACGCCAACTCGCCGCAGCAGATACGGAGCTACTTGCAACTCGCAAAGACCTACTTCCAAAGATCAGCCTCACCTCCTCCGCGGGTAGCTCTTCGCAAGCATTTCGCAACCTACTCGATAGCGATTTCTCAGTCTGGTCTCTGGGAGCAAACCTGACGCAACCTTTCTTTCAAGGGGGGCGCATCCTCGCCAACATCGATCGTAGCCAAGCACTTCGCGAGCAAGCGGCCGCCAACTATCACGCAACGGCACTACAAGCTTTCCTCGAAGTCGAATCAACGCTCGCTGCAGAACGCTACTTACAACAAGAGCACACACTCCTCAAACTCGCCGCCGACGAAGCGAAGGCTACCGAAGCCCTCGCTTGGAGTCGATACCGCGAGGGCACCGCCGACTTCCTCAGCTTCCTATCGAGTCAACGCTCTGCAAACAACGCTCGTAGCCGACTCATCAGCCTACGCAATCTCCTCATTCAAAACCGCATCGATCTCTACCTCGCACTCGGCGGCTCCTTTGCAAACGAATCATGAAAGCACTGCTTCCCATCATTATTATCCTTGTCGGATTAATCATCGGCTATTTCCAGTTCATTCTCAAACCGGAACCGAACGTCGTCGCACCCGAGCGCCCCATCACCGGCGTCGAGGTGATCACCGTGCAGCCAAAGACGATTCAACTGACTGTAAGCAGCCAAGGCACCCTTTTGCCTGCGGTAGAGACCGACCTAACTGCAGAAGTTAGTGGACGCATCGTTCAAGTCGCCGATCACTTTCGCGCTGGCAATTCCTTTCGTCAGGGCGATATTCTGATCCGCATTGACCCTGCAGATTACAAAGCGGCCGTCACTGCACGCGCAGCCGAGCTAGCCAATGCAGAACTCACCCTCGCGCAAGAACAAGCACTCGCCGAACAAGCCGCCGCCGACTGGGAAGCCCTTGGCGATGGCGACGCCAGCCCGTTGACACTGCGCCTCCCACAACTCAAGCAAGCCCAGGCACTCGTTGAAAGCGCCCAAGCCGCTTTAGCCAAAGCTCAACGCGATCTCGATCGCACCGAAATCAAAGCCCCTTACGACGGCATCGTGCTCACCAAGAACGTCGACATCGGGCAATACATTATCGCCAACCCAGCCAATCCAATCGCGCGCATTTATGCAACGAGCCGTGGCGAAATTCGCCTGCCGATCACAGCAGCTGAAGCAAACTTTCTAGACTCCCGGACCAAGCGCCAACGCTTTGTCACACTCACACTGCCTAACACCAAATCCGATGAGACATGGCAGGCTCGCCTAGCCCGCATCGAAGACACCATCAACCCCAACAGCCGACTACTCTACGTCGTTGCTGAACTACCAGAGCCCTTTACGGAAACTGCACAGCCAAGCGCACTCCGTCGTGGCACATTCATGGCTGCCGAGATCGAAGGTCGTGCCGTTCAAAACGCTTATTCCATACCCCGATACGCCCTACGAGGCTCAAATACTGTCTATATCTATACCGACGAAAACACGCTCGAGACACGCACCGTAGACATCCTGAAAAGCGACGCCAAACAAGTCGTCATCACCGCAGGACTCAACACCGGTGAACGTGTCGTCATCAGCCCCATCGCTTACTATATCGAAGGCATGGATGTGAGCATCGTCAATGAAACCATTGCTGAAACGGGAGCGCGGACCTCCGTGTCCGCACAGCTTATGCAATGAAACATCAAAGCCGTCCCAGATGTCGGGACAGAGCCCGACGCTCCCAACTCTTAATTCTTAATTCTTAATTCTTAACAATGATTCGTTGGTTTACCGAAAACGGCGTCGCTGCCAACCTACTCGCCGGTATCGTGATCGTTGCTGGGATTGTCTCAGCATTCACCATCAAGCTAGAACTCTTCCCCGAACTAGACCTTGATATTGTCAGCGTCGCTGTGCCTTACCCAGGCGCCGCCCCCGAAGAAGTCGAGACGGGTATCATCGAGCTGATCGAAGACCGCGTGCAGGATGTAGAAGGCATCAAAAAAATCACCGCAACGGCAGCAGAAGGCTACGGCTCGCTCGCGATCGAAGTCGAACGTGGTTACGATGCCACTGAAGTCGCTGACAAAATTAAAGTGCGCGTCGACGCAATTGACAATTTCCCTGAAGAAGCGGAAGAGCCCACTGTTGAAGAACTGCTCATTCGCAACGAAGTCATCTCTCTGGCAATTTTTGGCGACACTGAACCCAAGACACTGAAGGAAGTCGCGGAGTTTATACGCGACGAGCTGAACACCAAAGAGAATATCACACAGGTCGACATCAAAGGTATCGCCGAATTTGAAATCTCGATTAACGTATCCGAAACCTCACTACGTCGCTACGGAATCACCTTCGACCACGTCGTCCAAGCAATACGCAGCTCATCTGTCGATATACCAGGTGGCAGTATCAAATCCCGTGGCGGTGAAATCCTCCTACGCACCACCGGTAAAGCTTACGAGGGCGAAGCCTTTGGTGAAATCCCCGTCATCACCCTCGCCGATGGCTCGGTAGTGCGTGTGCGTGACATCGCCGAGGTCGTCGACGGTTTTGTCGATGACCCACTCGTGACCGAGTTTAATGGCAAGCGCGCTGTGCTACTGCGTATTTTCGCAGTTGGAGACCAGAGCGCACTCGAAGTGTCCGCTCGCGTGCAAGCCTTTGCCGAGAGTATCGACAGCCAACTCCCCAACGGCATCGAAATCGAAGCGTTTCGTGACTTCACCTACTATCTCAAAGGTCGCCTACAAATGCTGATCGAAAACGGGATCTTTGGCCTCATTCTAGTTTTCTTGGTGCTTACATTATTTCTGCGCCCATCCCTTGCTTTCTTTGTGATGCTTGGCATCCCGATTTCATTCTTGGGCGCCATGCTCTTTCTCGGGCCATTAGGGATCAGCATTAATCTCGCTTCGCTGTTCGGCTTCATCCTCGTGCTCGGTATCGTCGTGGACGATGCCATCATCGTTGGCGAAAGTATCTTCACCCAATTTCAAAAACACGGAGGCCCAGGAGTTGCCGCATCAGTAGCAGGCACCCAAAAAGTATCCATTCCAGTCACCTTCGCAGTGCTCACGACGATCGTCGCCTTCTTGCCGATCCTCACGATTCCAGGTTTCCTTGGTAAATTCTTCTATCCCATACCAGTGGTCGTGATCGCCACACTGATATGGTCGCTTATCGAATCGAAACTCGTCCTACCCTACCACCTAACCCTGTGTAATGTCGGAGCAGGCGATCGCGAAAAGATCGGTTGGCTGCGCCGTCAGCAACGTAAGATTGCTGACGGGCTGGAACGTTTCATTGAAGTTCGCTACCGCCCCTTCCTCTCCCTTGCTATTCGTTTTCGTTACGCCACAGCAACCACCTTTGTGGCACTGCTAATTGTCATGATGGGCATGCTTGCCGGCAAGCACCTGCCTTTTGTGTTTTTCCCACCAGTTCCCTCCGATTACATCGTTGCCAAACTCGTCATGCCAGAAGGCACACCCACAGAGCTCACCACACGCGCGATCGATCAAATGAAGCGCGGTCTCGATGAGCTCATTGCCGAAACCAACGCAAAAGGATTCGGCGAACCTTTCGACAATGCAGTCATCACCATCGGCGGACAACCCTTCGAAGGTAGTGGCGGACCGATGGGCGAATCGTTTAGTTCAGGCGATACAAACCTCGCCGAAATCGCTGTCGAACTGGTCAAACGCGAAGACCTCGCAGGGGGTGGCAATATCGAAGAACTCTCTGCGCCAAATCTCGCTAAACGCTGGCGAGAGCTGATCGGCCCAATCGCGGGCGCAAAGGAAGTATCGTTTAATGCCAACGCCGCAGGCGCCGCAGGTATGCCAATTGAAATACAACTCACAGGGCGCGATTTCAAAGCCCTTCAAGCCGCCTCCGAAACAATCAAAGCAAAGCTCGCCACTTATGAGGGACTCTTCGACATCAAGGACAACTACAGTAGCGGCAAACGTGAAATTCAGCTCAACATACACCCCTCCGCCGAACCGCTCGGGCTACGCCAAGCCGACCTCGGTCGACAAGTGCGCGCGGCCTTCTACGGCGTCGAAGCACAACGCATCCAACGGGGCCGCGACGATATCAAAGTCATGGTGCGCTACCCCATGGATGAACGCAGCTCAGTCGACAATCTAGAAGACCTCCGTATCCGCACCGCCGACGGCACAGAAGTGCCCTTCGATGCCGTGGCCGATTTTGAAATCACCGAAGGTTTCTCCAAAATCACCCGCATCGACCGACGCCGAGTGCTCAACATCACTGCCGACGCCGACAAAGGTGTCGCCGATCTCGGCCTGATCAAAGCCAGTCTCAAAGGGAGCAAAGACTCCCAAAGCTATCTCGACGAGCTACTCGCCGACTACCCGAGCGTCTCCTGGTCCTTCGAGGGCGAAGCCCGCGAACAAGCAGACATTTTTGCCAGCCTCGGGCAAATGACACTCATCGCCCTATTCATCATCTATGCACTACTCGCAGTGCCACTAAAATCCTACATACAACCGATCATCGTGATGATCGTTATCCCATTTGGCTTAATCGGTGCCATCGGTGGACACATTATTATGGGACAACCCATGAGCATTCTCTCTGTCCTCGGCTTCGTCGCCCTCGCAGGAGTCGTCGTCAACGACAGTCTCGTGCTCGTCGACTTCATCAACCAAGAACGGGCCGAAGGCATGAGCCTCCGCGAAGCGATCAAAAAATCAGGCTCTCTACGCTTCCGTCCGATTATTCTAACCTCGCTGACCACCTTTGCAGGCCTACTCCCCGTGCTCTTCGAAACGAGCCTCCAAGCACAGTTTCTGATCCCGATGGCAATCTCCCTCAGCTTCGGCGTGCTATTTGCCACCTTCATCACCCTAGTCCTTGTGCCCGCCTTTTATAATATACTTGAGGATATCCGAGAGCTAACGCTCAAAGTCTGGCGACTGATCTTCGGTTAAGTCACCAGTTCGCTCCGTCTTGTCGGTCTTCGACCTCGGAACTTCATCCGCACACAAAAAAGTTTTCATTAGTCGTAGCATGCCGCTTTAGCAAACGAACCACCGCGCTACCCAGGAGGTTGTTTGCTAAAGCTGAACGCTACGTAAAACTTGACGTAAACCGCGCACAAAAAAAGGCCGTCCTTGCGGACGGCCTTAAAGTGGTGGTGAGAGCCGGATTGGTGCCTTCGGCATCGCTTCGCGACCACTCTACGAGTGTCCCTTCTCCGCTCACTACGTTCGCTCCGTCAAACCAGCGCTGGTTCTTCATCCGACTCTCACCACAAAAAAAGGCCGTCCTTGCGGACGGCCTTAAAGTGGTGGTGAGAGCCGGATTCGAACCAGCGAACTCAAAGAGAACAGATTTACAGTCTGCGTGCTTTAGCCACTTGCATATCTCACCAAAAGTGAAGACGCGGACTGTAGGACTAGTTTGGTCGATGCCAAGTATTTTTTTAATAATTTCATTCGTGCATTCAACTCGGACTTTTGCAATGTGCTGTTTGTCGCTTAAAAGAACCTTTGCGGCTTTGTCTTTTTTTACACAAGCACATGGCACACGAGCGATTTAGTCTCAATAATCTACCGAATTGGATGCGGGGTCGTTTCGATGACTCGCAACGTTTCTTGATGCTATGTATCTGCGCAGGCGTGCTTTGCGGCTTGGTCGGCGTGAGCTTTCACCTAGCGATTACGACGGTCTTTGATGGGCTTTTCGGCTTTTATGAGGGACTTGGGATCTGGGCCTACCCTGCTATGATTCTTTCGCCTGCGCTTGCAGGCCTCGTTGTCGGACTAATGATTCGCTACGTTTCTCCGAGCGCGAGTGGTTCAGGGATTCCACAAACAAAAGCGGCTTACTATCAAAATTTTGGTATTATTAAGACCTCAGAAGCTTTTTGGCGCTTCATTATTGGCACTATTTCGGTCGGTATGGGTAATAGCCTCGGCCGTGAGGGACCCACTGTGCATATTTGTAGTGCGGTCTCTTCGAAGCTCGGTCGCCTCTTTGATCTGGGTAAATTGCGTGTGCAAGCCATGGTCCCCGTAGGTATGGGCGCGGGTATTTCGGCGGCCTTCAATGCGCCGATCTCAGCGATCACCTTCGTGTTTGAAGAACTTTTTGATAACAACTTTAGTAGCAAGGCCTTGGGTGGAATTCTAATTGCGGTCGTGGTCGCCGCGGTGGTGGAACGTAGTCTCCTCGGTGAGCATAGTGCGCTGCACGCCACCCGAGAGGTCTTTGAAACCTCATGGTGGATGCTTCTGTGCCTAGCGCTCGGTCCGACTGCAGGCATCTTGGGGCATCTTTTCACCTCGATGCTTTTAGAGCTACGAGGTCGATTCAAACAGTGGCAAAATTTCCCGACATGGCTCAAACCTGCACTCGGCGGTCTCAGCGTGGGCCTTATGGGGATCACCGTTTGGCATTTCAGCGGTGGGCACAATGGTGTCTTTAGTATCGGCTATAGTGATCTCAACGAAACACTGAACGGCAACTTAGGCTGGAAAGTCTTACTGCTGCTCCTCGTCGGCAAGTTCCTAGCAACCGCGGTCTGCTACGCGTCGGGTGCGAGTGGTGGTATCTTTGCGCCCGTGCTGTTTATCGGCAGTATGCTGGGTGGACTCTTTGGTGTAGTGATTGTAAATACCTTCAATCTCGACCCATCCATTGCGGCGGCAGCGGCCTTGCTTGGAACCGGGGCGTTCTTTGCAGCGGTGATTCGCTGTCCATTGACTTCAGTGCTGATCATTTTTGAAATGACGCAGAACTACTCGCTGATCTTGCCATTGATGGTGGGCAATCTTCTCGCGTATATGATTTCAGTGAAGCTCCGCCATATCCCCATCTATGACGCTCTATTGCTTCAAGACGGTATCAGCCTAAAAAAACTACCTGCGTATCGCGGCGAACAAGATTGGCGCAATCTACCAATTAGCACGATTATGACGCACGATTCGCGCACTGTCTGCGGCAGCTTAACTGCAGAAGAGAACTTAGAGCGTATCAAGAAAGATGGGCACAAGCACCACGGCTACCCGGTGACGCTCAGCCCAACTGAGCCTAAGCTTCTGGGAGTGATCACTCATCACGAACTTGAAGAAATGACTGCCGCAGGTGACGCTCAATCCATTCGCACTTGGATCGAAGGGCACCCCATCATCAGCATTTTTCCCGATAGCTCAATTCGCGACGTCGCCAACACACTGGTCATCAAAGATGTGTTACAGGCGCCAGTAGTCAGCCGAAAGGATCACACAAAGTTACTCGGCATCGTCACTCTGCACGACATCGCCCGCCAGCAGAATGCGATCGAGGAATCGATGGAGCGCGAGTAGTGACAGCGAGCTCCCCACATGGCGATACTTCAAAAAAGGTATTCGACTTTACTGGAGGGTTGCGCTCCGTCGCAACCGCAGATGGTTCGATCCATCTAGGCCTTGCTGCGACAATGACGGAGCATTACCCTCCAAATAGAACATCCCTCTATATTTACTTAAGGATGTGCCATTACATACTCCTCCATTAGCTAGCCCTCCTACCACAAAAAAACGGATACCCTCACAGGTATCCGTTCGTAGAATTCAATATGAATTAGTTTTTAATTTTCGGGTGGAAGATCTGCCAATGATTCAAAATCAAATGGATCCACATCTTCGATCTTCTTAGCTTTCTTCTTGGCCGCTTTTTTCTTCGCCGACTTCTTTTTAGCAGCTTTCTTTGCCGCTTTCTTTACAGGCTTGGGAGCTTCTTCAGCCGGCGTTCCTGCAGGCTGTTCAACTTCGACTGATGGCTTTGCCTCCTCAGCGACTTCCGCTTTGGGTGCTTCCTCCACAGGAGCCGCTTCAGCTTCCACTTCGGGTTCTGATTTTTCAACCTCCTCTTTTGGTGCCTCCGCTTTCACAGCTTCAACCTTCTGAGTTTCTGCAGCAGGCTTAGGCTCTTTCTTCTTAGGCTCCGGCATCGGTGGAGCGGCAAATAGCTTACCATCGCCATACTCGGTAACGTAGCCTTCGGTAATCAACCAACGCAGATCTAGCATCAATTGATTCAATTTCGCCTGCTCATCGGCAGTCAATTCAACCTTTGGCGTTGCCTCGGTAGAAGCCTCCGCATCGGGCGCAACGCTCGCCTCTGCAGGTGTGGCAGGTTCTTCGCCTGCCGCCTCTGCGGCCTTCTTCGCTTCAGCCGCAGCCGCAACTTCCTCTTCAGAGACCTTCAATTCGACGGGATTCTGTTTTTCCGTATCGATGTCGATATAAAGCTTTGGAAGTTTAGATGCCAAAGTGTTTGGGTGCTTTTCGATAAAATCAATCAAGTCACGTATTGAATCAGTGAATACGGTTTTTGAGTCGCGGAACTTACGTTTCACTGCACAGACATATGAAACCCCCTTCGAGCCCTTCTTATAGACGGTAAACTTATGGCGGCGCAAACGACCGCGAATGTTATTCGCAGCTTCCAGCGGGAAGTGCAACTGTTGCTCGACATATGCTTCAACCGAACGACGAATGTCTCCCTTAGGAAGATTCGCAATATCACGCCCGGCAAAGCGAACATGCTCACCAGAGCTGACCACTTTATCCTTACGATGCTGTAGCAAGAAGTAGCGCACAGCCTCAGTGTTTTCAAACGACTCAGGCTCTCCGTCTTGGCGATCTTTCACCGTATAACGAGCCCCCTTCTTCATGGACTCAGACCATGCATCAATTTGCTCCTGCTCCTTTACCGTTTCGATCTTAGACTGAAAACGATCAAAGGACATACCGGTAATGCGCGATGCATAGTGGTTCTGCAAAAACTCTTGGTAACGGTGATAATTAGGCGGCCCTAGCAATTCGCCGGTAATCGTGCAACGATTCACCATCTGAAAATTACCTTTCGGCGCTTCGACTTCGATTTCTTCAATATCAAAGAACTGATCCAAATGATTCGCTATCACATGGCTGATCGCAGCCTCCTCAGTCTCAAAGGGCAAATGTCCTGGGACGGAGAAATAAAGTGGCTCAGGCTGTTCGCCAGCTTTGGCCTTATTCGCGACCACAACGACATAGCGTTCCGGTTTTTCCAATAACAAATGAGCAATTTCAAATAACTGGTAGGTGCGAGCTGTCGCACGCAGACGCTTCACCAATGCCTCAAACGCCTCATCCTGTGGATATAGGTCTACCTTTACCGTAGGATGAAAGACTGCTGGCGCATGACGACGATCACTGCCACGCTCATTACCTCCACGACGATCATCGCGACGCGGCGGGCGACCTTCTCCACCCTCACGACGCTGAGGGCGACCTCCGGCACGGCGATCTCGATTGCCGCCCCCTCCGCCACCTTGACGTTTACCACCACGACCACGGGAATCACCCTTATAATTGTCGTAAGATTTCTGACGATTCTTCTGACTCTTTTCGTCCGCCCAATTGGGCCCAAAATCGAGCCCAGATAGAGCGTTTAAGTCGAGCGCTTGCTTAGAGGATTTTTCTTCAGGTTTTTCAGCCATGTCCGTTTAAATAAACGCAGCCGGAAATGGCCACGTGGGTTATAAGTTAGTTTGAGAGTAAAGTGCTAAGGAATTACAATGGAACTTACAAGTATGACTACTGCATTACAGGGCACAAATGAATTTTTTTTGAATATTTGTGTTGATCTCAAAAAAAACTGCCGTATCACCTTCCAACTTCACCACGCGAAAGCGTAACATTTGGTCGAATGGTGGAATTGGCAGACACGCCAGTTTAAGGGACTGGTGCCGAAAGGCGTGGGGGTTCAAGTCCCCCTTCGACCACCACTTTTAAAAACCGGACGGAAACGTTCGGTTTTTTTTGTGCGTGGTTTGCGGCGAGATTTACGTAGCGTGCCACTTTAGCAAACGACCGCATGGGAAGCACGGTGGTTCGTTTGCTAAAGCGGCACGCTACGATTGAAGGAAACTGCCCACTCTAACTTTTCACCTAAAAATTCAAACAAGCGTTTGTCTTTCTAAAGATTGGCCTCCTTAATATCGTGCACCGAATCAATGGCAACGCACACTATTTAGCTATGCTCAAAAAAACTCTCTTCGTTTTAGGACTCATCATCACGCTTGGCTTGGTGCTCTTTTTTCTAATCAGCACAAAAAGTGCTCAATTTAAAGCCATGTCTGAGACAGAGGAATTGGCAGTGCCACCTCCTAGCACCGTATCGACATTCATTGTCGAAGAACAGACATGGGGCAACAGCCTGACAGCGGTCGGCACCATCGAACCCGTGCAAGGCGTTGAGCTTGAAGCGGAAATCCCCGGCATCGTCAAAGCGATTAACTTCAAAAACGGACAGAGCGTTCAAGCGGGTGACCTGCTGGTGCAACTCGATGTTCAGGTCGAGCAAGCCCAACTGAACGCAGCGGAATCGACTGCGCGCCTTGCACAGGTCGAACTCGATCGCTCTAAACGCCTTATCGAAACAGGATCGGTCACACAATCACAACTGGACAAAGCAATCGCCGACTACGAAAACTCCAAGGCAAACGTCGAGAACCTAAAGGCAGTGATTGCCCGTAAAACCATCCGCGCACCCTTTGCAGGTGAAGTCGGCATACGCCAAATTAACTTAGGCCAATATGTAGCTCAAGGTGCTCCTATCGTGTCGATTCAGGCAAATGATCAGGTATTTGTTAATTTTACACTCCCTCAGCAAGCACTCGCTAAAGTAAGCACGGGGATGGATGTTGATCTATTCAGCGACGTCTACCCGGAGCAGTCATTTGCTGGCACAATCACTGCGATCAGCCCTCAGATCGACCCAATCACTCGCACGGTCGAACTACAAGGCACGCTTGACAATCCAGATGGATTACTACGCGCAGGCCTCTTTGTTCGCGTAAGTGTAAGGCTTCCTGAGAAGAACGTGGTGACTGTCGTGCCAGCAACCGCTATTTTGTATGCTCCATACGGCAATTCGATCTTTATTGTCGAGGAAGCCACCAATGAAGCAGGCGAACCAGCAGGCCTCAAAGTCACACAAAGCTTCATTCGCGTAGATGCGCATAAGGGCGATTTTGTAAGCATCACAAAAGGGCTCAAAGTCGGCGACAAAGTGGTTTCAGCGGGCGCCTTTAAGCTTCGCAATGGAGCCGCCGTCGTCATTAACAACGACCTAGCGCCTCAAGCTGAGCTCACTCCAACTCCAGACAACTCTTAATCAGCCGACTGGACACGAGCTATGCCAACCGCATTTACAGATATCTTTATCAAGCGCCCAGTGTTGGCGATTGTCGTCAGCATGGTGATCGTGATCGCTGGGCTACAGGCGATCTCTTCGCTAACTGTGCGCCAATACCCGCGTAACGAAAACGCCAAGGTGATCATTAACACGGTCTATACGGGAGCGGACGCCGAGTTAGTGCGCGGCTTTATCACCACACCCATCGAACAGGCAGTCGCGAGCGCTGATGGAATCGATTATATCTCGTCCAGTAGCAGCTTGGGCGTCTCACAGATTACCATACGCCTAGAGCTCAACTACGACTCGACCAAGGCGCTGGCTGAGATCAGTTCGAAGGTCGACCAAGTGCGTGGCGATCTGCCCCCCGAAGCCGAGGTGCCAATCATTACCGTCGAATCGGCGGACTCCGAACGTGCCTCCGCCTACCTTTCCTTCTCTTCTGACATCCTCGAGGCCAATGAAATCACCGACTACTTGGTCCGCGTGATTCAACCGCGGCTCACGGCGATCCAAGGCGTGCAAGAAGCTGAGATTCTCGGCGGTCGCACCTTTGCCATGCGTATATGGCTCGATTCAGCGCGTATGGCATCGCTGGGCATCTATCCCGCACAAGTGCGCGAAGCCCTCGCATCAAACAACTACCTATCTGCGATTGGTCAGACAAAGGGCAACCTCGTGACCGTCAATTTAACCGCCAACACTGACCTCAATTCCGTCGAGGACTTTGAGGAACTCGCCATCCTCAATCAGGGCAATACGATCATCCGTATCAAGGACATCGCCACGGTCGAACTCGGCGGTGATGCCTACACATCCGAAGTGCGTTTTTCTGGCAGCAAAGCTGTCTTTATGGGGATGTATGTGCTCCCAAATTCCAACACCGTCGACGTGATCAAGGCAGTGCGCGCAGAGCTCGAATTGATCAAGGCGGAGCTGCCAACCGGTATCGAAGCGAACATCGGTTACGATTCGACCATCTACATTGAAGAATCGATCAATGAGGTGACGAAGACACTCATCGAAACCCTCATGATTGTGATGTTGGTGATCTTCATGTTCATGGGACGCGTGCGCACTGTGCTAGTGCCCGTCATCACGATTCCGATTTCCTTAATCGGCGCGATTTTCTTGATGCAGCTTTTCGGGTTCACCATTAACTTGCTCACGCTACTCGCCATCGTGCTTTCGGTAGGCATCGTGGTGGACGACGCGATTATCGTGGTGGAAAACATCGAGCGACACCTCGAAGCGGGCATGCGACCGATACCCGCAGCCCTGCAAGGCGTGCGTGAGCTGATCGGCCCTGTCATCGCGACCACACTGACCCTCGTCGCCGTCTATTTGCCGATTGCGTTTCAAGGCGGGCTCACCGGCTCGCTCTTCCGTGAATTCGCACTCACGCTCTCTGGCGCGGTGATCGTATCGACGGTTGTGGCGCTCACGCTCAGCCCGATGCTCTCATCTGTGGTCTTGAAATCTGGAGAGCACAAGGGCTTGGCAAAACTCATTAACGATGGCTTCGATCGCCTACGCCGAAGCTACGGACAATTACTCCGCATCACTTTGCAGACTCGTTGGGCGATTTATGGGGTCTGGATTTTGCTCACCTTGCTATGTGTGCCGATGTTCATACTCTCACCTAAAGAGCTCGCTCCTGAAGAGGACCAAGGCGTGATTTTCGGAATCGTCGACGGCCCCTCAAACATTTCGCTAGAGGAAGCCTCTCGTTTCGCTGAAAGTGCAAATAATGCCTTCATGAGTTTCCCTGAAACGGCTTACACCTTCCAGCTCACTTTCCCGAGCAGCGGATTTAGCGGCATGATCCTCAGCCCATGGAGCCAGCGCGAACGCACCGCCCAAGAGATTAAGCCTGAGGTGCAAATGGCATTCGGTCAAATCAGTGGCTTAAACGTCTTTCCAGCGACTCCAGCAGCACTCCCTGGTGGCAGCGATTTCCCGGTCGAATTTGTGATTGCTTCGACCGCTGAGCCGGCGGAAATCCTCAAATACGTGGCCCAAATTCAAGCGAAGGCAATGGCAAGCGGCCGCTTCGCGTTTCCACCGATCATCGACACCAAGATCGATCAACCACAAAGCGAGTTCCAAATCAATCGCGACCTCGTGAGCTCCATGGGGCTGGATCAACGCGATATCGGAGCCGACCTCGGTTCCCTAGTGGGTGGCGGCTTTGTGAATCGTTTCAATATCGACGGGCGCAGTTACAAGGTCATTCCACAGGTCAAACGCGTCGAGCGCCTCAATCCAGAGCAACTCAATGATATCTATATCAAGGGGCCAGAAGGTAAATTGATACAGCTCAGCACCGTTGCCTCTCTAGAAGAGAGAGTGCAACCTCGATCATTAAATCGTTTTCAACAATTCAACTCAGTTAAAATGAGCGGTGTGTTTAAGGGCCCACTCGATGAAGGCCTACAACTACTCGAAGATGCCGCAGCCGAAGTGCTTCCCGATGGCTATCGAGTCGACTACGTAGGCGAATCGCGCCAACTGCGCACCGAGGGTAACAAGTTCCTTCCAGCATTTTGCCTAGCGGTGATCTTAATTTTCATGGTGCTGTCTGCACAGTTTAACAGCTTCCGTGACCCATTTATCATTCTCTTGGGCTCTGTTCCACTAGCGATGTTTGGCGCATTGATTTTTACCTTTTTGAAGATGATGAATCCCAACCTGCCCTTCTGGACAGATGGGTGGACAACGACCTTGAATATCTATTCTCAAGTCGGACTGGTCACACTGGTGGGGCTCGTCGCAAAAAACGGCATCTTGATCGTGGAGTTTGCCAATGAGCTGCAGCGCGAAGGCCGCTCCAAGCTCGACGCGGTGCAAGAGGCTGCCGAAGTGCGTCTACGACCTGTTTTGATGACTACTGTCGCCACCGTCGCAGGCCACTTCCCCCTCACACTCGTAACTGGCGCTGGCGCACAAGCACGTAACTCGATTGGCCTCGTGCTCGTTGGAGGTATGGCAATCGGCACAATCTTCACGATTTTGTTTCTGCCATCCATCTACATGTTGATTGCGAAAAATCGCTCCACACAGGAGCCTGAAGAAGCCTAAGGCACGGCAGCAGCAATATCTAATTTCGAAATGACCAAGCGAGCTGCTTGGTCATTTTTTTTTGAAATTAAGTCAGAGAGTGCCGATTACACAACAATCCAGAATGAACACTCGATAACAAGAACGCTATACACTGTTTATAAAAGACTTACAGAAATATAAAGCGGACCAATTCCTAAAACTCCGGCGCATAGCGGCACATATCTCTTGCACGATAAAACGAAATTTCGGCATAAAAAATAAAAATAATGCCTAAAAATTGGATTCAAAAGGAATTAAGGGCAACTAACACATATTTATCCAAACTTTATGCACTTATTCACCACCAATTACTTCGCGATTCAAGTATCAATTTTTGTGTTATGAGGGGTGCTTCTAGTTGCTCATTAAGCCTTACACTATTGAGCAACCGGAAGCACCATTCTTGAATTCGCGAAGTAAGTTTCGGAAGTGAATAATAGCCCAGAGACTAGCTATAACCCTAAAATAAAGACCACGCCACGGGGGCGTGGTCTTTTCATTTCACAAAAGACGTTCCCTACAACCTCGAGATCAACAACTCCCGCTCGAAGATCATTTCCTTCGGCAAATGCTGAAACAGCTTCAAGAACAACTCTTCGTGCTGCAAGGTCTGCATGCGCAATCGATCACGATCAAAGTGCATCAGCTTCTGATAATCATCTTCGGTGAAATCTTCCATACCGCGCCAGTCTAAGTCCTCATAGCGTGGCATCCAGCCAATTGGTGTTTCCTTCGCCCCAACACGGCCTGTCGCCCGTTCAACAATCCAACGCAGTGGACGCATGTTCTGGCTAAAGCCTGGCCAAAGCCAGTTGCCCTCACTATCTTTGCGGAACCAGTTCACGTTAAATACCAGTGGTGTTTCCTTAAGGTCACGCTGCATCTTGAACCAATGGCGGAAGTAATCGCCCATATGGTAACCGCAGAAAGGCAACATCGCCATCGGATCCCTGCGAAGCGCCCCCATCGTGCCTTCAGCGGCTGCGGTCATTTCGGAACCAATGGTGGCACCAAGGTAAACACCATGCCCCCAATTAAATGCCTGAGTCACCAGTGGCACATCGCTCATCCGGCGACCACCAAAGACCATTGCGTGAATACGCACACCTTCTGGCTTTTCCCAGTTCTCATCGATCACAGGGCAATTCGCTGCGGGTGCCGTGAATCGACTATTAGGGTGTGAGGAAGGTGTGTCCGAGTCGGGAGCCCAGTCATTCCCCTTCCAGTCGATCAAATGATCAGGCACCTCTTCGGTCATCCCTTCCCACCAGATGTCGCCGTCGTCAGTTAGCGCAACATTGGTAAAGATACTATCTTTTGCACACGAATCCATCGCGCTCGGATTGGTCGCATACGAAGTGCCCGGAGCCACACCGAAAAAGCCTGCCTCCGGATTGATCGCGTATAAGCAACCGTCTTCGCCTGGCTTAATCCAGGCGATGTCATCCCCCACACAAGTGACTTTGTAGCCCTCCATCTCCTTTGGCGGAATGACCATCGCGAAATTTGTCTTACCGCAAGCACTCGGGAAAGCAGCAGTCACATAGGTCTTGGTGCCATCGGGTTCCTCCACTCCAAGAATCAGCATGTGCTCCGCCATCCAACCTTCGTCGCGTGCAAGCGTCGAAGCGATACGAAGCGCTAGGCACTTCTTGCCGAGCAAGGCGTTGCCACCATAACCAGAACCATAGGAGACAATCGTGCGCTCCTCAGGGAAATGCACAATGTGCGTATCCTCTGGATTACAAGGCCAAGGCACATCTTCCACCCCCTCATCTAGTGGGCAACCCACTGAGTGCAAACAAGGCACAAAAAAGCCATCGCTACCAAGCACCTTCAGCACGGGGTCGCCGATGCGTGCCATAATACGCATATTCACCACCACATACGGTGAATCCGTTATTTCCACCCCGACCTTAGAAATCGGGCCGCCGACCGGCCCCATACTAAACGGAATCACATACATCGTGCGCCCATGCATGCAGCCCTTAAACAGTCGCTTCATCTTGCGACGCATCACTCGAGGCTCTTCCCAGTTATTAGTCGGCCCTGCACCATCCTTATTTTGTGAGCAAATATAAGTCTTCGACTCTACGCGAGCAACGTCGTTTGGGTCCGACCGAAAAAGATAACTATTCGGTCGTTTTTGCTCGTTGAGTTTGACGCACATGCCCTTTCCTACCATTTCGTCAAAAAGCACATCGGCCTCACTTTGAGAGCCATCACACCAGTGAATGGACTCCGGCTCACAGAGAGCCACCATCTTTTCCACCCACTTCAATAATGCTTTGTGAGAGGTTTTCGGGGTATTTGTTTTTGTCATTACATTTAATCTAGCAAGAAACAGGCGCAGAGTAAGTAAAAACCAACATTTATTCGATTTTATTTCAAAAAATCCTAAGGGCTATTAAAATGAAGGAAATAAAGAATCTGCGAGCTTTCTCCTTGAATCGCCTGTCGATTTGGCCTTCCTCCAGAAGATACCTTTTACAGACTTTCGAACGATCCATTCATGCCCAGCAAGAACACCCCACCCGACGACGATAATCTTGAATTCAAACTCGATCCTGCTGGTGCAGAATCCGCTGAAGTAATCGAAGATGCACATCCAGAAGTCGATATATTCGACCTCACAAACCATTCTGGCCACGTCAACGAGATGTTCAGCGAATGGTTTCTCGACTACGCCAGCTATGTGATTCTTGAGCGCGCGGTGCCTCACGCAAACGACGGTCTAAAGCCCGTGCAACGACGCATCCTCCACTCAATGAAAGAGCTGGAAGATGGGCGCTACAACAAAGTCGCCAACATTATCGGCAATACCATGAAGTATCACCCGCACGGTGATGCATCGATTTGCGATGCCATGGTGCAACTCGGACAAAAAGAGCTCCTCATTGATATGCAGGGCAACTGGGGCAACACCCTGACTGGTGACTCTGCAGCGGCCGCTCGTTACATTGAAGCTCGCCTCTCCAAATTTGCACTTGATGTGGTCTTCAACCCAAAGACCACGCGCTGGCTCTCTTCTTACGACGGCCGCAATAAAGAGCCAGAGACCCTGCCAGTAAAGTTTCCACTGCTGCTCGCACAAGGAGCTGAAGGTATCGCAGTCGGACTATCCTGCAAAATCCTGCCGCATAACTTTATCGAGCTCCTCGACGGCTGTATCGCTCTGCTCCGTAAAGAAAAGCCCGAAATAGTGCCCGACTTCCCAACTGGTGGAATCGCCGACGTCTCCGAATACAATAACGGCAAACGTGGTGGCCGAGTCAAAGTGCGCGCCCGTATCGAAGCGCGCAAAAAGAACCTGCTCGCCATTACCGAACTCCCCTTCGGCAAGACCACCACCTCGCTCATCGACTCGATCCTCTCTGCAAATGATAAGGGCAAGATCAAGATTTCGAGAGTGGAAGACAACACTGCCGACATCGTCGAGATTCTCGTCTACTTGCCCTCTGGCGTGGATGCGCAAACCGCCGAGCAAGCCCTCTATGCATTCACTGATTGCGAACTGTCCGTATCGACGAATATCTGCGTGATCGAAAATGAGAAACCACATTTCTTCTCTGCCGCCGACCTACTCTACCTCGCCACAGAAAAGACCCGCGAGCTCCTCAAACTCGAGTTAGAAATCCAACTCGGTGAATTGGAAGAAAAATGGCATTTCAGTTCCCTCGAGAAAATCTTCATCGAAAAACGTATTTACCGAAAAATCGAAGAGGAGGAGACTTGGGAAGGTGTCATCGCTGCAGTCAATAAGGGTCTGGCTCCCTATAAGAAACTATTTAAACGCAAGATAACTGAAGACGACATTTTGCGCCTACTTGAAATCAAGATTAAGCGCATTTCGAAGTTCGACACGTTCAAGGCCGACGAGTTGATCAAGAACCTAGAAGATTCCATCAAGGAAACACTCAAAAACCTTAAGTATCTGACACGATATTCGATCAAATGGTTTACCGAATTAAAGAAAAAATACGGCAAAGGGCGTGAGCGTAAGACAGAACTCGCCTCGTTCAACAAAGTCGTCGCTCAAGACGTGGTCATCGCCAACGAAACACTTTACGTCGACAAGAAAGAAGGCTTCGCGGGCACGAGTATGAAAAAGGACGAAGCCATCTGCAAGTGCTCTACACTCGACGATATCATTGCGATCAACCAAGAGGGTAAACTCACCGTAAGCAAAGTTTCGGATAAGGCATTCTTCGGCAAAAACATTCTTCATATCGATATCTTCAACCGTGCCGAGCCGAATGCACTTACCTACTGCATGGTCTATCGTGATGGGCGCACAGGGCCTACACTCGTCAAGCACTTCACCACAGGTGGTGTGACTCGCGATAAAGAGTATGATCTAACCAAGGGCAAGCCAGGCTCACGTGTGTTCTACATTTCCTGCTACCCGACGGGTGGTCGCCCCGACGCGGTGAAGATTAACCTAAAGCCTGCACCTCGCCTACGTAAAACCGAGGAGGAGGTCTTCTTCAAAGACTTCGCTGTCCGAGGGCGCAGCACGGGCGGAAATATCGTTACTAAAAACTCCGTGCGTAACGTCGTGCGCATGACGAAAGCGGCTCGCGAAGAGGCTGAATAAAAAATCTGGCAGCCCATTCAAGAATAGCCATGCTCACGTCTTCATGAAAATTATTTGCGTATTTCTGATCGCTCTTAGCTGTAGCGTATCCTGCCTGTCAGCCTTGAGCCGCGGCATGACGACGAAAGAGGTGCGCAAGGAACTCGGCAAAGCCGAGTCCACTTTAGAGATGGGTAACAAACAGATACTCATCTATCCAAATGGCGATAAATTGATCTTTCTTGATGGTGGCCTAGACAGTGTAAATGGCACACCACTTCCCAGATCGAAGGCAAAAACAAATGCCTTCCAAGGCTTAAATTCGGCGCCCGCTGAAACCGAACACCTACTCGGTGCACCCGTTCAAAGGGAATCTGCAATAAATCAAAACCTCAATATTGCCGAAACAATCCAGGAAGATGCCCCCAACAACCAGAGCATCGAAGGCGAATACAATTATAGCGAGTATATGGATCATTTCCAAGAGTCGCTGGATGAATACGAAGAGGCGCGTTACGAAGCCGCCTACGGAGAGGCACCTCCATCCGCTGAAGAACGCGCAGTCGAACTCATCATTGGCTTTATCGCAGAAATCATCATCAGCCTCATTGTTTTAAAGATCGCATTCGAAATCGTGAGGTTCCCCTGCCTCTGGCGTCAGCTTTTTATCCTCAGTCTCTCGATCGCGCTCAGTTCTTTGTTAGTCAGCATTGTATTATCAGGCGGCCTCTTCAATCCTGTGCGAAACGGCCTCTCCTTTATCATTTTGCTGCTATTGATTCCGAAGCTCACTGATGTGCGTGAATGGCCAACAGCAATCAGCATCGCCATCACAGCACGTATTGTCTCTATCGTCCTCATGTGGCTCCTTTTTGGGGCCTTGATGATGGGTATCGGAAGCTTCTTATAGACACCGCGTTGCTCGTGCGCTCATTTACGGTAGCGAATGCTCCACCGAACCCGTTGAGTAATTAACCGGAATAACGCAGTCCACTACTATAAAAGGCGCAAAATGCACGAAAGCATTGAGTTTCAAACAGTGCCCTTTCCCCAATTTGGCGAGGCACCACAATTCCGCATCCTAGTAGTTTAGGGAATTTAGCACCTTTCGTAGTCAATCGACTCATCTTTCATGGACTTGTCGGCTACGGGTTGATGAACCAAAGCGTCACCGCTTACAGTTAAATCCATCCAAAACCTTACGATTGCTCCGCTCACTCCCCTCGAACCCGCTAGCACTCGATATTTAAATTGCCTCATGGCATGCACCGAAGCAGACTTCCACCATCACTTGACTACGGATCAACAAATCCAAACCCGAGCAAATAGAGACTCCCATGAAAAAAGCTAAAGGAACTTTTTGGACACGTTTCATGCTATTGCTACTCGCTGCTTTTTTCGGCATACTCATTTTTTGGGCAGCCAGCTTTCTCTTAGACGATATCCGTAGTAAAAACTGGCCAAGTTATAACGATTTTTCAGACGAGCGCATAGATCCATCGATGCAACAAGAGCTGAAAGATTTAAGGCTCAAGCTAAAAGACCTGGATCACCAACATGATCTCATCAATCAACAACGAGGTTTCATAAAGGACGCCTCACAGAGCCTAAAAATTACTGTAGATAATCTGTTTAAGCTAAAAGATAAGGAGCAAAGCTTGATCTCAGCTGGACAATTTAGTCAGGTGCTAGAGACGCTCGATAAAATCATCCAAATACAGGACGAGTTTAAAGAAACTGCCACACTGTATCTGCAAACCACAAACGAACGATTTGAGCTTAACAAGCAGATCAGAGCTTTAGAAGAACGCATCGATGAGGAGTCGAAAGTCATTCGTGCACAATACAATGACGCAGTGCACGATTACCGCATCAAAGTAGCGACGATACAGTTAGCCATTCTTATTCCACTCACGCTTGCGTGTAGCGTTCTATGGGTAAAAAAGGGCGAAAGCATCTACCGGATGATTTATCGCGCCGCAATTCTGGCGATCTACTTCAAGACCTTTCAAGTGCTTCAACAGAATTTCCCCGAACGATACTTTAAATATATTGTGGTCACCGTGATGCTGGGGTTGGTCGCTTGGGGGTTTGTGCGCTTAATACGCCGCCAGGTGAAGCCACAGATCGAAGCCTTGCTACTCCAATACAAACAAGCTTATGAGCGATTTCTATGCCCCGTCTGCGAATATCCGATCCGCACTGGTCCACGGAAATATCTCTATTGGACCCGCCGGACGGTGCACAAAACGGCATTGGCACCCAATACTGGAGCACCCGCCACAGACGAGCCCTACTGCTGTCCATCCTGCGGAACCGACTTATTTGAAAACTGCGAGTCCTGTGGTCAGGTCTGCCACAGCTTACTACCCAGTTGCCAACATTGTGGCAACGCAAAGACCATCTCCGGCGACAGTTTTTAAGTATGACTCGCCCCTTGATCAGTGCTTAAACCTGTTTAAGAAAATCAAGTAAGGCCGCGCCATATGCGTATTCGGAGACATGGCCACCCTCACCTTTCTGTTGAGTTAATTGAACGATGCGAGGATGCGCGTTGGATGGACACATCACCTGCGGAAAAGTTTCAAAGACCGCCAAGTCGTTGAGATAGTCGCCCATCGCCAAGACATGCTCTTGTGGCGTATTCAAATGCGCACAGACTAAATCAATACCATCCAATTTATGAATACCTGGCAGTATATCCACAAATAGATCCGAACGGCAAAATTCTAAATGGGCACATTCAGCAGGCGAAAAACTCTGGCGAATTCCATTTTCAATTGTCGCCAATACTTGATCTGCATCGGCATGCGTCGGGATCTCAAAACTAAGGTTTGCAAATTTATCCAAGCGCGGCATCGAACAACCATAAGTCGCTTTCATCAATCCCTCTCCCTGCGCATCATACCATTTTAAAACACGATGCATCGTATCTAAATTTGAATACCGCTCTACCAACTCTGGCAATTGACAGCGATGCGCAATCGAAGGTAAATCCAGATTCTGATCCAACTCTCGATCATATAACACACAGGCATGTTCAAATAAAAAGTAGCGAAGCTTAGGTGTCGGGAGGTAACTTGCGATCGTTTTAAAGATCGGCCAGTAGCGTCCAGTATTGATTACCCAATGCTTCAGTGATGACGCATTGATTGCCTCATTAATCGCACGTAACATTTCAATTTGTTGCGCCGATAGGGTTCCTTCTGGGTCTGCGGTTAGGTGTTCGCCATTTGTAGGATTCAAACATCCATCAACATCCTGAAAGAGGATTTTAATTTGCTTCGGGTTCATGCAACAAAAGCACTACAAACTTCAGCTATGTGCAAGCACCTAGCTCGGCATAGACATAACGTTTCGGCGTTTAGAAGCATAGAGCCAACGAACAGACGGCAGTTATTCCTCACGACACCTCGCTGAAAGGGCACAACACATAGCAAGCAGCCCCATGAGTAACACGGACGTGCGAGGTTCAGGCACTATGCCATTGATTTCACTCGCATACTCCGAGAGATCGACTGCATACGTTGAGTTACCGAAGAGCGCATTGTGCGCACCACCATTACCCCCTGGCTGCCCTGAATAGAGGGCTACATTCACAATAGTGCCAGCGAGCTCCCAGCCGGATCCGCTATCGATAAATAGCCCGCTACCTGAATCATTCGTCACTGCTTAGGCCTCAAAAGCAGTGCCACCTGTTTCATCAAAGTCGGTAACAATCGCACTCATCTCCGCGTAGCTGCCATAAATCATATCTGATTCGAGACTCTCTACGACATTGGTGCCCCAGCGTTTCGTTTTAGTGCTGTTCGTAACCAATCCGTCGATAGTGGTGTCAGCATCGGGGAATGTAGAGGTGCTCCACACCCAAGGGTCTGGGTCGGTATCGACATGCCATGTCGTAGGCGTCGCACTGGTAGGTGATCGACCGGCTCCGATCATTACAACATCAGCACCTACTGTTGGACTCGCCGTAGCAATCGTGAGTGGCGCCAAAAGCGGACTACTGCTGAGCTTAAAAAGTCGCAAGTCTGCATCGGCTGAGCGTCGTTCAGATAAAAATCATAAGCACTGTCTGGGTCCTTCTCCACCCATGCGAGGAAGGTGTAGTATGGCATGGTAAAATCATCGATGCTCCCAAAACCTTGCTTCGAAGCATCGGTCAGCATTCCCTTTAATTCGGCTTCCGACATTGAAGCAATTAAATCAAGCGTAGCGATGGTATTGCTCAGCGACTTTGACTTCTTAAGCGCCTCCATACGTGCCAGTTTCTGTTCCAAACTCAGCTCTTTGACGGCCTCACGGGCTTCTGTGCCTGCAAGTTCCGCAGGATTGCTCGCATCCGACTCAATGGCAGAATGGCTACCCGCACTGCTATCAGTATTTTGACTCGCTGGAACAGAGTTAGATGGATGCTCCTCACTCGAAAGATCGACCAACAAACCGATCACAATACCAACTCCCAGTGCTAGCAGAATCAAAAGATTTTTCATGCCTGCTGACCCTGTTGCCCCTATAAGCAAGGTCAAATACAATAGACCACCAAAGAACCTATATATCCGTTGATAAGAAAGTCGCGCGTCCACAACAAGGCATCGGAGCCGATCCCATGCAAGTATTCCTATACGGAAGCTGACCCGATGGGCTTTTCTAAAGTTTCCCCAACCTGGCCTTGAAATAATATCCTGAACAGGGACAATCCTCACACATAAGGATGATCCACTTCATAAAAATAATAGCTCCAATTTTTATTGCCTTAGCCGCATTTGCTCAATCGATTGAGGATTTACAAAGGAGCTACAGCGGAACCTCTTCGTGGAATCCGCAGACTGGGCACTTTGCCTTCACTTCTTCGGGTGTCATTAATTTCGAAAGAGAGGATTTCAAGTCGGGGATCTGGACGGTGCCTGAAGGTGTCACCAAGATCACGATCAGAACAAACGTCAAAGTCACGGGACAGTTTACCATACGTCATGACTGCACGATCGAGGGTGCCGACCAGAAGACGTCGATACTACACGGCACAGATATACCTGAGCTACTTCATCAAAACCAATTAGATAAAGGTGGCAATTGCATCCCCTATTCTGCCGTCTATGGCGAAGGGAAGATCGATCTGTATGTAAACAACCTGACGACGCTCAATCCCATTGGCTATATGTGGACAGGTAAACAAGGCGCACGAATTCACCTCAATGGTGTCCGAGGTATCGATGATCGAGGGGGATGGCACAATCATAGTGACGGCATCTCAGCAGCCGCAGGTTCCACAGTGCGTAATTGCTATCTAGAAACTGGCGATGACGCGATTAAACTCTACGCAGACATCACCGTTGAAAATACGACGATTAAAATGATTCAAAACTGTGTGCCGATCCAGCTCGGATGGGGCAGCTACGGCAACAACGCACACGGAACATTTCGAAATCTAACCATCATCGGCGACAAAGGTCGCGGTAAACCACCTGCCGTCATCGTCGGGCGTAAAGGAGCCTACCAAAAGACCATTCACATTGATGGTTTAAATCTGGTAAACACAAATGCTGCACTGGTCAGTCTGTATGAAGCAGGGATGAACCTAGACCTTACGGCTAAGAACGCAGCTATCACCGTCAAACAATTCTGGGGCAAGTCGGCAGGCAACTGCCGCAGCGTGATCAACGAAACCAAAGAACAGGTCAACCGTTACACTAGCCCATAAAGCGTGGACGGGTGCTCCCAATCGCTGAACTCCGTCCATCTCGGATTCACCTTGCTGCCGCCGCGGAACATCGCCTTCGCTTGGCGATTCTTTCTGAGTATAGGGCATTTAGCGATATTTCCTTCAATTGACGAAGCCCTCATAGGTTACCGAACTTGCATGCTTTAAAACTCGTCCAGAGATCGACATTCGATTGAACTTGAGTCTCTTAAATGAAATACATGACTCGCGGAATCTTTTAAAAGTAGCCGCCCCCAATAACCTTAGCTAGCCCATGAACACAAAGAGCCTGACCTATTTAACCATCATATTGGCAAGCATGATCATCGGCACTTCGAATACCTTAGTGGCGAAACAAAGCGCCCGCTCGCAAACGCCACTCACTGATACTGGACGTGAGTTAGAAGCTCGCTATGCCCAACTACTGGATAGCTTGAAGGCAGATCTCATCAAAGCCTTGCCAACGGTGAACGACTCAAAAAAGGCCGCCTTCCTAAACGCTCGCGAGTTTGAACTGAAAGCGGAGGCGACAATCAAGGCAGCACAAGAGCAGATGAATGCGATCAAGAAGGCGAAGGCACTGGTCGATCATGCTAAAGGAAAATGGATCGGTGGCGCGAATAAAGGGATCGCTGCCGCACGCGCGAAACTGAAAAAAGCGACCTCAGATGCCGAGCATGAGGCAGCACAACAAGAACTGACCAAATGGCAACAAAACCTCAAAGATGGCGAGGACGCGCTCAAAGAGCGACAAGCAGCCTACGACAAGGTGCAAGGGGATCAGCCAAGTATTGAAAGCACATTGAAAGCTGCAAAGCAGACGCTCACGCAAGCGAAAGCCACAAGCTTGGAGTCAGTCAAAGCCCTTCAGCTCGGCCCCTTCCTCTCTAGTGATCGGTTCGATGCGAAACTGGCTAAGTATGTAGTCCTTCTCGAGGCCAGTCCGCGCGGTCTTGCAGAATTTGCCCAACAAGGCACCGCACAAAGTGAGCTCATCGACAAAATGCTTTCAGCCGATCATCTACTCGTGCAAATGGCCACCGCCGACGGTGCCACAGACGGACAATACGGCCCAGCGATACAAATCTATAGTGACATCTGGCAAGCCAGCGAGCACATCGCCGAAGGTCCACTCCAGCGACTCGCCCTCGCGATTAGCTTGGAACACGCGGTTCCCATCAAGCAACGAAACGCAGTGGCTGATACCGATGCACCCGCCACAGTCAATCCAGTCAACCGCTATCTCCATTTTGAAAAGGCCTTCATCGCAGGCGAACTCGATCCAGCATTCAAGGATCTCAGCACTTGGGACTACCGAATGGTCGTCAATGGCGAGGAACCCGACGAAATTCTCGCATGGGGCCGCGAGATGCTCCGCACATATCGCCCCGACCACATCTCCACCTCCGATTATCGCTGGCGCTACGTAGCAGCCGTTCGAAGTGATATTCGCTACGGTTCAGAGGACAATAAATACGATAAGGACGAGCTTCAGTTCTTTCAAAACATTCTCATGAATGGCGGCATTTGCGGTCGTCGCGCATTTTTCGGACGCTTCATCCTACGCGCTTTTGGCATACCCACCACCGCGCGCCCTCAAACCGGCCATGCCGCCCTCACCCACTGGACCCCCGACGGCTGGGTGGTCTGCCTAGGCGGCGGATGGGGTGCGGGTTGGACAAAAACCCGCTACAACAGAGACCTCGATTTCCTTGCCAACACCCAAGCCCGCATGGCAGGCGAAACGTTTATGCAAGTCAAGCGAGCGCAATGGATCGGCGACCTACTGGGCGAGCCACGAGCTTTTGGTTTTCTGTCGGGCAGCCCGAAGTTCTGGTATGGCGTATCGCTTTACACACAAAAGCAAATCATTTTAGATGCCAAGGCAAAGACCCTCGCCGCAGTCGGTGAAGACATCGGCGAAGCCAACGAAACTAAAGAGAAGGTCGAGATCACAAAAGTGAGCTTAAGCGAAGCTGAACGAAAGATCACAATCGACGAAAAAGGCGTGATCACTATACCCGCCGTAGCCACCAGTCAACCGACCCAAAGCACCGGCAAAATCATATTTATGAAAAGTCACCTCGGCGGCAAACAACTACACTATAGCCGCACAGGTAAGCATCAGGACTTTGAATACAAATTTGATGCTCCCATGGCTGGAACATACGCCCTGACAGCGCGTGTCGCCACACCGAGCTGGAAGCAGAATTTACTCGTCACCACAAACAACGCCAAGCAAGCAGTCACCACGATGGCACTGCCACACACCGTCGGGCTATGGGAGCAAAGCGCTCCCGTCGTCATCGAACTGGTTAAAGGCAAGAACTCACTACGCTTTTCCCGCCAAGGTGACGTCAAAGGTCTCAGCATTAAAGAATTTACACTCAGCCCAATAGCCAGTCGCTAAAGGAGGATACCGAACCATTCACAAGCGTCCACAGATCAGCGTAGAATGAAATATCGATCCAATAAGACAGCATCGTCATCTAGCTTAATCGTCGCAAACTCGGTAATCGGATGCATGCTTTTTTACTGTGTATACCTTGCAAATATCAAGAGTATTGGCAAGGGAGCGATGCCTATGTTTGCCATTCCCGTTGGGTTGATGGTTACCGCAATATATATTTTCGCATACCTCATTGCTACAGATGAAAGAACAAGAAGAACTCAGTGGTGATCACTCTCACATTCGGCGCACTGGTCTTAGCCATATTCTATCATGTAGATAACTATTAGTGTGTATTTTGGCGAATGAACGGAATACAACTAACATTAAAATGTATTCGATATAAAAGCTGGAGGGTTGCGCTCCGTCGCAACTGCCGAAAATGTGAAACGCCCTACAAATGAAGTTATCAGTGTCATCTCGACAAAGCTTCATAATCCTAAAAAAGCAGTCAGGATTCAGAATCAACCGATGGCAGAATTATACGCTTCGCCAATTTGGCGAAGCTCTCTGTGTTTGTAAGTTCCTCAGCATAAACTACTGACTCCTGACTTCAGTATTCTGACTCCCGCATCTAGGATAATACCAGTTCTAGTATTGTTTGATCCGGTAGTGCAGACGTGTCTCGAATGGCACTACCTTTAGGATGTTTTCAGCCATTACAAGAGGTGAGGTCGCCTCGCCGAGGCGACCCCACCAAAAAATTCTCTTAAAGTAGTGCCATTGCTCCGCCATCTCCACTCTGTTCCGTCGGCGTGTCTCACGCTGCACGAAATTTTGTGGCGCCTCGCAAGCATCTATGCGCACCGAGGACGGTGCTGCGCTACCCTGTAATTGGGCCGATCAAGCCTCTTTCGAAACGGCATTAGTTAGTGCTATTTTCGAATGATCAAAGGTCGTCGTTTCAAATTCCATATCCTATCCATCTCACCACTCGCCTTTCATTGCACCCTTGTCACCGACCATTCAACACCTACATTGTGAAGCATGAACAACCTCAATCAATACTTGGATGCCGCAATATTAAAGCCTGAGTTTACTCAGGAGGAAACCATTGAAGCGCTCAAGGCGTGTATCGCACTCAAGACCTTCAGTGTCTGTGTGCGCCCCTGCGATATACCACTGGCACAAGAATACTGCAAAGATACTGAGACGGCGGTTTGTGTCGTGCTTGGCTTCCCACATGGCGTCCAACTGACGGCCTCCAAGGCCGATGAAGCACGCCGCTACATAGCGCTCGGTGTCGACGAGATCGACATGGTCGCAAATTATGGTTGGGTAAAGTCTGGGCAATGGGATCTAGTGAAAGAAGACATCACAGCGGTGGCACAACAAACCAAAGCCGCAGGCATCATTATGAAAGTCATTTTTGAAACGGCTCACCTCGATGCCGATGCTATCAAAAAACTGGTCGAGATCTGTATCGAAGCGGGGGCTGACTTTGTAAAAACCTCTACTGGCTTCAACGGTGACGGCGCTCAAGAAGCCGACGTGCAACTCATGCTCGATACCGCAGCGGGTCGAATCAAAGTGAAGCCATCCGGCGGCATCCGCGATGCCGAGCGGGCACAAATGTTTGTCGACATGGGGGCTCACCGACTAGGCCTCGGCTGGAATTCCTGTGAACCCGTTTGCAAAGGATCGGCTCCGACATCCACTAGCGGGTATTAATGGCAAGGGCATCGAAGCTCACACTAATCACGCTTCAGACCTATTTATACCGACAAGTCCCGACCAAGCACTCGCTCTGCTTGATTGAGTAGTTTCTGATATTCATGCAATAGCTTGAGTGTTTTCTTAGAAAGTTCCAGCATGGCTATTTGCGCATCCCAATAATTACGGTTGGATTGTGCATTTTGCGCTTCCATCGCTTTGATGGATTCACCCAGGCTCTTCATCAAGGGAAGGACTGTGGTATTTAATTGGCTCCACTCCGCTTTGAGTGACTCAAATTGGTCGATTAACGCACGCACTTCAGCTCTTACGATATTCGTTTTCTGTGTGCGCTGTTGCTGCTGGCTCTTCAAGGTCAACATGGCAGCCTGCTTAGCGCCATTATCAGAGGCGAAGAAAGGCAAGCTGATTGCGATCTGCACACCCGCCGAGTCGCGATCTCCATAATCATTTCGAACCTCATAGTTTGCCTGAAGGTGCTTAATCCAGGGCATATTCTCTGCACGCAGGTGCTTCAACTCTGCTTGAGTATAGTCCATTGCATGATCAATCTCAGCGAGTTCTATGCGAGCATTCAAAGCGATCGACTCCCATTCTGAATAAGGAAAATTAAATGCCGATTCATCTAAGGGCTTGAGTGTATTCGCACGGATAAAGCGCTTATCTAAGCCAGTCATCCGCACCAGTTCATTAAGCGCCATTGCTACAGAGCGCTCACTATCGTTTAAGTCGAAAGTCGCGTCCAAGACTTTCATTTGCACTGGTAGACTTTGACTAATTGAGGCTTGCCCACTCTCCAGTAGAGCTTCCATCGCTTTAGATTGTGATTCGTAGATAGCAGCGACTTGTTTTTGCACAGCAAGCTCGGCAACATGGTAGTTGTAGTCTGAATACAAATCTTTAACGTTGAGCACGATCAGCTGTTCATTCAGCCCTAGGGATTTCTGACCTAAGCCGTATTCGGACTGCAACTTCAACCCTGCCGCTTTACGCTCCCATGGATTGCGGGGAAAAATTCTCAATGCAGCATCATATTCATGGTTCGGGTCTTGATCAGATTGAAAATCTGAAGACACCCTTGCATCGCGCCCATAGCCCATGCGCACTTCTGGAACATCCCACCATGACAGATCCGATTGCTTTGCTTTGACGGCTTCGAGCTCACCACGAAGCGCCTCAAGCTCCGGGCTTTTCGCCAATGCTGCGTGGATCAAACGCGGCAATGTTTCACCGCCCACGATTGCTGAATGCGTGCTGACGTCTTCTGCATGCGACACGGCGCCACAAATGGTTAAACAGGTGACATTAAGAGCTTTGTTAAATAGGTCCTTCATAAAGCAGAAAATAGCTTAATCGGTAACTGAGACGGGCTCAAATAAGCTCGATTCGATTTCAATCGAAACCGTCTCGCCAGGCACGAGTTGAACCTCGTCCTCAAGCGCCAATATCACGCGGCGCCCGCGCACGACTTGCCCACGAATCGGACTGACTCGCTCAGGCAATGAATATACTGCAGGACTGACCTGAACGACGTGCGCTTGAACGACACCGACATCTCTTACCGAGGCAGTCGGATAGATATTTGCAGGTGTGCCAATCGCCACAGAGCTTAAATTATTTTCCGTCAAAAAACCGACAATTCGAGAAGGCCCATCAATCAAAATAGTTGCAATTCTTGCACCCGCTTCGACGACGTCTCCAGCGCGACCCTCCACCTCTGAAATGACTCCGCTTTGAAGCGCCCTCAAGGTATACCCATCTTTACGGATATTGACCAAGTTGACCGCTTCTTGTTGATCCTCAGCATTCGAATCGACTAAGGCTTCCATTTCCTTCAAACGTGCAAGAGCCGATTGTTTCTGTAATTCCGAGCGCTGCACTTGAGCCTGTAAAGCGGCGATATTGTCTGGAGATAAAGTGAGGATTTCCCGCAGCACCCGCTCACGCGCTTTCTTAGCCACCAATACACCCGCATCAATTAACTGCTGCTGAAGAAGCGGCTCTAAGCGAGCGATCTCCTCTACAAGCGCGTCATGCTCCACTGTATCAATTTTAAACTGCATCTGCGCATCCCGTAGAGCTTGCTGCGCTTCTTGATGTGCAGATGCAAACTGACGTTCCAACGTGAGTTGCTCCAATTGTGATTCGAGGCGCGATTGTATGATGCGCTCTTTTAAGACAGCGCTCTCTGCATCAATGATCGCTGTATCTAACTGCGCAATGATATCGCCTGCCTCCACACGATCTCCCACTTTCACGTGAACCTTTACGATTCGTGCAGTTTCCAAAGGTGAAATCGTTTCAACAACACGCTCGGCCGTGCCAGTGATCACTCGGTATTTACCACCATTTGAATAGAGTGCTACGGCAATCAAGATGAATGCGACAAATACCAATAATGGCCACCATTGGCTGATCCCCTTCCACCATGGACGACGATACTGAGTCACATGAGAAATTTTATTTTGAGTCGTCATGAACTTAAATCTCTACAGTTGAACGTTGCATCAAAAGGCTAGGCTCTTCGACATCGGGAAGTGCTTGAATGGCTTCCATGAGTTTTTGCTGCGAATCAACATTCAGCAAGCGCGTCTGATAGGAATATTCAAGTAGATCCCCCTGCGCGGCTTCACGGATTGCAATCAAAGTCGCCGAACTTAAGTGCTCCGAAAAGACCTCTTGAACGTGTTGATGCGATTTTGAATTAGGTGGTAATAAAAAGCGGAGCAATCCTTCGAATTCACTCTGTGCCGAAAACGGCGCTTTGTATAAATAAAGTGCCACTGCGCTGAAAAACAATGCACCTACGGTCGCGACAGCAAAAACACGCGCGCCGCACCCAATCCCAATTGCTAAGCAGGAAAACAAAAACACCATATCTCGCGGATCACGCACCGGTGTGCGGAAACGAATAATCGCCAAGGCGCCAAGAATGCCTAAGCCCCTGGCAAGGTTGTTACCAATCACCATGATCATCATACATGATGTGATCGAACCAAGTTGCATCGCCTGCACAAACAATCGGGAATACGAGAGTCCGTGGTGCGTCATTCGATAGACGGCTGTAACAATCGAGCTCAGCACAAAGGCTACCGAAAATGCCACAAGCACTTCACTGAGGTTAAGTAATCGGTTGGGGCCGAGTAGAGTTTGTAGGTCTTCCATAAATATTAATAAAAAATGTTACCACTTAGAATCCGGCGTGCAGTTCTCACCAGTATCCGAATACTGGAAACCAGCACTTAACGATTCCAGACGCAAGGCTGCTGAATATTTGCAAAATCCGGTGCGCACCAAATTGAAATTACGAACAATATCCATAAGCCAGCGCGGTATCCCCATCTTGCTTTTCAATTCTAAAACAAAAGCAGGATAGTCAGAACGTAATCCCGTGCAGGTATCCACATGCCTCCACTTACGGCCATTCACCTTGCTGAAATCGTAGCTTGATGTCATTTGATAACGAATGTCCGTATCAAAAGTCACTCGGGCATAATCCTCTACCTTGCCCATGTATGACTCGCGATTATACTGAATCATTAAAACAGGCTGGGCTCCGATCTGTTGCGTTAAGCGCACAAAATCCAGATAGTTCATGTGCTCTTTTTCATTATTAAAGGACACATATTTACGTGGATTGGTAAACAATTCAGTGTCGTAATCTTTAGCACTCAGAATCGTGCGAGACTTGACGATCACTTCACCAATTTTGCGCTTAATCTCAACAAAATAAGGTGCCTTACCATCAGTGCCATACGTTCGGATACGCAGTTTAAAACGATTCAACTTCTCGACCTCCTTCGCATAATGTAAGGAAAGGTCTCGACTATCGAGCTGTATTGTTCGCACTAAATATCGCGGAAACTCCCCGACTCCATGCTTATCTGGAATGACATAGGGTGACAATGCGCGACGTATCTCAGGTAATAATACATACGGCACTACATATTTGGCCTCGTGCCGCTCAATGCGACGATCATCCCCAAAATTAAACGCAGGCACACGCTTCGGTTGCATACTCGCAAGCGATTCGCCACTCGGGTTTATTGTAGGGATATTTGACAAAGTAAAACTCGCTAGGGAACGAGGTGTAGGGTAGTGTTCATTGGCTAGGGACCAAGCAAACTGAAGAATCCACCCCACCTTAGTGCATTGGTCAACATCTTTTCAGTTTATTGATATTGAATTTAAACAAAGAGTTTTGCACACTGCAAATCATGCTATCTGCAGTTTTTTATCCCACAGTTATTTAAATTAAGTCGAAACCCTAAGGAAGGCATTCTTCAGAAGCGTAAAACTCTCGTATTCAGAAAAGCCCAAAGGCAACTCACTGTCATCGCACAAAAAGCCTCATTGAGTTGCGATTAGCCGGCTAGTGCTATTGACTGAACATACCTAATACACCATCGACCACCTACTATCCTAATAACCAAGGTGTTACATATAGATCCTGAACATTCTCACTAATTATCTGAGAACAAAAATTTAACCAAGTTAACCTCTACTCATTCGTATACAAAGGATCTCCCGTATACAACAACACTTTATATGAAAGCCCTACTCCTGCCCCTATTATTTCTCTCTGCCCTCCTAAGTTGCGAAGCACAACTGCTAATCAACGAGTTTTCCGCCACGAATTCCGATCGGCTATTAGTTCGAGAGCCTGGAAAATATCCCCGTGCTGGCAACACAATCCCTTGGCAATCAGCTGATTACGATGATTCAAAATGGAAATCTGGCGTCGGACCTTTTGGATTTGGTAGCCTATCAGGAGTGACTCTAGGGACGAATGTTACGGACGACGTTCAAGGACAGACACCCAGCCTCTACCTGCGGAAGACGTTCTCTGTATCCACGGGAAATGCCGCAAGCGGAAGCACGCTCCAGTTGGCAGTTCGCTACAATGACGGTTTTATTGCATTTATCAATGGAGTCGAAGTTGCACGGCGCTCAATGGGGTTGAACGGCATGTTTGCATACCGCGACCAAGCTTCCTTCCTCACACATACCAGCACCAGTCTGGAAACGATTGATTTAGGTGTCGCGAGTTCACTTCTTCAGTCCGGCGACAATATTCTCGCCATTCAAGTGCATAACCGTTCCTCAACCGATCGCACCCTACTCATGGATGCGGATCTCAAACTCGCATCAGGAACCACTATCGTAAACGGAGAAGGCTCGTGGCAATACTTCGCTGGACTGGCGGAGCCTTCGGGAGGATTGGTCGATTATCAGCAAGTTTTAAACGGTGTTCAGGATTCTCCGGATGTCGAATGGGCCACGCTGGCCTTCAACGACTCTACCTGGATCTCTGGTGTCGGGCCTGTCGGTTATGAGACTGCCAACCCTCCACACTATATACTTGGAGTGGATCTGACTGCCGAGATGAGATACATCACACCATCTGTCTACGTCCGAAATCAATTTACAGTCACGCAAGCAGAAGCCGATTCCTCATTTCCGCTGTCACTTGAAGTCGACTTCGACGACGGAATGATTGTCTACATCAATGGCAACGAGGTGTTTCGCGACAATGTCGGCACCCCAGGCGTTCCAACCAGCCACTCAACAGAAGCAGATATGAGTCATCCTGCGACTGGAGATGGTGGCAACAATCAAAATAGGTCGCAAACCATCACCCTGTCTGCAGCAAAAGACGTACTTGTTGCAGGAGACAACATTGTCGGCATTCAGCTACATAATTCGCCTGTAAGCAGTTCTGACTTGATCGGCAAAGTCACACTCAGCACCACAGGATCGAACCCACGGGCGATCGTGTCGCCGACCGATCCGGTTAAATACTTCGTCGGCCTCACAGAACCTGCAGGTGCTATTGATGAAAACTCAGAAGACGACATCGGCACCATTGAAGAACCGCCTGACTCAGAAAATGACTGGATCGAAATTCGCAATACCAGTGCCAGCCCAGTTTCGCTCGATGGTTGGTTTCTCAGTGATAAATCGGATGAACCTCTGAAATGGAATTTTCCGGCAGGAACATCGATCCCCGCCAATGGCTACTACGTCGTCATTGCCAGTGACTTAGATTTAACACCAGCGATCCATGGAACTAGCTATGCCCACACCAGTTTCAAGCTATCAGCTTCTGGTGGACAGGTCGTCTTGTCCCGCCCGGATGGAACAGTTGAAGACACACTTGCCGCGGACTATCCAACACAAAACTGGCGTTATACTTACGGCAGGCAATCTGACGGCACGTTCGGCTATCTCTCAGTCGGCACACCTGGCGCAGCAAATATCGGCCCCGCCCTAGGAACTGCACCAGAACCACCAGTATTTAGCACTGAAGGCGGATTCCATGCCTCCTCGCAAAATATCACTCTAACGAGTCCAACTACCGGCGCGACCATTCGCTACACTACAGACGGCACCGATCCAATAGACGGCACAGTCTACAGCAGTCCGATCAATGTGACAACGAATACCGTGATTCGTGCAAGAGCTTTCCTCAGTGGCTCGATTCCATCAAATATCATTACACATACCTACCTGATCAACCAAGGTGCTGCCTACCAAAGCATCCCAGCGATGATTTTATCCGGAGACCCAGAAAAAACCTTCTACGGCTCAAATGCATCTGGAGGCCCGGCGAATGGTGAAGGAGTATTTGCCATTAACGGTGGCTCCTACAGCAGTGGATCTTGGAGCTCCACTGGCGCCACGACTGATTTCAACATCCCAATGTCGCGTGGACGAGCCCATGAAAAATACGGGGCACTCGAATATCTACCACTTTCCGGAGATCCCCTGCGCACTGAACTCGGCATGAGAACTGCCGGCAGTGGACATACCAGACAACGCTACAAGATCACCGACCCGATCGACCAGCAATTCACATCGAACTCAAATTCAGCCACCAAATTTGAGAAGCCATCACTCAATATATTCTTCCGCTCTGACTTCGGCGACCGCCCGATCAACTACCCCTTCTTTGATGGCTACAGCGTGACTGCATTTGACAGTTTCCGAGTTCGTGCAGGTAAAAACGACTGGCACAACCCCTTCATCAAAGACGAACTGATCCGTCGACTTTATATCAACACGGGGCAAATCGGCAGCTATGGCACGATACATACACTATGGATCAACGGTGTCTACAAAGGCTACTACAACACTGCCGAGCGTGTCCGAGAGAATTTCCTGCAGGCTCATTTCAACAGCAATGAGTCGTGGGACGTTCAACAAGTAAACAGCTTTGCCAGTGGCGACCCAACCAACTGGAACAAGATGATTAACTATCTCCGCACGACTGACCTGAGCACCACAGTCGGTTATGCTGGTGTGCATGACTATTTGGATGTCGATAACTACATCGATTACATCCTCGTCAATGCCTACTCCGCCATGGGCGACTGGCCTCATAATAACTGGATTGCTTCTCGTGAACGCACTTCCTTAGGTCGTTGGAGATTCCATGTCTGGGATGCTGAAGGAGCCTTCGGTTTTTCAGAACGTAATTCTTCCACAAATATGTTCACCGAGCATCTAACATTGCCGAGCAGTCGCTACCCCACCGCAAGTGCCTACACGACCAACAATCAATATGTTCAGGCCATCTACACCCTGTTGAAAAATTCTCCCGAATTTCGTCTCCGAATGGCAGACCGAGCGCAGAAACATCTCTATAATGACGGCGCTCTCGTTACCTCAAATATCACTGCCGCTTACAACGAACTCAAAGACGAGGTCTCCCCGATCATTCTCGAGACAACAGGCAATTCATTCAATGGCTCATGGCACTCAACTTGGATTGCGAACAATAAGCGCTTTACTGAACTATTATCGCAATTAGGCGGGGAAAACGCTTGGCCATCCGTCACTGCTCCAAGCTTCAATCAGCACGGTGGCACTATTGCACAAGGATTCCAAATGACCTTAAGCAACCCCAACGGTGGCGGCACCATTTACTACACCACCGATGGCACTGACCCACGAGCCCTAGGTGGCGCAATCGTCGGCAATACCTACTCTGGAGCCGTTACCTTAACCGATGACACGCGAGTGCGTGCTCGCGTGCGCCAATCTGGAACCTGGAGCCCGGAGATTGATGTCGAGTTCAACCTACCCTTTGCGAACCCAACCTTCATGCCACAGATCTCCGCGGATTGGACAGAGGACGCAAATTGGTCCAGCTCACCGGCAGCTTACCCGAACGGTGCAGGGCAGACTGCAGTCATTCCAGGTATTACTGGAGGAAATCGCAGCGTCAGCCTTCGCGATCCAGTGACGATCAATCGCTTGGTTTTCGACTTAGAAACGACGATAGATCGCAGCCGCGTCCGTGATCGTGACAGTGGTAACACGTTGACCTTCTCCGAATCAGGAACCGATGCAGAGATACAGGTTAAAGGCAGCGGTGTAGGCTATGCTGAACTTGAGGTCGCAGCCGGAACCATTCTGGCAAGTGATTTAACTCTGAACGTCGAACACCTCGTTGGAGATCCCGAATTTGGAGCCCTACGCCTACGTAGCGACTGGACTGGACCTGGCGGCCTGATCAAATCAGGCTCTGGAATCGCCTCGCTCTCAGGCAGTGGCAAAAATTACACGGGCGCGACAACAATTGAGCGCGGAGTGCTTCGGATCTCAGAACCAGCAACGCCCTCACTAAGCAGTTCTGTGACTGCATTACCCGGCGGACAACTACGCCTCACCTCTGGCACTGGCATTGGAGACCCACCAAGAAACTACGCCTTTGGGGGCACATTGTATCTTTCAGGATTTGGAAGAGGTGATGAAATTTCCGACAACCAAAATAACGGAAAGCTAGGTGCGCTACGCTACGAACCTGGCAATACAGACAACTCGGCAATCATCTCATCGCCTGTCGAATTAATAGCCCCAGCAGACATCCATGTCTCCGAGGCCACAAATCGACTAGAACTTTCAATGCCTCTTGCTGGCACATTCCCACTCACTAAGTCTGGCGGTGGCACGCTCATCTTAAGTGGCGACCAAAGTGGACACAGCTACCCAATCAACGTAGATACCGGATCCCTTGAGATCAGCGGCATACTGGGGTCGACCATTCATCTATCGCCGACTGCCACACTGAAGGGACATGGCCGCACCGCAGCTATTAGCGGCGAAGGTTTGATCGTTCTAAATCAAACCTTGTTAGAAGCACCGTCATCCAACGCCAGTCACTATTCCTTCGTGTTTAGTGCTGCCGGAGCTCCCACGCTCGGCAACACTGCATCCACAACCAATGCGACCGTGATTCTGGAGGATGCGCCAACAGGTATTCTCGGGCTCGATTTCTACCTAACTGGAGCCGCCGCAAACCCAGGCGCCATATCACAAGGAGGCATCATCATCCCCTTCACAAAAGATCTCTATAGCGCGATTCAGTCTGCGAATATTCGAGTCTTCATTCCGAACCCCTCAGGAACTCACACATTTGAGGGACAGTTGTGGAGCCTTGCTCCAGACTATACGGTCGCTTCAGTTGCTGCAGCGCTCGGGCAAGCATCACCATTTGAGCAAGTTAAAATCTTGGAGGTAACTAATGGAGCATCTGAACCCACTTCTTTCGAGGCTTGGCGGCAATCCACCTTCAATGCAATAGAGTTATCCAACCCTTTGATCTCAGGCCCACAAGCAGATGCATTTGGTGAAGGCGTAAATAACCTCCTTCGCTATGCTTTCGGAGTGCCTGACGGTTATAGCGCGATCAGCTATTTGCCGATTCTCCTTTCACCTCCTTCAAGCTTTGGAATCGATATTCCTTTCGAAAGCGGACGACATGATCTTACAGTCATCATCGAATCGACCGACAATTTGAGCGATTGGTCAAGCGCGACCATTCTATTTGACTCAAGTATCGACTTCCCTCCGACACCGGATGCATTCGGACGTATTACAGTCACAGACCCACGTGTATCGTCTGATAAACGTTTCTACCGAGTCCGCGTAATCCAAAAATAATAGCTCCCGAGTTTGAATAACACCCAGCATCTCAAAAATGCCGCTCGTGCACTAGCGATCACGCTCTCTGTGCTAATCGCAGTAAACGCTTATTCGCTCTGCCATGCTAAAGCTGAAAAACCGAATATCCTTTTCATTTTAGCCGATGATTTAGGTTACTCCGATTTAGGCTTCATGGGGAGTCTCTATTACGAAACACCCCACATTGATGCGCTGGCAAACAACGGAATAATCTTCACAGATGGTTATTCAGGTTCACAGGTATGCAGCCCTGCACGAGCCAGTATCATGACCGGACAATTTACAGCACGGCATGGCATTACTGATTGGATCGGTGCCGCAACTGGAGTGAACTGGCAAAAGAAAAAAAAGCGGCACAGCAAATTATTACCCGCAGAATACCAATGGCATATCGCCAAAGAGGTCATCACCTTCCCTGAAGCCTTGCAGTCGGCGGGCTACACCACCTTCTTTGCAGGTAAATGGCACTTGGGAGGCAAAGGAAATTTCCCCGAAGATCACGGATTCGACATTAATAAAGGAGGGATCGACAGAGGCTCACCCCCAGGAGGTTTTTACGCCCCCTTCAATAATCCTAAGCTGAAAAACCGAGAGCGTGGTGAGAATCTATCCATGCGCTTAGCCAAAGAAACGGCCGACTTCATAACGTCCACAAAAGGTGAGCCCTTCTTGGCTTACCTCTCCTTCTATGCAGTGCATGCCCCACTCCAAACCACCAAGGAAAAGTGGATGAAGTATAGGGATAAAGCCGAGAGCATGGGAATTGCAGATCAAGGTTTTGCAAAAGGCGATTTGCTTCCCATGCGCTTGCATCAAGATAATCCTGTATATGCTGGATTGATCGAAAGCATGGATGATGCCGTCGGGCACGTTTTGAATACGCTGAAAGAAAGCGGTCTGGATAAAAACACCATTGTCATCTTCACGTCAGATAATGGTGGAGTGGTCTCTGGAGACCATTATTCAACCAGCTGCTTGGCTTTAAAGGGCGGCAAAGGCCACCAGTGGGAAGGTGGCATTCGAATCCCATTCGTAGTCAGTGTTCCATGGCTAAACCATAACGGGCAGCGTAATAAGACACCCGTAGCTGGCAGTGATTTTTATCCGACACTACTGGAGCTAGCGGGTGTGCCAATACCGGCCGAAGCAGATATAGACGGAAAAAGCCTAGTCCCTGTTTTAGAGGGTAAAACACTCGATGAACGCCCCTTGTATTGGCACTACCCGCACTACGGAAATCAAGGTGGACGACCGGTTTCCATCATGCGCCAAGGGGATTGGAAAATCATTCACTACTGGGAAGATGGTCGCAATGAACTCTATAACTTAGCTCAAGATATACATGAAGAAAGCGACCTGTCTCAACAAGAGCCAGAGCGCACACAGACAATGTCTAAGACATTATTCAAATGGCTCGACGATACCGGAGCGAAACTCCCAACTCCGGACCCATCGCACAATGAAGCCAAAGAGCAGCAAGTCATCGCACGGATGCAATCGAATGCCATAAAGAAGCAGGAAGCGATTCGCAGGGAGATGCTCAATAAGGATTGGCAGCCAAACAAAACTTGGTGGGGAAGCATTTCCACCGAAGATTAAGTCACACAGATAGAATTCGTTAAGCTGCGAACCATTCAAGAAACGGCCCGAAAAGTCCTCAAGCGTATCGCCGAGTCGAATACAAAGCCAGCGATCTCTTCGAGCGAATGCCACACCCAACCAGTGCATTCTGCGTTTATTTAGAGGAATAAGGTAGGGTTCGATATCCGTATCGAACCGTCACAGTATGCCCGCGGAGCGTTAAGGATAACGCTCCCTGCCACCCGCAAACGTCAACCGAATTGTAGAATGCTATAGATCGGAAGGCGCAGCATTCGGTCTTCGCAGAATGTGTGCCCCTTGAAATATCGAAGTAATCCCTCACACCATCCCTGGGCTGCGATTGAGCTTCACTTGACTTCAAAGAACCTATGCGTAAGTTCCGCCGCTTTAACGATGATGAATTTAAAGGAAAAACAGGACGCCCTCGTCGAGGAAATCACACTGATACCTGATGCGTATGAACGCCTCGGCTACATAGTAGAATGCGGTAAAAAAGCTCCAGGAATACCCGACGACCTGCGTATTGATAGCTTCAAAATTGAAGGTTGCCTATCACAGCTATGGGTCGTCCCGGAGTATAAAGATGGGCTCTGCTACTTCCGTTCGGAGTCCGATTCAGCAATCGTCAAAGGCATCGCCGAACTACTCTGCAACTTCTACAGCGAGCAAGCTCCGAGCGAAATCGCGTCAACGGATGCGGACTTTCTCGCGGAGGTCGGTATCACTCAGCACCTTTCACCAAACCGCCGCAACGGCTTAAGCCATATCGTGGAGTCAATCCAGCGCTTCGCTCGATCCTGCATTGCTGATTCGTAGAGCCTGGATAGACTGCGATGCACCGCCCGCTATACGATGCCCACTGCCATTTAGCGGACAAGCGCTTGTCTGCCTTTAATGATGGCATAGAAGCCTCTCTTGAGGCGATTCAGTGCCGCTACAGTGTTGTCAACGGCACCTCACCAGCAGACTGGGCAGCCGTGCTACATTACTCACGAGTGCACCCGCGTGCCCTACCTGCTATTGGCCTGCACCCTTGGCAAGTCAATGAGGTCGCCGATGGTTGGCAGAGCGCTTTCCAACAAGCCCTCGATTGTGGCGTCGCAATCATCGGTGAAATTGGTCTGGATCAATGGATTGAGGGTCACGATATCGATGCCCAACAATCTGCCTTTGCTTGCCAACTCTTAGAGGCGAGCAAGCGCCAACTGCCAGTCTCGATTCATTGTCTCAAAGCAATCGGTCCTCTGATGGAAACACTGCGTGCCATCGAACTTCCTGAACGGGGCATCCACCTACACGCACTCAACATCCCAGTGGCTGCCGCGCGTGAATTAATCGAAATGGGCGCCTACTTTTCGTTCAATGCGGGGCAACTCAAGCCGAAGGCAAAACACATCTTTGATTTAATCGCGGCGGTCCCAGAGGATCGAATTCTGATCGAAACCGATGCACCCGACTTTCTACCAGTCGATACACATCGAGTATATCAGCTTCCGAACACTCAGCTAAACCACCCCGCCAATCTTGAAGCTGCTTACCGAGCGATCGCTGAGATCCGTCAAGTTTCTGAAGATGCAATGCGCAATCTAGTTGAGAAAAACTTCCTAAGGTATTTCCTCAATCAATCGTGAAACACTCAGAGTTGACGCCTTTACCCAAAGTCGGGACACGCCAATTGCTCGCGCGTGGCCTGCGTAAGCAATGCCCGAACTGCGGTCAGTCTGATCTGTTTAAAAGCGCACTTCGTATAAACCATCGTTGCACGCATTGCGGCATGACTCTCGAACGCGGCGATGGCTACTACCTCGGACCTTTGTGTATCAATTATGGCTTCGTCGCAATCGGTTTTGTAGCTCCCGTATTGCTCGCGGGCTTTTTATTTGATGCCTTGCCATGGAAATGGGCGCTCGGGATCGCGATCATCGGAGCGGCTCTACTACCATTTGCCTTCTATCGCACAACATGGAGCCTATGGCTCATGATTTACTACATCTGCCTACCAGACGAACTACACGCCAATCACTCTGAAGATAGCGACGATCTCTCCTTCGAAGAAGAAAAACGCAGTTAGCGGTCCAACAAATAAGGCATGCGCGATGCAAGTGATTGATGTCCTCGCGAGCTGGTGTAGTTGGATGCACCGATCATTAGAGACGAGGACATTACGCTCGGCTCAATTACTGTGAGCACAGCTCGGTCTCACTGGTTTTCTGGTAACACGCCTTCGATGTAAAAATGGCGTTTACCTTTCCAAATGCCGAGTTTCGCAATGAAACGCCACACTTGATCTGGGCTCTCCACTACGCTTTCGCGTAATTGCTCCATTTGGGCTTTATCATACGAATAGATCGACCAATCCACACCCTCGAAGGTAATTTGAAGCGCCCTACCGCCAGAAACGACCCCTTCCACTCGAAAGAGTTGCCCCATATAGGGACCTAATGCTTCATCCGCCACGGCGTTTAGGAAGCTTCCATCAGGGATGTCGACTAAGAGTGCTCCTTCATAGTCCAAGCGCATTTCGTAGTCCAGCGAATCGTCCCCTTGGCTAGGCTCCACAATCTCAGGATAGGCTCCAGCTTCACCTTCACCAAGTGAGAAACGAGCGATCACAGGTAAATGATCAGTCACACCTCCCCCACTCGTCCCTGCAAAATTCCACTCTAAAGGACGACCAAGCGCATCGGCATTCAAACCTGGAATGAGTAACTTATTAAAACTACCGTCTACATAGTGCACCCCATGTGCATCATAAAGCCCACGGGTGATCAGCAAATGCATCAATGTCCCACGGCGACCACGCCACACTTCTGAATAGCGTGCTTCGGGTTCAATCTCAAACCACAGGTTATACAGGTCGGGACCGCCAATCTCACGAATCGCGAGCTCGTCACCTTGCGAACCGAGCACATCATTAATACCTGTCTCCAATTGTGGATACAAAATTGAATGATTGTAGTGCGAATTCAGATCCCCACCAACGATGATATCGGCAAACGGATCTTCCGCCAGTCGCGCGTCGAGCAATCCGCGGAGCACACGTGCGTTCTCGACACGAATGGGCTCACGGTCTGGATTGGAGGCACCCGACTTCCAATGATTCGTATACAACCAAAGCGGGTGGCCCAACACATCGATCTGCACCTCAAGAATATCGCGAGCCTGCACGAGTTCATGAGCCTTTGAGCTCACAATGGGAAACTTCGAAAAGACCGCGCAGGTATGCGCAATACCTGAATCTAAACCCTTCGATGGCACCGTCACCACCGAATAACCGCTCAGCCCCGCATCATCCATCGCTTTCAATAGCCACGCAACCGATGGCAGGCCTGCATATTCCGGCTTCCAATCAGCGCCGAGCATCTGAGCAACAGTGGTCGCTTTGTGAGTCGACAGAAACGCATCAAAATCGCCGACAGTGCTCTCGGGCGTGAAGTCGGCCTCAAATTCTTGAAAGAGGATCACCCCTGGGCCTGCGCCTTCATTCAAGGTCTGAAGAACCGCTACATGATTCTGTAGCTTCGTTAACAACTTCGCACGGGTATATCTAAATGGATCTTCAGCACCGTCCTGTTTGTAGTCTTGAAACAACGCGACCCCATCCACATCGAAGAGATTTTCCACATTATAGGCGACTACCGTGAATTCAGGTGTCGGCTGTGTCACACAACCGGCCAAAGGAAATAGAAACAAGCCCAAGCCGTAGCCGAAACGGTGACGTTTTGGCCCTCTGCCCCATATTGCAGCAGCTCGCCAAAACGTTACCGTTTCGGCTACTAAATGTTTCAATGGATGCAAGACTGCCCATTGATACCATCTCTTAATCCTACTCATCATCTTAATCATCATCTCTTCATTGTGCCAGTGCGGTCCGGTTCGTGCAGGTTAATAGTAGGATTGTGATTAAGAGTAAGACAGCTGACTACGGCAGCCATGGGTATTTCTTATACTCTGGCGCGCGTTTTTCATTCCATGCCTTGCGCCCTTCTTCGCCCTCTTCAGTTAAATAATAGAGCAATGTCGCATTGCCAGCGAGCTCCTGAAGCCCTTGTTGACCGTCGACATCTGCATTAAATGCGGCTTTGAGGCAGCGAATCGACAGCGGGCTATGCTGTAGTATCTCACTCGCCCACTGCACGCCTTCAGCTTCCAAATCCTCATAGGGAACAACTTTATTTACCAAGCCCATATCTTGCGCTTCTTGAGCATTGTATTGGCGACACAAATACCAAATCTCACGCGCCTTTTTATGCCCCACGATGCGTGCAAGATAGCTGGATCCGAAGCCACCATCAAAGCTGCCGACTTTTGGCCCAGTTTGCCCGAAGACTGCGTTGTCTGCTGCAATTGTAAGGTCGCAGACCACGTGCAACACATGGCCACCACCAATCGCGTAACCAGCAACCAATGCGATCACTACCTTAGGCATCGAACGGATCAATTTTTGTAGATCTAGCACATTTAGACGTGGCACCCCATCTTTGCCAATATAGCCGCCTTTTTTATGGCCACGAATTTTCTGATCCCCACCAGCACAGAAGGCAAACTTACCGTCCGTCTGTGGGTTAAAGCCCGTTAAAAGAACCACACCGATTGATATATCTTCACGCGCATCCGTAAACGCTTCGATCAGTTCCGTCACCGTATCTGGTGTAAATGCATTACGCCGGTGCGGGCGATTGATGGTCACTTTCGCGATACCATCACACTTTTCATAAATGATTTCTTCAAATTCGCGGACTTTATTCCAATTCATAAACCCACAGTAGAAGGGTTCTCGAAGTAAAAGCAACGTTTCGAAGTGAAATATCCGTGACACCGCAGTAGCTCCCCCGACAGCCTTACTCAGACTCTCAAATAGACTAGCCGACCACTGATACCGCCAGCACTAGAAGCCTTGCCCTTGCAACACAAGGTTCCATTCAGCAACTCGGTTGGCTTGCTCCTCAAACAAGGCATCTGGCGAATCGAGCACTTCAATCGACTTAATCACATCGCCTTTACGGATCGCATTTACCACACGCTGTCCTTTAGTCACTTTGCCAAATACGCTGTGTTTTCCATCGAGCCAAGGCGTCTCATTGTGAGTGATGAAAAACTGACTCCCATTCGTGTCAGGACCTGCATTTGCCATCGAAAAAAGCCCAGCACTCGTATGGCGTAGCGCAGGGTGTATTTCATTTTCAAAACGATATCCAGGCCCACCACGCCCGGTGCCTGTGGGGTCGCCGCCTTGGATCATAAAATCCGGAATCACACGGTGGAAAGTCAGGCCATCATAATAACCGCGTTTAGCTAAATTCAAAAAGCTCGCGACAGTGACAGGTGTCTTCGTTGCAAATAAAGTCGCTTCAATAGTGCCACGTGAAGTCTTCATAATAATGCGAATATCGCGCACCGTTTGAGGTGCCTCGACTACAGCATCAGGAACACCAATCAATGCCCCAGGTTCATGGGCCGTTGATGATTCTTTAGTTGGACTGGTGCTACAGGCAGCAAATAGAAATACGGAGAGAACGGTGAAGATTGATAGGCATTTTTGACGCATAAGGCGACCTTCCCTCATCATCGCTTAATGACAAGTGCGGACTGTGCGAATCTAAACCACAACGGCGCTGAATCACATCGGCCACTTACGTCGTTGGCGCTTCAATAACGTCCCCTTCCGATACATCACTTTCGTCACCCTCATCGTCATCGACAAAACGCACGCAAATCGCAGCAATCAACATCGATACACCGCCAAGCATCACCGCATTCATTGTATTATCACCAAGAAAGGTCGACAAAATGATCCCCAATCCTAGTGATGCGGCAATTTGTGGCAGCACGATGAAGAAGTTAAAAATGCCGATATAGAAACCCATTTTATGTCCCGGGATCGCATTCGCGAGCATCGCATACGGCATCGACAAAATACTCGCCCATGCCACGCCTACGCAGAGCATCGACACCTCCAATCTGGAACCCCAAAACGAGACAAATTCGCCCTGAAAATACCATCGACGGAGTGATGAGAACTCTTTAGTTTCGCGCGTTCAATTATGCCAGATTCGATACCAGAGCAGCCTTCTTCAGGTCTGACGCCGTCTATGCAGCGTTTGCACGCTTACTGGCGCATGCCCTACATCCTAGCGCCGAAGCATCCGGACGAGGGAGGAAATCCGTTTACGCGGATTACGGAAACAGGCGATGATACGAAGGAATACATCCTCTACCGCGGCAAGCTGAACTACATCGTAATGAATCGCTTCCCCTATAATGCGGGCCATTTGTTGGTGATTCCGTTTCGCGAAGTGCCGACTCTCGAGCAGTTAAGCACTGAGGAGCGACACGAATTGATGGATCTCATCGTGAGGGCACAGGAAATTTTAACCAAAGCACTTCGACCTGATGGGTTTAACACAGGTTTTAACTTTGGCAGCGCGGGGGGCGCGGGTATTCCGAGCCATCTGCATTGCCATGTCGTCCCTCGTTGGGATGGCGACACTAACTTTATGCCAGTGATCGGCAACACACGTGTGATTCCAGATTCGATGGATGCCATGTGGCAACGTCTGCATGACAGTATGAGCAATTAAGCTCAGCACTAGATTTAACAATCGCAATACACGACTAAGGATACTCATGCCTTCAGAAACACTCCACTTTCCTAATGCGCGACAACTGAGCCAGTTGTATGCAAACGATATTCGTAACTTAGAAGAGGCCGAACGCACGCTCAATGTCGCGCTGACGAGCCGCGACGACTGGTTGACCATTGAGGGTGAGTCGGCTGCAATCGAACAGGCTAAATCGGTGTTTGAACTTCTTGAAGCGGGTCGTTTGCAGGGCATTCGCTTACGCAGTTCGGACTTCCACTACACCTTACGTGCGGTCGCCGAAGGCAAAGCAAGTGAACTACGCGAAATCTATGCAAATCCAGTCGCGATTAAGTTAAAGCGTCAAAGCGTGGTCCCCAAAACACTGAACCAAAAGCGCTATTTACAATGTATATCTAAAAACCCGATCACATTTGGGATCGGTCCCGCTGGCACGGGAAAAACCTACTTGGCGATGGCGATGGCACTCAAGGAGCTGATGGATGGCTCGGTGGAGCGTATCATCCTCACTCGACCTGCTGTCGAAGCTGGCGAAGCCCTCGGCTTCTTACCAGGCGAGTTGCAGGAAAAAATCCTGCCGTATCTCACGCCACTCTACGATGCGATGAATGAGATGGTCGGCAAAGATCAAACCGCGCAACTCGTCGAGCGCGGCATCGTTGAAATCGCTCCCCTCGCCTACATGCGTGGTCGCACACTCGCCAACGCATTCGTGGTGCTCGATGAAGCGCAGAATACCACACACGAACAGATGATGATGTTTCTGACTCGTCTCGGCGACGGGAGCCGTATGGTGATCACTGGAGACATCACACAAATCGATTTACCTCGGGCGAAACAATCTGGCCTCAAGGAAGCGACACGCCTGCTGAAAAACATTTCGGGGCTCGAGCATTTCTATTTCGACGGACAGGACGTTGTTCGCCACCCACTGGTGCAAAGCATCATCAACGCTTACGCGCAACACACACCCGAGTGAGCAGTGAACCACTTTTATCATGACCTTCTTTAAAAAATCCAGAAATACGCGCAAAAAACGCGACTCCTTGCCACGCCGCAAGGAATCGGGTCGTGCTGCGGACAAGGAAGCGACCTCTCATTTCTTTGAAACCAGCCGACTTATCGAGGCGGGGCTCTTCTTTCTTTTTGCAGCTCTGGTGGTGAGCATTTGTTTCCTTGGGCAAAAACCTAAGGGTCCACGAATCATTCTCAACCAAGCCGCCCCTACACGTGTCGTGGCAGAATTTGCCTACAACTATACTAGCAAGGTGCAAATGGAGCAGCTGGCAAAAGCGGCACGAGCACAAGTGCCTCCTGTGTTTGAACGAACCTTTGCTCCCTACGAAGATTTCGAAGAATTCGTGAACTCGCTGACGACCAGTATTGCGAAAACTCAAATTGAATTCGAAGCAGAAGGCCAGCAGGTGCTCTCGGAAAAACTTGCTGAAACCGCGACCACGCTTATCGAAGCCAATCAACTTGAGCTCGCCCCTGAACTGATCACAAACTTCACCTCGCTCCATACGCCTCGAGAACGTTCCAGCCTCTATACAGATGCTTTGAATGTCTTGAAGGAACTCTACGAAGACGGCATCTATTCGGCTCAAAATACAGATAAATCTACGCCTCAAGTAACCGTCATACAACTCGTCGATGAAGAGGGGCGCTACAACTTGCCCAACGCAAGATCCATCAGCGATGCGCTCATCGCTTTACGTGTGCGCATCAATGCGCTCTCGGGCGATAAAGAAACTGCGCGCACGCTCTTCGAAATCTTTCGAGTCGGTCTAGAATCGAACCTCTTGTATAGCGCAAGCGGCACGGCACGGGCGACCGAGCGCGCCATTGAGCAAATCGACCCACCGCAAGTCATGTTTCGAAAAGGGGACACCTTGATCGAGCCTGGGAAAATAATCACTGAAGCAGACCTCGAACGCATCAGGGCCTATCGCGAGGTCGAGCTCATACATGGCAACAATTCATTGATCTTTAACCCACTCTTTATCGAACGTGTCGTCCTCACCTCTGCACTCCTCCTCGCGGTGCTGGTGTATATTCGTCAAGGGCTGCGCGAAATCAAAAAGCGTAACCGCGCAATCGCAATCACTGCAGTGAGTATTTTACTCAACCTGTTGATCGTTCGGATCATCATTGAAGTCGGCGAGATCGCACTGATTAACGATAATCCAACGATCAGTATGTTGCCCTACACGGCGCCCTACGCACTGGCACCAATCTTGGTTGCCGTGCTCGTAGGCAGTTCGCCGGCAGTGCTTTCAGCTTTGATCGTCGCCGTGCTCTTCGGCATAGCTCAAGGGAACTCTATCGAGTTTATGCTGATCGCTTTCCTATCTGGCGTGGTCGGTAGCTACGTATCCTCCAACATTCGCAAGCGTTCTCAACTGGTTCGTGCGGGGCTCATCGCTGGTGCGACCGCAGCGATTGCTGGAGCCGCCGTCGGGCTGATCAATGACTTTTCCTTCGGTCTCGTCGGCCAACAGACTTTAATTGCGGTAATCGTCGGCGCGCTCACGGGTATCGTCGCGGCGGGTATTCTCCCCGTCTTCGAGCAACTCTTCAAGATCACTACAGAAATTACACTGCTGGAATTAACCGACTTCAACCACCCCTTGCTGCGCCGTATGCAGATGGAAGCCCCTGGCACCTATCACCATAGTTTGATGGTCGCCAACTTATCAGAAAATGCGGCTGCAGAAATCGGCGCGAGCCCACTCCTTTGCCGTGTCTGTTGCTTCTTCCACGACATTGGTAAACTCGTAAAGCCGGAATACTTCACCGAAAATCAACGCGACGGCATCAATCCACACGATGCGCAAAACCCATCGATGAGCGCGCTCGTGATCAAAGCACACGTCAAAGAAGGCGTTGAACTCGCACACAAATTCAAACTACCTCGAGTCATCGTGGATGTGATCAGCCAACACCACGGCACCACATTAATTAAATACTTCTACTTCCAAGCCCAGCAAAAGCAAAAGCTCGAAACGGAAAGCGAGGCCTCCGCGACTCTGAAGAAAGGAAAGTCACAGGAGGCAAAGAAAGTCGACGAGAGCACGTATCGCTACGACGGGCCACGCCCTCGTTTCAAAGAGAGTGCCATTATTTTCTTTGCCGATAGCGTCGAGGCCGCCAGCCGCACACTCAAGAAAGTGACCCAACCTGCGGTTGAAGAACTGATCGATAGCATCTTCAAAGACCGCATTGAGGATGGCCAGCTCGACGAGTGCCCACTCACTTTTCATGAACTGGCACTGATTCGCCGTAGCTTCACCTACACCGTATTGAACATGCTTCACGCGCGTGTCGAATACCCCAAAGCGGACAAAGCAAAGGAAAAAACAACCAAGGCAGACAAGCCTGAGAATGGAAATGATCAGCCTCGAAATCAGCAACCAGTTTAAGGCACTCGCCAGCCCTGAGGCCGAGGCGGAGGCGCTCTTGCGAGCCATTGAGCAGTGCGGTGATTTCCCGATTCAGTCTGGTGAGTTGTCGATTGTCTTCGTGAGTGACGAAACCATCGCCCAAGTCCATGCAGACTTTATGAATGATCCCACGCCCACCGATGTGATCACCTTTCCAGCAGATACGGACATGCAATCCGCTGGCGAGATCATCGTATCTGTCGAGCATGCCCAGAGTCGCGCACTTGAACTCGGTGAACCATTTAGTAGAGAGTTGAGCCTCTATCTCGTGCATGGCTGGCTCCATCTCGCCGGCTACGACGACCGCAATGACGACGACCGTGCGGTAATGCGCCTTGCTGAGCAGCGCGCCTTAGCGGTATTGGATAAGGCAGGCGTGGGCTCAAGCTTTACGCTCCGTTAAAACTTAATACGCACCCGCTTGGCACTTCCGCCCGAGATCCCTGTCACTGCGATGGACACTCCCCGATTCAGACATGCCGATTCGTAAACAACTCTCTATAGCTATATCCGAAAAAGTTCGCAGCAGTGACTTTTGGGTCCATCTCTTTCTCTATAGCTGTCTATTGATCTCATTGCTCCCAATCACCCTGTGGGTAGCCGAAACTGCAGACGAACAAAGCCGGATTCTGCATGCGCTCATCGTCTTACTCTTTGCCTGCGTGCTACTCATTCACTTCGGTAAGATTGAAATCCGTAATCCGCTTAGCCTCAATAAATCGGCTCGTAGCTATCTCTACGCCGCCTTTGGATTACTGATAGCGAATTTCGCCGCACATAATGTAGGCCCCATAGAGAACGCTCGATTTTCATGGATGTTGCCGTTCATCAGCATCCCAGCATACTGCTTCGCTTTAGGCTCACTCGTGCTCTTTACTTTTGGTGAAGCAACTAAGCGACTCACACACACGGCAACGGGCACCTTTTGTGCGTTTCTATTGCTGAGTATTTTTATGCAGCCGCTCGATTGGCCACTGCGGTCACTCGCTGGAGAACTAAGCGGCAGTGTGCTCGCCTTGGTTGGGAAAACGGTCGAGTTCGGTCTTCAGCGCTCCGCTGAAACGGGCGCACCGCAACTGCTGATGTTCGTCAACGATTACCCCTTTCACGTGGCTTCAGAATGCAATGGTTTTGGTGTGATTCTCACCAGCCTATTACTCTCAATTATGCTGGCAATCTATCGAAAGCTCGGCGTATTCGACATCGCGCTCAATCTCGTTGCAGGCATCCTTCTCGGGTTTATGTTCAACACACTGCGCATCGTGATCATCGTGCTGCTCGCACCGTCATTGATGGAGCATTATCACCTAATGCATGAGACCGTGGGCGCCATCACCTACTGGGGCTGCTTAATCCTCGTCTGGATGCTACTCAATGGTCCCATAAAAGACGAAGTGGGCACGACCACGACCGAATCGAATTCAGAAAATTAGACTCTTCGATTGTCATCCACAGCGATCTCGCACACAACCTGCTTGAACTATGGAAATCAAAGATCTTAAGCTTGAATTTATTGATATTTACGGCGGCAGCCAAGCCCGCATCGAGACGAACGATGAGGCGATCGGTAGCTATGCGGATGCGATGCAAGAAGGGGCACAGTTCCCTCCGATAACAGTCTATTACGACGGCACGAAATATTGGCTCGCAGACGGCTTTCACCGTTTCCTGGCGGCGCAACGTAATCAATTCGAAACGATCACTGCCGAAGTGCATGCAGGCGCACGCACGGAAGCGCTGCAGCACGCCTTAGGTGCCAATGCAACCAATGGTATTTATCGCTCTAGTGCAGATAAGCGCAACGCGGTCGAAATCGCTCTAGAGGAATGGCCTAATATGTCGAACAGCGTGCTCGCGGACATGTGCAAAGTCTCTCACGACCTTGTGCGCCGATGCCGCTTGGAAATGGAAAAACTAAATCGAATTGAAAGTCAGAAGGTCGTAACAGGCAAGGACGGCAAGCAATACCCAGCCGGTATCGAACGCCAAGCACGGGGCGACAATCGCCAGTCGAAAGACGACGGTTCTAGCAACAGCTCGGGAGGCGGCGGCTTTGGTGGTGGCGGTAAGGGTAAGGGTGAATTCGGTGCCCCCGGCGGCAGTAATGCTGAGATCGAAGCCGACGCGAGAAAAATGATTCGCGAAGGCGAGATCAAACACTCAGAACTCGACAAACTGGTCAGCGCCACTGCTCTGGACTATGCAGATACTGCCATTAATGTGCTGGATCGAATGAAACAGGAAGATCCACGTCGTAAAGAGGCGATCACGCGCATCGAACGTTGGCTTGAAAAACAAAAAACGACTTTAGTGTGAAATCGAACTCATTCGCTTACTAAAAATGTCGAGTTTAACGATCCTAAGGAAAATGATTCTTAATTGTATCGCCCTCCTATGCCTATGCCTAGCGGTCGCCTACATCGGCGGTATGGTGTATGCTTACTTAGTCGCGGATAAGATGATTTTCCCATACACTGGCTCAAGCTATGCGGATAGTGCCGAACTCATCAAACTGAAGTCTAGCGACGGCGAGCGTATCGCGGCCTATCACCTGCCGAATAACTCTAGCCCAGATTTACTACTATATAGTCACGGAAATGGCGAAGACCTAGGAAGCATTCTTCCTGTTTTAGAAACGTTCCAAGCAAAGGGCCTTGCTGTGTTTGCCTACGACTATCCAGGTTATGGGCAAAGCACCGGGACTCCGAGCGAAGCTGGCGTTTACGCCGCAGCTGAAGCCGCTTATAAATATGCGACTGAGACACTCGGCTACGCGCCAGAGAACATTACACTCTACGGGCGCTCTCTCGGCAGTGGCCCCTCATGCTGGCTGGCGGAGCGCTATCCCGTGCATGGGCTCATTCTCGATGGCGCGTTTAGCTCAACCTTCCGCGTCATGACAAAGGTCCGCCTACTACCTTGGGATCGATTCGATAACATCGCTCGCCTCCCTTCAATCGAATGCCCAGTCCTCATACTTCATGGTGTGCAGGACCGAACCGTTCCCTTTGCCCATGCCTTGCAAAACCAAAAGGTCATTCAAAGCCGAGTCGAAACACTTTGGAGTGAAGATGCAGGACATAATGATTTGATCGAACAGCTCGGCTCTGCTTACTGGACAACGGTTTTATCATTTTCAGGCAAAACACTTTAGATTGCGATCATGGCTAAGAAAGCACTCATCATCCTCCACGAAGGCTTCGAGGAAATCGAAGCCATTACACCGATCGACTTGCTCTCACGAGCGAATGTCGAGATCGTCCAAGCGTCTATCAGCGAAAGCTTACAAGTCACGGGACGTAGTGGAATCACGCTACATGCCACAGATCGACTGTCTGCGATAGCAGAGCATGCTTACGACGTGATCATCATTCCAGGTGGCCCGGGGATCGTCCCTCTTCGGCACAATCCTGAGCTTTGCGAACTCCTACAAAAGCAGGCTCAGCGCGGTAAATGGATCGCTTGTATCTGTGCCGCCCCCCTACTCCTAAAGGATGCAGGGCTCATCGAAGGGAAGCGTTACACCGCGCACACCAGCACCGCCGAGGAACTGCCCGAGGCGCTCGCACACAGTGTCGTCCTAGATGGACCACTACTGACCTCACGCGGTGCCGGCACCGCAAGCGAATTTTCCCTCGCCCTAGTGAGCCAGCTATGTGGAAATGTGACCGCACAAACCATCGCCGAGGCCATTTGCTGGCCACACTCCATCCCTACGGTAAACGCCCAATAAACAGTGAAACCCGAAGAATCCAATCTTAGCGCCAGAGACAAAGAGTTGCGCGACTCATTTACAGCTGCGGAAATGCAGCTCTGTGCGCAACTAATGCTGACGACCTTAGTCGCTTTCTGGCTCGCCGACCCTCGCTCCTTCTGGGGCCTTGGCTTCTTTATGATCGGAGGAGGGATTTGCTTGTTCATTCTGAAAACGCATGAGCAGAACCACCCCTTCTTCATTGATACACTCTGGCGGAAGTTTTGGCTCTACAGCGCCCCTGTCTGGTGGCTCGTTTTACAATTTTTAGTCGGACTCCTACAAAGCCCAGTTGTCCCGCTGAATGTTGGGGCAAGCACATACCTCACTGTCACGCCGATCCACTCATGGCTGCCTGTAATGACAGTATCTGGAACAACATGGATCACTATACTTGGCTTCTGCGCACTGTATTTAATCTCCCTCAATCTTTACCTAGTTCCGAAATCGAGGGCATTCTTTGAAAAGGTCTTACCATGGTTGTGCTTCAGTGCAGTTCTCGTCGGCATTTTTGGCTACCTACAAGAAGCCTTCAACTTGCAAGCACCTCTATTTACCAAAGGCACCGGCCAAAACGATTTCTTCAGCTTTTTTCCCTACGATGGACACTGGGCAGCCTTCGCTCTGATCTGGAGTAGTGTCTGCACCAGCATGGCCTTGCTCAGCTCGCGCTACGATGATAGTCCAGATTTCATCAACTCGATCAGTCCATGGTATCTAACTGGAGCTGGGCTTCTCGGAGCCTCGGGCTTCCTCGTAGAAGCACACTGGCCAAGCGTCATTCTCATCGGGTCTTACGCAATCATGCTATTGCTCGTCACCATCAATTATTTGGTGGATACTAAAGACAAGCACTCAAGAAGCATCGCACTCACCAGCGGCATACTTGCATGCGGTATTTTTGTGGCTGGGTTCTTCCGAGCCATACAGCACAACCCGCTATCCGATTCGACCCAGGCACTCCGCCAGGCTGCAATTGAAATGTTTCGAGATAGCCCGATTTTTGGTTGGGGCATGGACAGCTACCAGCAATTACTCCCCTTCTACATTGATGACACTCTACTCGGAGCACGCTATGAGCGAGCTGGCTCAGATGTATTACAATATCTGGCAGAGTTCGGGATCGTTGGCACAGCCATCCCTGTGATTATATTGAGTATTCTACTCTTTCACTATTTTAAGGAGAAAATAGAAGTGCAGACGACAAACCATATGATGATCGGCTGCGCGGGCGTCTTGATCATGACCTTTGTGGATACACCGCTCATGTCACCAGCAGTCTTCCTGAGCTTCTTTGTCGTATTATTCAGCGCCCTCCGATGGGCCGCCTTAAGCCGTAATCAGGTAGACGAAATCGATGCAATTGAACGCCCGACACTCGTCACACCTGAGGCAGAGCGCCGCGTTCCTTTTTTCACTAAAACATATACTGAAGAAGAGAAATAAATCTCTCCATCATCACTCCTACAGAGCGAATGAGCACACAACATTTTGAATATATTGTAATCGGTGGTGGTAGTGGTGGCTATGCGGCCGCACGAACTGCAAAGGAGGTCTACGAACGCGTAGCCATTATCGACGGAGCCAAAGAGCTTGGTGGGCTCTGCATCCTCAAGGGCTGCATGCCTTCAAAAACACTGATCTACTCGGCCGAAGTGCTCCATCTAGCACAACACGGCGATGCCTTTGGCCTAAACGTTGCGACCGCAGCAGTCGATATGCACGCACTACATAGGCGTAAACTTGAGGTGATCAAAGAATTTTCCGACTATCGCCAGGAGCAACTAGAGGGTGACCGTTTTACACTGTTTCGCAATCACGCAAAGTTTATAGACGAGACAACTATCGAACTCGACGACGGCACACGTCTCACCGCAGATCACTTTATGGTAGCGACAGGGTCCACGGTATCCGAACCACCAATACAGGGACTTTCAGAAGTGCCTTATTGGACAAGCGATGACGTCTTAGATTTAGATTTTAAGCCTGAGAAAGTCATCGTGCTCGGTGGCGGCATCGTCGCTTGCGAGCTCGCACAGTTTATGCGTCGTATTGGCAGCGAGGTCATTCAGATTCAGCGGAGCCCACACATCCTCAAAGAAGTCTCCGAAGATGCCGCCAAAGTCGTGGAGCAAGCCTTTCGCGATGAAGGCGTTCAACTCTACACCGGAACCGCGCTCCAATCAGTGAAGCACTCGGATGAAACATTTACGGTAACTTTTGAGTATCAAGGTGAAACCCTTACAGTCGAAGCGCCCCACCTGCTCAATGCGCTCGGGCGTCGCCCCAACACAGATCAACTAGGGCTGGATGCAGCTGGCGTCAAAACACGTAAAAGCGGACACATCGACTGCGATACTATGCAGCAAACTAGCAACCCTCGCATCTATGCCTGCGGCGATGTTGCTGGTCCCCACGAAATTGTGCACGTGGCCATCATGCAGGGTGAAGTCGCCGCACGACATGCCACTGACCGTGCTGTAGAAGCTGTCGACTACGACACCCTACTCGGCGTGGTTTTCACCGACCCTCAAATCGGGGTCGTCGGCCTCTCGGAAACCGAGCTAAAGAAACGCAGCATCGACTATCTGGTCGCCGACTATCCATTCGATGACCACGGAAAATCGATCTTAATGGAAGCCAAATACGGCTACGTAAAAGTTTTCGCCGACAAGGCAGGCACTGTTCTCGGCGCGGAATGCGTCAGCAAAGACGCGGGCGAGCTGATTCATTCGATGGCGGTCGCGGTTAGTTTGAAGGCAAACGTTCGCGACTTGTTGAAAGTTCATTGGTATCACCCGACGCTCTCTGAAATCTGGAGTTATCCACTCGAAGACATCGCCGACGAACTTTAGCCACGAAACCACACGAACATGTCCATACGCATCGAAGATAATTTTGAAGATGTCCTCATGAAAGCCGCCACCGGTCTTGGTCTCGGCAAACAAGCACTTGCCGAAGACAGCGGACTCACGCACGACGAAGTCGATGCCTTGCTCGATGGCAATTTAAATGAAGCCCATTTGCGTGCCGTCGCGCCTAAACTAAACTTAGCCGTAGATGCCTTGGTCGAGATGGCACAACAAAACTGGCAACCAGAGGCCATAGATCTAGATGGACTCTTCTGCGATAACACCCCCTTCCCTGTTCCCGGTTACGAGGAAATGACCGTCAATAGCTACCTCGTTTGGAACCCAACGCAAACGGATGCCATCGCATTTGATACGGGTGCCAATGTCGATGCGACACTCAAACAGCTCAAGGAACAAGGACTCACACTCAAAACACTTTTCATCACACACACACATGCGGATCACATCGCGGCTATTGACGCCTTGAAGCAATCCTACCCCAGGCTAAGTATTTTCGCACCCGCACTCGAACCCTTCCATGGAGCCAGTTCAGTCAACCATGCAGACACATTTGAGTTCGCAGGTTTACAAATCGAAGCCCGCCTCACCAACGGACACTCTTCCGGAGGAACTAGCTATCTCATCAAAGGCCTCAGCCAAACAGCCGCAATCGTCGGCGATTCACTCTTTTGCCTTTCTCAGGGAGGCACCAAATCTGAAGCCGCTTACTCTCAGGCACTGAGCAATAATCGCGAGCAACTGCTAAGCTTGCACGATTGCACTATCCTCTGCCCTGGCCACGGCCCCTGCACAACGGTAGCGGAAGAAAAGGCACACAACCCATTCTTCCCGGAGTTTAAAGGTTTATCGTGAATAGCGCTAACTTAGCAAACTTTGTCGATACAATACCCATAATTTCATTTGCTGGGAAATGCTCTGTCATTGCCGTAAAACCACCCAAATATTTTGAACTATCGGCGGTTGCGACGGAGCGCAACCCTCCAGCTGGTTACCGAACATTTTCTTAAGTCAGCGCCATTCAGATTTATCGCCTTTTACTAGATTAGGCCTGCATGTGATGGTTCATTCTAAAGCGCATGCTCCTTCAATGCCGTTCGCAAGGGGCTGGATAACTATGCAAATGCTCGAATATTCGCGGAAGCGATCGAGCGTTTCCCTCTAGCACTAGACGACGATAAAAAATGTCTACACAGGATTCCAAACTAATCAGGGAAGAATCCATTTAACGCACACTGCCACCTTATCAAGATGGTTTCTCACCCGATAAATCACCATCAGGAAGTCCCGTCTTAATATGTAAGTCTCGCTGAGGAAATGGGATTTCAATACCGTTGGCTTTGAATTTACGCCAAATGGAAAACATGACTTCACTTTGAGGGCGCCAGCGACCAGCAGTCACATCTGCGATCCAGAAATGCAAAATATAATCAACCGAGCTATCACCAAAGTTCCTTAGGTAGCACGCTGGCCCTGGATCAGTCAGGCACGTCTCATGTTCTCTCGCAGCCTCTAAGATCAACTCATACGCCTTGTCTATATCAGAGCCATAGGCGACTCCAACAGCAATTTCGACACGTCCGCGTGTATTACTATAGGTCCAATTTGTAACTTGATTTGTGATAAAGTCCTCATTCGGCACCATAATTTCTTTGCCATCAAAGGTTTCGATCAAAGTGAAACGTGCGCCCGATTTTCGAACGTATCCAGTCACTTGATCACCAATGGCAACCAAGTCATCTTGCTCGATCGATTTCTCCAGCAATAGAATCATGCCACTGACAAAGTTAGACGCGATTTTCTGTAGGCCAAAGCCTAGACCAATACCAATAGCTCCGCTAAACACTGTAAGCGTGGTTAGATCCACACCCAAAATATCCAAAGTCAGCAAAAAGCATACAACGTATATAATAATTTGAGCGACCTTTTGCAGCAGCAATCGATTTGCGGAACGAACGGTCTGTAATTTATCGATACGACCACTTAGAGCTCCGGTAATGATCGCTGCAGTCCAAAAAACTAAGACAACGATCAATAAAGCTCTAAATACATCGAAAACGCTCAATTCAAAATCACCAAAATGATAGGAAAGTGACTCCGCATCTAAAAGCTCACGAACGGCATCCAGGTGCCCGGTTGATCCAAATATCAACACGGAAGCAAGGAGTATAAACACTAACCATTTGGAAAAACTTGGCGAGGGTTTCAATATCGATCTGAGGCTGAGTTTCATAATACGATTCAGTTTAAGCATCCACAACATCCATACTCGTCGCTAAGTCAACTTGAGCTTGTGCATGTGGGTCACGATGCGCGGCATCGAGTTTTTTGCGATAGCGATTTATCTGCACTTTGGTCAGACGGGCAATATGGCAAATCGGTTCACCGGGCTTCACTGCAGGCATAGTTGTCATACCGAGCACGATTCCATCGGTCGTCGCAGAAATTGAATTTTGCTCCACCCCGAGAATACTGTAATTAGTAACGATCGGTTGATCAGATTCAACGAAATCGCCTGGGCTGACATGGAATTTTAAAATGCCGCCGACCGTTGCGCGTAACCAATAAGTTTTACGAATTTTAGCCTGAAACGGCGGAAGCACTGGATTCGCTCTCAACATACCCAAGGTGTTGAGCACATTTCGAATCCCCTGCACGCCGATCTGCAAAACGGATGGCTCCACTTTCCACGGCTCGCCCGCTTCGAGAATCATTGTTGGACAGCCACGTCGAGTCGCCTCACGACGAAAAGAACCAAGCGGCCCTTTGCCATCGATCAATAATGTGCACCCAAAGGCTGCGGCTATTTTCTTTACCCCCGGGTCCGACAAGTCTGCTCGCACGTTTGGATAGTTGGTGCGCTGAAACGCTGCGGTGTGTAGATCGATGCCGAAGTCGCAATTATCGACGATCTCTTCCATCAGTGTATTCGCAATACGGCTCGCCAAACTACCCTTTGCATTTCCTGGAAACGAACGATTCAAATCACGACGGTCTGGTAAATACCGCTCATGCGCTTCAAATCCAAAAACGTTGACGACAGGCGCGAGAATTAACATCCCTGCTTCTAGATTAATCAAATCGCCAAAAAGAAAGTCATGAATGATGCCCGTTCCGTTTATCTCATCACCATGAATAGCGGCAGTAATGAATACAGCGGGGCCAGGCTTCTTGGCACGAATCACCCGCAGTGGAATGCGGATTTTGTCGCCCGTATACGTCTCTGAAATATCGAGTCGAATATCTTGTGCCGTGCCGCGCTTAATCGTGACACCACCAATCTTAATTCTGGATTTAGCCCTCATACGCCTGCAACTTCCATATCTATATTGTTCGTCCTAATAACAGTAATTCTTTCGCTAAGGTTTTTTCGAATGTGATTATGAGTGCGGGAAAATCTATTGAGTAATTGTAGCCGAAACTGGAAAGTTTTGGCGATATCACCAAACAAATTTCAAAGATCCAAAGCGTTGCCGCTTCGGCTACTCCCCGCACTATTAATTACACCTAGTTTCTTCGGAGTCGCCCAATGATCTACAGAGCTATCCACTAAAAATGAAGCACTCAATGTGTCGCGTCCCAACAGCATACGATGTATCATCCGCTTACGGCAAACGAGATTGATTAGCACCTTCTTTTCTAAATCGCCTAGGCGCAATGTTGTTTCCACGAAAATGCGGTCATGCCCGATCCCCGTGCTGCTGCGCACGCGTTTACGCAAAGCAATCGCCTCTTCAACCGTAACGAGCTGCTTCTCTTTGCGATCCAATCGAATCGTAAAACGGACCCGCTCATTAGGTAGCTCAATAATCTCGGCGCAATCGATCGCACTACTCTTAGCACCCGTATCAACCTTCGCACGAATACGTATACCCCATACAGGTAACTCGACCCATTCACGCCAGCCAATCACCATTAAAGATTCACTCATACGTCGCGCTTTAGAGAGTGGTGCCCTCAGTTACAGGTGTGGTTGGCAAGGGTTTGAGCTTGCCACGCTTCTTCGGCTGGTTGTCAGGAATCAAGGATTTCATATTCTCGGAACGACCGTAGCAAAGTAAGGAATCGTCGGCTTCTAAGATGCGACTGCCCTTCGGGTTGGATATCACACTACCTCCACGACGAAGTGTGAGCACTACCACATCCTGCTCTCGTAGTTGAGTTTCCTTAATGGTTTTACCGATAAATTTGCTGCCCTGCGGAATATTGATATCCGCGACACCATAACCACGGCTGACCGTGAGCCGTTGGCGAATATCGATATCCGGAAACTTCACTTGGTCGGCAATGTAATCAATAATCGCTCCAGCGATATCCAAGCCAGTCGCACCTTCAATACCTTCCAAACCTGGAGATGAATTGACCTCCATCACCTGAGGACCCGTTGAGCTTTCCAGCATATCGACACCACAGACTCGTAAACCCATGATTTGCGCAGCGCGAACAGCCGCCTCAGCGTATGCGGGCTCCAATTGAATCACCTCAGCTTTGCCGCCTCTGTGCACATTACTGCGAAACTCCTGTCCTTGCGCGGTCCGACGAATCGCACCAACGACCCGGTCGCCGATAACAAACGCTCGCACATCTTTACCCTTACTTTCGGAAACAAACTTCTGCAAAAGCACTTGCTGGTTGGTGCTGTGCAGGGTTTCGATAATCGCTTTGGCAATTTCCGCTTTATCAGCCAAAATCACGCCCACACCTTGCGTGCCTTCAAGTAGCTTGATAATCACAGGAGCGCCGCCCACCCGTTTGAGCGCACTTTCCACATCCCGCTTGTCATGAACATAAGCTGTCAACGGAATGCCGATGTCATGACGTGACAGGATTTGCAGGCTGCGGAGCTTATCTCGCGAGTTACTGATACCCGCCGAAGTATTTGGCGTGTAAATATCCATTTGCTCAAACTGACGAACCACAGAGGTGCCATAGCGAGTCAAGGAAGTGCCGATACGAGGTAAAATCGCATCGGGTTGATCAATCGGTGAATCTTTATAATAAAGATCTGGCTCTCCGTGTGCGAGATCGAGCGTTAAGCGCGTGGTATCTGCAACTTTTACACTGTGACCACGTTGTTTAGCGGCTTCAACTAGGCGACGAGTCGAATAGCATTTAGTCGCACAGGATAAGATGGAAAGTTTCATGGTTATCTGTATTAAAAATCAGGATTAAAATGCCATAAAAAGGCATGCAACAGGCCCCTTGAATCGTTCGCTCCAATGAGAAGCCCGAAGACTACCAAATGCCACGCTCGCCCTTCTTTAAGGAGCGTGCGACAGCAACGAGTAGTTGAACGGTGTGCTCGATATCTTCGAGATCCACCATTTCGCTCGGAGTGTGCATATAACGAAGCGGAATCGAAAGAAGCCCAGTCGCAATACCCGCTTGAGCGACTTGAATCGCACGAGCATCGGTGCCCGTCGGGCGCGGATCTGCCTCGATTTGATGCGGAATCTTGTTCTTTTTCGCAACCCCTACGATTCGCTCAAAGATCACCGGGTTGATATTCGGGCCACGGCAAACAATCGGGCCGCCCCCTTGGATAAATTTACCATATTTACGCGGATCGCAGTCCGGCGAATCAGTTGCATGGCCGACATCCACTGCAATGGCAAAATCAGGGTTCTCAGAAAACGCAGCGGTCATCGCACCGCGCGTGCCGATTTCTTCTTGGGTCGTTGCGGCCGCAGTCACGCGCGCGGCTAGCTTTCCTTTAGCCAATCGACGAACCGCCTCCAACACTGCATAGGCACCCGCCTTATCATCAAAAGCACGCGCCACGCCGACACTACCGCGAATCAATTCAAAACTCTGGTCATAGACAGCGGTATCACCGATACGCACGAGTGCCTCCGCCTCTTCTTTGTTTTTAACGCCCAAATCAATCCATATCTCGTGCGTCTCCGGCACTTTTTTACGGTCTTCCGGCGTCATCAAATGGATCGCTCGCTTGCCAGTGACAGCCTTGACGATTCCATTTTTGGTCAAAATTGAGACACGACGGCCAGAAATCATACTCTTATCGTGCCCACCGAGTGTATCAAAATAGACAAAGCCGCTATCGTCGATGTAGGTAATGATCAGCCCGAGCTCATCAATATGCCCCGCAAACAGCAGCGAAGGATCGCCGTCAGGGTTCACGGTCGCAAAACGATTACCCATGGTATCTTTACGATAGGCATCCACTTGCGGCTCAATGTAAGCGTCGATGACAGCCTGCGCCTCGTATTCGGCACCCGTCGGGGAACGCGCGTTGAGTAGATTCACCAAAAATTCAGGAGCTTGATAGGCGGCTGGCGCCTTTCTCTTCGTCACTTTTCTTGCAGTTTTCTTTTTAGGCATAAGGCGAAGTTTCACGGATCAATCGGCATAAGCAAATTGTATTTATCAATTACTCCGTGATTTTTCAAAAAGGTGCAAAAAAGTAACAAGCTAATAAGAATAAGCCACAAACAATTATACAGCAATTACTTAAGTAATAATACACATAGCCCGACCCTGTAAGCACACGGACAAATAAGCGCCCAAATCAGCAAAAATCAAAATTGGCACGCGGTCTGCTTAATCTGTCGAGTTCGCATTTAATCAGCGAGCTAAAGCCCGTTGCTACAAACAACTAACAAGCACTGGTCTCAACTCCTACAAATCAACCTGACAAAAATACATACAATGAAGATTAAGAAATTCCTTCTCGCTCTGCTACTTAGTAGCTCAGCGTTTCTGATGGCCGGCTCGCTCGGCGCACAGGATGCTCCGGTAGTAGAAGCTGCTGCCGAAGCCGCTGAAGCCGTCGCTGACGCGATTCCATTTGAAGACGGTTATGCCGCCTTTATGGAAACGCCAGGAGCCGCCTTCTTCACGATCAGTAACCTTTGGCTACTGATTTCTGCCGCACTGGTGTTTATCATGCACCTCGGCTTCGCAACCGTGGAATCTGGCCTCAGCCAGTCCAAGAACACAGTGAACATTCTCTTTAAGAATGTATTCATCATCAGCATGGGTATCATCACCTACGCACTCTGGGGCTTCAATGCGATGTATCCTGGATTTGCCGAAGGTTCTGCGGGTGTCTTCGCAATGGGCTCTTGGTTCGACGTTCCTGCATCTGTCGACATGATGACTGCTGCATACGCTGACTACACATGGTATACAGACTTCATCTTCCAAGCGATGTTCGCGGCAACTGCTGCGACAATCGTTTCTGGTGCGGTTGCTGAACGTGTGAAGCTTTCTTCATTCATGATCTTCGCTACTTTGCTAGTAACTTTCGCTTATCCAATCACTGGCTCATGGCAGTGGGGTGGCGGTTGGTTGTCAGCTCGTGGCTTCTACGACTTTGCTGGATCCTCTCTAGTTCACGGTTTCGGTGGTTTCGCTGCTCTTGCTTGTGCAATCATCCTTGGACCACGTGCCGGCAAGTATGTTGACGGCCGCATCAAGCCAATCCTTGGCCACAGCATGCCACTCGCAACAATCGGTGTATTCCTCCTTTTCCTCGGTTGGTTCGGTTTCAACGGCGGTTCCGTTTTGAATGCTGATCCTTACCTCGTATCACTTGTTTTCGTAACAACAGCACTCGCTGCTGCTGGTGGTGCAATCGGTTCGATCATCACTTCTTGGGTATTCCTCAAGAAGCCTGACCTTTCTATGGCACTCAATGGTATCCTAGCGGGTCTCGTTGGTATCACTGCCGGTGCTGACTCTATCATGCCTGCATACGCAATTCTTACCGGCCTCATCGCTGGTGCGCTCGTCGTGTTCTCCATCATCTTCTTCGACAAGATCAAAATCGACGATCCAGTCGGTGCAATCTCTGTCCACGGTGTTTGTGGCATTTTCGGCACGCTTGCCGTCGCACTCTTCAGCGATGCTGCTGGATTCGGCATCCAATTGATCGGAACACTCTCCATCGGCGCTTTCGCCTTCATCTTCTCGCTGATCGTCTTCGGTCTGTTGAAGGTCACTGTCGGAGTCCGCGTATCACCTGAAGAAGAGGCTGAAGGTCTCGATATCGGTGAACACGGTCAAGAAGCCTATCCTGACTTCGGAGCTAGCTCTCGCTAAGTTTCGACTAGCCAATCTATAAAAAAAACCATAAATTACATTACTATGAAATTGGTCAAAGCAATCATCAAGCCCTTCAAACTTGAAGAGGTTAAAGAAGCTCTCGCAGATATCGGCATCGAAGGTATGACTGTAACAGAAGTAAAGGGTTTCGGTCGCCAAAAAGGTCACACCGAAATCTACCGCGGCAGTGAATACACCGTCGATTTCCTTCCTAAGGTTATGATCGAGATCGTCGTCGACGATGCGGATGCTGAAAAGACATCCGAAGCGATCGTCAAAGCAGCCAAAACCGGCAAGATCGGTGATGGCAAGGTCTTCATCATTCCAGTCGACAGTGCGATTCGTATCCGCACAGACGAGTCGGGTCCGGAAGCCCTCTAAGACAAACCGAAGAGAACTCTCTTAACATCAACGGCCATCCTTCGGGATGGCCGTTTTTTTGTGCCCATTACTCTCGGCAAGCCAAACGCCCACTATCCACTATCCACTATCCACTATCCACTATCCATGAACAAAATAATCCATCTCAAGAAAGACTCCAAATCTGATTCATAAAAAAGAACTGGACGCTGCCCCGTCTCTGCAAATGCTATGCGCCACCCAAAGACTAGAAGTCTTTTTACAAACAACTACCTACACATATGAAGAAACTACTCTGTATAGTCAGCTTCCTGGCGTTTATTTGCTCGCCCGGAGCCCTCTCGGCCGAGGAAGCCCTAGCCGATCAAGCACCCGAAGCAGTCGCTACGGCAGCCGCTACTGCCGAGGCCGTCGTCGAGACCGCAACGCTCAGCTCCGGCAATACCGCATGGATGCTCACCGCGACCGTCTTGGTCCTATTCATGACACTCCCCGGCCTCGCCCTTTTCTACGGAGGCTTGGTGCGTGCGCATAATTTACTCTCCGTGCTCATGCACTGCTTTGCGATCGCTTGCCTCGCATCTGTTCTCTGGATCGCAGGCCTCTACAGTATCGCATTTGCCGACGGTTGCGCATGGGCTGGTGGCTTGGAACACCTCGGGCTTAAAGACATCACAACTGCCAGCATGGCAGGTGACATTCCGGAAACCGTTTTCATCATGTTTCAAATGACGTTTGCGATCATCACGCCTGGCCTCATCGTCGGTGCCTTTGTGGAGCGTATGAAGTTCACGGCGATCCTACTCTTTACCGGCCTATGGCTCGTTCTCGTCTATGCACCTGTGACTCACTGGGTCTGGGGTGGTGGCTGGCTCATGGAAAAAGGCACCATCGACCTCGCCGGCGGTATTGTTGTTCACGCAACTGCTGGTATCTCTGCACTACTGCTCGCCTACTTTGTAGGTCCACGTGAAGGTTTCCCAAAGAAACTGCATGTGCCACACAGCCCGGGCATGGTGATGATTGGTGCGTCGATGCTTTGGGTCGGCTGGTTCGGCTTCAACGCAGGTAGTCAACTCGCGGCAAATGAAGCGGCTGGCATGACCATGCTCGTCACACACATTTCTGCTGCAGTTGCTAGTTTGACTTGGATGACCATTGAATGGATCAAAACCGGCAAGCCGGGTCTCGTCGGAGTCGTTACCGGTATGGTAGCCGGTCTCGCGACCATTACACCAGCGTCCGGCCATGTTGGCCCATTGGGCGCTATCCTCCTCGGCTTCCTAGCTGGTGTCGTCTGCTATTTCATGTGTGGCATCGTAAAAGGTAAGCTCAAGATCGACGATACGCTCGACGTCTTCGCCGTTCACGGTGTCGGCGGCATCATGGGCACACTACTGGTTGCTGTTTTTGGCACTGCTGCCTTTGGTGGTTCCGGTGTCGATGACATGCTTGGACAATTAACAACACAAGTCATTGCACTGGCAGCGGTCATCGCATGGTCCGCAATTGCAACTGTGATCATCGTATTCGTTTGCAAATTCACTACCGGTTTACGCGTGGACGCCGAAACCGAGATCACTGGTCTAGACCAAGCTGAACATGGTGAAACCGCTTATACACTAGAGTAATCTCACTGATTTTTAACCACTGGAGTGAGCGAAGAATCGACACTCTGGTAACAACCACCATATTTTATAACCATTATGAAACTTATCAAAGCAATTGTGAAGCCTTTCAAACTCGACGAAGTGAAAGAGGCCCTTTCCGAAGTCGGCATCACTGGCTTGACCGCTTCCGAGGTCAAAGGCTTCGGCCGTCAAAAAGGTCACACCGAGATCTACCGTGGCAGTGAATACACCGTCGACTTCCTGCCAAAGACAATGATCGAAACCGTCGTCGATGACGACGATGTCGATGCGGCGGTCGATGCCATCGTCAAAGCAGCCAAAACCGGCAAGATCGGTGACGGCAAGGTATTCGTGCTTCCTGTCGAACGCGCCGTGCGTATCCGCACCGAAGAGCAAGACAACGAAGCACTTTAAGCTGAGAACAGGTTCATTTAAACCAAGTGACCATCCGACTTCGGGTGGTCGCTTTTTTTGTGTCTGTAGGGGCGCAACTTGATGCGCCCGCCCGACAACATCAGCTCAAATCAGAAATGAGAGTGTCATTAAAAGTGCAGGGAGTAGCCGAAGCGGGAACGCTTTGGCCTCTTGAAGTTCGTATGATGACACTGCCAAAACTTTCCAGTTTCGGCTACGAATACTCAATTGGTTCCCCCTGACTAAAAATCAAACCCCAGAAAAAACATAACCCGCCTGCATACAATTGACGCCCCACCCTCGGCCCCTAAATTACGACTCAATGTATCCGCAGATCACTACGAAAGGCACGCAGTTCAGGCTATGGGCACCACATGCCGATGCAGTTCAGCTCAGGATTTACACCGAGCAATCCGGTCACGATTACCAAATGCAGCGTGACAACAAGGGCTACCACCGATTCAGCTTGAACCAACCGGCACCAAACGCCCGCTACCACTACATAGTTAACGGACAGGCTCTCCCGGATCCGGCATCTCTGTTTCAACCCGATGGTGTGCATGGCCCTTCGATGACCGTCGACTTCGATACACTGGACTGGTCATCCGATACAAGCTGGAAAGGCATCCCGCTCAAGGAACTGATTTTCTACGAACTGCACATCGGCACTTTTACAGAGGGCGGCACCTACCTCAGCGCTATGGAGCGACTCGACGAGCTGGTCGATCTAGGCATCAACGCCGTGCAAATCATGCCGCTCGCACAATGCCCCGGCAAATGGAATTGGGGCTACGACAGCGTGCAACTCTTCGCTCCCAATCACAACTATGGCTGCCCCGAGGAACTCTGCACCTTAGTAAAGGCCTGCCACACACGCGGCCTCGCAATTTACCTGGACGTCGTCTACAATCACCTCGGCCCTGAGGGCAACTACCTCGCCCAATTTGGCCCCTACTTTCACCAAGAAGCAACTGCCTGGGGTGATTGCCCTGACATGAGTCGCGCCGAAGTGCGCGCCTTCTTTATTGAGAACGCTCGCTACTGGATCGAACACTATCACTTCGACGGCATTCGTTTTGATGCAATCGCCATGATTCACGACCCGAGCCCTACTCATATTATGAACGAAGTCGGTGCGCTCTATCAAAAGCTCTCGAAAAAACTCGGACGCCACATCCACGCCATCGGTGAAAGCAATATTTACCAGCCCGAGTTTCTACCAGAGCACGGCGGAGCCATGCACGCACCCTGGTCCGACGACATTGGCCACGCGGCCGAAGCCTCTGTCACGCATATCAACACGCACAGCACCCGCTACTACAACGGCCCCGAAGACCTGCTTTCCGCCCTCCAACAAGGCAGCCTCTACTACCGCACGGAAGAAGGTCATGCTGAACGGCGCCCGCACGACGCAGCTCAACCCGTGATCGAGCGCTGCGTCAATCAACTGCAAAACCACGACATCGTAGGTAACAGCCCCTACGGGAAACGGATCCATCAATACACGACAACCGACACGCAACGCGCCCTCGCCGCGCTCATCCTGCTCTATCCCACGCCCCCAATGCTTTTCATGGGCGAGGAATTCTCGGCAAACGGTCCATTCCTCTTCTTCACCGATTTTGAATCCCCCGAGCTACGCACCGCAGTCGAACAAGGCCGCGCCCGGGAATTCCCCCTCCACTCTTGGGAAGAAGCCATTTCACCCACCAGCCCTGAAGCCTTTTACCTATCCAAGCTGCCGCCCCAATCCGAAGGTGAGCATAGCAGTCTCACTTGGTATAAAGCGCTCCTTCGTGAACGCAAAGCATGGCAACGGGAAAGCATCCTCTGCCCGGAGCGCTTAAACGTAATCGGTGATCCCGACAACGGACTCTTCGTTCTCAATTATACACACCCGACACAGCCTCGATTCGTAGCCGCCAAGCTACATCACGGAGCAGATCAAATAACCGTGACCGGTGCCGACTGGGTGCATCTTCAATCAGGAAATGCCTACCTCAAGAATGGAAAACTAACATTACAGTGTAACGACTGCGTGATCGGTAGCGGAAATATACGGATGTAATTTAGCACTATTGTGAATATACCCACGTCAATGAACGGCCAAATCGTTACCGATTCGGCTACGGCGTGTCAATGTGTAGCCGAATCGGTAACGATTTGGCCCAAGCCGAGCAGCATGTATATTAATTGATTTTTGCATCGTTAATTAACGTGAATGAACATCAATTATTAGCGCATAAGTCTTTATATATGATTAGCTTACACCTAACTTACCACCAATTTCCATTCTACAAGCCAAAGCCAAATTGGCGCAGCCTCTGATTAACGTTAATTGACGTCCATTAACGGCTTACAAGAATGCATTCAGGCCAACTGCCGATTTAAGGATTATAGCCCAGAGCGGGAAATGGCGTAATCGAAAGTGACTCGTACCCCTCGCACACCAAAAGCGGCGAACACAGAGGTCCGCCCTCCAGCTACGATTCGTGTTTATCCATCTTCGGATCCTGAATGTAATTTCCGTTCTTGGCTTGTGATAGACGATACCAATAAAGCGGCGAGAAGATATGATAATACAGAATCGAGAGCACAATCAGTACGATCGTTCTGAAACGGGTCAGCTCCACACTGCCATCTACACCTGAACGGAATAAAGCACCCAGACAGAACAGCTGAATGTAAGGCATCTGTGACCCGTTGAAACTGGTTGGCCAGCCACAGTCTGGACATATCCACTGATGTCCCTCATCCGGCGTTAGACAATTCAAACACAGTGGCACTTCAGGCTCATCCGTCGACTCTACCAACTCAACTGTCCCATACGGGTTCGGCGCATCCACATTCCACAAGCGACGTAATACATGATAGAGTGGACCCTTAAACCTTCTCACATCTGAAAACCTACTAAAGTAACGCAACTTTGAAAAGTATATTATTGCTAAATCCATGGAGGTCCCTCCGCGCCGCTACCCATTACCTAGAAAGTAAAAGAGCCGTCCCTTTCGGAACGGCTCTTAGTAAAATGAACTGTCAGTTCGTTTAGCTCGCTTCTTCGCCTTCGCCGGCTGCTTCAGCTGGAGCCTCTTCAGTCGCCGCTTCTTCAGGAGCAGGTTCTGTTGATGCTTCGTTGCTGATCTCTGGTGTTGGCAAGGCAACACCTTCGATACGTTCGGCGGCTTCTTCTGGAGAAAGCTTTTCCATTTCGGCACCAAGGGTGTCGATACGGAGGTTGCGATAGACTGGAAGACCTGTGCCCGCAGGGATCAAGTGACCCATGATAACGTTTTCCTTGAAGCCCTTAAGCATGTCGACCTTGCCCAATGTAGAGGCATCAGTGAGGACACGTGTGGTTTCTTGGAAGGACGCTGCGGAGATGAATGATTCAGTCTCAAGCGAGGACTTCGTGATTCCGAGAAGAACGGGTTCACCTTCAGCTGGCTTACCACCAGCGTCTTCGAGATAGTCGTTTGCCGACATAAATTCGAAGCGGTCAACTTGCTCACCCCAGAAGAAATCGGAGTCACCTGGATCGGTGATACGGACCTTCTTGAGCATTTGCGAGATGATGACCTCGATATGCTTATCGTTAATAGTAACCCCTTGGAGACGGTAAACCTTCTGAATCTCCGAGATCAGGTAATCTTGAACAGCGGATGGTCCGAGAATTTCGAGCACTTCGTGTGGATCAGCGCCACCGTCGGTTAGATGCTGGCCCTTGTGGACGAGGTCACCTACTTGAACAGTGAGTTGCTTACCATGCGGAATGAGGTGTGCCTCTTCTTCGCCGGTTTCAGGATCAGTAACGAGCAACTTCTTCTTACCACGGACTGTGCCGTCAAGAGAAACGACGCCGTCGATCTTCGCCATTTCTGCGGCATCCTTCGGTCGACGTGCTTCAAAGAGTTCAGCAACACGTGGAAGGCCACCAGTAATATCCTGCGTCTTAGACGCCTGACGTGGTGTCTTCGCAAGCATTGAACCTGGAGCGATCTCGTCGTCTTCGTTGACCGATACCTGAGCACCAGTTGGAATTGCATACGTCGCAATCACCTTGCCAGTATCGTCGAGAATCTCGACCTGAGGATTCAAGTCTTCTTTGTGCTCGATCACGACTGTTGCAATACGGCCAGTAGACTCGTCGAGCTCACGCTTAACTGTCACACCTGGAATCATATCATTGAACCCGATACGGCCTGCCTTCTCAGAGAGAATTGGAATATTGTGCGGATCCCACATTGCGAGAATGTCGCCCTTACCAATCGAACCGCCATCATCGACTGTCAGCACGGAACCAACAACGATCTTGTAAATTTCAACTTCACGATCTTCTTCGTCAACGATTTGAACGGAACCGGTCTTGTTCAGAACGATATTTGCACCGTCTGCAGTTTGCACGATGCGGAGACCACGGTAATTCACCTTACCACCAACACGGACCTTAATTTCCGGATTCTTAAGCACACCCGATGCAATGCCACCAATGTGGAATGTGCGCATCGTAAGCTGTGTGCCTGGCTCACCAATCGACTGTGCCGCGATTATACCGACAGCTGAACCACGTTCAACCATAGCACTTGTCGCAGGATTGATGCCGTATTCCAGTGCGGTGATACCGATCTTCTTGCGTGTAGTGAGCGAAGAAAGCACCTTCACACGCTCAACCCCGACTTCGTCGATCTGATCTGCGATCTCTTGTGTAATGAGCTGACCATTCTTCACGATCAATTCATCCGGATTAAGCGGATTCTTGATGTCGTTAGATGAGCAGCGGCCGACAATACGGTCGTTCAGTGAAACGATTTCGTCGTCACCTTCATAGATCGCATACTTCCAAACACCGTCACGGTTACCATCGTCTTTTTCTTCGATAATGCAATCCATTGCAACGTCACAGAGCTTACGAGTTAGGTAACCAGCATCCGCTGTCTTAAGCGCAGTATCGGCAAGTCCCTTACGAGCACCGTGAGTAGAGATGAAGTATTCGAGAACGGAGAGACCTTCACGGAAAGAGGAAAGAATCGGACGTTCGATAATTTCACCAGAAGGCTTGGCCATCAAACCACGAGTTCCGCAAAGCTGACGAACTTGTTGTTTATTACCACGAGCACCCGAATCCATCATCAAGTAAACTGGATTGATGGCATCTGAGTTTCCGCCATTGGTTTTCAATTCGTCGAATACAGCCTTAGCAATCTCGTCGGTGCAACCTGTCCAAATATCAATGATTTTGTTGTAACGCTCACCTTCAGTGATGATACCCTTCTTGTATTGAGCCTCGACTTCGTCGATTTTCTTACGGGAACCAGCTACGATCGCAGGCTTGCTTGGTGGAATGATCATATCATCGATACCAATCGAAACACCTGCCTTGGTTGCGATCTTGAAGCCAGTGTCCTTGAGCTTATCAAGAGTGATCACTGTACGTGCACGACCGACCGTGTTGTAGGTTTCTAGAATGATATCACCTAACTTACCCTTTGTTACTGGGAAATTAATAAATCCAAGTTCTTCAGGCCAGATAGTGTTGAAAATAACGCGACCAACGGTTGTGCGTATCACCTTCTTCTCGGTGTTACCATAAGGCGTTGCGTCTTTTTGGTAATCAGGATTTACGAAATTGATCCAATCATGAACCTTCAACGCGCCGTCGACCACTGCGGCGTCCAACTCATCAGCGTCGACGACAAGTGGCAAGCGCACGGTCTTATCGTATGCCTTAGGTGGCTCAGTTGTAAGGAAGTAAGAACCGAGAACGATATCTTGAGATGGAGTCAAAATCGGCTTACCAGAAGATGGCGAGAAGATATTGTGTGTCGCCATCATGAGGGTCTTCGCTTCCATCACAGCTTCGAGAGAGAGAGGCACGTGGACCGCCATTTGGTCACCATCGAAGTCAGCATTATACGCTGTGCAGACGAGCGGGTGCACACGGATCGCATCGCCTTCAATCAATACAGGCTCGAAAGCTTGAATCGAAAGACGGTGCAATGTAGGCGCACGGTTCAAGAGAACTGGGTGACCTTCGGTGACTTCTTCTAGAATATCCCAAACTTCTGGAGATTGCTTTTCGATCATCTTACGCGCACCGCGAACAGTGTGCACGAAGCCGAGCTCCTTGAGGCGGCGAATGATGAATGGCTCGAACAGAACGAGCGCCATCTTCTTCGGTAGACCACATTGGTTCAACTTAAGAGACGGGCCAGAAACAATAACCGAACGACCGGAGTAGTCCACGCGCTTACCGAGCAAATTCTGACGGAAGCGACCTTGCTTGCCCTTCAACATATCGGAGAGGGATTTGAGCGGACGATTACCCGCGCCTGTGACTGCACGACCGTGACGACCATTGTCGAAGAGCGCGTCGACAGCTTCTTGAAGCATGCGCTTTTCATTATGAATGATCACGTCTGGAGTCTTCAACATGAGAAGATTCTTCAGACGATTGTTACGGTTGATCACACGACGGTAGAGGTCGTTCAAATCGGATGTCGCGAAACGACCACCTTCAAGTGGAACAAGCGGACGAAGATCTGGCGGAATGACCGGAAGGACTTCGAGCACCATCCACTCAGGACGTGTGCCGGACTCCATGAAACCTTGGATCGTTTTGAGACGCTTAGAGAGCTTCTTCTTGATCTGCTTCGAGCGAGTGGCGTGCATTTGCTCGTGGAGCTCTGCAACTGTCGACTCTAGGTCAACCAATGCAAGTGCATCACGAACGGCTTCGGCACCCATGCGAGCAACGAAAGAATCTTCACCATACTCGTCTTGAGCTTGGAGATACTCTTGTTCAGTAAGGAGCTGACGATCTTCAAGCGGTGTCTTGCCTGGATCGATAACGAGATAGTTCTCGTAGTAGATGACCCGCTCAAGATTACGCGCAGTGATGTCGAGGAGCAGTCCCAAGCGGGATGGCATGCTCTTCAAGAACCAAATGTGCGATACAGGAACAGCCAACTCGATGTGGCCCATACGGTCACGGCGGACACGTGATACCGTAACTTCAACACCGCAACGGTCGCAAATTACGCCTTTATATTTGATACGCTTGTATTTACCACAAGCGCACTCGTAGTCACGCACAGGGCCGAAGATGCGTTGGCAGAAAAGACCACCTGGCTCTGGCTTAAATGTGCGGTAGTTAATTGTTTCAGGATTCTTGACCTCACCACGAGACCATTCACGAATGGCTTCGGGCGCGGCGACTGTAATGCCGACTCGATCAAATTGCTTTGTGGCTTCATAGCCTAGGACGTCGCGTGCTACTTCTGTGCTCATTAAATAAACCTTTTTTGAAAATTATCGGTTAAGTGTGTCCTTAGACGTCGATTGCGGAGTCGATCTCAAACTTCCCTTCGGAACCGAGACGAACATCCATACAGAGACTTTGGATTTCCTTCATCAAAACATTGAACGACTGAGGCGTTCCCGCTTGTAGACTGTTGTCACCCTTAACGAGCGATTCGTAGATACGTGTGCGGCCTGCGACATCGTCGGACTTTACAGTAAGGAGTTCTTGGAGGGTGTAAGCAGCGCCATAAGCTTCAAGTGCCCACACTTCCATTTCTCCGAAACGTTGACCACCATACTGTGCCTTACCACCAAGCGGCTGCTGGGTAATGAGGGAGTAAGGACCGACCGCACGAGCGTGAATCTTGGATGCTACCAAGTGATTCAGTTTCAACATATACATGTAACCAACAACCACCTCTTGGTGGAGCGGCTCGCCTGTTTGGCCATCGTAAAGAATACTCTTACCAGTGGATGGTAGGCCTGCCTCTTCAAGATACTCACGAACCTTGGCTTCCGAAATACCGTCAAACACAGGAGTCGCTACTTTAATGCCGAGGTGCTTACACGCCCAGCCGAGGTGAGTTTCCAAAACCTGTCCCACGTTCATACGCGATGGAACACCAAGTGGATTCAAGCAGATTTCAATCGGAGTGCCGTCTGGAAGGTGCGGCATATCCTCAACTGGAACAACCTTGGCAACCACACCCTTATTACCGTGACGACCAGCCATCTTATCACCGACCTGCATCTTACGCTTCTTGGCGATGTAGACCTTAACGCTTTTGACAACACCTTGATCCGCATCTTCACCAGACTCTACGGATTCGATCTTGCGCTCGCGTTCGTAATCAAGTTCATCGAACTTACCTTGGTAGTTGCTGACGATCTCCATGATCTTGATCTTCACTGGAGAAGGATCAATCTCGATGTGCTTCGAAACAGCAGCTAAACGACGGAGCAAGGTCTTAGTAATCTTGCGATTCGCAGGGATGATAATCTCGTCGGTGTCACCGTTTTTGACATCGAGAGGAATCTTTTCACCAAGTAGGATGTTGGAGAGTGCTTCAGTCAGATCTTCGCGAAGCTTGTCGCTTTGCGAGCGATACTCTTCGTTGATCTTCTTAATCTGACGACGACGATCGGATGCAGACATTTGCTCAGGCTCGCCATCAACGCGGGCCGAAACTTTAATATCCATGATGATACCACGAACGCCTGATGGAACGACGAGGGATGTGTCTTTAACGTCCGCAGCCTTCTCACCGAAAATCGCACGGAGCAACTTCTCTTCTGGAGCAAGCTCTGTTTCAGACTTTGGAGTGATCTTACCGACAAGAATATCGCCAGGTTTCACTTCCGCACCGACACGGATCACACCGTCGTGGTTAAGATCCTTAAGGGCCTCTTCACCAACATTTGGAATATCGCGTGTAATTTCTTCAGGTCCGAGCTTGGTGTCACGCGCTGTGACTTCGAACTCATCGACGTGAATCGAAGTGAAGATGTCGTCTTTGACGATCTTCTCAGAGATGAGAATCGCATCCTCGAAGTTATAACCATTCCATGGCATGAACGCCACAAGGATGTTACGACCGATCGCTAGATCGCCATCATCGGTGGACGCTCCATCTGCAATGATGTCGCCCTTCTTGATCGGTTGGCCCTTGGCTACGATTGGCTTTTGATTGAAGCATGTGCCCGCATTGGAACGCATGAACTTACGAAGCTCGTAAACATAAACCCCCTTCTTCGCATCGGTCTTCAATTCCTTCATTTTAGGAATCTCGCCGTCTGCGGTAAGAACGATACGGTTCGCATCAACGGAAGCGATGATACCATCGATGTCCGCAACTTCAACTGTCTTGGAGTCAATCGCAACACGCTGCTCAATACCAGTGCCCACGAAAGGAGAATCAGATTGAAGGAGCGGCACACCTTGACGTTGCATATTCGATCCCATGAGCGCGCGATTCGCATCATCGTGCTCGAGGAATGGAATGAGGCCCGCTGCCACCGAAATCAACTGCTTCGGGGAAACGTCCATGTAGTCAACGTCCTTCGGATCGAGCTCAAGAACCTCGTCTTGGTTACGGCAAGTGACGCGACCAACTAATTTGCTGTTCTTATCGAGCTCGGAATTCGCCTGGGCGATCATGTAAGGCTCTTCTTGGTCGGCGTTGAGGTATTCAACGTCGTCAAGCACCTTGCCATCGACCACCTTACGGTAAGGTGTTTCGATGAAACCGAATTCGTTAATACGTGAGTAAAGTGAGAGCGAATTAATAAGACCGATATTTGGACCTTCAGGAGTCTCAATCGGGCAGATACGTCCATAGTGTGATGGGTGCACGTCTCGAACTTCGAAACCGGCACGCTCACGATTCAGACCACCAGGTCCGAGAGCGGATAGACGACGCTTGTGAGTCAACTCAGCCAATGGATTAATTTGATCCATGAACTGTGACAGTTGGCTACGGGCAAAGAAATCACGGATCACTGTGCTCAAAGCCTTTGGATTGATCAACTTTTGTGGGCTGATCGAATCGACGCTTTGATCGTAGAGAGTCATGCGCTCTTTCACCAAACGCTCCGTGCGGGCAAGACCCACACGGCATTGGTTGGCGAGCAACTCACCTATGGTGCGCACGCGACGACTACCCAAGTGGTCGATATCGTCGAGTGTGCCATCACCACGCTTGAGTCGTGTGAGGTATTTCGTGGCTTCAACGACGTCTTCAGCGCCGACAACGCGGAACTCCAGATCGGTGTCCATTTTAAGCTTTTGATTGAGCTTGTAACGGCCAACACGACCGAGGTCGTAACGACGTGGATCTTGGAAGAGACGCTTGAGCAATGCTTTTGCATTTGCAGTTGTGGGCGGCTCGCCGGGGCGAAGACGCTTGTAAATATCCTTGAGGGCTTCCTCTTCATTTTGAGTCGGATCCTTCTTCAAGCAGCGGATGATAGCGCCATCATCGACTGTTGTATCGATCGCAACGACCTTCTTGAGGCCAGCTTTCTCGAACGAACGAACGATTGTCTTAGTGAGTGGCTCAAACGCACGTGCTAGCACGACGCCCTTGTCGGCATCCACAATGTCCTCAGTGAGCACAAGGTTCGAGACAGAGTCACGCTTGAGCGCATCTGCAACGGTGATTTCATCAAGCTCGTAAAAGAGGTTGAGGATTTCAGCATCGGAGCTGTAACCCATTGCACGAAGCAATGTAGTCAAAAGGAACTTACGACGGCGACGACGGCGGTCGAGGTAAACGTAGAGGAGGTCGTTCTGGTCGAATTGAACTTCAAGCCACGTGCCACGATCGGGAATGATGCGGAAAGCGTGAAGGATTTTACCGGACGTGTGCACACTTTCTTCGAAAGCGATACCAGGCGAACGGTGTAACTGGCTGACGATAACACGCTCAGCACCGTTGATGATGAAAGAACCTCGCTCAGAGATCAGCGGGAGCTCGCCCATGTAGATCTCTTCGTCCTTAATGTGGTCTTCCTCGCGCAAGCGAAGCTTCACATAGAGTGATACGGAATAGGTGACGCCTTCGCGGATCGCTTCGATCTCGCTTTCACGTGGTGGCGTAACGTTGTAGCTAACATATTCGAGATGGCAGCGACTGTCATAGCTCTCAATCGGAAATACTTCCGAGAACACAGCTTCGAGGCCAACTGGATCGCGTTGGCTTGGAGCTTTGTCCATCTGTAAAAATTCCTTGTAGGAATCAACCTGATTTTCAATCAGATTAGGTGGCTGGATGACTTCCTTGAGTTGACCGAAATTAATGCGCTTTGACATAATGGATGTCTGGGATGACGGTGATTTGACGATTGATGAAACTGTGGTTGCCGATACGTGATCGGCGGAAAGACAAAAACAGCTAGGCGAGGCTCACCCGATTTGAGTGAGCTCACCTAACTGTGAAAGTATGAACAATTGAATATAATTCGGGGTTCCCGTGATTACTTCAATTCGACTTCAGCGCCGGCAGCTTCGAGCTTCTTCTTGATCTCTTCAGCTTCGTCCTTAGAAGCACCTTCCTTAACAGGCTTTGGTGCACCTTCAACGAGGTCTTTAGCTTCCTTCAGACCGAGGCCTGTAATAGCGCGAACTTCCTTAATGGAAGCGATCTTGTTAGCACCAGCAGCCTTGAGGATGACATCAAACTCATCCTTTTCTTCTGCAGGAGCAGCACCGCCAGCAGCAGCACCGCCAGCGGCAGCAACAGCAACAGGAGCAGCAGCGCTAACGCCCCACTTCTCTTCGAGTTCTTTAACGAGATCAGCTACTTCAAGCACTGTTTGTGCGGAGAGCCATTCGACGACTTGTTCTTTTGTGATATCTGCCATGATGTATTACCTTTCAATGGTTAGCATCCCGAGTCTCGGGATATTTAAGGAGTTTGTCCCCCCTAACCTTATTTTTATATGGTTGTTGTTTAAATGGCCGGCGCTCCAAGCATGAAGCGACGGCCAAAAGTTTTTTTGTATCGTTTGATTACTCGCCGTTTTCTGCGCGAACCTTCGCTTGCAGAACGTTGACAAGACCTTGAGGAACTGCATTGACGACGCGAACGAAGCCAGTAGCAGGTTGTGTGAGCAATCCGAGAAGCTGTGCACGGAGCGATTCGAGGCCTGGAAGTTTCGCAAGCGCTTCGATTTCTTCCTTAGTGAGTGCACGCTCGTTAAGGATGCCGGCCTTCATTTCGACCTTTTGCTTCTTCTTAAAGAATTCACCAATCAACTTAGCTACACCGGATGGATTGTCTCCACCGACGACGATCGCTGTTTGACCGGAAAGGTGCTCACCCAAATCTGGGAGATCCTTAGCAGCGGCTGCGACACCGAAAATGCTGTTTTTGATAACGTGAAACTCTGCATCATGCTCAGAAAGCTGTGCGCGAAGCTCAGCAATTTCCTCAACAGTGATGCGCTCGTAATTCGTTAGATATACGTAGTCGGACTTCTCGAGGTGTGTATTTACCTCTTCGACGAGATATTGTTTTTCTGGTCTCATTGTATGTAAGCCTCCGTATTATTTGTTATAAGGAGCAGCATCAATGCTGATACCTGGGCTCATTGTAGCACTCACGGAGAGGCCCTTGATGAACTTACCCTTGTGGCTGTCAGGTTGTGCATCTAGAAGCGCCTTGATAGCAGCTTCCGCATTTTCCTGAATTTGCTCAGCAGTGAAAGAGCGCTTGCCGATGACGACAGCGACGTTTGCAGTCTTGTCCATTTTGAACTCAACGCGACCTGCTTTCACAAGCTTGATCCCTTCTGCGACGTCGTCGGTAACTGTGCCAGACTTTGGATTTGGCATCAACCCACGGGGTCCAAGCACACGAGCTACCTTACGGACGCTCTTCATTGCACTGGTTGTGGAGATCGCGACATCGAAGTCGATCCACCCGCCTGTAACTTTCTCGATCAATTCGTCGAGACCGGCTTCATCCGCGCCTGCTTCGAGAGCTTCGGCTGGATTTTCGGTGAATACGATAACGCGCACAGTCTTACCGCTACCGTGTGGGAGCTGGAGAGTGCCGCGAACCATCTGATCGCTCTTACGAGGATCCACCGTGAGATGAGCGTAAATTTCAACTGTTTCGTCGAACTTCGCCTTAGGTAGTTTGTTTAATAACGCAGACGCTTCTTCGACCGAATAGGTCTTCGTGAGGTCAGCCATTTCGACTGCCGCACGGTAGCGCTTGCTTCCCTTTATTTGCTGGGTGGCCATGATTTGTATATCTTTTGTGGTTAATTAAGTCCGGAATGGACTTCGTTAAAACTAGTCGACGACCTCAAGTCCCATCGAACGGGCTGTGCCGGCGATGATATGGAAGGCAGCATCTTCAGTCGTTGCATTAAGGTCGTTCTTTTTAATTTCGCAGATCTCAAGCACTTGCTTGCGAGTCACTGTGCCTACCTTATCACGGTTTGGCACACCTGAGCCCTTAGCGATACCAGCAGCCTTCTTAAGAAGCACGGCAGCCGGTGGTGACTTGAGGATGAAACTGAAAGAGCGGTCAGCGTAGACTGTAATAACGACCGGAAGGATCATACCTGCTTGGTCTTTAGTCTTGGCATTAAACTCCTTACAGAAGCCCATGATGTTTACACCTTGCGCACCCAATGCTGGTCCAACTGGAGGAGCTGGATTTGCGGAGCCCGCTGGTAATTGTAGACGAATTTGTCCTGTGATTTTTTTAGACATGGCTAATTAGCTTTCTTCTGTTCTCTGGACTTGCCAGTATTCAAGTTCAACAGGCGTATAACGCCCGAAAATAGATACGGAAACCTTAAGTTTACCCTTATCTGGGTCGATTTCCTCGATTTTTCCAACTAGGTTCATAAATGGACCATCGTTGACCTTTACCATTTCACCTAGATCGTATTCGATCTTCGGCTTTTCTTTACCTTCGGCTTCTTCGACTTGGCTGAGAATGCGATCGATCTCGCTCTTTTTCAACGGTGTCGGGCGGTCGCCGCCGACAAAATTAATAACGCCGTGGCCTTCACGGACGAAATACCATGGCTTTTGTAAGAGCACGCCATCATCATCATAGAGACGCATGTTTACGAAAATATAGCCTGGGTAAAATTTACGTGTCTTTGTGCTCTTTTTACCGCTTTTCACTTCGGTCACCGTTTCGGTGGGCATGAGCACATCAAAGACATAATCTTCCATCTCCTCAACAGCGATAAACTTATCTAGATATTTTTTGGCCTTACCCTCTTGATTAGAAAGAGTCTGGACAGCATACCAACGTGGACCGGATAGTGACATATATTGCGGCTAAGATAAAATTAAATAGGAGCGAACTGTAGAGTCGCTAAATTAGCCACGCACCCATGAGGTGAGTAACTCGACACCATTCATCAAAGAGAAGTCAATGAGCGCGATGTATGAACCGAGAATTGCAGTAGCAATCAAGACAACGATCGTCGAGTCGCGCAATTCGGTCTTCGAAGGCCATGATGCCTTCTTAAGCTCTGTAAGCGTCTCTTTGTAGAAAAGACGGATTCTGGTGAATGGATTTTTCATTTTAGAAAATGGCAGGAGAGGAGGGACTTGAACCCACAACTTACGGTTTTGGAGACCGTTGCTCTACCAATTGAACTACTCTCCTGTGAGAAAATAATGTGAAATTCGATCTAAACAGTGAAGCCGAGGGCCCTAAGAGAGCCCTCGGCGAAAACTGTGATTTCGGGAACGTATCCGTGACTTACTTAGTCACTTCAACGATACGGCCCGCACCGATGGTGCGACCACCTTCGCGAATCGCGAAACGTTGCCCCGCTTCCATAGCGATCTTCTTACCGAGCTCGATTTCTACCGTAAGATTATCACCAGGCATAACCATTTCAACACCCTCTGGGCATTTGATGATACCTGTTACGTCAGCTGTGCCGAAGAAGAACTGAGGACGGTAACCGTCGAAGAATGGTGTGTGACGACCACCTTCATCCTTAGAAAGGACGTAAAGCTCAGCCTTAGCAGAAGTGTGCGGAGTGATTGTGCCAGGCTTAGCAATAACGTGGCCACGCTCAATAGCTTCCTTGTCAATGCCGCGAAGAAGGATACCAACATTATCGCCGGCCATACCTTGATCGAGCTGCTTACGGAACATTTCAACACCAGTAACGGTTGTCTTCATTGTTTCGCCAAGACCAACGATCTCAATTTCTTCACCCACTTTAACGATACCGCGCTCGATACGTCCTGTTGCAACTGTTCCACGACCAGTGATCGAGAAAACGTCTTCAACAGACATAAGAAGTGGCTTGTCGATTTCGCGAGCAGGCTCAGCGATATCTGTGTCGATAGCGTTCATCAAAGCTGTGATCGCATCTGCACCACCTGGCTTGTCTTCGAGAGCTGCTGTAGCAGAACCACGAACAATTGTGATATCATCACCAGGGTAGTCGTATTTAGAAAGAAGATCGCGAACTTCCATTTCAACGAGCTCAAGCAGCTCTTCGTCGTCAAGGAGGTCAACTTTGTTCAACCAAACAACGATTGTTGGAACACCCACTTGCTTAGCAAGAAGGATGTGCTCACGAGTCTGTGGCATAGGGCCGTCAGAAGCAGAAACAACAAGAATCGCGCCGTCCATTTGGGCAGCACCTGTGATCATGTTCTTAACGAAGTCAGCGTGCCCTGGGCAGTCAACGTGTGCGTAGTGACGGTTTTCTGTTTCGTATTCAACGTGTGCAACAGCAATAGTCACTGTCTTAGTCGCGTCACGAACCGTTCCACCCTTAGCGATGTCAGCATAGGACTTGAACTGAGCCAAGCCTTTGTCTGCTTGAACCTTGAGGATCGCAGTAGTTGTAGTTGTCTTACCGTGGTCAATGTGTCCGATCGTGCCGACGTTGACGTGTGGTTTTGTTCTTTCGAATGTTTCCTTAGCCATGATGTTATTTAGTGTTGAGAGATTGTTTTGATTGAGTTAGATGGAGCCCTCGAGCGGGATTGAACCGCCGACCTCATCCTTACCAAGGATGCGCTCTACCACTGAGCTACAAGGGCAAATTGGGAAAGTTGAGTAGTCGACCTTCAGCAACGCTTAGGGTTGAAAAAAGAAAGATGGGGAAAGTGGTCAGCGGGTATAGGTCAGTCAACACTTATTTACAAAAAATCATTCATGCTCTTTTTGCCCCTAAATCCCGCAATCTAGCGGGTAAAGATCCGACACACGCCATTTAGCACCAAGTAAACCGCGGCTGCTATTAGAATAATTGTCGGCCCAGTTGGTATATCGAGCGAAAAACTCACCCCGAGCCCGACAAAAACGAATAAAAAATTCATTACAATCGCCGCAACGAGCATTCCACCCAAACTGCGCGCTCGCAGCGCGGCAATCGCCGGTGGCAGCGTCAGCAATGCAATCACCAGAACAATGCCCACCAATGAGACCAAAATCACCACGGTCAGCGCCGTCAGCAGCAGGAGCAGTAGATATATCCACTCGGCCCGCACTCCACGGATCGCCGCAAACTCTGCATCAAAGCACACCGCCACGATCTGGCGGTGCCAAATCAGCAAAATTCCCGCGATCAAGGCCCCTACTCCGCCTGCGATCCATAGATCAGAGCTGGTCACCAGTAATATATCCCCAAACAAGTAAGCCATCGGGTCCACATAGCCCGGTGTCCTGGCAATAAAGAGTAGACCGATCGCCATCCCGGTCACCCAAATCGAGCCAATCACCGCATCCTCACGCTGTTTCGCCCGTAGTGAAACCCAACCGATAAGTCCCGCAGAAAGCACCGCAGCCAACAAAGCGCCCAGCATCGGGTGCATCCAGCTCCAGCCTAGCACTTGGCGACTATACAGCGCAAAGCCAATCCCTCCGAGCACCGAGTGCGCAATCGCAGCCGCCAAATAGCTGACGCGCCGCGCCACAACAAAGGTGCCCACCGCCCCCAGCGGCAAACTACCAATCAGCCCGAGAAACAAAGCATTGCGCAAAAATACCAGATCCGGATCTAGCAAAGCTTGAAAAAACTCAGTCATGAGCCACCTCACCCACTAAAATAGATTCCTCACCAACTCCAACTCCTGCCATTGAAAAGAAGGGGTGGCTCGCGACATGTCCGCCGTAGCCTTGGCGAAGGAGGAAGCGAGACGGGGTGGTCCATTCACCATTCATAGTTCGACGTTCGATGTTCGATGTTCTCCCTTCAACCATGATGATGCCCTCCATGACTGTCCAAGTGCTCATGGTCGTGCTGCACCATACTCACCTCGTAGCCATACAACTCCCGAATTCGCGCATTGGTCAATTCCTTGGTCGGATGCACATGCACACAGCGGTTTACACAGATCACTTTCGGCACCGAACGCGAAACAAAGGCCAAATCGTGCGAAACGGTCACGAGAGTCAGATTCTCGTCCAATTCCTTCAAGCTAGCCATCAGACGTTCTTCCGCAGCCACATCCACATGCGCGGTGGGCTCATCCAGTAAAAGCACCTCCGCCTTCGCCGCTAGTGCCCGCGCGATCAAAGTCGCCTGCCGCTGACCACCAGATAAACTCGCAAATGGTTCCTTAGCTTTCGCCGCCAAGCCCATCTTGTTGAGCGAATCCATCGCCAAGTCCAAATCCGCACGACTACGAAAGCCAAAACTGCGACGATTCAGGCAGCCCATCAGCACCACATCGAGCGCAGAAACTGGAAACAAAGGGTCAAAATCAATGTGCTGTGGCACATACCCCACACGAGAGCGTGCCTTCTTAGGACTCTTACCCAACAGATGCACACTCCCCAGCTCTGGCTTCAACAAGCCAAGCATCAGCTTCAACAAAGTCGACTTACCGCCACCATTCGGCCCTACGATGCAAACGGACTCGCCTTTATAAATGTCGAAATCCGCATCCTCAATGATCGGCGAGCGTGCATAACGAAACGATACGCCCTCAAAACAAACCACAGGCTCTCCACCATGGCTCTCGCAATTACAGTCTGAATGTGGCTCCACTTCGCTCATTTACTCGAAACTCGCGACAAGGCGCTCAGCAATCAACTGAATATTCACCAAGTAATCTTCTGCCAAAGGGTTCAATTCAACCACATGCACCTTCAAGGCACGTGCCATCACCGTAGCACTCGAACGGCCAAACTCAGGCTGGGTAAAGATCGCCCCGACCTGATCCGCACGAGCCGCCTTCACCAATTCCGCCACACGACGCGCCGAAGGATCCGTGCCCGCCTGTTCCAAGGAACGCTGCACCAGCCCATAGCGTTCGGCAAAATGCCCCAGCGCCGGATGGTTAATATAAAATACACGCCCTTCATAGGGCTGCAGCTGCAACTTCAAAGCAGCGTCCAACTCCTTCAGTTCAAACATCACGCGCTCCGCATTCGCCAGAAACAAGTCTCCCTTGGACGGCTCCAGCTGCGCCAAAAGATCACGCACTTGATCCACAAATTCAATCATAGCCACCGGATCCATCCACACATGCGGATCCTGATCTCCATGCAGACAGCCTTCATGATGACGGTGGTGATGCGCATGTGCATCATCCAGTTCACCGGTTTGCAAAACGCGCACTCCGGGCATGGACGCCTCAATCCGCGGCAGCACCTGATGCTCCACAGGTAAACCCATCCCGATATATGCATCCGCTTTTGCCAGGCGCGCCAATTGCGCCGCACTCGGAGTATACAATTCGGGGCTCTGCCCTGGTCGCACCAGAGCCTCGACCTTCACTGCATCACCACCGACACGCTCCACCAAATACTTCTGCGGCGCGATGGTTACCCACACGTCGACCGCAAGCAGCGGAGCCGCCAATAAGAGCAGTGAAAGAAAAATGTGTGGAAATAAAAGCTTCATAAAAAATACGCGTGATTAGCCACCCATGACACGCTCGCACCATGCCACAATAACAAAACCGTCAAGCCCTTCAAATCCCAGCGGCAATAAATCAACAAACGTAGGGCTCGTGCTCGCACGACGCCGCACACATAAAGCGCCCACATTCGACGGCATTCAGCAAGCTGGAGCCCTACACTCCAAGAATCTTACGCAAAAACAATTCGCGGTGAATCGGGCACGGGCCATGTGCATGCAAGGCGTCACGGTGCTTCTTCGTGCCATAGCCCTTATGCACCTCGAAGCCATACTCCGGATACTTATCAGCAAGCACTTTCATTTCACGATCCCGGATCACTTTTGCCGCGATACTTGCCATCGCAATTGAGAGCGATTTGCCATCCCCTTTCACGATTCCTTCATGCAGATAGGGAAACGGCTTCAACGGGCGCCCATCCACAATGAGTTGCACTTGACTCGCTGCCGGTCCAAATAAAGGTCCATCTAAAGTCACAACAGGTAAGCCCCAGTCATTCACGCGACGCTCCAAGGCTTCCACCGCTCGTCGCATCGCTAATCGAGTCGCACCCAATATATTCAGCGCCGCAATTTCTTCAACGGTTCCCGAGGCAACTGAGAAATCGAGCAAGCCATCCGCTTGCAGTTGCTCCAGCACTACATATTGCTCCTCACGCGCTTCAGCCGTGAGCTGCTTGGAGTCGTTAATCAAGGCGCTCAACTCAATCGCTTTCGCTGATTCAAAAAATGCAACATTCAACACACAAGCGCCCGCCACCACTGGGCCAGCCAAGCAACCGCGCCCCGCTTCATCAATTCCGATCAAATGATCAGTCGATTGCAGGCGTTGATAGTCGTGTTGCTGGAGTGGATTCATAAGGTAGCGGCGTGCGTCTCTACGCGCCATCAATGCAAGAAAGTTTAGCGTTATGCGCAAGATTAGGATGAAGACTTATTGAGCTTCACCACTTCTTGTAATGGAAGCGCACAGCACTTTCGAACTGCGATAGTCCCACTAAAGCTTGCAAAGAAAACGCCCCGCGCTCTAAAGCACGGGGCGTTGTGAAATTACATTCGTAAACAACTATGCGATATCAAAGCGATCGAGGTTCATGACCTTATCCCATGCCGCGACGAAATCCTGGGCGAACTTCTCTTTCGCATCTTCGCAGGCATACACCTCAGAGATAGCACGGAGCTCTGAATTGGAGCCAAAGATCAGATCCACGCGAGTGCCCGTCCATTTGACTTCGCCCGTTTTGCGGTCCGTCCCTTCGAATGCGTTTTCAGCATGCGAGGTCGCCTTCCATGTGGTGCCGAAATCAATCAAGTTTACAAAGAAGTCGTTACTCAAAGTCCCAGGTCGATCGGTAAAGACACCATCTGCCGAACCATCAAAGTTTGCATTCAAAGCACGCAGGCCACCGACCAGCACCGTCATCTCAGGTGCCGTCAACGTGAGCAATTGCGCACGGTCGACAAGCATCTCTTCCGCTGAGACTGAATACTGTGTTTTCGAATAGTTGCGAAATCCATCTGCCTCTGGCTCAAGGAACGCGAAAGAATCGACTTCAGTCTGCTCAGCAGTCGCATCCACACGTCCCGGAGTGAACGGCACAGTCAGTTCCAAACCTCCCGCCTGAGCAGCTTTCTCAATCGCTGCACAGCCACCAAGCACAATCAAATCCGCGATAGAAACTGGCTTATCAAAAGCCTGCTGCACCGCTTCGAGCGCATCTAGCACCTTTGATAATTGAGGTGGGTTATTTGCCTCCCAATATTTCTGCGGTGCCAAGCGAATACGTGCACCGTTCGCACCACCGCGTTTGTCAGAGCCTCGGAAAGTCGATGCAGACGCCCATGCGGTTGAAACGAGTTCACCGACCGACAAGCCTGTTTCGAGAATCTTTGCTTTGAGTGAAGCGATGTCTGCCTCTCCGATCACCTCGCCGGTCGCCTCTGGCAATGGGTCCTGCCAAATGAGTGTTTCGCTTGGCACTTCAGAACCGAGGTAAAGTGAACGCGGCCCCATATCACGGTGTGTTAATTTAAACCATGCACGTGCAAACGCATCTGCAAAGACGTCTGGGTTCTCATAGAAGCGACGGGAAATCTTAGCGTATACAGGATCTTCCTTGAGCGCCAAATCGGTAGTCAACATCATCGGCGCGAAGCTCTTGTTCGGATCATGCGCTGCTGGCACCGAACCTGCCCCGCCATTATTCTTAGGCTTCCACTGGTGCGCTCCTGCAGGGCTCTTCGTGAGTTCCCATTCGAAGTTAAACAGGTTTTCAAAGTAGTTATGGCTCCACTTCGTTGGCGTCGTCGTCCAAGCACCCTCTAGTCCACTAGTAATGGTATCGTCGCCACTCCCCGTGCCGAAGCTGTTTTTCCAACCAAGGCCTTGCTCCTCAATTGGCGCGCCCGCAGGCTCACGTCCCACATACTCATCAGGATTTGCAGCGCCGTGCGTCTTGCCAAAAGTATGACCACCAGCAATCAACGCGACTGTCTCTTCGTCGTTCATCGCCATACGCGCAAACGTCTCGCGAATATCACGGGCGGAAGCAATTGGATCAGGATTTCCGTTCGGGCCTTCTGGATTAACATAAATGAGCCCCATTTGCACGGCGGCCAATGGGTTTTCGAGTTCACGATCACCTTTGTAGCGCTTATCGCCCAACCACTCAGATTCAGTGCCCCAATAAATGTCTTCTTCCGGTTCCCAGATATCTTTGCGACCGCCTGCAAAGCCAAAGGTTTTAAAGCCCATCGACTCCAAGGAGACATTACCAGCTAGAATCATCAAATCCGCCCATGATAAACTGCGGCCATATTTCTTTTTAATCGGCCAAAGCAACAGGCGTGCCTTATCGAGATTACCATTGTCTGGCCAGCTGTTCAGCGGCGCAAAGCGCTGACTACCTGAGCCCGCACCACCACGACCATCGGCCACACGATAGGTGCCAGCACTGTGCCATGCCATTCGAACAAAGAATGGACCATAGTGACCATAGTCAGCAGGCCACCAATCTTGAGAGTCCGTCATCAAATCCGTGAGATCTTTTTTTACCGCATCGAGATCGAGGCTTTGGAACGCTTCCGCATAATCAAACCCAGCATCCATCGGGTCAGATAGGCTCGAATGTTGACGCAGAATGTTGAGCGGCAATAAATTTGGCCACCACTCCCGATTCGAAGTGCCACCGCCTGCAGCGTGAGGCTTACTCATCGTGCCATTCAAAAAAGGGCACTTGCTTTCTTCATTCGAGGAGCCGTTTCCTGCTCCAGCGTCATTCATATGCGGATTATCCATAGTATTCGTTTCGTATTACAATTAGAGGTCAAAAATAGTCAGTTTTTGCGAAGAGTGATCGCAAAACAATGAACCTACCTTACAAGCACAGTATAGATAAAGAACGAAGTGAATCTATTCCCAGTAATCTAGCAACGCGCGCGATTTCACTCAGCAATACATAGGGTAAGCCACTCACATCGCTGTAAAGATAGCGATAAAAACACTGTTCATACTCGAAAAAAGTCATTCTCGGATGACCTAAGCTGATTTTAGGCTACTATCTCGCGATGAAAATAAGTCACAACACACGCAGCCTCTATAGCGCCTCAATTTAAGCATGAACCGATCGCTCACCTTCTCACTTACTGCCGCCTGTATCGCAGTCACGACACTTTTGCTAGTTAGGAATACCGCCCCAGTCTCCCACATAAAAGACCAAGCGCAAGACGTAGAAGCCGTCGCGCACCCAGAAATCGACGCGGTAGCCACTAAGCTGACGCCAAATGACGAAGCACACACACACAGCTCAACACGGATTAGAGCTACGACTGCTACGATTCAAAACTGGCCAAAAATCGCGATTGTATCACTGAAGGAGCAACACCCTAGTATGGACGACACCATCGACCATATTGTTCGCGCTGTGTCTTTTACAACCTTTGCCGCCCTCCCAACGCATCAAGCAGAGCGTTTGGTGCGATATGCTCAAGTAATCGGCGCCGGTGATGCATCACATTTCCCTCCTCTTTGCTGGGCTCAAGGCACACAGACTGAAGTCGTTGACGCATTCGCAAATGTGCGTGCTTTAGCACTAACTGAAGGAGACGACCTCAAGGCTCCCGCACGTGTTTTTCAAGGAAGTGATCGGTGGACGTTTACCGCAACCGACGGAAATACAGGCAGCGAAGGCACGCCTATAACACTCACATGGAGCTTAGTTCCGGATGGCACGATTATTGACAACGATGAAGGTGACACGCTTCCGAATAACCTAATAGCAAAACTCAATTCGACTTATGGTAGCTCTCCAGTCCCAAGCGATCACACTCAAGCCCCTTGGTTCCAACTCTTCGAAGATGCATTTGCATCATGGGCAGCGGTGACTGGCATCACTTATGTCTACGAACCTAATGATGACGGCGGAACATTTCCAGTATCTGGCTCAACCAATGGTCTATCTGGAAGTCTAGGTGTGCGGGGCGATGTGCGCATCGCAGGAGTGCGGATTGACGGCAACAGCGGCACACTTGCGTTCAACTTCTTCCCAAATGCTGGTGATATGGTCATCGACACGGGTGATGACTCAAATTTCACGAATAATAATTCAACAAAATCTCAGTTCGTAAACATGCTCGCTCACGAGCATGGGCATGGGCTCGGTCTCGACCATGTCTGCCCGATTGACAACACCAAGCTCATGGAGCCTTTCATTTCGAATGCATTCTCAGGGCCTCAACTGGACGAGATGCTCACTATACATGGGATCTACGGTGACCCACTCGAACGCCAAACTGCCAATAAAAACAACGACACCATAGCTTCCGCTCGCGACCTCGGCGCACTCAACTCAGGCTTCGTTGCAAATACCATCTCGATCTCCACGAGCAATGATGTGGACGTATACCAATTTCAACTCAACTCACCTCGACAACTCAATGTCACAGTCACTCCGAGCGATGAGACGACCTACTTGGAAGGTGTGCAAAACAACAACGGCTCATGTTCTGCTGGCACCCTGTTCGACCCAGAAACAAGACAAGATCTAATCATACGAGTTCTGGATACGGATGGAACAACAGTTCTTGGAAGTTCGAATGCAACTGGCATCGGACAAGTAGAGATACTAACAAACGTGCAGCTCCTACAGACAAGTCAAAGCTACTATGTCGAAATAAGCGGTGGCGGCGAAAACGCTGGCGATGCCAATAATGCCCAACTCTACGAGCTAGATCTGGAGCTTGTGGACCCCAGTGCAGTCCAAGTTTCAAAGTTTACGATTACCAACGAATCTTGCTCGCCTAGTAACGGAACCCCAGACCCTGAAGAATTGATCACGGGCTCCGTAACTGTGGAAAACATCGGCACCGCAGACGCTACTGGTATCAATATCACTCTTAGCGGGTCCAGCGACTTAAGCATACAAGGAAATGCCACGCAAAACATCGGCACCTTAACACCTGGCCAAAGCGTCGACATCACTTACACATTCACATTATCAGGCAATTGCACCGACATAGAAGTCCTCACCTTCAGAGTGGACAGTGCGACTGGCTTTGTCGAACGATTTGAAGAATTCACGCTGGGAACCGATCCAACCACAGAGCAAGAAGACTTCGATTCAACCCTAATAGGACAAATCCCGTCAGGCTATACTCAAAGCTCTGGCAATGCGGCCGCCAGCTGGGCGACTACATCAACAGCTTCAGACTCGCCTCCCCACTCCATTTTTTCCGCAGGAGCAAACACGATTAATTCAGCCTACTTAATCACACCCGAGATCAATGATATTGCAGCCGACTCAGAGCTACGCTTTGACCACGATTATAACATGGAGAACAACTTCGATGGTGGCATCCTGGAAGTTTCAATTAATGGTGGCGCATGGACCGAATGGATCGCAGCTGGAGGCACGATCACGCAAAACGGTTACGATGGTGCCATCGATACGCAATTCTCGAGCCCAATTGCAGGCCAGAGTGCATGGACTGGAAATTCGTTCGGATTCATCAAAACCATCGCAACCTTCCCACCAAATGCTTACGATCAAACAATCCGCATACGTTGGCACCAAGCCAATGATAGTTCAGAAGTAAACGAAGGCTGGTGGATCGATAATATTGAGATCTATCGAGGCCCTAGATGCTGCGAAACGTCCATCCCCAACCTATCAGTCACCGCACCGAGCCCAACAATTGAAGAGTTCACCTCCTCAACCAGTGCAGACTTCATCCTTACAGCTGACATAGCTGTAAACGGCGACCTTTCGGTAGCCTACACCTTGTCAGGCGATGCCACATCGGGCAGCGACTTTATGGCGCTAGCCGGAACCGTTACAATCCCATCCAACCAAAGCATGGTCGCAATTCCAGTTACAGCCATAACCGACAGCGAAATCGAAGGCGATGAAACACTCACCTTAACACTCAGCCCATCTCTCAATTATGGTATCGCCATCGCATCCGCAAATATGACGATTAAAGACTTACCTTTCGACGAGTTTAGAAAAACTAACTTCGGCAGCGCAACAGCCAACATCGCGGACGACGAAGACTTCGACTTCGACGGCATCGCCAACCTCATCGAATACGCCTTACGCCTCGACCCAACCAGCTTCGCACCACTGCCCTTTAGCTTGATGGTAGAAAACACTGGAGGCCCCACACTAGAGCTCACATACTACGAAGACACTGAACGAGTCGACGTGAACTATATCGTCGAAACATCCAGCACACTACAGCCCAATTCATGGTCCACCAATGGTGTGACACTGACTGATGGAACGACAACCAATGGCTTAAAAACTCGCACCGCCAGTATCAGCATAGGCAATAGCCCTGGCTTCATTCGCATACGCGTCGAACGTGTGATACCGTAGGGGCGCGACTTGACGCGCCCATTATGAGCACGTCAATCCTCTCATCAAACAAGGTAGAGACGGCTGCCCTCAGCCGTCTGAGTCGAAATATCGAGGACGCCTGGGGGCAGGCGTCCCTACCTACACCACAAAAAAGGCGCAACTGTAAAGCTGCGCCTTTGTAGTTAACATTAGAAAACCTTTATTCTGCCTTGAACAAATGCACGTCGCGTTGCGGGAATGGGATCGTAATCTTTTCCTCGTCGAAACGGATCTTAATTTGCTCCTGCAAGTGGAAAAACAAATCCCAATAGTCTTCCACCTTCACCCATGGGCGGAATGCAAAGTTTATCGAGCTATCACCCATTTCCATAAGGCCGATAGTTGGCTCAGGCTCAGGCAAAATACGTGGCTCGTTGTCTAGGATTTCTTGCAGAATCTTTTTCACCTTTGCGATATCATCGCCATAGCTGACACCCGCCACAAGATCGAGGCGGCGCGTGCCCTTCTTCGTGTAATTTTCAATCACTCCACCAGTTGCAATCGCATTTGGAAGCACCTGCACACGGTTATCAAGGGTGACCAAAGTTGTCGTAAAAATACCGATTTCTTCAATGATTCCCTCACCACCACCTGCGACCACATAATCGCCCACTTTATAAGGCTTGAAGATGAGGATCAAGACGCCTGCAGCGAAATTCGAAAGCGAACCTTGCAGAGCCAAACCGACCGCCAAACCAGCAGCACCAATGATCGCCACAAAAGAGGTTGTTTGAATCCCAAGCCGACCTAAAGCGGTGTCACCACGATCACCAGTAAACTCGCATGCAGCATGGACGAAGCAAAGCCGATCAAGGAAGGCTCAACTTGCTTTGCCTCTATAATCTTGCGAATGCGAGTAGTGATAAAGTTCGCCAACATACGACCGACCACAAAGATCACAATCGCAGCCAAAATGTTCAGACCGTATTCAGAGACAGTCTCCGTCATCTTTTACAGGATTGCGTCAAAATCGACGCCTGAATTCGTAGTGTCCACAGCTTTGACCACGGACTCAGCGCTTTGAGCCACACCAGCAGCAGCTTCGGCGGTAGTCTCGTTAGTAATTTCTTCTTCCATGCGCGCAAATTGATGCGAATTCCTACCAATAGCAACTCTGAGAATACAGTTCTGCTGCCGCTGGCAACAGCTACTCGTTCACGCTCGGTGCAAGCGCTTCGCCTTGAAAATCTTCAGCTGACATCGTGATCACTTCATTCGCTAGCACTGCCTGAAAAGCTTCATACGAAAGCACTTCTAGGGTGCCATCATCGTGCTCAACAATCGAGGTCAAGGACTCCACCCAGTCTCCTGAATTCATGTAGTGCACACCGTCGAGCATCTTGTTGTCAGGCGTGTGAATATGTCCACACATCACTCCATCGTAGCCTTTGCTCCTTGCGAGTTTCACAACTTGCTCCTCGTAATTAGAGATAAAGCTTACCGCCGACTTTACACGACTTTTGATATACTTACTCAATGAGAAATTCCCCTTCCCCTTCCAGCGCCACCAGCGACTATATAGTCGATTAAATCCGAGCAACCATTGATAGCCAAAATCACCTATGTGCGACAGAATCTTCAAGTGCGTGGTCACCAAATCAAAGACATCTCCGTGAAGCACAAAATACTCTTTGCCCTGAGCCGTACTAAAGGCGTAGTCCTCACGGATCTGGATATTCATAAAATCCAAAGGTATAAAACGCCTTAGAAGATCATCATGGTTGCCACGTAAATAAATAACTTCAGTGCCATGTTTCTCCATTTTCTTCAATATCAGACGCACGAATCGAGTATGGCTACTCTCCCATTTTCCAGAGCGACTTAATTGCCATGCATCAATGATATCACCGTTAAGGATCAAGCGGTCACAACGGGTGTGTTTCAGGAAATCATTGACTTCGTCAATTTTGCAATGAGGCGTGCCCAGATGAACATCCGAGAGAATGATCGTTCTATATTTTAGCTTCTTCATAAATAACAGTTACAGCCCACGCTAAATCGAGGTCTATTATATGACTACAATTGCCAGCCTAGCAAACAATTGAAACAATTAGGACTCAGGCCTGTTACAATTCCGCAACGAAGCTCAAGACCTACTGACCATCACTCGTCGCTTCACATGTGAATACTGGGAGCTGAAAATCGCACAAAATTGACTCCACACCTCTTCGACGGCACAAGGAATTTGAGTGCTAAAAAAGAGACCATGGATAATTCCTGAATTTCTAAGCGACTACGTTCTGAGCTTGCCCGGCAAAGTATGCCTGAAGGTTCGCAACTGAGATTTCCAGCAAGCGCCGACGGCTCGGCTCACTCGCCCAGGCAATATGCGGCGTAATGATGCAATTTGGAACGCCTAGTAGTGGGCTGTCCTCGGCCATTGGCTCGGCTGAGACGACGTCGACGGCTGCACCCGCAATCTGCCCACAGTGCAAGGCTTGAGCTAAGGCCTCCTCATCCACTAAGCCACCACGTGCAGTATTGATAAACATCGCACTTGGTTTCATTGTCGCCAGCAACGCCTCATTCACAAAGCCACGATTCTCCTGCGTTTCTGGGCAATGCAAACTCACAATATCTGAAGTCGCAAACAGTTCGTTGAGATCCACCCAGCGAAACCCTTCCCAATCTGGCATGTCACGCGGCGTGCGCACCGAGGCTTGAATTCGTGCCCCCATCGCATGCAATATCGTTGCGGCTCTCCGACCAATGTCACCGAAGCCCATCATCCCAACTGTCAAACCTGTCAATTCAACCACAGGCTTCTTCCAATAGCAAAAATGTGGCGATCGGATCCAATCACCGTTGTGAACACTCTGACTGTGTAGACCGGCATGGTTACATAATTCAAGTATCAATGCGACCGTATGTTGAGCGGCCGATGCCGAACTATATGCAGGCACATTACAAACGGTGACGCCACAGGCCTTCGCCTGCTCTAGGTCGATAATATTATACCCTGTCGCAAGCACAGATATCAATTTCAAGCTCTTGAGCTTAGACAAAACATCGCCTTGAAGCGGCACCTTGTTCGTCAAGATCACATCAGCTCCTTCAGCATGACGGAGCACCTCACCGTTCATATGATCGGTCGTCGGATGTAAGACCAATTCCCCGAATGCAGCCAATTCAGACCACGCAATCTGATTGAAGCCGAGAGTATCCGCGTCTAAGACAACAATTTTCATCGATTCAATACAACATGCTCCAAAATCCACTCAAGCTTCTATATTCTAGTCGTAGAAGGATCTAAGGAGTCTTAATGATGAGCGATCTCTATACTAGCACTACTACCATCTAAATTCTATAGCCTAGTCGTTTGATTTTTATGAAGAAATGGCATTACCTCGTTATTTTTAGATTTTATAAAAATGGAAAAGCGACGCATCGTTCTGAAAGCCGCAGGCTATATCATCGTCAGCATGACACTGTCGCGTCCAGTATTTGCAGGGCCGGAGGAACGGTTCTATACTCAAATTGGCTCAGATCCGATTTTCGATGCAGTGATGAAGAGCGGGAAACTCCCACGGGGACGCAACTCGGGCAAGGGTTTCACTGGCTCTAAGGTTAAAATCAATCACGACCTTTTCAAGGGCAGCTCTAATGCACACCGTCCACTGATCCAAGACATCAAAATCCACACTATAGGCAGCAGTTCGATCGATCGAAAGGATTTCGCAAAGTGGTCCAGATGGTATCAAGAAGATGGCAATACCCAAATCTTTCGACTATTTAAAGACGAGGAGAACGTCAGAAATAGCCGAAAGCTCGCGGCACGAATCGAAGCCCACAGTGGCTTCAGCTGGAAGAAGGGTGATGGTTGGCAGGAGTGGGTGGCTACCTATACCATCATTAAGCCTCATAACTGCTGTATTTTCCAAGCGAAGAACCCGATCAATCACTGGTCTGTCATGCTCAACATAAATGACGCTGGTGATGTGAAAATCAACAGCCGCAGAGGCGAGGACAAGCTGTTGGCAAAGGGCATGACTGGAAAGCCCTTCGACATTCGCATCCGAGAAAATGGGCATAATTATGAAGTATATTTCAATGGCAAGAAAGAAGGCGAAGGGGTCTTTGCGCGCCCCAAGCGTAACACGAATTTCCGATGGGGCATGTATTTGGGGGCCAAACCGGTGCGGCACGATGCCATGATTCTTGTGACTGGGGCTGCGATCAATCCGACTGATTCGGGACCGACTTCCGGCAGCAGACAACAGTCCGAACAGTCCATCTCCATTCGTATGTGGACCGACGTGCGAGGGCGCACGATTCGTGCCCCTGCTAAATACGAGCCAGGTAGTGCCGATATTGAATTCTACCTTAGAGACCGATGGATTGAGTATCCGATCTCCCGCCTCTCCAAGCACGACCAAGAGTTCTTGCAGTCCGGTGTCAGCAGATAAGATCGAACTCAAAATAAAGAGCTCACACAGTAAGCCCCCAAAGATGCAAGTTAATCTCCGACTTCAATTTGAAACTGTAAACTAGCAGTAGAAGGATTAGAATCTTCAGGGCACCCGTAAGCAATGTAAACAGTGTCCCCTGCGCTTAGACGACCCAATGGAACGTCGAATGCAAAAGGTTCATAGCCCTTCACATTGTCAGAACCAATCAGCTTATCATTCACGTAGATACTGATCGGAGAAGGGGGCTTCTCACTTCCTTTTACAAGCACACGCTGTATTTGACTATTTACAATGCGAGCCTCACCTCCCTCGCCAGGCTGAACTGTATAAGCGATGATGACGTAGTGAGAAATATCATCTGTGGATCTAGCTGCTGAGCGGCCAGGTAGCATCGACACTTTCGATAACTTAATCCACTCACCATTGAGATCTATGATCTCAACAGCCCCAGACTCCTTTGGGCCTACCCTATAATTATGGGCACCGGGCGTTTTTTCAAGATCCTTATAACCTGCCGAATTCCCCAAAGAAACTCCTGTAGGATTCCATTGATACGCCTATCCTTCTCGTGGCTCAGGAGACCTAAATTCTTTAGTAAAGTCAGCGATGGTCTTAGCGTGTGCGGTTAGTGTAATCAATAAAGTGGCGATGACACATGTCGCTTTAAGTCTTAAATTGGCATTCATTGCTTAAGGTTGTTGGGGGTAAAGGATCAAAGATCCACAGTTAAAAGTAATTAAATACTACCGTAGAACCCACCATCCGAATTATTAAGCTTTAATTTTGACATATATTCCTGCGCATTCTCATGGAAACTCTCCCTAGCGGCCACTGCCCCTAATGCCCTTATCTGCTGTGGCGTATAGCATAAGCTGGCTATATTCAACACAAGCGCTACACTTGGAGCGATGAGACTTCTGTTCATCCATCTCCTTCTTTGTAGTGTGCTCACTGCTGAAGGTCAACAATACACGATTACTGCACGTGCATCTGAAATTGATTCTCGGACAAAAGAGTATCCGCAAATAGGCTACACCTTCTCAAAAAAGGGCAGGGCCACAGACATGCAACTCGCAATGGTCGACACTTCGGTGCCCCTCAGTGGTCGATTGGTGATATGGCTCATGGCTCCACACAAAGCGCTTTTCGAACGGCTGAATGCTTACGGCCATCATGCGATACAAGTCACCTACCCTCGAGAATGGTTCGGCAAGATGGATAAGCTCCGCGAACCCGGGGATGACAACCACTTCTCGGGGCTTCGGCTTGAAGCGGCAACGGGACAAGATCATACTGACCTCATCGACATTGCCAAACCAGACGGCTTGATGGAACGTGCCTACCAGTTCGTGAAATACCTCGAGAAGGAAAACCCCGAGGGCAACTGGAAACAGTTTCTTTCCCCTGACGGCAAGCGTCTCGATTGGGACAAGGTCATCCTCTCTGGCTCCTCTCACGGATCGACCACTGCGGCACGTCTCGCAAAACATATTCGAGTGGCGCGTGTTGTGATGCTTTCGGGGCCTCGTGATCAAACGGAGCGTTGGCAGTCTGAAAACTCCGCAACACCACCAGAGCGATTCTTCGGCTTCACACACACTGAAGATGCCGGTTGGCCGGGGCACCATTACTGTCGTTCTTGGCTAATGCTCGGTCTCAATCAATTCGGTCCGATCGTCAATGTCGACACGTCAGCGCCACCCTACGAAAACAGCAGAAGACTCACTTCAAGTGCCGACGTCGGAAATCCTAAACATGCACACGGCGCATCCAATCCAAACAAACGATCTCCCAAAGATGCAAACGGCAACTATCTATACGAAGCGGTCTGGAAGTATCTTTACACACATCCAGTCAACTCGACTGGGAAACCCGTTCCACACGAAAAGCGTTGTCGTCGACATCTGGACACGCAGCGATGATATCCTTGGGATAGCTATTGCGCAAAAGCCTGAATCTTCTATTCAATTTAACGATGAACACGCGCAAGTTAGGAAAGAATGGATTCGAAATCAGTGAAATCGGCTTAGGTTGTTGGCAGATCGGAGGTAACTGGAGTCAGGATTTGGACGAGCAAGCCGCGACTGACATACTATCAGCCGCAGCGGAGAGTCGGACCACTTTCTTTGACACCGCAGATGTTTACGGAGCAGGGCAAAGCGAGACTTTCATCGGCAACTATCTCCAGCAAACGAACCACCCCATTCGTGTAGCGACAAAATTTGGCCGTGGAGGCTCGGTCTTTCCAGATGCCTATACGAAAGATGCACTCCTTGAATCGATACTGGCATCGCAGGCGCGCCTGAAGGTAAATCGAATCGATCTACTCCAGTTACACTGTGTCCCCACCGATGTTTTACGCGACGGCGAAATTTTTGAATGGCTGCGAACGTTCAAACACGAAGGTTTGATTGAGCATTTTGGAGCCAGCGTAGAAACGGTGGAAGAGGGACTCATCTGCCTCAAACAAGAAGGGCTCTGCTCATTGCAAGTCATCTTCAATATCTTCCGCCAAAAATTAATTGATGAGCTCTTTCCTCAAGCACAGACAGCAGGTGTAGGCATCATCGTCCGACTCCCCTTGGCCAGTGGCCTACTGAGCGGCAAGTTCAGTGCCAACAGCACCTTTGTTGAAACGGATCATCGTCAATTCAATCGGAATGGTGAGTGCTTTAACGTCGGAGAAACGTTTGCGGGAATACCTTTTGAAAAAGGCGTGCAACTCGCACAATCGATTCAGGAAAAACTCCCCGACACTGCCACGATGGCGCAACTCGCCCTTCGCTGGATATTGGATCATGATGCCGTATCCGTAGTCATTCCAGGTGCGAGTTCTCCCAAACAAGCAAGAGAGAATGCTGTAGCCAGCGCACTTGAACCGTTATCCGAAAGTGTGCACGCAGCACTTTCGGAATTTTACAAAACTGACATCCACTCTCACATTCGAGGCGCTTACTAGTCGCTTAACACAAAGGTAACAGCACTCAATCGATTTCCCGAAGCGCATCGAGCACGTCTGGAGTGACCGCCTCACTTCGGAAACTATCGAGAAGTTGATCGATGGTTCGACAACCCACGACAGGGTGCGCCGAGTATCCTTTCGTGCGCCACCAAGCCAAAGTCAGCGATGATACGCTATGCCCTGAATCTTTAGACAGCACCGCGAGTCTATCGGCGATCTGATTACACCCTGCAGTATTGAAAGGGTGCTCCCGCAAGCTGGCATGGTCACGCCCCATACGACAGACTTTTTCATAATAGCCCATCGCCTGCGATGTGTATGGAAAGACAGGCAAGTCATTCGCCAAATGAAAATGCTCACCCGCATCATCTAGTTTTTCAAGAAGCGGATAGTCCAGCGGCTTTCTATGCGAGCTGCCTAAACAGCCCATTGGCTGATTCGCAAAAAAGCCCTGCCAGTTGTTTTGCTGCGCAGCAACCCGCGCACACTCCAGTCGCTCTGCAGTGAAGTTTGACGCCCCGTAGTGCTTCAACCAACCCTTTTGGCGAAACACTTCAAGGGTTTCCAGTAAGGCTTCGATGGGCTGTCTTATATCGTCACGATGCAGCCAGTAGAGATCGATTGTATCTACTCCCAGCGCTTGGCGACTGGCTTCAATATCTGCAGTTAGCTCTTCACGACTCATACGAACACGAGTCGGCTGATCCAGCGGCGGGTGCCCTCCTTTGGTCGCAATCAAAACTCGATCATGACACTTACGATCCCTAAGCCAACGGCCGATTAATTTTTCACTCCGAGCACGTTCACCTGGAACCCAGTCGGAGTAGCAACGGGCCGTATCAATCGTATTACCGCCGCGTTCGACATAGGTATCCAGCAAGTCGAAGCTGGCGGATTCGTCAGAAGTCACACCATAATTTGCTGTGCCAAGTATTAGAAAAGAATGTTTCATATTAAATTATATATACTGAATATACCTAAACACCAATACAGCAACCTGCCTATAACTTGCGCTCAAGCTTTCGTGAAATAGAACCAAGTGTATCGCCAACGATCGATGCCCAGCACATCCACCAAGGTCATATGACCACTGCCCCATTCCACGCATAAAAAGACCGATTATATGAAAAACTCAATCGCGCCTCCCGTTCCGCCAACAAGCAAGGCGACCATTGCGGCCAGCACTTGAAGTCTCGAATCGTCTGATAGACTTCATGGATCGGCGCCTCGATCAATAGTGAGCGTTCAATATGTAATTTTGGCATCTGTAATTTCTAGCCAAGGTCTGAAAATTTCACAACAGAGAGTGCGTTAGAACTATGAACTCAGCTAGCTCGAATGAAATGGCGAGATAGCACAGTCGAGCAATCGATTCTACCCAATGAGCACTACAGGTTTTCTGGAGTAACCGAAAAAGCTTCCATCACACTAGCGACAATACGAGCTTCCGCCGCACTACATGGATTATGATTCTGGTCTCCCGAAAAATACCGCACCACCGCTTCGACCATCGGTCGCTGCACATGCTTCTCTGCCTCAAAATGGTATGTCTTAGACGCTTCACCTTGCTGCAAAATTACCTCACTGCCATAAAATGAAAACTCAATACGGCCAGCACTTCCATGGATCATACAGCGCTCACAGCTAGAGGCTTCAGAAACGTTAAATGCCCACACACCATTAAAGATCATCCCGTTTTCAAATTCAATGCTCCCCTGTGTATAATCCGGACACGCATTTATTTTAGTTTGATTATAAGACGCTCCACTAGCACTGCGTATTGAGCCAAAATACTGAGTCATCAAATCAATTTGATGTGGAGCGATATCATAAAATAAACCACCACCAGACACCGCAGGGTCCACGCGCCAGTTATCTTCGGAATTTGCAATAATCGATGGATTATTCTGAGCCTGAAGGATTTCAATTGTAGCACTGCGGGGCACTCCAATTGCACCACTCTCCAACAACTCTTTAACAAGAATAAAGGCAGGTAGATAACGACGGTAATGAGCCACCGTCAAAGATGTTGGGTAGCGTTCTGCCATAGCACAGATAGCATCCGCTTCAGCTAAGTTTAAAGCCATCGGCTTTTCTAAATAAACATTTTTGCCCGCAGCGAGCGCTCGCTCGGTATAGTAAAAATGTGTTGATGGAGGTGTCGCAATGTAAACTGCATTGATCGCATCATTTGCGAGCAGTTGCTCAGCATTCGCATACCAGTATGGCACACCATGTCGGCGAGCGAAGTCAGCTGCTTTTACAGCATCACGTCGCATAACTGCGACGAGCTCCGAACCTTCAGTAATCTGAAAAGCAGGCCCACTCTTCACCTCTGCGACATCACCGCACCCAATTATACCCCAAGAAATCATTTTATAGCTAATTTATTAACGTATAAACCATACAGTCAACGAGCGATTCAGCACGCACACTCGGCAGACTCCGCTTGAGAATGGATAGATGAGTGAGCATTTAGTCTCTCCGCGTCCTCTGCTATGAAAGACCGCACAAGGCATAGGAGACGTATGGCGGTGACGGAGCACCGCCCTCCACTATTTCCGAATCTGATAATCAGTTTTTTCTGTAATCAGTTTCTGGATACCGTCGAAGGCGGTGTTGACTTCCTTGTCCTTAAGCGTGCGATCAGCTGCGCGGAAGGACATGGTGACTGCCAAACTCTTCTTACCTTCGGGGAGGCCTTCGCCTTCGTAGACGTCGAAGATGCGGACGCTTTCACAGTTGAAGCCTTGAGTGGCTTTCTTGGCGAACTTGGCGACGTCTTTTTCGACGTCACCTGCGTGCACGGATTGATCGACGATCAGGGCGAGGTCCTTGGCGGAGGCGGGTTGATTGCTGACTCCGAGGTGGCGGCCGCGCTTGGCTTTGCGCTCGAAGAATTTCGGTGTCATGAGGATCGAACCTGCAATAACTGGTGTAGTGAGGTTCCAACGATCTTTGAGTGTTGCAACATTGAGCAGACCACAGGTGGCTTCGAAGCCCATCTTAGCAAAATCGCCAGTGTATGCGGAGTGTCCGCCTTGCCAGAGTTTGCAATCTTCGATCGGCTTAAAGGTGAGCTTGCTAGCGGCGGTGCCTGCGATGTCGAGGATCTCGCCGGAGAGTGTCTTGGCGGTAAAGAAGTCGGCGACTTCACGTTGTCGCCACTCACGGCTGATCTGATCGGCAACGATGACAAAGCTGACGGAGACGAGCTCGACCATTTGGCCTTTCACTTCGCGGTAAACGTGTCCGCGCTCGAAGAAGCGCGTCGCGCCCGTGCCGCGTGCGGCGTTGAGCTTGAGCACATCGAGAAGCCCAGGAATGAGTGATGGGCGCAAGTGGCTTTGGTCGCTTTGCAGTGGGTTATCCAATGCGAGCACTTTGAAACTCTCTTCTCCAAAGAAGAATTTGATCTCTTCGGGATCACGGAGCGAATAGAGGAAGGCTTCGTCAAAGTTTTGACCGGTCAAGTAATCGGCAACGGCTTCGTTAACGGTGTAGATACGGTGGTCGTTGTCGTTGATACCACGTGCCACGACTTCAGACTCGGGAATCTTATCGGTGCCGTAAACGCGGATAATTTCTTCGATAAGGTCAACATCGCGCTGCAAATCTTGACGGTAGGATGGGATCGCGACTTCCCAGCGTGCGGTGCCGTCGGCTTCGTCGTGAATGGAGACGCCGAGTCCGAGAGATTCGAGCACAGTTTGCATTTCGTCGTCGCTGATATCGAAACCGATAAACTTACGCACGCGGTCTGGGCAGAGGTTCACTTCGGAAATTGTAGGCGGCTCGGCCCCCTCCTCGATCATATTGCCATCCACAGTGCCGCCAGCAACTTCAAGAATCAAATCAACTGCGCGAAGTGACGCGTAGATGACGCCCTTTGGATCCACCCCACGCTCAAAGCGGTAGGAACTATCCGAAGATAGGCCAAGTTTACGCGAAGTCGCACGGACGGATGTCGGCGCAAAGTATGCGGCTTCGAGAACGATATCGATGGTGCTCTCCTCGACTTCGGCATCGACAGAGCCCATGACACCGGCAACAACGAGTGCACGTTCGGCATCGGCGATGACAGCCATAGTTCCGTCTAGCTCACGTTCGACGTCGTCGAGTGTGGTGATTTTTTCGCCCTGGCTAGCCATACGGACGACAAGTTTGCCGCCTTTAATCTTAGCCGCATCAAATGCGTGAAGCGGCTGACACGTTTCGTGGAGGACGTAGTTGGTGACATCGACAACGTTATTGATCGAGCGTTGACCTGTAGCCTCGATGGCATCCTTGAGCCACTTCGGGCTGGGGCCGACTTTCACACCTTTGATGCAGATCGCGGTGTAATGTGGGCAAACTTCGGGTGCGCTCACTTCGATTCCGGAAATAAGTGGCTCGCCTGCTGCTGGGTTTTCAGTGCTAGCTTTGACCTCCGGGTATTTCACCTCGAGACCAAACTTAGCAGCGAGCTCGCGCGCTACACCAATGTGGCTGAGCACGTCGACGCGGTTGGGCGTGATCTCCAAATTGAGAACTGTATCGCCGTCGGTGTAGAGATCGTTGACTGGCGTCCCAAGCGGCGTCTCGGCATCCAAAATCATAATACCATCATGGTCTTGACCGATCTGCAGCTCTTTCGAAGAACACATCATACCAGCGGACGGCTGACCACGAAGCTTAGATGCTTTTATCTTAAAGTTACCAGGGAGGACCGCCCCTGGGAGCGCGACCATGACCTTGTCACCTTCGTTGAAGTTTTTCGCACCACAGACGATATCGTGAACTTCACCTTCGTTACCGGTGCTCACTTTGCAGCAGCGGAGGCGATCAGCGTCGGGGTGTTGTCCATACTCAAGGACTTGTCCGACCACGACGTTGTTGAGCTGTGGTGGGCCGAGTTTTTCGATTTCTTCGATGTCGAAGCCGAGCAGTGGAAGCACTTCTTGCAGCACCTCGGGTGAATGCTCGACGGGATCGAGATCGATGTAGTTTTTAAGCCAGTTGTAGGAAATTTTCATTTCAGAGTAATTCTAAATTTTGGAACCACGAATGGACACGAATAAACACGAATTCTTAAAGATGCGTGGATAATTGATTCGTGTGCATTCGTGTTAATTCGTGGTTTCTATAACGTCGTATTATGCGAACTGCTTTAGGAAGCGGACGTCGTTTTGGTAATAGTAGCGGATGTCGTCGACGCCTTGCAGGATCATGGCGATGCGCTCGATGCCCATACCGAATGCATAGCCGGTGTAGACTTCGGGATCGATGCCTACGGCCTTGAAAACCTTAGGATCAACCATGCCGCAACCCATGATCTCGAGCCATTTGTTGCTGAGCTTGCCGAGGTCGGGTGAGAAGAAATCCATCTCAAAACTCGGTTCGGTGAATGGGAAGAAGCTCGGGCGCAGACGTGTCTTTGCCTTCGGTCCAAAAATCGTTTTCACAAAATGATCAAGTGTCGCTTTGAGGTCGAGCAGCGTGACGTTCTTGTCAACATAGAGACCTTCGATCTGGTGGAAGTTGGCACTGTGTGTTGCGTCGGGTGTGTCACGGCGGAAGCAACGACCCGGTGCCACGATACGGATCGGAGGCTTCTCCTTCAACATGGTGCGGATCTGCACGGTCGAAGTGTGGGTGCGGAGCAAATACTTCTCGTCGTTCTCTTTGCTGACGTTGTTGACCGTCAAATCGTCGGGTAAATAATAAGAGTCTTGCATGTCGCGTGCGGGGTGATCGCTAGGGATGTTGAGTGCGTCGAAGCAGTAATGCTCAGTCTCGACCTCGGTCGCTTCGGCAACGGAAAACCCGATGCGACGAAATAGATTGACCATTTCTTCACGCACCTGAGCGATCGGGTGTAATGTGCCACGAACGGAATCCGGACTTGGGAGGCTCGGGTCGATAGCGGGACCGAGCTTGGCGGCAAGTTCAGCGGCTTCGAGGCGCTCGATCACTTCGGCAAAGGCAGCTTCGACGGCCTTCTTCGCTTCGTTGATCGCCTTACCCATGGCTGGCTTGTCTTCCTTGGGCACTTTGCCCATGCCCTTCATGACATCGGTCAGGGAACCTTTGGGACCGGAGATCGTCGCCTTATAGGCTTCAAACTCGGCACGCTTTTGGATGTTCGGTGCGTTTTCCCGCACGCCGGCTACGATGGCTGTTAGTTGTTCTTGCATGATCGTCCTGTAAATTCAGTGAAGCGAGAAGGGTTTCAGTCTGAGGCGTTTTGTCGAGACGGTTTTTTATAGTCTTAGTCCTAATCCTACTCTTAACCGTAATCTCAACGTCGGGAATGGGATTAAGATTAGGAGTATAATTAAGATTAAGACCCAGAACACAGCTAAGCTGCGCTTTTGCTTGGCAAACAGGTGAACATTTGCACATTTAAGGGAAATGACACCAGAAGACGCACTACAGAAGTATTTCGGGATGCCTTCCTTTCGAGAGCCTCAGCGCTCGATCATACAGTCCGTGCTCGACCAAAAAGACACCTTGGTAGTGATGCCAACCGGAGGCGGAAAAAGCCTCTGCTTTCAGCTTCCGGCACTACTGCTACCAGGGGTGACTCTCGTGGTATCGCCATTGATCGCATTGATGAAAGACCAAGTCGACGCGTTGAAGGCACGCGGACTTCCTGCGGGGCTCCTCAACAGTTCCCTATCACTGGATGAACAGCGCGAGGTGCTCGATGCAATCCGCGAACGAAAACTAAAGCTGGTCTATGTCGCGCCCGAGCGTTTCCGCTCCAAGGCCTTTCTCAATGCCCTGCCCAAAGATGCAATCAGCCTAATGGCGATCGACGAAGCGCACTGTCTTTCACAATGGGGGCATGACTTCCGTCCCGACTATATGCGACTGGGTGAAGCGCGTAAAGCGATTGGCAACCCACCCTGTGTGGCGCTGACTGCGACCGCCACTCCCGATGTGCAGAGCGATATCATGCAGACCCTTGAAATGCGCGAGCCCGCTGAGTTCGTCGCTGGATTTGCTCGTGAGAATTTAAGCTTTCGCGTGCGCTCATCCGCAACCGAGAACGACAAGCTTGATGCCATCGAGAAGCTCGTTAAGGAGCATAAGACTGGTATTATTTACTGCGCTACTCGCAAATCTGTGGATAATGTCGCTCACAAGATCGAGTGCATCGCGGGTTCAATCATCCGCTATCACGGAGGACTGAGCGATCGCGAACGTAGCGAAGCTCAAGATGTGTTTATGAGCCGCAAGGCCAACGTGGTCGTGGCGACCAATGCGTTCGGCATGGGCATCGACCGCTCGGATATACGCTTCGTCTGCCACTATGAAATGCCCGGCAGCGTGGAGGCCTACTACCAAGAAGGGGGTCGTGCGGGTCGTGATGGTCAGCCGTCGGTCTGCGAAATGCTGTTTTCCTATGCAGACAAACGCGTGCAGGACTTCTTTATCGAAGGCGCCAATCCAGGCAAAGCGTTGATCGCAGCCGTGTTTGATCAACTCTGCGCGCAAAGTGACGAGAACCACGAAGTGCACCTGCCTGTCGATCAACTCGTCGAACGGATGGAGGATAAAGTAAACCCAATGGCGGTCAGCACCGCGCTGTCGATACTTGGACGTCACAAATGGATCGAGCGCTACGACATCCCAGGTCAGCGCATGAAAGGAACACGTATTCTACAACTCGGCAAATCTGGCCGCGACTTGCCACTAGACGGCCCTGCGCTAGCCGAAAAAGCCGCGCGCGACGAAGCACGCCTAAAGTCTGTAATCAATTTTGCCTACGCCAAAACCTGTCGTCAAAAATGGATCCTCGACTACTTTGGCGAACGCAACTCCAAGAACTGCGGTCGCTGTGATGGTTGCCAAAACCGGAAACAACATAGTGCTCGCGCCTTAAGTGGCGACGAAAACACAATCGTGCGCAAGGCTCTGAGTGGTGTCGCCCGCATGTCAAATAAGCGCCCTAACGAGCCTTGGGGCGCGGGCTTTGGTAAACGAAAGATCATACAATGCCTGCTCGGCAGCCAAGCAGCACCGATTCTAGATGCAGGGCTCGACCGCCTCACTACCTACGGGCTACTAAAGTGTGAAGGCAGTGTCTATGTGGATGCCCTGTTCACTGCACTGGAAGACGGCGGACTGGTGCAAACCGTAATGGAAGGCAACTACCCACTACTGACATTAACCGAGCTCGGCGGCGAGGTGATGAGCGGCCGAGCTCAGGTCGAACTGGAACTCCCCGACCGCACAGCAGGTGCGATATCGACTCAATCGAAGTCCAGATCGAAGAACGGCAATCCAGCAGACGCGACAAAATCACCCGAGCTTTACGAGAAACTGAGCGCCCTACGCGCTCAGATGGCAGCCCAGAGTGGTAAACCTGCCTATACCATTTTCCCGAATTTCGTGCTCGTGGAACTAGCCAACCAACAGCCAAAGACGACCGCTGAGGCACTTGCAATCAAAGGAATCGGCCCCGCAAAGATGAAATCCGTGTTGCCAGCGTTTTTAGAAGTAGTGAAAGCGCATAACGAGTAGCAGCGCGTCATTCTGACTACGAAAAACGCGAAATGGAGGAAAGCACGGCGCTTCCTAGCCAATTCCCTACCGAGCAGCAACTATGCAGAATCGTAATAAGGCAAAAAGTGCTAAATTTTTACTTGCACCCCTTTACAAAACACCTACTTTCCCGCCCTTCATGAGCACAGAGAACAAACCACTTAATCGCTCCCGCAACCCGATGGACTACACGTTCAACGATGTGGAGCTACTTTCCCGCTTCGTCACAGAAACGGGCAAGATCCTTCCACGTAAGGACACAGGACTTTCCGCAAAACATCAGCGTCACATCACGAAACTCATCAAGCAGGGTCGTAACATGCTGACAATGCAGTAAGCCTCACCTTACTGAATAGGTATTTTCAATCCTTCCCTTTTTCGGGGAAGGATTTTTTATAGCTACACACCAAGCTCCACATGCCCAATCGCTGCACCATTTACGAACCCACCGAGAACGCCCTCGATATTTGTGCCCAATATCTGCGCGACGGCGAAGTCGTTGGTATGCCGACAGAGACGGTCTATGGGCTTGCTGGCAATGGGCTCTCTGAAGATAGCGCACGTAAAATCTTTAGCGTCAAAGGGCGCCCCTTGATCGACCCCTTGATCGTGCACTTCGCGGATGTAGCTGGCGCCATCAAGCACGTTGAAGTCAACGCTGCCGTCGAGACGCTCGCTGCCAAGTTCTGGCCAGGTCCACTCACGATGGTTGTGAACAAAAATGACAGTATTCCCAACATCGTCACTGCAGGTCTGCCCAGCGTGGCGATCCGCGTGCCACAGCACCCAATATTTCGAGCGGTGCTCCAACGTCTCGATTTCCCGCTCGCTGCACCTAGTGCAAATCCATTCGGCTACGTCAGCCCAACACTTGCCAAGCATGTGCACAACACACTTGGCGAGCGCATCTCCGCAGTGCTCGACGGTGGCCCCTGTTCCTTCGGACTTGAATCCACGATCGTGGACTTACGAGACCCTGAAAATCCGTCAATTTTACGTCATGGCCCAGTCACACAGGAAGCACTGAGCGACACACTCGGTCGCGACCTCGCCGACCACACATTCGGCTCCAGCGATAAGAAAGCACAAGTCGCCCCAGGACAACTCACCCAACACTACAGCCCGCGGGCGAAAGTGCATCTGTTCGAACTAGGCACTGCCCCCTCCAACTTGTCGGACATCGCAGTGCATGAAAATTGTGCGATTATCTTTAATGCGAAGCCGCTCTTCGAACCCATAGCTAAACACGCCTACTGGCTATCCGAAGATGGCAATACGGAGACGGTCGCCCACAACCTCTTCGAATTGATACAACGCCTCGACCAGCAAGGCTACACAGAACTGCACATCGAGCTCTCGGCACCGACAGGCATCGGCAAAGCCATCAATGATCGCTTACACCGAGCGGCGGCAAAGTAAGCGTGGCATGCAGCTTTAGCAAACGTTGGTTACTACTTCTATTGAAACAGGATTCATTTGCCAAAGCGACACGCCACAAATATTACCGCAACTTTACGAGCAGGTCTTTACTATCGACCTGGTCGCCCACGCCAACTTCTAAGACATCTACCACTCCGTCAGTGAGCGCGTAAACAGTCGTCTGCATCTTCATCGCTTCAAGAATAACGAGTTTATCCCCCTTCGCGACTTTCTGCCCGACACTCGCACTGACCGCACTGACCATACCCGGTATCGGTGCACCGACTTGTTTTTTATCAGCCGAGTCAGCCTTCACACGACGCTTGGTCTCGGTCTTAATTGATTTATCTAAAATCACACACTCGCGCGCGCGGCCATTCAGCTCAAAAGTTATCGAGCGCTGACCATCCTCATTCGGATCACTGACATAGATCAGTTTAACAATGAGCGTCTTACCCTCCTCAATTTCTACAGAGATCTCTTCGCCTGGTTTTAAACCATAGAAAAATGTCGGTGTTGGCAACACACGCGCATGCCCGTATTGATCAACTTTCTTGACGAGGTCCTTGAACACCTGCGGATACATCAAATACGAATAGAGGTCATCGTCAGGCACATCCGTGCGTTTCGTAATCGCTCTCACCTCATCGCGTGCGACATCGAGATCGACCTTCTCAGCACGAGCACCTGGACGCCCCTTACTTGGCTTGCGATCTCCGAGAACGACTTTTTGCACAGCCTTCGGCCAGCCACCCTTCGGTTGACCGAGGCCACCAGAAAGCATGTCGACCACTGATTCAGGAAACGCAGTGCCTGGCTCTAAGTTCACCACATCGTGCGGCTCCACTCCTTTGGTCAGCAAAAAGATTGCTAGATCGCCAACAACTTTACTACTCGGGGTGACCTTAACAATGTCGCCCAAGAGTGCGTTGACTTCATGATAATAACGGACGACTTCTGGCCAACGTTTACCCAGACCAAGCGCACGTGCTTGCTCGCGTAGGTTAGTGTATTGACCGCCCGGCATTTCGTGGCGATAGACTTCGGCACTTCCAAACTTAGGACTGGTATCGAAGGGCTCGTAGAATTGACGGACGGCCTCCCAGTAAATCGAAAGATCGTCGAGGAACTTCTGATCGAGCTTTGTATCACGTTTATCACTACGCATCGCATGCGCAATCGAGTTCATATTCGGCTGGGCAGTCAGCCCAGATAGCGATGAAACACTTAAGTCGACAACATCGACGCCCGCCTCCGCAGCTTTGACAATCGACGCCGACGCAATGCCACTGGAATCATGTGTGTGAAAATGCACGGGCAATCCAACTTCATTGCGAAGCGCTTTAATTAGTTTGTAAGCGGCATTCGGATGGCAAAGACCCGACATATCTTTCAACGCAAGAATATGGGCACCCATTTTCTCCAGTTCTTTCGCCATATTGACGTAATATTCGAGCGTATATTTCTCACGCGCTGGATTTAGTATATCGCCCGTGTAGCAAATCGTGGCCTCACAGACGGCATTCGTATCCTTGCGAATCGAATTCATCGCGACCTTCAAGTTTGGCAAGTAATTCAATGAGTCAAAGACACGGAAAATATCCATGCCTGACTCCGCGGAATGCTTGATGAAGCCACGAATCACATTGTCCGGATAGTTGGAGTAGCCGACGCCATTTGCACCGCGAAGCAGCATTTGAAAACAAACATTTGGGATACGCTCGCGCAAACGACGTAAGCGCTTAAATGGATTCTCATGTAAGAAGCGCATGGTGGTATCGAAGGTCGCACCACCCCAACATTCTAAACTATAAAGATTGTGGCCATTTTGTGCGATCGAATCGGCGACCATCAACTGATCATAGCTACGCACGCGCGCAGCGAGCAACGACTGATGCGCATCGCGCATGGTGGTATCTGTCACGAGCAGCCGTTTCTGCTTACGCGTCCAGTCGGCAAACTTCTCTGGCCCATGCTCAGTCAAATAGTCCTTGGTGCCTTTTGGTTTTTTCGCCTTAGGATCGTAATCTGGCAAAATCACCGGCAGATCCATAAGTGGCACCGGGCGCCCTTTCACCTGCTCGTTACCATTAACGATCGTCTCACCGAGGAAATTCAGTAATTTGGTGGCACGGTCGCGGCGACGCTTGAAATTAAACAGCGCAGGAGTGGTATCAATTAGAGTGGTGGTCGCTTCTCCAGAATTAAAGATCGGGTGATGGATCACATTCTCAATGAATGGGATATTGGTTTTCACGCCACGTATACGCATTTCACGCAGTGCACGGTCCATACGTTGAATCGCCAACTCGAAGGTGCGTGCAGATGCAGTCAACTTCACTAGAAGCGAATCATAATAAGGAGTGATCACCGCGCCGGTGTCGCCCATCGCGCCATCTAGGCGGATCCCGAAACCAGCCGCACTTCGGTAATTAACAATTTTACCGTAATCGGGAGCGAAATTCTTCTCAGGATCTTCTGTCGTGATACGCGCTTGGATCGCGACCCCGTTGCGAGGCACTTCGTCTTGTTGCGGGATGCCGATTTCCTTTCCATGCAAGGAGTGCCCTTCAGCGATAAGAATCTGACTGCGCACAATATCAATACCTGTGATGACTTCAGTGACTGTATGCTCCACTTGGATACGCGGATTCATTTCAATGAAAAACCACTCGTGGGTATCCAGATCCAGTAGAAACTCAACAGTGCCCGCACTGTAATAACCGATCGCCTTCGCAATCTTGACCGCGGCGTCGCAGAGCTCTTTGCGCACTTTTTCGGGAAGTCCGATTGAAGGCGCGATCTCGATCACCTTTTGGTGGCGACGTTGCACCGAGCAATCACGCTCATGTAGATGCACGACATTCCCATGCTTATCGCCAAGGACCTGCACTTCAATATGCTTTGCGCGTCCAATATAGCGCTCCATGAAAACGGATGCATTACCAAATGAGCGCTCTGCTTCACCCTGTGCCTCTTCAAGTAAAGGCTTCAGATCTTTCGGATCCTTCACCACACGCATACCGCGGCCACCGCCACCAAAGGCAGCTTTCACAATCAATGGAAAGCCAATCTTCTTGGCTGTCTTAACGGCTTCATTCATATCAGAGACTGGATCTTGGGTCCCTGGTAAGGTAGGCACATTTGCCTCGTCGGCAATTTTACGCGCTTCGATTTTGTCTCCCATGCGCCCCAGTAGGCTTGCGCTCGGTCCCACAAAATTAATGCCGTTATCCTCACAGGCCTTCGCGAAAGTGGCATTTTCTGAAAGAAACCCATAGCCTGGGTGAATATAATCCACGCCTTTCGCTTTAGCTAAATCAATAATACTCGGGATATCTAAATAAGCGGCAACAGGCCCAAGCCCCTGGCCCACCAAATACGCCTCATCAGCTTTAAAACGGTGCACACCAAAACGATCTTCGTTGGCGTATACGGCGACTGTTTGGCAACCGAGTTCGGTCGCGCTACGGAAAATACGAACGGCAATTTCGCTGCGATTAGCAGCCAGTAACTTTTTCATAGGTGAGGTATTCAGTGGGTAGTGTGTGAAAAGGGAGAGAAAAATATAATACGTAGTTAATTGACCTTAGACAGCAAGAATGGATTCCCTAAAGTCACTACTTCGCGCGCGGCACACCATTTGGGCGTCGCGCACCAACGGTTAGCTCGCCATTGCCCGATAAGACAACTGCAACCGCCCGAGAAGCAGGGAAATAGGAGCACACGATCATAATGATCACCGTAAAAGGCACACAAAGAAACATACCGGGAATCCCCCATATGGAGCCCCACAATCCGAGAGACAGTAGAATGACAATTGGGCTCAAGTTGAGACGATTTCCCATCAACTTAGGCTCGAGTAGACTGCCCACACAAAACTGTAAGCCAGTTAACACTGATGCAGTCACAATAAAGGGCCCTAAAGTATCAAATTGAACCAAGGTAAGAATGGATGGAAATGCCGTTGCGATGATCGATCCAATCGTCGGAATGAAATTCAGGAGAAAAATTAATACCGCCCAAAAGCTAGCAAAGTCGACACCGACAACTCGCAAAACAATATAGCTCAATATGCCAGTAGCCGCACTAGTTATCACCTTAATACCAATATACGAACGAATATCATGGCCCATCTTGCCAATCAATTCAAAGGCATCTTCTTGGCGATCGGGGTCGCGCACGAGAGCCTTGATCTTACTCGAGAAAGTTCGTTGCTCAAGCAGTAAGAAAATAAGATAGACGACAATAATACCCGCACTACTGAGCAATGAGCGCACGGTGCCTCCAAAGTCTTGTAGATAGCCGCGAAAATCGATCTGGCTGATAACTTCGTTTAAATTTGGAGCATCCTCCACTCCAAACATCGTATAGCCTTTCACGATCCATGCCTCTAGATTTTGCTGATACTCCGGTGCAACACGCACGACACTGGCTATATTAAGCGTGATTAGCTGCACAATGAAACTCAACGCCGCTAAAATAATCGCGATCGCCAAAAACATAGCCACGGGCTTGGGCACCCGCCTGCTCCCTATTTTAACGATACGTATCGTATGTGCTAAAATACTGATCAGATACGCAACCGCACCAGCAATCACAAGCGGCAGTAATAAAGCCTGCCCGATGTGGAGCACATAGAAGATCAAAAAGATGGCAATCATTGCCATCACGACGCGCTGAAGTTTCATAAATAAAGATACAAAGGACAGACATTCTATTTGTCCATCATTCAGGCGCAGGAATATTCAGAACCGTGTCTATTTAAAAGTCGCCAAGGATGTTTGAAATCCTGCGGGCCAATGACTTGAACGGCTTGGTTTCGGCTCGGCCGTTTCCAATATATTAGCCCTTGGTAGCGGTGAATATTCCTTCAGTTGATTAAACATCTCTATTCGACGTTGACTCACATCTCGCGGCTTAATACTCGCCATACTAATTTCGCTTAGTTCGGCATCATGGTCCATCACCTCAGGGTGCAGTCCAAGCAAGCGTAACTCTGCCGCCAAGCTAGAGCTACGAGGAGCCGAGCGCCCGTAATTACTGGCAAAACGCTTAAGGTCGGAACGATCCACCGTTGCCAGCGGATCTTTCACTTGCTCCAGTTCATCCTCACTGACGCCCTCGAGTGTTTGCTTTGAAATATGCGTCGTATCGGTAAAAACAGGATACAACATCATACCGCCGATAGCGAGGCAAGCGGCGAGACCGACTGCGGGTATCCAGCGTGGAAAACTGGCAGCACTTTCAACAGGCCTATCTACCGCCTTCCTTGCGCCCCTGCTTGACTGGCTCACGGAGCGCTTCTTTGTCGCAACCGCACTCGAATGTTTTGATGCTTGGCTGCGACTAGAACTCTTACTGGAGCCAGAGCGCTTACGACGTGTAGACGCTCCAGAGCGACGACGAGTCGAGCTAGAGCCACTAGATGTGCCTACCATAGCTAAACGCATCGCTTGGTGTAGACGGCAGCGTTCTCTAAATTCAATCTCACGCTCTGAATTGGCGGCTAGCTCCGCTTTGAGTGATGCTAAGTCCTCCGCAGAGATTTCCTTATCTAGATAGAGATTTACTAACTCACTAAATTTATCTTCTGTCATGAAAAATCGTTACCCATCAAATCACGTAGACTTTCGCGACCTCGCGCAATTCTACTTTTGACAGTGCCCACGCTGATTTCGAGCTGCTGGGCGATCTCTTCATAGGAAAGGTTTTTAACATTTCGAAGGATTAACACCTCTTTATGCTTCTCATTTAAGCCATTCATACACTCTGAAACGCGATCTACAAACTCTTGATTTACAGCAGCTTCGGCAGGGGTTTCACCGGAGCATGGCATCACATTTTCCAGAGTAAGGTCACCATCAGTAGACAAAGGCTGATCTAAGGAAATCGAGTAGTCCCGCTTACGGCGGAACCAATACCAGTAGCGGTTATGAGCGAGATTCGTAGCGATTTGGTAAAGCCAAGTCGAAAATGCAGCGTCACCACGAAACTTGTCGAGGCCACGATGGGCACGAATGAAGGCGTCTTGTGTCACCTCCTCCGCATCTTGCTTATTCTTAAGCAGTTGCGAAACTCGAGCGTAAATCCGGCCGTAATAACGCGCAACAATATCATTATAAGCTGCCGTGTCGCCGTTTTTAATACGTTCGATAAGGAGCTCGTCAGGGTTTAAAGTATCAGTCTTTGCAGTCATTGTGGGGTTCATGTATGCTAGATCGTTGAAAGCTTAGATTTGTTCCAAGAAAAGACCTTCAAAATAAAAAAAATATCTTTTTCCTACACTTGACAAGCATCTCCTTCAATACTTCCATCCTGCGCTTCCAAAGGGGTTGTTAGCTCAATCGGTAGAGCAGTTGACTTTTAATCAATTGGTTCGGGGTTCAAGTCCCCGACAGCCTACCACTTTCGGAAAGCCCGTGAATCGCAAGATTTACGGGCTTTTTTGTATGCAACAAGCTCGAACCGGGACTTTCACCTGCGGTGGTCTGGTTCCCTTCGGGACCGGCCATGTCGATCGCTAAGCTCACTCCATTTTCGGGGCTACGTCATCTCCGTGCTGTCGCCGCTGAGAAAACTGTCTCAAAAATACCGAAGCTTAAAGTAGCGTGCAGCTTTAGCAAACGAACGTTGTTTCAACATGAGCTCTAAATAATCGTTTGCTAAAGCTGCACGCTACGACTTCAATTGCACATTGCCCGCGGCCCTTCCAGTTAAAGTGCCAGTCGCAAAGCAGCCTTGGATTAAGAACCCTCCCGTCGGTGCCTCCCAATCAATCATTTCTCCCGCGCAGTAGACATGTGGCAGGTCTTTCAGCATCAATTGATCATCGAGCGCAGACCAAGCGACCCCTCCACTACTTGAGATCGCCTCTTCGATGGGGCGTGGTCCCTTTAAAGGAATCCGACAGGCCTTCGCTGCCCGAGCAAGGACTTCAGCCGAATCGAACTCGCCATATAGCTGGCGAAGAATCGCACACATCGGCTCGGTAAACTTCCATCGTAACCGTGCTTCTTTATAAAAGTCGCGACGTGCGGATTCCATCTTCTTCACCATATGCTCAAGACTAAATACTGGCTTAAAATCAATGATAAGCTCTGGCTGCTGCATTGCACGCAAAGCCGGACCGAGCTGATACATCGGTGCCCCTTCAAAACCGTATCGAGTCACCATCAATTCGCCGCTAATGGTGTGTGAACCAGCAGAAATCGACAAATGGTGCAAAGGTCGACCTTCTGCAATTGCACGTGTCGATTCAGTCCAATCACACTCCCAACCGCAGTTTGCAGCCTGCAAGGGGCGCACAGAGACACCACTCCGCTCTAGCATACTAATCCATCCACCATCTGAGCCGGTAGTCGGCCAAGAACCGCCTCCCAAGGCCAAGACTACTGAATCGTAGTGCTTTGTCACTTGCCCAGTCGGGCAGTCGAAATCAAGCAACACCCCTGACTCCGACCTACGCAGATCTCGCAAGCGATGATTGACAACAAACCCAACGCCTTGAGCCTTCAACTTCATTATCCAGCGACGCAGTAGAGGAGCCGCTTTCTTTGAAGTCGGAAATACTTTCCCCCCCCCTGCGACAAAGGTCTTCACTCCAAGACCAGAAGCCCATTGCCGTAAAGCCGCGGAATCAAACCCACGAAGAAGGGTTGTCCAACGCTCTACTGGAAACTCTGTGCCCGAGTATTTACACAAAAATGTATCAAAGTCAGCGTCGTTAGTAAGATTTAGACCGCTTTTACCTGCGACTAAAAACTTACGGCCAACCGATCGCTTGTGGTCATACAGTGTGACCTGTGCGCCCTCGTCAGCCGCGACTTCAGCGGCCCGCAAGCCCGCAGGCCCGCCACCGACAACAGCAACTGAGCGCCGCCCTCTCATCGTCGGATCACTATGAAGACATGGCACATTAGATCCGCCTATTCAGGCATTCGGAAATAAAAACTGAGTAACCCTGGATTTGGAGTAACTGAATCCACTTTGACCAGTGAAACCACCTCCCCATCAACAAGTGTTTCCACCTCGAAAGCTATAGGGTAGTCGTTCACATCCCGATAATCTCTATAATGCGTAGTCATCACCACCTTGTCGTCGGCCCCAAGGCGCTCAACTTTCAATACATGCGGTTGGCGAGTGTCCAAATAATAGATAGAACGGCGCCCACTGGCCTCCCTAGTTTGAAAGACAAAAGCATCGCGCCCTTCAACTCTTGAAAGACCAGTCATCTCCACTTGATGGCGGCGACTCTCTAAATGTCGAAATAATGGACCCTCAAAAATAGCTTCCTCTTTGAGCACGATACGCTCGTCGCGAGTTAACTTACGAGTCGTCAACTCACCATCTTTTTGGATCTGCATCCAACCTGAAATCCCGTCATAGGCGGTCACTACGCTCTGACCTTCACGGCTGATGCGATAGCGAAGAGAATTTGGACGTTTCTTGCGCAAAAGAAAATCATATACCTCTCCGCCAATTTCTTGAGTGCCCTCAATACTAATCGAAGTTAATGCGTCGGCGTCACGCCCGCCACCATAGACCTCGGTATAGCGCTGCAAAGCACGCCGCATCGCAAAGCTATCCGATTGAGCAGGCAGTGCACCCGTCATTGATAGAAAAAACAAAGCCCATGTAAGAATGATACGCATACGCACCCAACCTTCCTCATTTCCCCGAAACAGGCAAGCCAAGTATTCGTGCGGAGCACCGATTTTGGTCAGGGAAATTACCTTCCAGTTACATTCGAAGTTCGACCTTTGAGCCACGTTCTTCAAACCTACTTCTTTCATGTCATTGCACACTAATATTAAAGCCTTTCAGTCCGCGCTTTCCAAGTGGTATGCCACCGCACAACGACCACTGCCGTGGCGCACGACACCATCGCTCTACAGAACTGTCGTATCCGAGCTCATGGCGCAACAGACACAAATCAAGACGATGCTACCCTATTTTGAGCGTTGGATGCGGCGCTTCCCTGACTTTGAAGCACTCGCCAAGGCTCCCAGTGAAGACGTGCTCAAGCATTGGGAGGGCCTCGGCTACTACAGCCGAGCGCGCAATCTACATAAGTTAGCTAAAGTTTACATCAGCATGGAGCCCAAACCGACGACCGCCACCGAATGGCAAGCGCTTCCCGGAATCGGCCCCTACACCTCCGCCGCAATCAGCTCAATCGCGCAGGACTTCCCCGCAGCTGTCGTCGACGGCAATGTCGTGCGCATCTTGGCACGACTCAGCAACGACACCCGCGAATTCAAAAATAACGGAGATGCCGTCAAGCAATTCACTCCACTTGCTGATGAGCTGCTCAATAAGGATCACCCGGGCGAACACAATCAAGCGATGATGGAGCTCGGAGCGCTCATTTGCACCAAGCAGAACCCAAGCTGTTCGATCTGCCCCGTCGCACCAGACTGCCTTGGACTTGAGCAAGGCGAACCCGACATCATTCCAAAAATCCAGCGTAAAGCTACCATCAAGGCCGCCATCTCCCGAGCCTGGGTCATCCAAGAAAACAACATTTTGCTCTATCAGCACGCGACCGATGCGAAGCAACTCGCCGGACAATTTGAGCTCCCCAGTTTCGAGCAACTCAAGCTGGCAGCTCCGAAAGCAAAACCGCTACTCACCAAAACCCGAGGCATCACCAATCGCCGCATCACTGAAAGTATTCATACGCTGAATACCAAACAAGTGCCTAACTCGCAATTGGAATCAACGCCCGAGCTCCAATGGATTCCTATCCAACAAATTGGACGAATCACCCTCTCCGGCCCACACCGTAAATGGGTTCAAGAACTCTTGAAACAATCACTACGGTAGACTGTAGTCATTCGTAAAGACACTCAACACAGCTACCACCATGCCAAAACCAAAGACCTGGACCGAATCCGATTTCGAAATCAAGCCGTCAACGATCGAAGGCGCAGGCAACGGCTTATTCGCCAAAACCCAAATCGACAAGGATGACACCATCGGTTACTATACAGGCTATATAATAAACGAGGAGGAATTCCTCGATCCGGACCGCCCTTTTTCACCCTATGTCATGTGGGTCTCTAAAAACCACATCATTGTGGGCGAAGGACCAAAGGCAAATTACACCCGTTATATCAACCACAACGACGATCCCAACGCATTTCTGGTCACCTCCACTCGCTGGAAAACTGCACGTATTGAAGCACTCCGCACAATTCTCCCAGGCGAAGAAATCTTCTTTAACTACGGCGACGACTATTGGGAAGACGATGAACAGAGTTGCTAGATCCGATTCAGCTGTTGATAGTGCGGAACCTTTGAAACAAATGAGACTCGATAAGCGTTACCCAACATACAGATTCTCTGCCTAAAAACTTTTACACTTTCCCTATAATGAACCTCAGCAGTATATATCGCGACCTAAGCGAGGAACAGCGCGAAGAAATTGAAGCGTTGCCACGTTCAGAGCGCCTTTTACAAATTGCAACGCTGCGCAATATACCAACTCGCGAACTGGTCAAAGAAGTTGCTGACTCTGCGGGCCTGCCAATCCTAGAGGACATTGAGCTGATCGATAATCCAACTAGCACACTTCCACTGCGACTCATTCATGAATATCAGTGCGTGCCCGTCCACAAGGCGACCAACGATGATGACGAAACAATCATCGACGACAACGCGCCGATCACATTGGTCACTCTGTGGCCGCCAGATGCCAAAATGAACCGCTGGATCTACGCAGTGAGCGGTCGCAAGCCAGATTGGCATCTCGGCAATCCAGAACAAGTTATCAATACGATCACACAACGCTTCGGCGTGGGCTCTGGAAGTCTCGACGAATCGGACATTCTCAATGACGAAGCCGAAGAAGCAGAGGCCGAGGACGAAGATGCAGCCGTCATACGTTTTGTGAATGAAGTCGTGAATAAAGCCGTCACTGATCGCGCGACCGACATTCATTTCGAGCCACATCGTGACGCATTGCAAATTCGCTACCGCATCGATGGTGAGCTCGTGGCAGTTCGGGTGCCCGACAATTTGATAAAATTCCAAGGCGCGATCATTTCCCGCCTGAAGATCATGGCGAAGCTCAATATTTCCGAGAAGCGCCGCCCACAGGATGGCCGTATCACTTTCGGAGCCGGTGGCAACGAGCTCGACATTCGTATTTCGACCTTTCCCACCATGTATGGAGAAAGCGTCAGCCTTCGTTTGCTCAATCAAAAGTCAAAGCCGCTCTCCATGCGCGAACTCGGCCTTGCACCCGATGAGGAGAAACACGTCGAACGCCACCTCGCCTCGCCACACGGCATCATCTTGGTCACTGGCCCGACCGGTTCCGGTAAATCGACATCGCTCACGGCCTTTATTCGTCTGATCAACAAACCGGAACGCCGTATCATCACGGTCGAGGATCCAGTCGAGTATGAGGTCCCAGGAGTCAATCAAACTCAGGTGCACTCAGACATCGGCCTGACCTTTGCTACCTCTCTGCGTGCGGTGCTCCGTCAAGACCCCGACGTTATTATGGTCGGTGAGATTCGTGATCGTGAAACCGCCGACATCGCAATTCGCGCCTCACTGACGGGCCACTTGGTGCTCAGCACCCTCCACACCAATGACGCACCTGGCGCGCTGACTCGCTTGGTGGATATGGACATCGAACCTTTCTTGATCGCATCTTCTGTTGAGATGATCATCGCTCAAAGACTCGTGCGCCGACTGTGCCCGAACTGTGCACAACCTGGTAATTTCGATCCCACCCATGTCGTAAGCTGCCTCACTGCAATGCGCATCGATCAAAGCGAAGCACAATTTGGCCACCTCGCCAAAGAAGCGATCGGCTGTGAACGCTGCCGTAAACTGGGTTTTCGCGGACGTGTTGCGATCTTTGAGATCCTCCGCGTCACCGAAGAAATCCACGAACACATCGTGAAACGTGACTCCGCCCGCCTGATTCGTCAAACCGCGATTCAGCAAGGCATGCGCTCGCTTCAACAAAGCGGATGGGAACACATCAAAAACGGCACCACCACCTTCGAAGAAGTTATGCGCTTTGCCGAACTCGAAGGAGAAAACGACTAAAGCGATTCTTTCGAACGCTTCTGGCGTGTAGCCGGTTTCGACAAAAGCTCTACGTAACAAGCTTCACTGCCATCAGCCAAGACCTGACCAATAGCTTTAGACACCTCAGCGACGTGCACGACTTGCGCCGACTCTGCCGACGCACCGACCTTGCAATCAAAATCCCAGAAATCGACACCTTCGGGCAGTTTCTTGTTTCGCTCGCGCTTCAAATACTTTTTTACATCCGCACGAATTGATTCAACCAAGCGTTCAGACTTCTTTTTCGGGTGCGTGAGCGGGAATGTCTTTTTCATAGTCGCGGAGCGTTTAGAGAAAACCCAGAAAGGCAACCACCGACTTCAGCGACTGTGAAGCAACCGTAGGGGGCCGCGATTGCGCGGACCTCGACAACAGCCCCCCAGACCAACGCTCCCTAATACACATCACGGAGATAGCGCTTTGCTTTCTTCAGTGCCTCGACATAGGCCTTAGCCTCGTCCTCAGACTTACCTCCGGCGATCTCGACAGCCTTGTGGATCGCCTTATCGACATCCTTCGCCATGCGCGAGGCATCACCACAGATGTAAATATAACCGCCCTCTTCAAGCCATGCATAGAATTCTTCAGCATGCTCAACGATACGGTTTTGCACATAGATCTTCTCCTCCTGATCCCGAGAAAACGCGGTGTCGAAACGAGTGAGTAAGCCTTTCTTCATCTATGCAGTGATTTGCTCCTCGTAGAGAAAATCCGTCGCTTGATGCTGGTCGCCGAAAAATAACCAGTTTTTGCCCTTGGCGCCGCGTGCTTCGCGCTCTTCTAGAAATGCTCGGAACGGCGCAATGCCGGTGCCTGGGCCAATCATGATCGCAGGGACATCGTTATTTTCCGCCAAACGAAAGGCCTTGTTTGAGTGCATATACACTTTTACAGGGCGGTCCAATTTATGGTCTGCCAAATATGTTGAACACACACCTAAACGTTTACGGCCATGCAGATCATACGTCACCTTACCCACAGTTAAATGCACTTCGCTCGGGTGCGCCTTCGGGCTGGAAGAGATAGAGTATAAACGTGGATTCAACGCCTTTAATGGAGCGACCAAATACTCCGTCGTGGGAAACTTTACATTAAAATCAACGATTGGATACACTAAACCGCGCCCGGATAGGTAAGCCTTTCGTTTCTCATCATCAGCAATGATTTTCTTTAATTCGGGATGCTTGGTCAGACGACCGCAGGCCAACAAGAAAGGCTCAGTAAGCACGCTGACATCATAGTGAAAACGCAAGGCATCAAAGAGCTGCTGATCTTTACCGTGTGGGACAGGTGCTAATTCATCAGGTCCGAATCCGGCCGCAGCAATGATCTCATCCACCAGTTTTACGTTATTCTCAGGAAAGACCCCCAAGGCATCCCCAACTTAATACTCGATGCCAGACCCTTCGAGGGAAATCGTGAGTTTAATGAACCCGAACTTGAGTGCGTCTTTCTCAACATCGAGGAGCTCCGCATGGAGCGTCGCTGACGATGCAGTGATCGCAGCAAGTGTTATTATACGTTTTATCATAGTGGCATTTTCTAGTTTAATATAGATATTAGATTACAGCTGGGCTCATCGCCTGCTCATAAATGGATTCGCGATAAACGCGGGAAATCATCTTCGGGGTGGCCGCCTTTAGGTTCGGATGCGGCAAGTAGCGGCAAAGGTCTTCGTAAACAAGAGCTGCGCGTTTCTTATCGGGCCGATTCACTTCGTGTGCACTAAATTGAATAAAATCACCTTCGCTGATTTGCCCATGCCCCATGGGGAAACTTCCGGAGAACGCATGCGCTAATGTCTCGGGTCGACAGTTCAGATAAGAAGGACTTGAGAGCACATTTAATATTTCCGGAACTTGCGCAGGGTCGGCACAGCGTGTGCACGCTTCGTGCAACACTTGAATCATGCGGATATACTCATCGGGGCGATCGGAGTAGAAGCGCTCGGTGGTCGCCAATTACTTGCTTTCTGCACACTAGTGCAAGCCGGCAGTTTCACCGAAACTGCACGCATCTTAAATCTCACACAGTCCGCGATCAGCCACTCCATCAAAAATTTGGAGACCGATTTACGCTGTCAATTGGTCACTCGAACCGGCCGAAAAATCAACATCACTGAGGATGGTAATGACCTCTACAAAGATGCACAAAACATTCTTAATCAGATGCAAGGAGCACACAGCCGCATCCAAGACCGTGCCAACTGGGGGCGCGGCAAACTGCGTATCGGAGCCAGCACTACGGCCTGCCAATACATACTGCCTATCGTGCTCAGAGAGTTCAACGAGTGCTTCCCTGATTGCATCCTGAGTATTGCACCCGCCGACACTCCCGAGCTCCTCGAAATGGTGCGCTGCCACGAGCTCGATCTAGCGATCATTGTAGACCCAAGTGATGTGAATGACGTTGCAATTAGGCCACTTTTTAAAGACGAGCTCATTTTAGTAAGTTCACCGATCCACGATTTTGCGCAAAAAGGAACTAGCAAAATGAGCAAAATTGCCCAGGAGCGTCTCGTTTTATACAATAAAACCAGCCAGACATTCGAAAAAATCGAAGCCTTCTTCCGCCAAAACAAACTCGGACTACACAACTACATCGAGCTAGGCAGCATGGAGGCAATTAAGGAACTGGTAAAAATTAACTACGGAGTCAGCTTTCTTGCATCATGGATCGTTGAAAACGAAATCAACATCGGCAGTCTCGTCCACGTCCCGACCGGCAACCGAAAAATCACCCGCCAATGGGGCATCACCTATGCAAAAGACAAGAAACTCTCCATCACCGAGGAGACTTTTCTAGGCATCTGCGAATCCGTCGCTGGCACCATGCTCCCGAGCCAATCAAACTTAGCTCCCAAGAGCTCCAACACTCGGAAAAAATAAACGCATCACCCACCGATGTAGGACATCTCGACCTTATCACGAGAAGTAAAGCCATCATCGGTGCGCACCTCCGAATAGCGATCTTCGCGGACCGACCAATGCTTTCTTAGTAATTCGAAAAGCTTCGCTTTCTCGTAATCATCCGCTCGCATGAAGGACTTCAAATCCAAACCCTGGCTCGCAAAGAGACAGGTATATAGCTTACCGTCCGCCGAGATGCGTGCTCGCGTGCAGCCGCCGCAAAACGGCTGAGTCACTGAAGTAATCAGGCCAAATTCACCGGAACCATCCGTGTAGCGATAACGTTTCGCGACTTCTTTATCGGAAGTCACATCCAACGGCTCCACCTTAAACTCCGGTTCGATTGTCTGCAAAATCTCGCGACCACTCACCACACGATCCATCGCCCAGCCGTTGTGATTTCCCACATCCATGAACTCAATAAACCGCAGCGTCACGCCACGCCCTTTAAAATAGCGCGCCATCGGTAAAATCTCACCGTCGTTGACTCCTCGCTCGACAACCATGTTCACCTTGACTTGAAAGCCAACTGCCTGAGCCGCCTCGATTCCGGCCAATACGGCTTTCGGCGCAATTCCGCGTCCATTCATCGCGCCTGCAATCTCGGGATCCAGCGCATCCAAGCTGACAGTCACGCGATCCAAGCCCGCCTCTTTCAATTCGCCAACTTTCTCGGCGAGACGCAATGCATTAGTGGTCAGCGCGACATCTTCAATTTGATGCAAATGCTTCAGCCCGCGAATATACTTAGACAAACCAGGGCGTAGCAATGGCTCTCCACCTGTCAACCGGACCTTTCGCACGCCTAGCTTCACAAAAGCTTCAACCAAATCATCTAACTCGGTAAAACGCAGCCACTCCTTTTTCTTTAAAAACTGATAATCCGGACCGAAAATCTCTTTCGGCATACAATAGCTGCAGCGCAAGTTACAGCGATCTATCAGCGAAATTCGCAGATCGGTCAGTCCTCGCCCTCTTTGATCTTTTATCATTGAGTCTTTAAAAACGTATCCGTGCACGCTATGCACGAACATTCCACATGAAAGCTTTAATCACTTCAACAGAGGCAACACGCCTCATCAACGAAAACCTACCTGCCGTGGCGACCGTGCATTGCCCCTTAAACAAATGTGCAGGTCGCATTCTGAGAGAGGCAATTCATGCAGATCGACCGTTCCCCCCATTCAATCGCTCAATGATGGACGGCTATGCTATTCGCGCCAGTGAAATTGACGCCGAAGGTATTTTTAAAATTACCATCCAAGCACCTGCGGGCAGTCCTGCCCAATTGATCGGCCCAGCTCCACGCTCTTGCGCTGAAATCATGACTGGTGCGGTCGTTCCAGAAGACGCCGACTGTGTCGTGCCATACGAGGAAACCAAGCGTATTGACGAACATACCATGCAACTACTAAATCCGAATACTCATCAGGCCAACGACTGCATTCATGGCTTTGCCAGTGATCGCCCTGCAGGGCAACAGATACTAGCTCTGGGGACACCAATCGGCAGTCGAGAGATTGCGGTGGCCGCGACCTGTGGCAATACAGAGCTCGCCGTAGCGAAGATTCCATCAATCGCAATCATTAGCACGGGCGACGAACTCGTGAATATCGATAGCACTCCCGCAGCTCATCAAATCCGCCGATCTAACGACATCATGGTAGAGACCGCCTTGGTTCGCTCGCATTTATATTCGCAAGAGAAGGCACACTTACCCGATAATTATGAAGCCTGTAAAGCAGCCCTTCAAACACTACTGTCAAAGAATGAGATCTTACTCCTCAGCGGCGGTGTTTCGATGGGAAAAAAAGACTATATTCCAGATGCCTTGGATGAGTTGGGCCTGACAAATCACTTTCACGGCATCGCACAGAAGCCAGGCAAACCAATGGGCTTCTGGACGAATCAAAAATGCTCAGTCTTTACACTGCCGGGCAACCCACTGTCCACACTGACCTGCCTACATCAATATGTCATCCCTGCGATTTTCAACGCGATGGGACAACAAACCATTGAAGCGACTCGATCAGTTAATATCGACCAAGACATTAGCGCTCGCGACGATTTCACGATCTTCCTTCCGGTTTCAATCCACGAGCACAACACTGCGACACCGCAACCAGTCAACAACTCTGGGGACTTAGTCCACATTCTCAAAAGTGATGGATACATCGTCGTGCCGCCGATCCAGACAAAATCCTACAGTGTGGGATCTGAATTCGACTTCCACCCCTGGCACTAATCCTCATGGCCTACATCCAACTGCCTTATGAGGTCGAAGCGCGCTCAATACCAGACGACGTCCAAGCGTTTATTGAAGAGGCCGACGCTCATTGCGACCGCTTCTACGACGAAAAGCTAAACAAGCGCTTCCCCCGCTATGTGCCGAGTGAACCGGATCAAGTGTATTCGGCGCTCAAATACGTCACAGATCAAGGGCTCCCCCTCGGCAGCAACTTCATCGAATGGGGCAGCGGTTTCGGCGTCGGCACTGCCTTCGCGGCCCTGCTTAATTACGAAGCCACGGGCATCGAAATCGAGCCCATGCTCGTCGAAAAAGCAGAGGCCCTACTCAGCGACCAAAATATTGACGCAGAGTTTTTAGCAATCAGCTTCATCCCAGAAGGTTTTATTATTTATGATGCACTGAGCGGACACGATATCGTTCGCGATGATAGCTTTGGCTATACAAGTGAATACTCCGCGCGCTACGAGGGCATGGATATCGATATTGAAGAAGTCGACCTATTCTTCGTCTACCCTTGGCCAGGCGAACAAGATATGATGCTCAAACTATTCGATGCCGTCGCCGGTGAAGGTGCGATCCTAGTCGCCTACTACGGAGACAAAGACATCTGCATTTATCAGAAAACAGAAGGTGATGACGACGCTTACTGATCCGTCTCTACCGCAGATTCCTTTTGCAGGAACTGATTCAACGACTCCGCAGCATCTTCTTTTGCGCTCTTCAAGGCCGCGCCTGCTTCCTCTAATTCTCGGTCAGCCATTTCGACCAGCTCGGTCATCTCTTCACTCGCTTCAGCCTTCACCTCGGCCAACTTCTCTTTCGCGACTTCCAAATTCTTAGCCCCTTTCTCCTTCACAGTCGCAATGACTTCTTTGGCTTCGGAATGCGCATGCGCAGCGATCTCCTTGAGGTCTTCTTTCACTTCTTCAACGTCGACCTGAGCCTTCGGCGACGCCTGCTCGGCGGTTTCGTTGGCATCGACATCGCCAGACTTTTCACATGCTACGAATGAAACGAGAACTGTGATAGCAAATAAGAAATGGGGGAATGACTTGATCATAATCAATACTTATCAAGTATTTCTGCACCCATTGCAAACGACGAACACGATAAGATGCCACTGATTGAAAATTCAAGCTACCAGCCACCTCTAGGGCTGAGCCATGGGCACGTGCAAACGATTTTTCCGACTCTGTTCCGAAAAATGCCCGAAGTGAACTACACACGCGAACGCATCGATACCGCAGATGGCGACTTCCTCGATCTGGATTGGCTGCGCGAGGGTCCTTCCAAGCAACTCGTTATAGTAACACACGGTCTAGAAGGCAGCTCGAATGGCAAATACGTGCGTGGTATGGCAAGCGCCTTCAAACGAAAGGGTTGGCACACACTGGCTTGGAACCTACGTGGCTGTAGCGGCGAGGCAAATCGCTTACTAACATCCTACCACAGCGGCTCCACCGCAGATTTGGGCGCGATCATTAAACATGTGGTCACACATCATGACTACGAGGCCATTTCACTCATTGGCTTCAGTCTAGGCGGAAATATCACCTTGAAATATTTAGGCGATCAAGGATCTAGCCTATACCCACAGATTCGGTGTGCAGTGGCGTTTTCAGTCGCCACAGACCTCGCCAGCAGCGCCGAGCAGCTAGAAAGGTTTGCCAATCGAATTTACATGCGACGTTTCCTCAAAACACTGACCAACAAAGTTCGGCACAAAGTCAGGCAGTTTCCAGGTCAAATCACTGACACTGGCATCGACCAAATGAGAACCTTTCGAGAGTTTGATGGTAACTATACTGCTCCCCTCAATGGCTTTGCGAGCGCCGACGAGTATTGGCAACAATGTAGCTGTGGACCGGTGCTTAAAGACATTTCTGTTGCCACCCTACTAGTGAACGCCCGAAACGATCCATTCTTGACCGCCAAATGCTTCCCCACAGACGTCGCATCGACGCATCGCTATTTTCACTTAGAAGCGCCTCAAAGTGGCGGGCATATGGGTTTTTTGCAATTTAGCGACGAAAACACCTACTGGTCTGAACAAAGAGCCATCGAGTTTGCGCAAGACCACACGTGAATCCTACGCAGCCATCCGTGCGAAAATCCTTGAGCCTAATCGCCTCTCTCGATTTAAAGATAAGGCTATTAAACTGTGACAGTTCAACTAGCCCATTACCAACAACGCCCCCTATGAATTCTTTAATCTACACCAACGAGTATCCCCCTTACAATTATGGCGGAGCCGGCGTCCACGTCGAATACCTCACCCGTGAACTTGCTAAGCTCATAGATGTAGATGTCCGCGCATTCGGCGATCAGCACACTCCTGGCAAACCACTCACCGTCAAAGGCTACCCAGTGAGCACAGAGAACTTTGGCGCACCTAAGCACTTGCACTCCATTATGTCGAGTTCGCAGCGTGCAATTTCATTTAATGCAGATGGCAATCAAGCCGACGTCGTGCACTGCCACACGTGGTATACGCACATGGCGGGGATCATGACGAAGCTCAACTACGGGATCCCTCTGGTCATCACTGGCCACTCGCTTGAGCCACTCCGTCCCTGGAAGCGCGAACAACTTGAAGGTGGCTACGACTTTAGTTGCTGGGTAGAAAAAACTGCACTCGAAATGGCTGATGCTGTAGTTGCTGTCTCCGAAGGCACAAAGACCGATATCCTCAAGCACTTTAATGTATCTCCAGAGAAGGTTCACGTCATCTATAATGGTATAGACACTGATGAATACAAGCCAGTGGACGCAAGTCCGGCACTGACGAAGTTTGGTGTGCCCAACGACAAGCCGTTTGTCCTCTTTGTTGGCCGCATCACCCGCCAAAAGGGTATCATCCATCTAGTCGAAGCGATCAAATACATGCATGAAGGCTACAATGTGGTGCTTTGTGCGGGCGCACCCGACACTCCGGAAATTGCAGCAGAGATGAAAGCTGCAGTCGATGAAGTTCAAAAAGACCGCGAAGGCATTTACTGGATCGATGAAATGGCCAACAAGACAGATATTATCCAGCTCTACTCGGGCGCCGCAGTCTTCTGTTGCCCATCCATCTATGAGCCATTCGGTATCATCAACCTCGAAGCAATGGCCTGCGAAACTCCAGTCGTCGGCTCCGCAGTAGGTGGCATTCCAGAAGTCGTCGTGCACGACGAAACTGGCCTCCTAGTGCCTGTCGCACAGCAAAGCGAGAGCCCATTCGCACCGCTTCATCCAACTGCATTTGCCAAGGATCTCGCACACAACGTGAACCGCTTGATGGAGGACCCTGAGAAGCGCGAGCGATTCGCGAAGGCAGGTCGCAAGCGCGCGGTGGACCTCTTTAGTTGGACAAGTATCGCCGAGCAAACTCGCGATCTCTACGCCTCCCTAATCAAGGAATACTCTTAATTCTACATTCGTAAATGTCCTTTCTAGCCAAACAAAACGGTCAGGCACGCGTTGTCATCGACCACCTCTCACCACAAATTGATGGTGGTCGTAATCCATTCAAACGCGTCAAAGGCGATTGGGTAAACTTCAAAGCACACGCCTTTGCAGACTCCCACGACCTCCTCACCCTCGATCTGCGCATCCGCAAGATCGGTGACTCCGATTGGGACTACTTGCCCATGCAAGCTTTGGGAAATGACGAGTTTGCTGCCAATTACGAAACCCGCGAGATTGGCCTGTATGAATACGAAGCAGCCGGCGTCATTGACCACTACGGCAGTTGGTATGAAGGCTTCAAAAAGAAGCACGCAGAAGGACAACCCATTGATATCGAATGTAAGATCGGCGCTGAACTGCTCGAGCAAACCTCGAAGCGCGCGTCAAAGAAGGACGCCAAGCAACTTAAAGAGTGGGCGAAATTTCTCGGCGATTCCAAAGCTGACACAAATCAACGTATCACCCTTGCTTACAGCAAGCATGTGCTCGGCATCGCTCGCGCATACCCAGCACGTGAATGGGAAACAGTAACAGCTCGCTCACTCATGCTCGTCGAGCGCGAACGTGCTGCGTTCAGCTCATGGTATGAGTATTTCCCGCGCTCCTGCGCCAATGACGGCGTCACTCACGGCACTTTCCGCGATGCGGCGACACGTCTGCCCGAGATCCAACGCATGGGGTTCAATATCATCTACTTCCCGCCGATCAATCCTGTTGGCCGCGAATTCCGCAAAGGCAAAAACAACACCCTGACTCCATCCGATACGGATGTCGGCAGTCCATGGGCGATCGGTGCCGCCGAAGGCGGACATAAAGCGATCCTTCCCGAGCTCGGCACACTCGATGATTTCAAATGGTTCCTCCACGAAGCGGACCAACATGGCATGGAAGTCGCACTCGATATCGCATTTCAATGCGCCCCAGACCACCCATGGGTGAAAGAACATCCATCCTGGTTCCGTTGGCGTCCGGATGGCACCGTTCAATACGCCGAGAACCCACCAAAGAAGTATCAAGATATCCTGCCGATCAATTTCGAAACCGATGACTGGGAAAACCTATGGGAAGAACTAAAAAGCGTTTTCGAATATTGGATCGAGCAAGGCGTAAAAGTCTTTCGCGTCGACAACCCACACACCAAATCAATGGAGTTCTGGCGTTGGTGCGTGCTAAACATCAAAGCAAAATACCCTGAAGTCATTTTCCTCGCAGAAGCTTTTACACGACCGAAGCGTATGCACTGTCTCGCTAAAGGCGGTTACACTCACGGTTACACCTACTTCACCTGGCGCAATAACGCCGCCGAGCTACAAGAATACGTCGAAGAACTCACGCAAAGTGAGACCAAAGAATACTTCTACCCGAACTTCTGGCCTAATACACCAGACATCCTTCACGAAGACCTGCAAAAAGGAAATCGAGCCACCTATATCGGCCGCTACCTCCTCGCTGCCACGCTCTCATCCAATATGGGTATCTACGGTCCATCCTACGAAGTCCTTGATAACGAGCCCTATCCAGGTAAGGAAGAGAACAACAATAGTGAAAAGTATGAGCTCAAAGTTTGGAACTGGGATAAGCCAGGAAATATTAAGAACGAGATCGCACTCATCAACGGCATACGCAACACGCATCAGGCATTCCAGCGCACCTTAAACATTCAGTTCATACCCTGCTCGAATTCAAACTTTATTGCCTACCTCAAGGAGAACTTCGACAAGACGGATCGTTTTATCGTCGTCGTGAATATGGACTGGTTTAACAAGCAAGTCGGCACAATTCACTTACCCATGTCAGACCTTGGCCTCCCGGACAACGGCACACTCATCCTTCGTGATCACTTTGACGCTCAGAAAGAATACATCTGGCACGGCAGCCAACCTTACTTGGAGCTCGAACCAAACCGGCGCGTCGCTCACATTTTTCAAATAGTAGGGTAACAACTCTTACGTAGTTTTCGCAAAAGCCCTCCATACCTCATGGAGGGTTTTTTATTGCTTATACCATTCCCCATACATAACGCATATTAACTAAGCGGAAGAATCGTTTATTGAATCGCGAATCCAGCCGTGACCAAATACGTAAGGATGGATACCGCTCCTACTGGAAGCTAGCCCCTAGCACGAAAAAGCCCCACATCGCTGACGAAGTGGGGCTTTGCTAGAAAGCGTTAAACTAAATCAATTAGAATTTCTTAAACAAGAGGCTGGCGTTGTGACCACCAAAGCCAAGGTTGTTGCAGATCGCGACATTAACCTCGTGGTCACGCGCTTCATTAGGCACGTAATCGAGATCACAATCAGGATCTGGATCAGTATAATTGATCGTAGGCGGCACCTTGCCATCGCGAATCGCGAGTGCACAAACTGCTGACTCAATGCCACCAGCAGCACCTAGCAAGTGACCTGTCATGCCCTTTGAAGAGGAAACAGGCATCTTATAAGCGTGTTCACCAAAGGCCTTCTTAATGGCTCCTGTTTCGAATTTATCGTTGTATGGAGTGGATGTGCCGTGCGCATTGATATAGCTGACATCAGTCGGCTCTAGGCCGGCTTCACGCACAACCTTGGACATTGCCGCACCAAGCGCCTTGCCTTCTGGATCGGGTGAAGTGATGTGATACGCGTCGCAAGTCGCAGCGTAAGCTGCGATCTCGCAGATGATGTTGGCACCACGCGCTTGAGCATGCTCAAGAGTCTCCATAACTAAAACACCAGCACCTTCGCCCATAATGAAACCATCGCGGCCTTTATCAAAAGGACGGCTCGCGGTTTGTGGGGCGTCGTTGTAGCTCGTGCTCATCGCCTTCATGGAGCAGAAACCTGCATAGCCAAGCTCTGTAACGGCAGCCTCACTGCCACCAGCAAGCATGATATCAGCATCGCTGTCGCGGAGCATTTTGAAAGCCTCACCGATACTGTGTGTGCCTGATGCGCAGGCACTGACGATACCGTAGTTTGGCCCACGAGCTCCAAATTCAATCGCTACCACACCACTGGCGATGTTAGCGATCAGAGAGGGAATCATAAAAGGTGAAACCTTACGCGGCCCCATCTTATATAGGCGGCGGCTTTGCTGCTGGATGGTGAGCATCCCACCAATACCAGAACCGATCAGTGCGCCGAAACGATCTGAGTCGAGCTTTGTAGTATCCACGCCGGCATCTTCTAGAGCCATACGGGATGCCGCGACCGCAAACTGCGTATAGCGGTCATTACGACGCGCTTCCTTCGGGTCCATATAATTGCCTGCATCGAAATGCAAAGCTTCGGCACCCACTTTTGATGGGTATTCCGTAATGTCGAAGGATTGAACAGTATCGATACCACTTTTACCTGCTAGAACATTGTCCCAGAAGGTTTGCACACCATCGCCGTAACTGGTGACAGTTCCGATGCCGGTGATAACGACTCGATTTCGTTTAGGTGCTTGTTCCATAAGAGTGAATAAAAACTAAGCCGCGGTTAAGCGGCTTAGTCGTTAAAATTAGAGAGTGGAATTATCCAGCTTTCTCGGTGATGTATTTGACGACATCGCCAACAGTCTGGAGCTTTTCAGCATCAGACTCTGGAATTTCACCGTCGATTTCGTCGCTGAACTCTTCTTCGAAAGCCATGATAAGCTCGACTGTGTCGAGGGAATCGGCTCCGAGATCGTCGAGAAACGATGCTTCTGGTGTGACTTGCTCTTCATTTACGTTGAGCTGGTCTACGATGATTGTCTTTACGCGTTGTTCGATTGTTTGATCGGCCATAATTTTCTAGGTTTAAGTGCAAGGAATCTCAGCATCACATGACCATACCACCGTCAACTGTAAACACTTGACCAGTGATGTAGCCTGCTTCGTCTGAGGCGAGAAATGCGGTAGTGTGGGCAATGTCTGCAGCGGTGCCCATGCGTTTCATTGGAATGATACCAACGATAGCTTCTTGCTGTTTTTCGTTAAGCTCTGCAGTCATGTCTGTTGCAATAAATCCAGGTGCAATTGCGTTAACCGTTACGTTACGAGCGGCGAACTCCTTGGCAAGACTCTTTGTTAGACCGATCATACCAGCTTTCGCCGCAGCGTAGTTCGCTTGACCAGCGTTACCAGTGAGTCCAATCACAGACGCCATATTGATAATACGACCGTAGCGCTTACGCGTCATCGGGCGAGCGAGATGCTTCACAAAAGCAAAACAGCTACTAAGATTGGTCGTAATCACATCGTCCCAATCGTCATCGCTCATACGAAAAAGCAGACCATCGCGTGTAATGCCCGCGTTGTTAACCAAAATATCAATATTGCCGTGTTTCTCAAGCAACTGCTCGCAGGCGGCTTTGACCGCAGCTTTATCAGCAACGTCCAACGCGATCGATTCGGCAGAACCGCCATTGGCCTTGATTCCATCAGCGACGGCACCACAAGAGCTTTCGGAACGGCTGAGGCAAATTACATGGTTCCCTTTAGCAGCAAGGAGTTCGGCGATCGCTTTTCCAATGCCACGTCCGGCACCAGTCACAAGTGCGATTTTATTATCGGTTGAATCAGTCATCAATTAAATTAAGAAGTCAGAGTGAGTGAAAACTATAGTATCATTTAATTCACAATTATCTATTACAGTTGGGCAAGCACGAATCTTCGTTTCGAGCAACATTGACACCGCCGCCTGAAATGGGCTCAAGTGCATATATGCCAGAACAGGAAACACAGCGTATACAAAAAATAATTGCCAATTCGGGGCTCTGCTCACGCCGCGAGGCCGAGCGCTACATCGAAGATGGCAATGTGCGCGTAAATGGAAAAATTGCCCAGCTCGGAGACAAAGCTCTGCCTGATGCCGCTATTTTCGTAAACAATAAACCACTCTTGATGAAGCAGGAGCGTATCGTGACTTTAGTCATGAATAAGCCGAAGGGCGTGATGTGCACCAATTCAGACCCGCACGCTGAGCGCACCGTCTTTGACCTGCTGCCGCCCGACTTGCTGCGCCTCAGACTCTTCTGCGCAGGACGGCTCGATAAGGACAGCGAGGGTCTACTCGTAATCACTAATGATGGTGATCTAGCACACCGCCTGACGCACCCTAGCACAGAAATCGTCAAGCGTTACCGTGTTGTGCTTCACCGTGACTTCAACAAAGCAGACATCCCCAAGCTACTCAAGGGCGTCGAATACGAAGGCGACTTCCTCAAAGCCGAAAAAGTGCTTCCTGCACCACAAGTCGGCGAAGGCCACCAGCGGCGACTGGAAGTGCACCTACATCATGGTAAAAAACGTGAAGTCCGTCGATTGTTCGAAGCCAACCGCTATTTTGTCAAAAAACTCGTCCGCATTCAAATCGGTGGCATCATCTTGAAAAACATCCCTAAAGGTGGCATTAAAATTCTCGGTAAAAAAGATATTGAACGACTCTTCGGTTGAGCCTCGTCAAAACTCTCTCGATTCACCAACTTTCTTATTATGCAACGCATTCTTGGTTATTTCATCGCATGCACTCTTGGCGCAGGGCTCAGCCTTGCTGCCAATGATGTGCCGATCCGCTTAAACCCAGCGACTGAGGCACCCGTGATTAAGCGCGTCAGCAAAACTGACCCGATCGTTAAGAATGCAATCACCATCACCAATGCAGGTCTGGCGCAAAAAGGTTGGATGCGCTCATCCGACCTTTTGATGATAGAAGGCTTCCTCGCCGCCGATAAGCTTTCCAAGAATTTTGAAATCGAAATTAATGCCAAGGTATTCGAGGAGAACGACTTAAGCGGATCGCCAATTACACGAATCCAAGCTAACGATCCAATTGAGCTGCTCGAAATCAACGAAAAATGGGCACATATCCGCATCCAAAAAGTGCTCCCGGTTTACTTTCAACTTGGCGCACATCGCGATCCACTCCCCATCTACGTCCCTCCGACACGCGCCAATCCGATCAAAGTAGACACCACACGCTTCAACCCAAACCTTAAAGTCGGTATCACTCGCCCCGAAGCCCTACCGCCGGAAAATGTGGTTTGGACAGGCACAGCGGAGCGTGTTGACCTTCCTGAAAAACCGACTGCCACTCCAGCAGCACCACAATCGACCCTAGCACAGGCTCAAGACCATCCGCACAAAAGCACCGGCTCTGCACAACCAGACGGACGCATTTACCGCCTCACAGGCAAACTGATTCGCGCAATCAATAACGAAGCGCCACGCTACAGCCTGCAACTACAGGACACTACGGGCACCCGTGTCGCCTACGTTGATGTTTCACAGATGTATATCGAAGACATTCGTTCATACACCAATCAAACTGTTTTTATCCATGGCGAAGTCAGCCTCATCGCCCCTGACAGCACACAACTCGTCATCATCGCTCGCACCATTCGCATTAGCGAATAACGACCTTCTTTAATTCAGCCCATTCACTTATGCAACTCATCGACGGCAACGCTATCGCAGAATCAATCATCGAAGAACTCACCACTGAGGTCGAAGCCATGTCTGGCCCCAAACCCGTCATCGCAGTCGTCCGCGTCGGCGAGGATCCAGCATCAGTGTCTTATGTGCGTAAAAAACAAAAGACAGCAGAACGCATTGGCCTCGGCAGCCGTTTGCACGTGCTCCCCGAAGACGTCAGCAAGGATGCCCTCTTTGCACAGATCGATGTCTTAAATGAAGACCCTGAGGTCAGCGGCATATTAGTCCAAGCACCACTTCCAAAGCACATCGACGAAACAGAAACCTTCAATCGCGTGCTTCCGAGCAAAGACGTCGACGGCTTTAATACGGTGAACATTGGCAAACTCTGCCAGGAAGATCCGAGTGGCTTCGTCGCCTGCACGCCCGCAGGCATCGTGCAGCTCATCGAGCGCAGTGGCGTGGAGACTGAAGGCAAGCATGTAGTCGTTCTCGGACGTAGCCAAATCGTGGGTAAGCCTGCTGCATTACTCATGATGCGTAAAGGCATGCCAGGAAACGCCACAGTCACAGTTTGCCACTCTCGCACCGCAGATCTTGCAAGCATCACCAGCCAAGCGGATGTCCTCATTGCAGCCATTGGGCGCCCTAACTTCGTCACTGGTGACATGGTCAAAGACGGCGTTGCGGTGATCGATGTCGGCATCAACCGTGTCGAGGATGCCTCACGTAAAAGCGGCTACCGACTCGTAGGTGACGTAGACTTTGAAGCTGTCTCACAGAAAGCATCTCACATCACACCCGTCCCCGGAGGCGTGGGTCCCATGACCGTAGCGATGCTAATGTATAATACCGTGCGCGCCTTTAAAGCCAACCAGAGCTAAACTGGATGGACGAACCACCGAACGAACCACCGAAAAAGGAGAATCCATCGGCGATGCCACCGCCTTTGAAACCGTCGAATGTTCTCGATTCGATTTTTCATCGCAACGGCCCACTACCTTCAGCCAGCATAGGCCTAAGGGGGCTCGCCTTCTTCCTCGATTTCACCCTGCTAATAGGCATTTCAATCCTTATACTAGGCAAATTTGGCCTGCCTGAAAACCATCCTGGCGCAGGGTTCGACTTTAAAGAATGGGCAGACCAAGTCATCATTTGGGCCGAAGCACCGATACTTGATCGAGGGTCTCCGCCGGAAGCACCACCCTCTCTAACTGAAGCGATCAGCTACTCGCTCAACCTCATGTTCATTCTTTTTTGGGCTTACTTCGGCACCTGCGAAGCTTTCTTCGCTGGCCGATCCATCGGCAAGCAGCTCTGCTGTCTGCGCACCATGAGCACAGTCACACTAGGAACGCTCCCGATTTTCACAGGAATCGTCCGAGGCGGTGTTAAAACAACCATGATTTTTATCATTTTCCCAATTACCACACCCCTCACGCTCATCGGCTTGCTCTTCAATAAACGTCGTCAATGTATACACGACATGCTCAGCCGTAGCGCAGTCGTCGATGAACGCTTGAGCAAGATCAACGAATAAGTCACGATTACTGAATCCGTCAGGCTTTCGATACATTTACTGTTTTACCTTCCGATATAAGCGCTTATCAATAGGCACTAGTTTCACTGCGCACGCACTCAAAAGCACCCATAAATTTAAACTCGAACTGTTTTGAGCACTCAGCATAAGTCCAAAATCCTAGTCGTCGACGACCAGCCAATCAATATCAAGCCCCTACAGCGTAAACTTGAACGCCAAGGTATGGAAGTCTTGGTCGCCTACAACGGTCGCGAGTGCCTGAACATTGTCGAACAAACGACTCCAGATTTAATTTTGCTCGATGTAATGATGCCCGAAATGGACGGCATCGAAACCTGCCAACACCTTAAAGCGAATCCTCAAACAGAAACCATTCCAGTCATTTTCATCACCGCGAAAGCGTCCAAAGAAGGAAAGCTAGAGGGCCTTGATGCAGGTGCGGTGGACTACATCACCAAGCCAATCGATCTAGACGAAACACTCGCTCGGGTGCTCACGCAGTTGCGTCTACAGGAGATATTTCGTGAGAATCTCGACTTGCAAGAACGACTGGGCGACGTCCGAAAATCGGCAGCCGTAGGCGCGATCACACAAGGCATTGCGCACAATTTAAACAACCTCCTCGGCGTTGTCGTCGGTTACCTCGACCTAATCAAAAATGGCTACGACAGTCCTGACATGGTCAAACGAAGCGTTGGATTGATGGACAACTCGATCACACGTATGGTGAACATCATACGTCAACTGGGAAAAATCGCCAACGATGAACGCATCGAACTTGTCCCCAACTCAATTTCTTCTCTAATTGAAAACAGTATCGAACGTTTCAAAAAAGAGCATAGCATCGAGACATCGATTCAGGTAATCACCGACTGGGACGACTCAATGCAGATCAATGCAAATGCGGAAACATTTGAAATCATACTCGTGCGCTTGCTCATTAACGCTTGGGAAAGCTACCCCAAGGAGACCCCGGCCAAAGATCGCGTGATCACCGTAGAGGCAGGCACAACAAGCAGCCACGGAATCTCCCAGCTAGAAATCAATGTCATCGACCAAGGTGCAGGCATCGATCCCTCGATTAAAGAAGCTATTTTTGAACCCTTCACCACAAGCAAGACCTCTGTAGGACGCGGCATGGGACTCACCATAGCACGCCACACTTTACGTAATCTTGGAGGCGAAGCGCGCATCACCGAAAACCCAGAAGGCGGCGTCACCGCCACAATGGTCCACCCTCTATAAACACGATTATGAGCATTCGTATTGTATTCATTGGCGCAGGTCGCATGGCATCGGCCATCGTTCGTGGCTTACTCGAGAAAGAACACTACCTTCCCGAAGAAATTGCCTGCACCTGTGGCGACGACCCGACCGGCCCAGAGCTCGCCGAACAAACCGGCATACAGTATCTATCAGATATCACTGCGGCGCTCTACCAAACGGAAGCCGTCGTCCTCGCATGCAAGCCGCAACAGTTCAGCGCCATCAACAAGACACTCGCCGATGCGGCAACAGGCAAACTCGTGCTCTCCATCCTCGCCGGCACCCCCCTCTCCCGCCTTAGCGAAAAATTTACTGCAGCCAGAAATATCGTGCGGACCATGCCGAATACACCTGGGCAAATCGGCGCTGGAGTCACTGCATTTGCGCCACTGCGCGAACTTTCTGAAAAAGACACGACCATTGTCGAAAACACTTTAAGCTCGCTCGGTAATTTTCACGAAGTCGACGAAACGGATCTCGATGCCGTCACCGCGCTGAGTGGCAGTGGCCCTGCCTACGTCTTTGAATTTGCTGCCGCACTGCGTGAAGCAGGTATCCATTGCGGTCTCGACGAAGGTCTCGCCGATGCACTCGCCATCGACACTTTACTCGGTGCAGCCATGCTCCTCGCCGAAAGTGAGAACACCCCCGAAGAACTCCGCGACGCCGTCACTTCTCCAGGTGGCACCACCGCAGCAGCCCTCCAAGTATTCGAGGCAGCCGATTTTCGCGGCCTGGTCGACAAAGCCCTCGTCGCAGCCAAAGCCCGCTCATTAGAACTCGCGAAGGAGTAATTTGACCGTCTGAGCACAAAAAAGCCCCACATGTGCCGTATAAGGGGGAGTCCTTGGCCTTTTGCGTCTAAGGTGGGTGCTTCCTTCGCGGCTTTTGTCTTCCGATTGACGGCTGGACAGCTACCAAAAAGGGTCAGCTCCCGATTGCGAAAGAGTAAAGGACAGAAACTCCGTTTAAGATCGAACACTGCAGGGTTGCCTAAGAAACTAGTCTAGTTCAGCCATGAATCAACTCAAAAGCCGTCGATTTATCCCAAAGACAAAGTCCCAGATCTATCCAGAAAGACTTCAAGCTAGCGCGCCTTCCGCACGCACTGGGCATACGTGCGTTTAATATGCCGAACAATCTCGGCGATACTGCGACGCTCTGTGGAAATACACGCACCAGAATTCATGTAAATCGGCTCTCGCTCTGATAATAATTGGCGAACGCGCTCTGCGGGATTCTCCACATTCAGCAAGGGGCGATTCTGATTACGACTGGTGCGCTCAATGATACTCTCTACTGAAGCAAATAAACAAATCACGACACCTTTGGTCTTAAGTAACTCAGACATACCGGGTTGCACCACTAAACCACCGCCACAGGAAACCACACAACGCTCTGCGGGATGCCCTGATTCAATGAACTCGCGCTCATATTGACGAAAGCGAACTTCACCCTCGGCCTCAAAGATCTCAGGTATACGTTTTCCAACATTCTTTTCGATAACATCATCTGAATCGAGATAACGATAGCCCATTTCGCGCGCCAAGCGACGCCCGATTGCAGACTTCCCCACGCCCATAAAACCGACAAGGTAGACATTCGGCTGCTTCTGTTCAGAACTTTTTTTCACTTCGTCGATTCTCAGAACTCCCCACAACGAGCGCGATAAAAAAATAGTCCTTGTCGATCCTAGACTAGAACCGAAATCCATTAGAGTGTCTCAAAAAAATGAAATGCCTTATAACGCTTGAAGCGAAGAAATGAGGCGCACATATTACTCAAAAATGGATAACAATGTCGTCAGCATCGAACTTAAAGGAGTCGTGCCCACATCAAATGGGTGCGCTATCTTCTTGAGCAGTGCCCATAAGACTTTCGTCATTTACGTCGATCAAGGCATCGGTGAAGCGATTCAACGCGCCGTGAACGGCGAGCGACTTGAGCGGCCAATGACACATGACCTTATGCTCAGCTTGCTCGATGGTCTCGGCGCAGAAGTCGAACGAGTCATCATCAACCACGTTGAAGAAGGCACTTTTTTTGCGCGGCTGATCGTTTCCATGGAAAACGAACTCGGGCACAAGATACTCGAAATCGACGCTCGCCCGAGTGATTCTCTCGTGCTGGCACTCAGCTCTAGCAAGCCCATCTACGCGGCCAGCACAGTCATCGACTCTGTCGACGACATGACCGAGATCCTTGAGAAGATCCTCAAGCAAGAAGACTAGAAATCACAAGCATGACGACTGCGCTACAACTCCTCATGACATGGCTCTCTAAGATAATCCTCAGCCTTTCGCTTCTCTTTTGGTCATTGGTTCTAGTGATTTTTTTATATTCATTGATTTGGCTGTTAGTTGATAAAAGTCACGATGTTCGCACGATCGTTGATGATCCATTTGCAGTGACCTTTACCGCGCTGATCGCCAGTCTTTTTCTAAAGCTTTCATGGGACGGCCTAACTTCATGGCGTGTGATGCAAAAGAAATACTTGGCAATTTACACGCGACACGCCAATGAAGGCAAAATCAGATGAGTCTCGCACCACTTCCAGACACACTCATTCCAGGCCAACCGTGGACCGCCCTCGCTCCGATGCAGGACGTGACGACTCTACCGTTCATGCGTTTACTCGGAAAATACGGTGCTCCAGATCTACTCTTCACCGAATACTTTCGCGTGCACGGACACTCAACGCTAGAGCAACATATCGTCGATTCGATCTGCCATCATGATACTGGCCGCCCTATCTTTGGGCAACTCATTGGTGAAAGTCTACCCGATCTCGAACGCACCGTGAAGGCGATGGAAGATGCCAAACTTCCCGTCTCCGGTATCGACCTAAATATGGGTTGCCCCGCACCGAAGGTTTACAAAAAAAATGTAGGGGGCGGCTTATTACGCGACCCAGCCAAAGTGGATGAAGTCTTAAGCTGCCTGCGCTCGGCGATCAAAGGTCGCTTCACTGTAAAAATGCGCATAGGCTTTGATAGTGACGAACATTTTGAAACGATCCTTGACCTAATCGACAAACATCAGATCGACTTACTTAGCCTGCACGCTCGCACCGTCAAAGAGGCCTACCGCAGCGAGGTGCACTACGAATATATCAAACGTGCCGCCCAGCGTGTGCCCTGCCCAGTGCTCGCCAACGGCAACGTCACCTCCGTAGAAAAAGGCCAATGGGTGCTCGACGAAACCAAGAGCGCGGGTCTCATGATCGGACGCTCCTGTATCCGTAATCCGTGGATCTTCCGTCAACATCGCGAACACTTCGCCGGCGAGCCCATTTTCCAACCGACACTCGGCGACGTGCGCGAATACATCGAGGATTTGATCATGGCGACCAGCCACCCTGATCGAAACGGCGTCTATCACATCAACCACATGAAGAAATTTCTCAACTTCGTCGGCCTCGGTGTGGATGTCGACGGCAAATTCCTTCACGAAATGCGCCGCGCGAAAAGTAAATCCGAGCTCGATACAATCTGCGACCGCCACCTCGTCGAGAATGGACGAGCAGAGCAGCCTTTCCCCGACGAACCCATCAAGGGACTCGTCGCCCGCCCGAATTGCGAAACCAGCCAAGGATGCTCTCTTTAAAATGAATGCGATTCATTCTTCCCAGTGCTTTTCTTTTGCGAAAACGTAGCAAAAGGAGTTGCACCAGCGCTAAGTCCTTGGCATCCAAAGATGCTTTTCGTGCCTTAAACACCACATTAATAAATATCGATGAACATCCACGAGTATCAGGCCAAACGCCTTCTTCAGGAATACGGAGTCCCCGTCCCACGCGGTTACGCCGCTCAAACATCCCTCGAAGTTGACACAGCAATCTCCCACCTTAGCGACGACGAAATGATCGTTGTTAAGGCCCAAATCCATGCAGGTGGACGCGGCAAGGGCACTTTCACCGACGGCTACAAAGGTGGCGTCAAAGTGGTCAAAGGTCGCGAAGCGGCCAAAGAAGCAGCCAACCACATGTTGGACAACACACTCGTCACTGCGCAAACCGGTCCAGAAGGCCGCAAGGTGCAGACACTTTACCTAACTGAAGGTTGTGATATCGAGCACGAATATTACCTCGCCATTGTCCTCGACCGCGAAACCGCACAATCAGTCATCATCGCTTCGACTGAAGGCGGCATGGACATCGAAGAAGTCGCCGAAAAGACTCCTGAGAAATTGATCCGCGTGCCGGTATCTCCAACTATGGGACTACGTCACCACCAGTGCCGCCAAGTCGCATTCGCACTCGGCTTCAAAGGTGATCAGATCAAGCAGTTCGCACGCATCCTAACAGGCGTCTACAAGATGTTCTGGGAAAAGAATGCGATGCTGGTCGAGATCAATCCATTGGTCACCGACAAAGCAGGCAACCTCATCGCACTGGACGCCAAAGTCTCATTCGATGGCAACGCGATCTTCCAACACCCTGAAATTCAGCAGCTCCGCGACCTGAACGAAGAAGACCCGAAGGAAATCGAAGCTTCCAAGCACAACCTCGCTTATATCGCACTCGATGGAAACATCGCTTGTATGGTGAACGGCGCTGGACTCGCGATGGCAACAATGGACATCATTCAAAGCTTCGGTGGCTCACCAGCTAATTTCCTCGACGTCGGTGGAGGTGCCAATGAAGACCAAGTCACTGCAGCCTTTAAGATCATTCTTTCCGATCCGAACGTTAAGGGCATTCTAGTCAACATCTTCGGTGGTATCATGAAGTGCGACGTGATCGCAAATGGTATCGTTGCCGCAGCCAAGAACGTCGATATCACCGTGCCACTCGTTGTCCGCCTCGAAGGCACCAACGTTGAAGCTGGCAAGAAAATCCTCCGCGAAAGCGGTGTCGCCCTCACTCCTGCAGATAGCCTAGTGCAAGCCGCCGAGATCATCGTCGAGCAAGTCAAAGCCAACAGCTAATCCCAGCAACGATCATATTTAACTAACAGTTCAAATGAGCATTCTAGTAAACAAAGACACCCGTCTCGTCGTTCAAGGGATCACCGGTAAGACCGGGACCTTCCATACTCAACAGTGCGTCGAATACGGCACAAACGTCGTCGCTGGCGTCACACCTGGTAAAGGTGGCCAAATGTGGGAAGGCAAAGTGCCGGTCTGCAACACTGTCGCTGAAGCCGTCAAAGAATACGGAGCCAATGCATCCGTCATCTACGTGCCACCCGCCTTTGCAGCCGACTCTATTCTTGAAGCGATTGAAGCCGAGATCCCTCTCGTCATCTGCATCACTGAAGGTGTGCCCGTGCGTGACATGGCTGAAGTCCGTCGTCGCCTCTACTTCCACAACACCAAAACACGCCTCATCGGGCCCAATTGCCCAGGTATCATCACACCGGGCGAATGTAAGATCGGCATCATGCCCGGCTACATCCACAAGCCAGGTCGTGTCGGCGTGGTCTCACGCTCGGGAACACTCACTTACGAAGCGGTCTGGCAACTGACACAACGCGGACATGGCCAATCGACCTGTATCGGTATCGGTGGTGACCCGATTAACGGCACCTCACAACTCGACGCCGTGCGTATGCTCAATGAAGACCCTGATACCGATGCCATCATCATGATCGGTGAAATCGGTGGCAGCGCTGAAGAAGAAGCCTGCGCCTACATCAAAGAGCACGTGACAAAGCCAGTCGCTGGTTTCATCGCTGGAGCTTCCGCACCAAAAGGCCGCACAATGGGCCACGCGGGTGCGATCGTCTCCGCAAGTGGTGCTGGCACAGCCGAAGCGAAGTTTGCTGCCATGGAAGACGCTGGCGTATCGATCGCCCGCAACCCTTCCGAGATCGCAGACGCGTTGTTGAAGATCTATAAGGGTTAGAATTCAGAAGACAGTAGTCCGAAGAACCTCTTTCAAAACTGCCCATGAGTTCGACCTGGGCAGTTTTTTTTGTGCCTTTCCGTGGCGTCGTCGCTTGCGACAGCCTCAAAAATAGAATGTAGCAACGGCGCTCTGCCGCCGTTTTGAATGTTTCGTGAAAATTAGGCCGATCGTTATGATCGCGTCGGCAGAGCGACGCGACTACATCCCGAAATCGTGAGACTTTGGACATTTTGAGGAACCTCCCTCGTGCGACGGCTCCACGGAAAGAAGCGCTCGCGCAAGCGCGAACGCCACTGCCGGCTGACAACCGAACAAATCTGAGAGAGAGAGCAAACTACCAGAAACGTCAAAGCTCGATAATACGCTCATTCAAACAAGCGACGGGCAGGAATGCCACGCTCACAAGCTCAGCTCCACATTAAAGTTGGACTTCTCACAGCAGATCGCCTCAATCAGTCGCATCATGAGAATAGCACTCTACCCAGGCTCCTTCGATCCGATCACCAACGGGCACCTTGATGTAATCAACCGTGGTCGTCGTATTTTCGATAAAGTCGTCGTCGCAGTGGCGACAAACGCAGCAAAAGAACCACTCTTCACTGCCGAGGAACGTGTTGCACTCATTGAAGAGAACTTAGTCGATCGACCAAACATCGAAGTCGTCGCCTTTGACGGACTAATTGTCGATCTAGCCGAACAAATCAATGCCGTCGCTCTCATCCGTGGACTACGCGCTGTCTCCGATTTCGAGCACGAATTTCAAATGGCACAGATGAATCGGCACCTAGACGAAAAGATCGAAACCATCTTTTTGATGCCCAATGAGCAATTTTTCTTCACGAGCTCTAATCTAGTCAAACAAGTCTTTAAATTCACAGATAGAGAAAAGCGCCTCATTCCCGCAAACGTGCACGCCGCCCTCTCCGAAAAATTCGGGCATCCGAAATAAAATGGCTTCCAAAGCAACACCGACTCCCGAGCAGACAAAAAGCCGTCGCACGCTCGGCATCATCTTTCTGACGCTCTTCCTTGATCTCGTCGGCTTCTCAATCATCTTCCCACTATTCCCAGCGATGCTGGACTACTACCTGCCCAATGGAGCAGGCGATGGCAGCTTACTCGGACAGTTGATTGCACCCATCGCGGCACTCGCAGAGCGCAGTGGCGCTGAAGACCCCCGCTTCATGACAGCGGTGCTGTTTGGTGGCATACTCGGCTCACTTTACTCGATCCTCCAATTCATCTGCGCACCGCTTTGGGGCGCGTATTCAGATCGATTGGGTCGTCGCAAAGTTCTTTTGATCACCATTAGCGGATTGGCGCTCAGCTATGTGGCTTGGTTTTTTGCAGCGTCTTTTTGGATCCTCATTCTCGCGCGCGTGCTCGGCGGCGCGATGGGTGGTAACTTATCAGTCGCTACCGCCGCAGTGGCCGACACAACCACTCGCGAGAAGCGCTCAAGTGGATTGGCGATCATTGGTATCGCTTTTGGTCTAGGCTTCATCGTGGGTCCTGCCATCGGTGGACTCTTTGCTAAAATCAACTTGGTGGAACTGATTAACGGTTCCGAATCCTACGGCATCAACCCATTCTCCGTGCCAGCACTGGTCAGCCTAGTGCTCGCACTTCTGAATCTCATCTGGGTGGCGAAGCGCTTCGATGAAACCTTACCTGAAGCGAAACGTGGGCAGCCCAGTGAACGCAAAGGATTGGCAGTGTTTAAACTCTTCCAATGCCCAACGGCAGCCACCCGCCGCACCAACCTCGTCTACCTGTTCTTTATGTTAGCGTTCAGCGGAATGGAGTTCACACTGACCTTCCTCGCAGTGGAACGTTTCCAGTTCAGCCCAGCACAAAACGGCGGTATGTTCGTTTTCATTGGCTTCATTTTAGTTCTCGTGCAAGGAGGCATCGTGCGGCGCCTTGCCAAACCTGTCGGCGAAAAGCAGCTTGCAGTGGTCGGGCTCGCCAGCGGCAGTATTGCGTTTTTAGTTCTCGCCAATGCACAAAGCCTCAGCCTGTTCTTTCTAGCCCTAGCAATCATGGCTCTATCGATTGGACTCTGCTCACCGACTCTGAGTGCACTGGTATCACTCTATTCCAATGAGCAGGAGCAAGGGGCGGCACTCGGCATCTTTCGCTCCGCAGGCTCTTTAGCCCGAGCAATTGGACCGCTAGCAGCCGCAGGGCTCTACTTCGCCTATGGCTCACAAAATGCTTACCTGTGCGGGGGCTTAATGATCCTATTGCCATTCCTAATGGCACTAAGCCTACCAAAACCAATAAAGAGCGATTAGAGCGAATTATCCTAAAAAAAGCAGTCAGGGTTCACAATCAACTGATTGCAAAATTATACGCTTCGCCAATTGGCGAAGCTCCCTGTATTTGTAAATTCCTCAGTATAAACTACTGACTCCTGACTTCAGTATTCTGACTCCAGTATCTAGGTTAATACCGTTTTCTAAAAGGTTCGCCCCTTCGTGGCCATTCTCTTGGAGCCTCGGTTCTCTAGACCTAGGCTGAATAAGCCAGCTCCCCTCTAGCCAGTATTTAGGGTCGATTACAGGGCAGCGCGGCACCGTCCTTCGTGCGCATAGAGGCTTGCGAGGCACCACAAACTTTCGTGCGGCGTGAGACACGTCCCGAATGGCACTACCTTAAGGATGTTTTCAGCCATTATAAGAGGTGGGGTCGCCTCGCCGAGGCGACCGTGCGGCAATAGGCACCATATACCTAAAGAATGTGGATTATCCAACTCTATAAAACGGCCATCTAAAACCTTTTGGCTAATCGTAACCAGCGGGCAAACGGTCGCCTCGGCGAGGCGACCCCACCAAAAAATCCTCTTAAAGTAGTGCCATCCGAAACACGCCTGCGCTACCAGATCGAACAATACTAGAAATGGTATTATAGATCGCCTCGCTGGTAAGCTAATACCCCGCCGCAAAATAAAAAATGCGTTCACCTCGGTTGGATGAACGCATTTAAAAGAGAGTGTATCGCTAGACTTATAGTGGTCGGGCTAAGAAATTTACGCGACGTGTGAATATTTCACCAAATTCTCGAACCACATCGTTTACATCCGTATATCCAGTCCCTGCTAAATTATCCAAAATCTTTAAGCCTTCATCAGAGACAACCGTTAAACGGATATCTGCGTAGAGTAATGGTCTAGTTATTAAGGTCGCACTTCCAGAACCACCATATGCATAATCGCCACCACGCAATGTGCGATTGGCTGGATCCCAGTTCACTGGATTAGCCTCACCTGTTCCGTCGTCTTCATAGAGAATCACTTTAAAATCGACGATGTTGCTGGCTAAGTAATTACTATCCACTTCGACGTCCCCTTTGTCCCAAAAACCGCCTGCTGTCAGTTCATTCTGAGTAGCATTCGTCGATGAGCCCATAAGTGTATCAAAGGTGTCTTGAGGTGTCGCGATACTACGATAGAGCACGTAAATACTGTCACTTGCACCATCGTAAGCAGGGCGATAGGAAAGTCTGTAAGCAATCGCACAAACATCACCAGGCTGAGTCATGTCACGATCTAACGCCGGCGAAAATAATTTCAATGCAACCGTTTGATCATTATATGGCCCAGCTGGATTTTGAGGTGACTCGACTCGTAACCACTGTTTTCCATTGTCACGTAAAATAGCCGTTTCAAGGTCCTGCGTCAGCAAATCCATCGCAATACGCGCTTCTGCATTCGCAGCGAGCTTACCCGATGAACGATTCCAAACTTTGAGCACTTCGCTAGTGATCTGAATCACGAGGCCGACTAAGATGACCATGATCACCGTGGCGACCATAATTTCAATCAAGGTAAACGCAGACCTCGATTTTCTAGATTGTGATGCTTGTGAAATATTCATGTTATCTAGCGGACGATAGCGGTATTGTAAGTAAAGATTGGCTCTACATCAGCGAGGGAGGCAATGGTTTTACCATCGGGCTTGTAGCCAGCGCCTGCTGATTCAGCAAAAATCCGAACCTCCATGGCAAAGTAACCTTCTTCGTAATTCGCCAGTGTCGAATCAGTCATCGTAAACATGCCATTGGTCCGAGTTGGATTACTCCCGCCTTGTAAATATTGTTCCGGCAGCACAGATGATGGAGAAAGCACCACACGATAAACTGGGCCCGCCGCTCTAACTTGGCCACCTGAAACGATGTCTCCAGCTACGATAGAAGCGGAAGGGTCACCAACGGTCTCATTGAAAAAGCCAACTTTTAACTCTACATCTGTCGATGTAGAGTCAGGAAACGCTCGAAAGACAAATATTGTCGCATGTCCAGGAGCGACCGCATTAAAGATCGTGTCAAATTTTGAAGAGCCGGCCGTGGCAATTCCTGGTGAATTTTGCAAGAATGCATTCACCGTATTGACGATGGAAGAGACTTCATCGGTTTTCTCAACTTCATCAACCGATTGAAGAGTCGGCCCGAGTAGACCGACTAAGGCCAATACAGTAACGAGAAAGATTCCAATAGCGAGGACGACTTCAATTAAACTAAAGCCTTTAACGGAAGCGGATTGTGCAGATTGCTTAATCATATAACTAATCGATTAATTAATTTCAGTCACTGAGGACAACGTGATTGCATCAGGATCCGTAACTGGAGTGGTCGTTCCAGCTCTTCTAAAGATCAATGCGGTGCGTAAAAATTCTTGATCCGTGGTCGCGGTCAAATTTGCGGTCTGGGCAGCACCAGATCCAGAGGGAATCATCGTGCCAGCTCGTAACACCAAGTAAGCGTTAGAATTGGCGGAGGTGCCATTACTATTAAACTCATAATAGAGATATTCATGACTACCACCGGCTCCAGCCTGCGCAGTTAAACGAGGAAAATCGATGTTCATGGTATTCGCTGATGAAGACCAGTTGCCACTGGATTCACCCTCACTGGTCGCAGCATCAAAATAGATACCTTCCGGCAAGTAAGTGCCTTGTGTTGCGGCAATCCATCCCACATTTCCGTTAGAATCAGTGCCTTGATAAACAATACCAAAAAAACGACGATACTTGTCTAATTCATCGGGGTCATTGTTGATGATCAGTCGTGTCTCCGCATTTTTCAAAATAGCCTGACCACGAGCGCCTTGCGCGAGTCCGGAAAGGATTCGCTGCGATGAACTCAAAGCAGCTCCATCGCCTCCGGTTCCTCCAATAAAGATAATTGATGACGCAATTAGAATGATACTGATCACCACCAATAATTCGATCAGCGTGAAAGCACTTTTTTGTGAAGTTGATTTCATAGGAAACTCAATAATATGACCTAGTCCCAAAGCTGATAAGCTTCATCACCGTCATCATCATCGATGGCATAAGCAGTGACACCCGTTTTGATTTGCTTGGACGCGCCTGTTGGTCGAACGAAGCCATCGCCATCACCGTCGATTTCAAGGAAAAGAGACGTATTATTAAAACGATCTGCGATTTGGGTGTGATCTACTGTATCTGTAGCATCTAAGAAGAATTCTGTTTCTGAAAAACTGTGAAAGGCGATACGACGGCGATTACCGCCAGCCGCAACACTCGTGCCAGTTGTCGGGTTCCGACCTGACAGAGTTTCAATAAATGTTGTGCTCTCTGAACTCAAGTCGACAGTCTCGTCGCTCGCTCCAGAAACGAATGGATAATAGCCATATTCACTCTTAAACATTTGGACTGCATTCACATAATTCGTCAGCTGTGCTTTCGAAGCAGCGATGTTCGCTTGCTTGCGAACCGAACCAACGGTGGGAATCAAGATCCCTGCCAGAATGCCAATAATGGCGATCACCATCAAGAGCTCAATTAAAGTAAACGCGCTTGTTTTATAATTATTCTGTTTCATTTATTCTCCTGTGAAAATGTTATCAATATTGTTATCTGTATCTCTGTAGTCATCGGCAATAATTCCAGTAGTCGTGCCGATCTTCGATTTCGTCTCTTTACCATCGAGTCCTACTGAATATAGGTGGAATCCAAAAACCTCCCAATCGTTTGGCGTCGCCTCCCCCTTATACCGATAACGATAAGGGCTGCCCCATGGGTCCAAAAACGCCTCAGGATCATCCGCAGAGCCACTGGTAGAAAATTTAGTCGGATCAATAAAGCTCGGATTCTTTTCAACTTCGGGATCATCTAGCTTTCGGCTGACCAAACGAACTTGAACTTTGCCATTTGCTTGACGCTCCATAACCATACGCCCCGTCAATGCATACATGAGCATAGTGTTGGTCACTTCACCACTTGAGCTGGGATACGAGCCAATATCTGAATCGTGCCAAGGATAGTCACCGTATTGTAGCTTGAATTGCTCAATAGCTTGCGCGATCGCTGAAAGCTCAGCCCTGGCTTTAGTTCGCGCTTGAGCGTTATAAACGCCGCGTGCGATACCAAAGGTAATGCCAGCTAAGATCAAAATGATCGCAATGACCATCAACAACTCAATAAGTGTAAAGCCCTGAGTTGATTGGGCGCGACGAAGGCGTAACGAAGTAAATTTCTGAGGGGGATATTTCATGACGGGGAATCCAACAAAATCCAGATTCTGGACAGTTGTAAACTATCAATATCATCCGATTACACAAATCTGTCAATGCCGAGCTTAGCATATACAAACAGAGTCTAAGACAGATACGCGCACTACATCCTCTAAGCAGGTCGATATTGACGAAACATTTACACGGATACATCAAGCGGCTGAGAATCGTATATAGCGGAACGGCTTGAGCTTGATCGCGACAGTAGGCCAGCGCCCTACACCGTGTATGGTTTCTTGAAAATGGCCCCACTGCGACGGCGTTCTGCAATTTTTTCGATCTCGTCGTCGTTCATCGGCTTCGGGTCTCCCGTTTCTGGATCAATTTTCCATTTAGCGGGCTTAAGGTCATGATCCACCGCAACACGATAATCAAAAACAAAGCAATCTCCTTCCCAAAGGCTCTGATCTTTAGGCATCATCTCCATATACCTTAATATGCCACCTTTGAGGTGATACACATTCTCAAAGCCCTTCTGCTTCAAATACGCCGTAGAGCGCTCACAGCGGATGCCTCCAGTGCAATACATGGCGATCTTCTTACCTTTTTGCGATGCTAGGTGCTCATCAACAAATTTCGCAAATTCGGTAAAATCGTCCGTTTTTGGATTGATCGCGCCTTTAAACTGGCCGACTTCCACTTCATAGTCGTTACGTGTATCAATCGTGATCACCTCGGGGTCAGTGATCAAATCGTTCCATTCCTCGGGCTCTAGATAAGTGCCAACTTCCTCGCGAGGGTCGGCACCCTCTTGACGAAAAGTCACAATTTCGGGTTTTTTCTTTACCTTAAACTTTGGAAACGGGTTGAAGTCAGCAAATGAATATTTCACCTCCATCGCCTCAAAACGTGGATCTGACTTTAAAAGGGAAATCGTCGCGTCCACTGCCTCAGCAGAACCCGCACATGTGGAATTCACTCCCTCTGGAGCAAAGATGAGCGTGCCGCGAAGTCCGACTTTCAGGCCATGGTCCACCATACGCTCCGCCCAAGCATCGCGGTCGGGCAATTCAGTAAAATGGTAGAAAGCGGCTATTTTCCAAACTTCGTACATACAATCGACCTATTAAAGATCTAAGCGACTAAGCAAGGACAAACTAACCCTAGACACAGCGGGTGTGGCGTCATTATAGCTAAACGCGAATTGTCGCGATCAGGGTAATCCGTTAGCGTAGCCGAAAGTGGCAACTTTTGACTACGTTAAACCCTCTCTCGGTCAGATTACCCACACATCAAATTGCATAACTCGGCGAGGAATCCGATTTAAACCTTGTCATATAAGACTAACCTGTCAAAGCCCTGCGCCTCACTTAAGGAAAGGCCTGAACGATTCAGCGCCTTCACAAAAGCTCAAGTATCGGTAAATATCCGGTCAACGGGCTTATTTACAGATATTATGGACACAAAATTCACTGATCTTGGCCTGCGCCCAGAGCTCCTCGAAGGTATTCACCGCTTAGGCTTTGAATCACCCTCTCCTATTCAGGCAGAAACCATTCCGGTTGCGCTAACTGGCTGCGACATCGTCGGGCTCTCACAAACAGGCTCTGGAAAAACCGCCGCTTTCGGCCTGCCTGCCCTAAACTTGATCGATATCGATCTTAACGAAACTCAAGTGCTCGTGCTCTGCCCGACGCGTGAGCTTGCCGTGCAAGTTTGCGAAGAAATCCACCGCCTTGCATCTGCGCTTAAAGGCCTTGTTGCAGTGCCCGTCTATGGCGGCGCACCTCTGGATCGCCAAATGCGCGCATTGCGCAAAGGCGCTCACATCGTCGTCGGCACACCGGGGCGCGTGATGGATCACTTGCGCCGTAAAACACTTCGCACGGACAACATGAAGATCTGTATCCTCGACGAAGCCGACCGCATGCTTGACATGGGTTTTCGCGAGGACATGGAAATCATTCTTGGCGACATGCCGGAGGACCGCCAAACACTGTTCTTCTCGGCGACAATGAATCGCGCTGTCGAAGGACTCATTAAAACATTCAGCCACAAGGCACGCCAAATTTCGATCGAGCGCAAATCACTTACTGTTGATACGATTGAACAGACCTATTACGAGGTGCGCAACCGCTCGAAGATCGAGGTCATGTGCCGACTCCTTGATTTAGAGACCAATCCACGTGGCATCGTATTCTGCAACACCAAGCAAATGGTAGAAGACGCCACCGAAGCGCTCGCAGCTCGTGGCTATGTCGCCGACCGTATCCACGGAGACATTACACAGGCTAACCGTGAACGCGTCATCAAGCGCTTCAAAGACGGCAGCGTCGAACTCCTCGTCGCGACCGACGTCGCTGCACGCGGTCTCGACATCGACGATGTTGATATCGTCTTCAACTACGACCTACCACACGACCCTGAAGACTACGTGCACCGCATCGGCCGCACTGGCCGCGCTGGGCGCTCTGGTAAATCCGTAACCTTCGTCTACGGCCGCGACATCTATCGCCTCGAAGCGATTGAGCGCTATACCCGCCAAGTGGTGCGTCGTATGAAGATTCCTTCTCTCGAAGAAGTCGAAGGTCGCAAAGCCGACAAAGTTTTCAACCAAGTCAAAGACCTCTTAGAAGCCGACAGTTTCAAGCGCCACGACGACCTTGTGGATCGCTTACTCGACTCAGGGCATACACCAACCGACATTGCCAGTGCGCTCTTCGACCTACTCGGCAAAGAAGAAATCCGTGAAGGCGAAGAAATTCAAGAAGACCGCGAACCCTACTCCGACAAGCCTACCAAAGGCGGCTTCAAGGGTAAAGGTGGCGGAGGAGGCTATCGCGGCAACCGTGGCGGAGGAGGTGGTTTTCGCGGCAACCGCGGCAACCACGATCGCGGTAATCGCGGCGGCGGAAGTGGTGGCCACCGTGGCAATCGCGGCAACGATGATCGTGGCAATCGCGGCGGCGGTGGCGGTTGGAACGACGACCGTGGCAACTCTCCGAAGCGCCCCTTCACAAAGAAAAACAAATTTAGCGGCCCGAAAGAAGGTGGCAATCGCGACTTCAAGCCAGCACCAAAGCCTGGCACAAAGCCTGCGCGCCGATTCAAGAAACCAGATTAGCACGTATTCGGTTTTAAATACAAAGGGCTCGCTCAGGCGGGCCCTTTTTGTATCTGGAGGTAGCAGCGCGCGTCCCTGCGCGCCATTGTAGTGCCGTTCGCTCATCAGCCTCATGCCCTCGATCGGAAGCTGATCATAGGTGTGGCGGGCGGACGTCCGCCGCTACCTTTAACAGAATGCTCAACATTGAACGAATGCCACCGATCACGCTAGCCCCTGCTTTATTATCCTTGCCTATACAGTAAGTCCCTGTCACCTACGCACACTCTCTTCAGGTTTTCCTTCGATAATCGCCAAATGTTGGCGCAATTCCATTGGCCAAAACCTGCCTCTGTAACGCACTTTTCGATACGCGTCATGAGGACACGAAACCAATACATCGAACGAAATACATAACGAGCGCACAAACGCGCCCATCCACACCTGATTATATGACTGATACACTTTACGAAGCGTTGCCATTGGCAGCACCCATTCAACGTGCCCTTGCCGAAAAAGGCTACACCCACCCCTCTCCGATTCAGGCAAAGGCGATCCCAGTCCTCTTACAAGGGCGCGACCTCCTCGCTTGTGCGCAAACTGGCACGGGTAAAACAGCCGCCTTTGCACTACCGATACTCGACCAATTTGCCAGCAATCCACGCAAACCTTTTCGCCGTGGCGTGCGTTGCCTTATCCTGACGCCCACCCGTGAACTTGCGGTGCAAGTGATGCAGAGCTTTGAAACTTACGGCAAATACATCAATCTCCGGATCGGCATGGTGTTTGGTGGCGTTTCTGAAAAGCCTCAAATCAAAAACCTGTTCCAAGGGCTCGACGTCTGCGTGGCGACTACTGGACGACTACTTGATTTACATCAACAAGGCCACGTCGACCTCTCGCAAGTGGAGACACTGATCCTCGATGAAGCCGACCGCATGCTCGACATGGGCTTCATCCGCGACATCCGCAAAATTGCGGCAGCGATTCCCCAGAACCGCCAAACACTGCTTTTTTCCGCAACGATGGCTCCAGAGATCACCAAGCTTGCGAACAACTTGATGAACGACCCAGCCGAGATTCGCATTGCTCCCCAAGGAACCACTGCTGAAAAAATCGACCAAGGCGTGCTCTTTGTCGACAAAGGCAACAAACAAAACTTACTCATCGAGCTACTCAAGAACCGCAAGGAAGCACACCGCAGCGAACTGAGCCTTGTCTTTAGCCGCACAAAGCATGGTGCAAAAAACCTAGCTAAGAAACTGAATAGTATCGGCATTGAGGCGGACTCTATTCACGGCAATAAATCGCAAGCGGCACGTCAAAAAACACTCGATCTATTTAAGCAAGGCCGCATCCCGGTATTGGTGGCAACAGACGTCGCCGCACGTGGTATCGATGTAAAAAACATCACGCTCGTCATTAATTTCGACCTTCCAATGGAATCAGATGCATACGTGCACCGGATCGGTCGCACAGCGCGTGCGGGTGAAAGCGGTAAAGCACTCTCCTTCTGCTCCCTTGAGGAAGTCGCACTGCTACGCGAAGTCGAAAAGCTCATCAAAAAGAAAGTGCCTGTCGATAGTGATCATGCGCACCATGCAGAAGCCATTCAAGCACTCCACGAAAGTGGTGCTCGCGTTGAAAAACCAAAGAATGGCGGCGGTGGCCAACGGCGCGGTGGCGGCAGTGGCGGTCAACGACGCGGCGGACAAGCTCGTAGTCGTAAAGGCGGAAACCCAGGTGGCCCAAGGGCTGGCAGTAGGCGCAACTCCGGAGGCGGCAACAACACATCAGGCGGTGGCAATGGCAGCAGCAGTGTGAGCAATCGCCCGCAACGCCGTAACGCTGGGCGTCGCAAGACTTCCAATCCTTAATATTTTCAAAAAAGCAGTGAAATAAGGGTTGATCTTCATCGTCAGCCCGCTTTCTTTCATCGCTTAGTTTATTTTTAGTGCTGCTCTTGCAGTCGCTCAATTTGGTATGGAGATGTGGCTGAGTGGCCGAAAGCGCTTCTTTGCTAAAGAAGTGAGCCTCAAAAGGGTTCCATGGGTTCAAATCCCATCGTCTCCGCCATTTTTTTAAGACCGCTTCACATGAAGCGGTCTTTTTTTTGCGCCTTATTTCACAGGCTCAATATACTAAGACAGACGTATCAAATCACTTCTCTATTTAAACTGAACGCTTTGTTTAATAAACTCTGGAAAGTCTTCTATCGGCGCAATCGTCATCTCTTTATAGTCAACCTCAGCCGCTTCAGACTGCAACTGGATCTGACCGCGCGTAAGCGGTGTGCCATCTGGCTTTACTGCATTTTCAACAACCATCACGATTGTCCCGTTCACGACATGCACCGAATCATTCCCGATGGTGTATAGCTCGAGGTGATTCCATTCACCATGCGGCATGTCTACCTCAGGAGACGCACTGGTATAACCACTGCCAAATTCTTCAGAAGTCGGGTCATATTGCCGACGCTTGCCTTCTCCAGCGCGGCTACGCACCTGCACTCCGAGACGTCCAAGTGGAATAAAATCTCCTAGATTCGTTTCCTCAACCTGAAACTCTAAACTCGATTTCCATACATTCCAAAATCTACCGTGCTTGCCATAGCAATGATACAATATGCCCGAGTCGCGTAACCGGTGTAAACGCGGCTCCCACTTTTTATCACCCCATCTCGCATAGATGCTTAAGTGATAATTCTCAAATTCGTCTAGCGTCGTTAATCCTGCATAGATCTCGCCGCTTACCTTGAGCACGGGCACACCCTCTTCTTCGACCATTGTGTATACTTGCTTAGGGTCACTAAAGCCAATCGGAGTGCCCTTACGCACATCGTCAGATTGAAACGTGCCCTCGGGCAAGCCTTTCACCGTGGTATGCGGCACGCCCATCCAAATTTCGAATTCGGAGAGTTCCATATCAAAGAGTGAACGCTCCGCATACACTGCAGGAAAGATGAGGCCGAACGCCGCGATAAGGAATAGGGGTTTATACATAAGGTCTAGGGCAATTATTTATTTCTTTTTCAACCAATCATTGGCATCAGCAATCGCCTTTAATGTGTCAACGGGAGGATATTGATCCGAAAGCATGTCAAACTGCTGCAAATATGTTAAATGCCTATACAGGTTCACAATATCCCAGCGCGCTTTCTTAATATCAGCATTTGTCTTGGACTTCAATGCATCCACATACGCGACAACGAGCCTATCACACTCTGCCCAAGCAGCTGGATCATTATCGTAAAGATACGCTTCCAACAGATTCGTCATTTTAGCATATCCATTCAAGTCAGCACCTCGCAAACGGACATCGGCAGCAATTTCACGGCGCTTCTGTTTAGTGGCCTCTTTAGAAAGTCGCCCATCGGTGCCGCCATCCGTCGCTCTCGGACGTAGTGGACGATACCAAATATTCCGAAAGCGAACAGGATTACCGTGATCTTGAAGCGCTAAAGGACCTTTCTCTGGGTAAACCGTCGTCAATGCCTTACGCTTCTTGTAGCCGCCCCCTCCATCAAGTGGCGTGCTATCCTGAACGACCACGCCATTGACCAACACAGTCATTGACCCCTCATCGATCACCACGCCGTCCTTAACGATAGGTCGACGAAAAATAATGTCATAGCTTTGCCACTGATTAGCACCTCGTAATGGATTCACCGCTGGGGGCATAACGCCATAGATAGCACCGGCAGTGCCATCGGCATACGTGGGGTTCTGATAGTTATTCAATACTTGAACTTCAATCTCTCCCAATAAGAAGACACCACTATTACCTCTTTGCTGGCCTAACTTGTGTTCTTCAACTGGAGGTGCCATCCATTCGATATGCAGCTGGCAATCTCCAAACTCTGCCACTGTCTCGATATAGCCAGCACCCGGAACACACTGCAACGCGCCATCTTTTACCATCCAATCACCTTTACGCTTATCGCCTGGTTTTCGATGCACCCAATTGGCCAAGCTGGCCTCAGTTCCATCGAACAGAACGATTGCATCCGAAGGTGCATCGCCACAGCCCTCGCCGGGCTCGACTATTGGCGGCTGTGGTCGATTATAATCATGCACGCCCCAAGGATGCGTTGCATCCGGCGCATCTCCAATAGGAAACGCTGCGCACAGCGTCGGTAAAACAGCAAACACGGAAACAACCTGTAATACAAAGTGAGATATTTTCATTGTGATAAGGCTGACTGACTTAGGTAGAGGCGGCTAATTGTGATTTGCTAAACCGTTGCATCGAGTAGCTATCACGCGCAGCTCAATGGCTGACGTGTGGGAGTTGGATCTTAGCGCTCGGCGTCGTGTCTGCCTCAAGATCTCCCAACGCAAATTGTATGCCTGCAAGATAGTGATTCAGTAGCATAGGGTTCCAATAAATGTGATCATTATGACCGATGCTTGTATAGAACACTCGCCCTTCACCTACTGACTGCACCCATGCGACGGGGTAGTCATTGTCTTTGCGCTTCATCCCTTTGACCTTATCACTTCGCTCCGGATCGAGGTGTAGTAGAATACGCAATTTCTCGCGCGAATAAGGCTCTTCTTTGAATTGATAAATCTCTTCTTGAATTCGGAAGTCTTTTATATCGCCGAAAACAGGCTCTATCGTGCCATGTTCTGAGTCTTCAACAACAACTGTTACGTGGTTATTCTTGCGCCACGGGTGGCCGTCAAAATAACCACCGATCATTTCGCCATACTCATGATGCTCATAGCAGGAGTCGGTCGCGGCATGAATGCCTACGATTCCGCCACCGTCGTTCACATAAGCGACAAGGTTATCCACAAGCCGTTCGTGACGCGCACGGAGAAAGCTCCACTCCTCATCACTAAAGTTCTTACGTTGCTTTTTGTTAGGCATGAAGAAATCGAGTGTCGGGCTCAGCAATATCACCGCATCGAATTGCTTCAATGCTTCCATTTCAAAGTGCTTGGGCGAATCGCTAACAACCGCCTCATATGCACGCGAATGCTTCCCCATCTGCCCTAGTGCATATTTACCAATAGGAATCGATGGATGACGAAAACCGGCAGTTGCACTAAAAATCAATACCTTACGTTGCGCTTTAGGTGTAACAATTGATTTGCTCGGCAAGGCTTCATCGATTTTCGAAATCTGCTCCGAAGTTACAGGCTTGTCATTAAACTGCGACTCCCAGCTTGAGGCCGCATTTAATGAACTGACTGCAAGGAGAGCCAAAAAATAGTTCATTCGTTTCATAATAGGATCATCTCGGGTAAATTTATTTAACATCGTTCGAATCTCGAGACGGCATGTCGGAACGTGCCGCCCCCTTGAACTCCCGGCAGGATTGACCAATTGATTTGATAAGTCTTGGCAAACGCTTCGCGCCGAAAAATAGTAAAATCACACACACCACCAATACGAGATCGGACATGCTAACGTTTTGAATAAAAGCAAGTGTTTGCATATACATAGCTCAATTAAGCCCAAAGGTCTTCACCGGCTTCCCAACCAGCACGCACGGGCTCCTTAACATATGCATTCAACTCTGGACGATTGGTCACCCCTTTAATTGGATCCCACTCGATACGGCCTCCGAAGCGCTGCGCCAACACACCGAGTAAAGCAACTTCAGTCATCGGTGCAGCATAGTCGAAGTTCGAGCCACACTCTGGGCCCCCTTTGATTGCTTGGACCCATTCCTTGAATGGCCCACCTTTAGGGACGCGTGGATACTTTTTTGCAACACCACCACTCTCCTTGAAGACTCGCGCTCTTTGCTTATCCGTAAAGCGTGGATTATTAGAACGTTCATCGAGGAATGCATTTGCTTTATCCCCATACCAGTAAGAGCCCATAGTCGGCAGTTTGCCCCAACCCCAATCATCGGGCGTTTTAATCGGCGTGCCCCCGTTTACAGCGCCGTCATACCAATACATTGAACATGCTTGCTTTTTACCACGTGCGGGGAAATCGAAACGAACAACGCTGTAGTCAGGAATCATCCCTGACATCGCTGGACCGCGTTCAACACACTCAACTACTGTCGGTTCATACAGATCCAAGACCCATACCGCGCCATCTCCAATGTGGCAGAACCAATCACCAAATTGCCCAGTGCCAAAATCATAAAAGCCACGCCATTTTTTCGGGTGATACAGCTTGTTATAAGGTCGCTCTGCCTGAGGCCCCAACCACAAATCCCAGTCCACGCTCACTGGCACAGCTTCGCTAGGAAGCGGCATACTCATTGGTTTTTGAAAATACGGACCCTTCCAATTCGGGCCACCAAACCCCATATGCACCTCACGAATCTGACCAAAACTGTCTGCTTCATACATCTCGCGCATCGCACGAATCCCATCATAGGTATGCCCCTGGTTTGCCATATTGGTGACCACGCCATATTTCGCCTTCGCCTTGCGCAAAGTCCGAGCTTGCCAGATATTATGCGTCAAGGGTTTCTGAGTGCATACGTGGATACCCCGCTCCATACAAGCAATGGTTGCATTGAAGTGCGTATGATCGGGAGTGTTGATACAGACGCCGTCAATATCCTTGCCAAGCTTATCCAACATGACGCGGAAATCAGTAAATGTCTGCGCTTTAGCTACTTCAGGATGCTTTCCCTTATGTTGTAAAAACATACGCGAATCGATATCGCAAAGCGCGATCAAGTTTTCGCTCTTACATCCGGAGTAAGCCATTGCAGCAATGTTACCGGCACCAATGTGTGCGATATTTAGCTTACTATTCGCCGAGCCGCCTGCTTGGCCAATCGAGAAACGTGGTAAGACAAAAGCGCCTGCCGCAGTCGCAGCAGATGTTTTTAGAAATGCTCTACGAGTTTGATTTTTCATTAATTAATTCAATTTAGAGTGTTTATTTTAAAAGGGTTGTCGCGGCTTGATTTTTGTTCGCCGTGGCTATGGAAAGTGCCGTGCTTCCGTCTGATGCTTTGACAACAGGATCTACTCCTTGATCCAATAAGTATTGCACAAATCCCGCGTCAGCACTGGCGGCGGCTTCATGCAATGGCGTGCCACCACGCTCACTAAGGGCTTTAGGGTTGACCCCTCCCTTGATGAGCACTTTAGCAATCGCTAATTTATTTTTAGCCGCAGCGTTGTGCAAAGGCGTCCAACCAGCCTTATCCCACTCGTCAGGCTTTGCCTTTGCCTTGAGCAGCGCAGCCGCAACTCTAGGCAAGTCTCGGTCTACACACAAATGCAAGGGCGTGCGCTTGCTCGAATCAGGGCGATTCACATCTGCCCCAGATTCGATTAAGAAGACAGCAATCTCAACCTTCTTACGCAGGATCGCTTGATGTAACGGAGTCAACTTCGGATGCACTCCTTGATTGGCCGCTGCTGGGTCTGCCGCAACGAGTTCTCGCACGACAGCAAGCTCTCCTTTGGCGATTGCTTTGTCGATAGTCACCTCGGCAGCCTGAGCTGACCCAATAACAAGTGCCCAAAAGAGAAGCGCTTTCATTAAACTCCGTAAACACATAGAACGATTCAATTAATGAGCAGAATCTAGAACCTTAGGCTTATACCCGCCCTTAGATTTAAAGTAGAGAATTAGACCAATATAAATAACGAGCATAAATGCGGGGAACATAACCATCTTGCCAAGTGCTCCTTGCGTCTCGCGTTCTTGAATCGCAGCAACTTCATTTTGAGCCGCTTCTGGTAAAGTCGTGACTACCGAAGAATCAATAACTGTATATTTACCGAGTAAATAATCACTATCCATCGACGCCTGCTCGTATACCGCAGGCATCTCCTCTTTCACTGCAGTCGAGACCGAGCTTTCTTGCAAAAAGCCAATAAACGGGAAACCCAGAATACCCACGGCAAGCATTCCAATGCCTGCAATCGCGTTCAGAGTAAGGGCTCCACCCTTTGGAGTTTGCTCGGCAACTACGCCAAGCATCGTCGGCCAGAAGTATGTTTTAGCCACACCATAGAGGGTTGCGGCAAAAAAGATGAATGCGACACCGACTGCCTTCGAAAGCAGCATAAGCCCCACAATCGCTAATGCAGAACAAATCGCTAACAAACCAAGTGGCCCGAATTTCTTAATGACTGGGCCTGCAAAAAAGCGCAGCACCATCATAATCGCAGAAGTATAGACCAATACCCATGTCGGATCCCAGCCTGCCTCGTGCATCGGTTTCTCCATCAAGCCTGAAATCCAGCCATCTGTGCCGATCTCAGTTGTCGCCAAAGGCATCATCACAATGACGAGAATCAACAATAAGATATTTCCAAATGAGCGACTATACACGGCATAGCCAATTACTGTTGCCGCAATCAATGACCAGGTAAGCGAACCCGACCATCCAAACACTTGACCAAGTTGAGCGTAGATAAGGTAAAATGCAATAAACGCAGCTGGCGTGCCAAACTCTGCAAGCATCTCCTTATAACTGGAGCCGGCAGCCACACGCTCGTTAATTGGAAACTTCACCGTGGCGAGCATAACAAGATAGATAAACGCTGGCAAAAACATCGTAGCGATAAGAATACGCCAGTCATTTGCGACCGCACCACTCAAGGCAATTGCCACCACACCGCCGAGCACCAAGCCACCGGGCCAGCCAGCATGCAAGATATTCAACCACTTAGACTTCTCGTCCTTAAAGAGCGTCGCAACCACTGGGTTAATAAAAGCTTCCACAGTGCCGTTACCCAAGCCGAGAATCACTGAGCCCCAATAGAGATAATTCCACGCTTCGGCCTGTGCCAGTGCGAGGTCCGCAACGTCGCCATTAACCACACTGTATGCCATCATCGCCATCCCGCCAAAGATCGCGTAACAAGCGAAACTAAAGAACATTGCAAATTTGTAACCGACCTTATCGATGATCAAACTGAAGGCGATAATACTGATCGCAAACGGCCAGATGCCAGCTCCGAAAAGCTCGCCACCCTGCACTTTATCGAAACCAAACTCCGCTGGCCATAAATTGGCGTTATTAATTAAAAAGGCACGTATGATAAATGCCATCGAAGTCGTAATCAGGGCTATAAAGGAGCCCCAAAATACTATTTTGTCGTTTTTACTATGCTGCATGCGAGGAGTTTGTTTGTGTGTTTATTAGGAATAGGTTAATAATACTGCTTTATTAGATTCTTTACGGCGCGGCTTTGCTTCTTGAAAGCGACGACGATACTTCAACGGAGTGATCTTTAGCTCCAAACGAAACGCACGCGTCATATTAGTCTGATCCGTTAAGCCACACTCGATCGCGATCTGAGCTAAGCCGGTAGACGTGCCTCGAAGCATCGCGCACGCGGCATTCAAACGTGTTTTACGTAAATACATTAAAGGCGTGAGACCAAAAATCTTGCGAAATAAACGCTCTTGCGAACTGACTGAAATCCCACCGACATTCGCCATGTCGGCAACCGACATCTTCTCCCGATAGTGCCCACGCACATGGTGCACAATACGGTGCATTTCTGGATGATCAGCATACACCCTATCATCATCGCGTATGATGCGCGCCACACCAGCAAGTCCGACAACTGAAGCATTGTTACCATACAGTGGTATTTTTGTTGTGCTCAACCAATCAAGAGAGCCGTCGGCAGCTGGAACAAGTTCAACTTTATCGTGAATCTCTTTAGCACCCACCATGACACTTTGATCATCGGCGTAAAAGGCATCCGCCAAAAAATCCGGGCTAAAGTCATAGTCAGTCTTACCGATTAATTCTGCGACAGTAGACACGCCCATTGATTGAGCAAAACTCAGACTACCTCCCATGAATCGACTCTCCAGGTCTTTCACAAAGTAAAACACTCCCGGAATTACATCAAATAGTCCCTCCACAAGTTGCCCAGGGCGCAGTCGACCAAGGAATTCACTCTGCGCATCACGGAGCTCTGACTCATTTAGGGGACGGGGTTTCATAAAGTATGCCACATAAAGCACTCATCTGAAGCAAATTGACAAGATAATAATACAGAAGAAGAACCAATAAGCCACAAGTATCACACAAATACCATCCACTGCGAATACTATAAATATGTTAAATTAAAGAACTTATAAACAAAGATAACCCGAAGTTAACCATTTTATTTGAATTCTATCTAAATTGACAAAAATCTGGGAATTTGCATAAATAGCACTACACAGACTCCCCTCAGGCCGGCCAGCCAATCGGCGCCTACTTGATTCTCGTCGAGTTCGAGCGCTCAGCGGCTTGAAGTAGTGCACTCAAATCCGCAAACGAAGAATGCTCTCGGCTCTCATACCTACAATCAACGCCTCCACCTGCAATCCGGGCCACTGGAACAATTCCCGAACCTGAATTCGTCAAATACACCGCCTTCGCCTTTTGCAGCATGTCCGAATAATAACTACCTACCTCAACGTCCGCCACATCAAGTAGCTGCGCACGAATCACACCGGGCAAGATACCATGCACGAGCGAAGGTGTGCGCAGGTGCCCATCGGCAAAAATAAACAAGTTACCGATCGTCGTCTCTGCAAGATGATCCAGAGGGTCTAATCGTATTGCATCATAGTAGCCTTCCGCCCGCGCCTGCTCTAAAAGTGCAAAATTCTCCAGATAGTTGTGCGTCTTATGCCCCGCCAACAAGGAATGCGGATTCAGTGGATACTTCGTCTCTAGCTTAAGCTCGACCGACTCCAGCGCATCCCCCATCGGTCGCGCATAGACATAGAGCCGCACTCCAGCCTCTACACGTAACAAGGACAATTTAATCATGGAGCAACGAATTGAATCTTGCTGCACAAGTGCACGAATGGCATCCAAAACCGCACCTTCCAAAAAAGTAAACTCGAGGTTCAACGCCTTAGCCGATGCCTTTAATCGCGACCAATGCCCTGCCCAAAAAGAGAGCACACCCTCTGCATACTTGATCGTTTCAAACAAGCCATAACTATAAGCAAAGCCAGCATCCAATGGCCTCAGCCTGACTTGATCCTTCGCGCTTATAATTTTTATTTCTGACATAAACTATCTAAAGTCTCTCTAATCGCGCGTCCTTTATCGAGCGTTTCTTGATACTCGCTGGCCGAGTCCGAATCCCACACAATTCCACCACCGACTTGGTAGTCCAAATAGCCATCCTTAATATGTAAACTACGTATTGCGATGTTCAATTCAGCATCTCCATCGAAGCCAATATAGCCGACCGAACCACAGTAGACCCCGCGTCGAGTCGGTTCTAATTCCTCGATAATTTCCATGGCTCGCACCTTCGGCGCACCTGAAATCGACCCCCCGGGAAACAAGGCTCGCACACAATCAAACACATCGTGTGGCTGAGCAAGTTGCGCCTTCACCTGCGCCGTCTGGTGCATAACTCGCTTGTAGTGCTCAAGGTGATACAGCGCTTCAACGCGCACGCTACCGAACTCGGCAACTCGACCAAGGTCGTTGCGCTCTAAATCGACGATCATCAAGAGCTCCGCGCGCTCCTTTTCAGAACTACGGAGCGCCTGCGCGTTGCGCGCGTCTTCGACAGCATTTTCGCCTCGAGGGCGTGTGCCTTTGATAGGACGCGTCTCTACAGAGCGCCCTCGCTTACGTAAGAATTGCTCTGGTGATGTGGAGATAATCTGCAGCGACCCGATATCAATATAAGCACCGTAAGGCGATGGGTTTCCATGGCGAAGCGCTTGAAACAAAGTCAACGCATTACCATCAAATGGACAACGTGCACGTCTTGATAGGTTCACCTGATAGATGTCACCGCTCGCTATATATTCGCGCACTTGAGACACTTTCGACTCAAATGCTTCGCGACTCATATTCCACTGCCAATCACCGTGCACAGCACTCGAAGGCGCACTCGCCACATCCGCATCAACGATCTGCTGCAATTCTTGAATCACGACATCAGCTTCACTGCGAATACCAAGTGCGATCAGAGATAACTCACCTGTTTGATGGTTCAGCGCAGCAATACCATCATAGAGCCCAAAGCACAAGTCTGGCACCGAGCGATCATCCTCTGCCAGACTTGGCAACGATTCAATCTGGCGACCATAGTCGTAAGATAAAAAACCAACAGCGCCGCCTACGAAAGGAATATCATCCGCCTCTCGATCGAAGCGATACGGCGCCAATTTCGACCGTAATAGCGCAAGACCATCTGCTTCTGCAGGGAGCATCTGACTACTGGTATGCGTCACCACTTCAAAGGGGTCCGCGCCAAAAAAGCTCCACTGCCCTAAGCCATCGTTAAATTGCGAGCTGTCTAAAACGAACGGTGAGCGACGTGCACCAAAGCGCTCAATCAAGGCTTCCACCGACGGGGGATCCGAAATCTTAATAATCCGCATAGCGTATTAGTGTCGACTCGCTCGACGCATTAACCAGAAGCCGACTCCTTGAAAGAGTATATTCGGAATCCAAATTAAGATATCCGCTCGCATGGCAGGCGTATCTTCCATCCAACTCACGATGATCATCAAGAAGTAATAGGTCATCGCTATAATCAGCGCGATAGCAAGATTAGCATAGGTCTCCTTACGGCCGACATGAATCGCTAAAGGCACGCCGAAAATAGCGAGCGAAAACACCGAGAACGCCATCGCAAAGTTCTTCTGCAAGTGCACCTGCACCTTCAAGCGCTCTTTCGACATCCCCGCCCCGGCTTCCTGCTCCATAATCTCACTCCGACGATCCATTAACTGAGCGAAGGTCATTTCTTTTGTGCGCACACGTCGCCGCGTCTTCTCGCCAAATAATTGATCGAGCGGCAAGGCCAAAGAAAGCGCCCCAAATGAGGGTAATTCTGGCATTTCATTGAACGACTCTTGGTTACTCTCTGAACGAATCTCCGCGACACTATCGATCAAGTCTAGAACCAATTCATTGGCGCCTTCGTCGTAGCGCAACTCACCCTCTGCCGCGCGCACAAAACGAGTCACTTGCTTATCGTCATTCAACTCCCAGATCCAGAAGTCTTTCATCGTCTGGCCTTCACGCCCGCCCATATAAATGACATAGCCAGGAAACTCATTGATAAAGCGCTTCTCCTCAATGAACCCCACAGGGTTCTGAGTGATCGCCTCCGCCATCAGTTGCTTATAGGCGAGACGTGATTGTGGCGCGTAGTGAAGGTTCACAATCACCCCAAGCACCATTCCAACAAACGAAATCAAAAATACGGGCGAAGCGATTTGGTATAGGCTAATCCCAGCTGCTTTCATCGCCACGATCTCCTGCTGCGAAGACAATCGCCCAAGCGCGATCAAGGTGCCAGTCAACATGCCCAAGGGTAAGGCATAGGCAGCAACGTATGGGATCAACAGGCCGATCAGCTTAAAGAAAATACCCACCCCAAGCTTACCTGCAGCCACCAACTCCGCCACATCGCGCAGCGCATTGCCCATTAAAAGCACGAAAATGAAAAGTCCCATCGCCATTCCAGTGGCAAGCAGGATTTCCTTCAAAATATGACGATGCAGCAGTTTAAGCATGGAAATTAAAATTAATAGACGAGTTAGGCGACTGAATCATCAAATCACAAGCCACAAGCTAGCGACTTTACAGCCCATATTCCTTGATTAATTTCTTCGCTTTCGACTTCACGGCCGATTCAACTGCCCCACGCCTCGAGAGCGACTCTAATGCTTTCAAAATCGGCCGCTGAGGAGGTAAATTGAGAATATAGTCTTCCTCCAACACCTCCCCCAGTTGCTTCAGCGCCATTTTACGTTGCGCTGAGGTCGCATCTTTATCGAGTAATCGCTCAATACTTTGATTCACTTCGCTATTCATAGATCAACTTTAGGTTCCACGGTAATCTCTGGCAGTTTATCTCCACACACCTTGCAATAAGTCGCATCGTGATCGTGATTTTCCCATCCGCAAGCAGGACATATGGGGTCGGATTCCACATCCAACTTTTTCGGCTGCGTCATTTCCGCAGTCACAATCGCTGTCGGCACCGCGATGATTCCATACCCAGTAATCATAATTATCGAAGCAACAAACTGCCCCAACGGTGTCTGCGGGGAGATATCGCCATAACCGACGGTCGTCAGTGTCACAATCGCCCAATACACACTTTTAGGGATACTGGTAAAACCGTTTTCAGAGCCTTCGATCAAATACATCAATGATCCTAAAATCAGCACCAGATTGATGACTGCAAAAATGAATACGGCTATTTTCCGCATACTGGAGCGCATCGCACGCATCAACATATTCGCTTCACCAATATACTTAGCAAGCTTCAGCACACGGAATATTCGTAGGACACGTAGCACCCGAAGCAGCATTAAGTAATGGGCACCGGGGATCAGTAAATCGATGTATGTCGGTAAAATCGCAAGCAGGTCGACCACCCCGAAGAAGCTACGCGCATAGCGCGCAGGACGATCTGAGACATACAGCCGAAGTATATATTCGAGTGTGAAAAAGATCGTGATCACCCACTCAGCGACATACAATAGATGTCGCGTGCCTGACTCCAATGTGGGCACACTCTCCAGCATGACCAAGCCTACACTGATCAAAATAACGATGATCAAAACAATATCGAACAGCTTTTCATCCCAACGGTGAGACTGAAAAATAATCCGCCGACACTCTGCTCGAAAACGCCCTGACATAGTCGATTAACTATTCGTTATCATTTATAAAATACACTTCTGACGGAGCCGCCCCAGGGCGTGTGTATTGACCATACAACACACGTCGCTCCGAATAAAACTCCAATTGATATGTGGAACCTGGATAGCCTTCGTCACGCAACACAAAGGTCAAACGCGGCAAATCATCGACCGTATCAAAAACCGCACTTTCCACATTGATCGGCTCCGGGTTAAAATATTTCACCATCACAGTTCCCGGCGTTTTGCCCGCGATGACCTCCACACGATACGTGCCATCCCCACGGGTCCAAGAACCGATAAAATCGAATTGCTCAGGCACTTTCGCAATCGAAGAAGGAATGTCATACTTAGGCTCCAGCCCTTGCCCCTGTGCCACACTTATACACAAGGCGAGTAAACAACCAAAAAATAGACTTCGCATGCTTCATTGATGCGCCCCTACGCATCGGAAAGCAAGAAACGAATCCAAGCCCGCCCCCGACTCGCTTCCACACCCTCATTTTTAATTCAAACTGACGCCCCTCCCCTAGGGTTTCCTAGGCGCACGCACACGATAGCTTTCACTTTCAAACGGTATCTCCTCCTCACCGCGAGCGTGATTGATCACAATGGTTAAGATGAAATAATAATTACACAACACGTTGCAAAAACGGTGCAACACATCGGGGATCTCCACCGCCTCTTGCTGATGCAAGCGCACCATTAGACGAATTGCTTTTTTTTGCATTTGAGCTCGCCGCATTCAGTTGCGCAACAGGAGGCTTACCTCGAGGTAAGACGAATCCCGACAAGCAATCTGCCGTCGCCTCCTTGTGCCGCACATAGCACGTGCGTAACCATTCAAGATCTGATTCGGAAACCGCACATTTGCCTCGAATCGAACCATTCAAATGGTAGATCATCGACTGCAAGGTCTTCAACTCTTCGATCAAATGTCCAAAGGTTTCGGGAACCTCTGCAATGAGGCCACCGACTTGTCGGCACATTTCATCCGTCAATATCTCATAATCACACTTCAGCGAGTGCTCATATATAAACGGATAACACACTTCATCGATATTCTTACTGAGCTTAAGCTTTGACATAGGTAACTATAATCATCCACAGATTTCGCAGATTTACACAGATAAAGTGAATTTAAATAAATAATCTGTGTTCATCTGCGAAATCTGCGGATAAACATTCCTTTCACATGCATCGCCTCATCCAGAACTTGATCTTACTGATGATCGCCACGCTCGCCATCAACGCCGAGCCCACGGTCGAGCTTCGCTATGCTGAGAATTTCGAGATCACCGAATTGTCCACACACCGCATCCTGACGATACGTAACGCACACACCAAAGCAGATTCGAAACTCCAGTATGCACTCGTTCCGAAATCAAGTAAACTCCCCGAGCTCCCGAAAGGGCTCACCGTCATCCGCACTCCCGTCGAGCGCGTGGTCGTCATGGAGACCGTCTACATCGGCTACCTTAATGCGCTCCATGCAATCGACACCATCGTCGGTGCTGGCACCGTCGACTTTATTAGCAACCAACAAGTGCAGGACCATGTAGCCAACGGCGCGATTCAACGCGTGCAAATCGGGCAAGGGCTCGACATCGAGCGCATGCTCCTCCTCCAGCCTGACTTGATACTCACCAGTATTTCTGGCGATCCCACCTTTGATGTGCCCGCTAAACTTACCCGCTTAGGGCTTCCCGTCGTGCTGACCGCAGGCTACATGGAAGCACATCCCTTAGCTCGGGCAGAATGGATTAAATTCATCGCTGCGTTTTTTGATGCCGATGAAGCAGCTCACGCGCAATTCGATCAAATCGCCGACAATTACGAAGCCCTTCAGGCTCGCGCCGCCAACGTAGATGACCCACCCAGCGTCTTTGTTGGCGCGCCCTATTCAGGCACTTGGCATGTCGCTGCCGGCGAAAGCTACACTGCCCAAGCCATCCGCGATGCGGGCGCTAACTACCTCTGGTCCGAAATCGCCTCACAAGGTGCCATTCCACTCGACACAGAGCGTGTCTTTCTCAAAGCGGCCAATGCCGATTACTGGCTGAACCCAAGCTTCTACCGCAGCCACGCCGAATTATTAAAAGCCGACAATCGATTCGGTAAATTCAAAGCCGCCCGAGAGCGCACAGTCTTCAACAATACCAAACAAACTGGCAGCAGCGGTGGTAACGCCATCTGGGAAGACGGTATCGTTCATCCCGATAAGGTCCTCGCCGACCTCATCGCCATCTTCCATCCAGAACTCCTCCCCGATCACGAATTTGTATTCTACGAACAGCTCAAGTAATCTCCGCACTAGAACCTACTACAGAAATTGTAGTAAGGCACTCTGCCGCCCTACGGATCGAGAAAACGCGTCGGCAGAGCGACACGGCTACACCCAAAAGATTCAACAACTACTTCCATCGTAGCGGAACTGCAAAGCAGTTTCAGCCCTTCTCTTTAGTGGCGTCCACGCTTGCTCGGGCTTTAGCATTAGCCGCCCTCCAGCTCTGCATCGAACACTTTCTCAAGTTGGTGTCATTCCCCTCAGCCCCGTAAAATCATTCTACCCCCCTCTCCCAACAAATTTGTGCCCTTGAGAGCACGATTTCTGTTCGCCCACGCGAATAGATCTGTAAAGCTGGCGATTTATACATGTCGAACCTTGGCACAGATCGAAACACCACGCGCACCCTAGTCATCTTTACATCACTAGGTCTTGGGATCATCGCACTGATCATTGCGAGCGCATGCATCGGCAGCGTCAACTTACCCATCTCAACGGTTCTAGGGTCCATCTTCGGATCGGAGACAGTCAATCCAGTGCACCAACAAATTGTGCTCGACTTTAGACTACCCCGCATACTGACCGCATTGCTCGCGGGGGCGGCCCTCGCGACCGCAGGCTTGATGATGCAGACCGTATTTCGCAACCCACTCGCCGACCCCTTTGTGCTCGGCGTCAACTCAGGTGCCAGCCTCGGCGTGGCCCTGGTCCTCCTCGCGCTCGCTCCCGCCGGCATCAGCCTGATCGACGGACTCAATGGCTCGGGACAACTCATCGTCGTGCTCGCCTCAACAGGAGGCGCTGCCGCCACACTCTTCGTCGTCCTCACACTTTCCAGAAAAGTCGACATCATGTCAGTCCTCATCATTGGCTTGATGATTAGCTACACCGTCGGCGCACTCGTCAGTATCCTCATGTTTTTCAGCATGGCCGAGCGACTACAGACCTTCGTCAACTGGGCATTTGGCGACTACGGCAATGTCAGCTGGTCGCACATGCAGATCTTCGCCCCCGCCATCCTACTCGGGCTCATCACCAGTATGCTGTTTGTCAAACCACTCGATGCCCTGCTGCTCGGCGAGCACTATGCCGAAAGCGTTGGCACACGTGCCAAGCAAGTGCGCTTCTTCGCCCTACTCTCGGCCTCACTACTGGCTGGCACTGTAACGGGATTTTGTGGCCCAATCGGTTTTCTCGGCATTGCGGCACCGCACCTCAGCCGCCACCTCTTTCAAACCAGTCAACATCGCATACTCATTCCCGCATCGATCGCCATCGGCGCGCTCCTTTCACTCGCATCGGACTTCGTCGCCCGCGGCCCAGGGCTCGACTTTGTGCTGCCGCTCAACGCCATCACTGCACTCGTCGGCGCACCAGTTATCATCGCGGCACTCGTCAAACAACGTAACTTGAAACGACTCTTTTAGGAAATGGCTAATGAGTTATAGATAATGAATAATCATGCGCTTGAATCGACTAATCTGAATGGCTAAAGACCCACAACTATCAACCAGCCAGCTGAGCATCGGTTATCCACTTAAACGGGAAAACAAAACCATTGCCAGCGACCTCAAACTTGCTCTCCAAGCAGGCGAGTTTGTCTGCCTCCTCGGCCCCAACGGCAGTGGCAAATCGACCCTTATCCGCACACTCTCCGGCATGCAAGCGCCCCTCGCAGGCGAGATCGATCTCAAAGGTCATCCGCTCGCCGAAATCGCACCACGCGAACGCGCCAAAGCCATTAGCGTCGTGCTCACCGAAACCATCCCCACAGGCACCATGGATGCCTACTCCATGGTTTCGCTCGGACGCCACCCTTACTCAGGCTGGTTTGGTGGACTCAGTCCACACGACAAACAACGTATCGAATGGGCGCTCAATGCCGTCGATGCCAAAGCCTTCGCCGCCCGTCAGGTCGCCGAACTCAGCGACGGCGAACGCCAAAAAATTTCCATCGCACGCGCACTCGCTCAAGAAGCCACAGTCATGCTACTCGACGAGCCCACCGCCTTTCTCGACTTACCACGTCGTGTCGAGCTGATGAGCCTCCTACGCAAACTCGCGCATAAAGAAACCATCGCACTCCTGCTCTCCACCCACGATCTCGACCTCGCACTACGTTTCGCCGACCGACTATGGATCATGACCGAAGGCGGCGAACTCATCCAAGGCTACCCCGAAGCCCTCGCACTCGACGGGCGATTAGCAAAGGCCTTTGCCAACAAAAACATCCAATGGGACGAAGCCCTCGGCTCCTTCCGCGCCCATACCGAGCCCTGCCTCTATGTGTATATGCCAAGCCAGTGCACACGCAGCACATGGACACGCCGCGCCCTCGAACGCCTCGGCTACGGCATCACCGATAGCGAAAGCAAAGCCACCTTCTCCATTCAAATTTCTGGCAACACAGAAAGCCCCCAATGGAACGTCACCCATAAGGATCACACAAAGACATTTTCCAGCATCACCGACTTGATCGATTGGATTCAAACCACTTACACGAATCCATAGCAGAAAAATAGGATGCCACTGGAAGGTCACGCTCTGCCTTTAGTGGCGTCCAAGCTCGCTCGGGCCACCGTATGAGCCGCAAAGGTAGCGGCGCACGTCCCGAGCGCCACCGTATGAGCAGCCCCAAGGTAGCGACGACCGTTCTCCGAACGTGATTCCAAACGCGCAAAATACTCGAAAAAGAAATTTAACCAGCAAAGCTGGAAACCGCTTATCGACGCTGAATTTACGCTTATACATAAAGACAAATACACCACTGCATTCAGACATTAGAATGAGTTCTTTATATTTTGCGTTCGCCCTCTTTTTCAACCCTAGGTTGCCTATTTCAGGATAATTTACCTTTCTGAATTTCTACATTCTACGTTTCAGCCCGCCTCCTTTTTCGGCCTCAAGCTTCACAGCGCGCAAACGCTCCATGACTTGATTGACGAAGTCGCGGTCCAGTTCCATTTCATGAGAAATACTTAGTGTAAACTCGGTGCCATCATCTCGAACGATTGTGAGAGCTGTATCGATCCACTCAGAGTCACTATATTCCACAGTGATGTCTTCGATTTCATGGTAAAATGCCGATTCGGCCTCATAACCTTCTTCGAAATAACTCTCCCAATAGCTACCCACCCGCTTGTCGGTAAAAAAGTTACCGTCCTCTTTGTAAGAAAAGATTCCAAGCGAATAGAAAAGAATCAATTCCTCGTCCTCAGAGAAAACTTCCAGCTCCGTCATGAAATCAAGATGATTCTGCGACATCTTCTCCCCTTCGACCACATAGGTAGGAGGCAGCAGAGCAATCGACATCATAATTGTAATCAGAACCATCGCGCCAGAGGCAATAGACACCACGACATGCTTGAACCCAAAACGTGAATAGTTCGACGAACAGCGAATCTCCGGATCAGTATTCAGATTATTCACGACCGAGAGCACAGACAACATCGGCACAAAAGTAAAAAAGGAGAGCAACCAATACGGATCAGGCAGTTCAGCAATCAAGTTGAGCACGAGATATGCCCCCGCGATGAGCATAATACGGTTCTTCGAAGTGTCCGGATCAATCGCTTTCTGTAGGCTATAAAGCCAAAATAGAGAAAATACCGCTCGCCAAAATGGGCTAATCTCAGGCCGACCATTTTCTTTCACAAACGTCTAACATTTGTAGCACCAATACATCTCGTAGAGTCCAAAAGTAACAAGTGATAGTATGATGAACTTCGCCCGCGCGGTCGGATAAAATAAAACCAAGTCCGATGGCAGGACTTCGCCCTCTGGTAATGGCGGTGGCATTTCAGTAATTTCATACATGCCGTGATAAGATCTCCCAAAAAGCGTTCAAGCGAGACTAAGATTCAAAAAAGTCAATACGTCATGGGACACTCCGCCGCCTCGTTTTCGGCTCGAAAGGATGCACATCCGAAAAGACCATTTGTCGCTAATGGTCAGTTAATGATAATTAGAGTCTTAACAATTCTATATCCTACGTTTGATTCGTTTTCAGTCCCTGCCCCGGACATACCAAATCTTTATATTTTGCGTTGGACCCCATTTCCACCCTCGGCAGGCTCAGCACAGCCGGGACGCAACTGAGTTACCAAAGGAAAACGACAGGAGTGTCGCTTCTACATTCGACGTTCGACGTTCGATGTTCAATGCGGCCGCTTCGCGCCCGGTCATGTCGCTGTGCTCGGAACAAGCGACTTGTTGCGCCTTACTAAAGAATTGACAAGTAAGGCAAATTATATTTCATTAAGCACATGCTTAAAGTGAAACTTTCCACGAAACGACAGGCGACTTTCCCGCGAGGTGTATGCGAATCACTTGGACTTGAACCGGGTGATGAAATTGTGCTCGAACCAAAAATCACTAATGGCGAGGAAACTTGGGAGCTGCGTCCGGTCAAAGCACGTCAGCGGCCTTGGCTACATCGCTTGAACCGTTATGCGACAGGTAAAGACCACTCGATGGAGCGCATTCGAGCGAGTATAGCCAAAGGACGTCAGCCAAAATGAAGTCATCAAAACGGATCGGCGCGGATACTTCTTTCATCCTACGCCTACTGATAGGTGAACCCATCGCGCAAGCCGAAGCAGCGGAAATAGAATTCAACCGACGTTCCGCAAAAGGTGAAACACTCGCCGTCTCTGACCTCGTAGTCGCAGAAACTTATTTCGCGCTACAACATCACTATGAGGTCCCTAAGCAGGAAGCACTCGACACGCTCAAAGAATTTCTAAACGCGCCAGAAGTCGTCGCCCTCGGCGTGGCGCAGACTGTTCTCTCAGAAGCAAGACTGGGACGCGCTAATCCAGGATTTGTGGATCGACTCATCCACGCGGATTACCTCGCATCGACAGCAGGTATGTTAACCTTTGAAAAGGCTGCACGTAAGCTAGCGAATACGCACGTGCCTACGTGAGCTTGTTGCGGCCGATGGAATCGAAGGATGCGCTGCGAGACGCAGCTGCGCTACCAAAGCAAAGCGACAGGAGTGTCGCTTCTACATTCGATATTGAGCGTTGGACGTTCGACGTTGAGAGTTCCTCAGCCCTCATCAATCAGCTTCTTCAATAGCTGGTCAAGCATAGCCGGATTGGCTTTACCTTTGGTCGCTTTCATGACGGGGCCTTTGAGGGCGTTGAGGGCTTTTTCGTTGCCGTCTTTATACTGACCGACTGCTTTGGCATTACCGGCGATTGCTTCGCGGCAGAGGGCTTCGATTTCGCCGGTGTCGTTGCTTTGCTTGAGACCTTTTTCTTCGACGATGGCATCGGGCATTTGGCCAGTTAGGAACATCGCTGTGAAGACTTCTTTGCCGATCTGCTTGGAGATGACGCCTTCGTCGATGATCTTGGCCAGGGTGCCGATGTGGGCGGGCGTCAATTTCGATTGGCTGACGTCAAGGGCGCTGTCACCGTGCTCGGAGGCGGCGGAGAGTTCGCGGAGCAAGTCGTTGGTGATGTAGTTGGCGATCTGCTTGGGCGCGTTGTGCGTCTTGAGGGCTTCCTCGAAGAACTCGCTCAGCTCGCGGTTGACGCAGAGCACGGAGGTGATGGTGAAGGGCAAATCGAGCTCCTGCTGGTAGCGGCGCTGCTTATCGAGCGGGCGCTCGGGGAGCTCGGCTTCGAGCTCGGCTACGCGGGCGCGATCCATTTGCACGGGCATGAGGTCGGGATCGGGGAAGTAGCGGTAGTCGTGGGCTTCTTCCTTGCTACGGAGGGAGAAGCTGGTGCCGCTCTCGACGTCCCAGCGGCGAGTCTCCTGCACGATGCTGCCGCCCTCTTCGAGGATCTCGGTCTGGCGCTCGATCTCGTATTCGATGGCGGCTTTGACGTTGGAAATGGAATTGAGGTTCTTCATCTCGGTGCGGGTGCCGAGTTTCTCGGAGCCGACGGGGCGCAGGGAGACGTTGGCGTCGCAGCGCATTTGGCCCTTCTCCATGTCGCAGTCGGAAATACCGGCATAGACGATGAGGTTGCGTAGAGCGTTGAGGAAAGCGACGGCCTCGGTGGAAGAGCTCATGTCCGGCTCGGTCACGATCTCGGCGAGCGGGACGCCGGCGCGGTTGAAGTCGATCACGGTCTCGAAGGCCTCGTGGGTCAGCTTGCCGGGGTCTTCTTCGAGGTGGATGCGGTTGAGCGTGACCCAGCGGTGCTCGCCCTCGACGTTGCGCGATGGGCCGGGCAGCTCGATTTCGACTTTACCACCAATGCAGAGCGGCTGCTCGTTTTGTGTAAGCTGGTAGTTCTTGGGCGAGTCCGGATAAAAGTAGTTCTTCCGGTCCCACTTACAGACCTCGGCGATCTCGCAGCCGAGCATGAGGCCGAGCTTGGCGCACTTTTCGATCGCCGCGTGGTTGAGCACCGGCAAGGTGCCCGGAAGACCGAGCACAACGGCGTCGGTCAATGTATTGGGCGCGGCACCGTATTCGTAAGGCGCGGCGGTGAACATCTTGGTGCGGGTTTTGACTTGGACGTGGATTTCAAGTCCGATGACGGCTTCGTATTTCATGATAAAAAATGACTAGTATGAAAAGAGGCTCACGCAAAGGCGCAGAGACGCAAAGGCTTTTGATCAGAACGTATATGACAAAAATTAGATACATTCTGGAGATCTAATCGACTGAAGAAACTGCACAGATCATTGATACATTGAACCAATCCAACTTTGCGCCTCTGTGGCTTTGCGTGAGACAAAAATCCTGCAGGCGCGGCGGTTAACATCTTGGTGCGGGTTTTGACTTGGACGTGGATTTCAAGTCCGATGACGGCTTCGTATTTCATAATGAAAAATGACTAGTATGAGAAGGGGCTCACGCAAAGGCGCAGAGACGCAAAGGGTGTTGATCGGGACTTATGAAACTAAGATTGTGTAGATATAAACTTCTGCAAAAACAAAGCATACTATTTAAACATTGTAGCAGCTTAACTTTGCGCCTCTGCGGCTTTGCGTGAGACAAAAATCCTGCAGGCGCGGCGGTAAACATCTTGGTGCGGGTTTTGATTTGAACGTGAATTTCAAGTCCGATGACGGCTTCGTATTCCATGATGAAAAATTGACTGATATAAAAAGGGGCTCACGCAAAGGCGCAGAGACGCAAAGTATTACTCGGGCAGATTGTTAACGACTCGAACGATCCCGTCCTTCATTAGAGATGCTCCGAAGTTAAGTAAAAGTCCTAGGGGTTTGTTTGATAGTTTTAGATAGGTGAAAAGTTGTTTGTGATGAAGCTTACTCATTTGCTCCACAGATTTGAGCTCTAGAATCACTAAATCGTTAACGACGACATCTGCACGGAAAGCTTCTCCAATAACCTCTCCATCGTAGTTAATTGATACAGGCTCCTGGCACTTCACGGACAGCCCTCGCGTTGACAGTTCCTTACATAGAACCGCCTCATAGACACTTTCCAGCAAGCCAGGCCCCAGCGCTTGGTGCACCTTTACGGATGCATCTACAACTTCCTTGCTTATTTCATTCGCGTCCATCTCTGCGCCTTTGCGTGAGAATTAATTACAGAGCAGGTGTCTGTTTGTGATAATCATGTGCCTGCTCAAACGAGTGGGCTACGGCGAACATGTCGGCTTCGCCGAAGGCTTTGCCGATGACTTGGAGGCCGATGGGCAAGCCGCTTTCGGTGAAACCACTGGGCACGGAGATGGCGGGCAGGCCAGCGAGGTTGACCGAGATGGTGTAAACATCACTGAGATACATCGCGAGTGGATCATCACTTCGCTCGCCGCGCTTGAACGCAGGTGTCGGCGAAGTTGGTGTGAGGATCGCATCGCATTGCTCAAAGGCATTCTCGAAATCGCCAAGGATCAAACGACGCACTTTCTGAGCGCGCAAGTAATACGCATCATAGTAACCAGAGCTGAGCACATAAGTGCCGAGAATGATACGGCGCTTCACTTCATCGCCGAAGCCTTCGCCACGGCTCTTGGTAAAGAGTGTGAGCGCATCTTTGGACTCTTCGCTACGGTGACTGTAACGCACCCCATCGAAACGAGCGAGGTTGGACGACGCTTCCGCTGTCGCGACTATGTAGTAAACGGGAACAGCCAGCTCGGAGTGCGGCAAAGAAATATCAACGATCTCACTGCCTTGGCTCTTATACCAGTCGATGGCTTTCTCGATGTTGGCCTTTACTTCAGGGTCGATGCCTTCGCCGAAGAATTCACGTGGCACGCCGAGTTTCCACGGTCCTTTCTTTTCTTTGAGCGCTTCGGCGTAATTCGTTTCACCCTGCGGTGCGATGGATGTCGAATCGAGGTCGTCTTTGCCGAGCATCGCTTCCATCAACAATGCGGCGTCTTCCACCGTGCGGGCAAACGGACCGACTTGATCAAGCGAGGATGCAAAGGCCACGAGTCCGTAGCGAGAAATAAGTCCGTAGGTTGGCTTCATCCCAACCACACCACAAAGTGCAGCCGGCTGACGAATCGAGCCGCCGGTATCGGTGCCGAGTGTCGCAATCGCCTCCCCCACCGCCATCGCTGCGGCACTACCACCGGAAGAGCCACCGGGAATCGTTTCGAGATCCCAGGGATTGGCGGTGGTTTGATAGGCAGAGTTCTCGGTCGAGGAACCCATCGCAAATTCGTCCATATTGAGACGGCCCCAGATCACCGCGCCCGCTTCGCGGAGCTTGACGATACAGGTCGCGTCGAAGGGAGATACGTAGTTCTCGAGCATCTTGGACGCGCAACGAAGCGGTTGATCCTTCACCGCGAGGGTGTCTTTAATACCGATTGGGATACCATCAAGTGGCCCAAGCGCATTGCCTGCGGCACGACGCTCGTCGGATGCTTTGGCTTGTGCCAGCGCATCGTCATTATCGGTGGAAAGAAAGGCTTTCACCTGGCCGTCGACAGCCGCGGTGCGGTCGATCACCGCTTGAGTGATTTCGACAGAAGTGGTTTCACCCGCCGCAAGCATCGCGGAGAGTTCAGTGATAGTTTTGAAATACAGTTCAGACATGTTCTGATGTGATATTTAACCACAGAAGGCACAAAATTCACAAAACGAGCAAATCGCGTTCATGATAGTTTTCTGTGTCTTCTGTGCTTTTTGTGGTTAATCAAAAATTAGGTTCTAAGAGCTACTCGACGACTTTCGGGACGACGACTTGGTTGTCGCGTTGCTCTGGGGCCATTTTGGTGAGGACTTCGGGGCCGTAGGTTTCGCCGGGCTCGTCGCCTTCGCGCCAGACATTGAAGACACGGTGCGCGTGCGCCATCGGCTCAACGCCTTCGACGTCGACCGCGTTGAGCTTTTCAAAGTAACCGAGGATGTCGTCGAGCTGGCCGCCGAGCTTGGCCTTCTCTTCTGTGCTCATGTCGAGACGAGCGAGATTGGCGACGTAATCGATATCAATATTTGGTGTTTCGGACATAGTGCGCACGATACAAAGTAAACCGCTCGCTTTGGCAACCTCTGAAAAGCCGCATCGTCCGCAAATATCACGAGAGGTGCAGTCGCATTGGGTAGCGCAGGTGCGTCTCGCGCCGCACCGATGGACCTAAACTGCTGGCAGCTACGAAGTGTGATGCGCCCCGAGGCGGGGCTGCGCTAACTCCAGAAAGTATCTCTTGTGCACAAAATGAATCCACTCCAACATTCCCACACTATGCGTCTATTCAACCTAACTTTTCTCATGCTGACCGTATTCTCGGTTGCACAGGCCACCACCCAGCTCGCCTCCATCTTCACCGAGTCCATGGTGCTCCAACAGCAAGATCAAGCCGTGATCTGGGGAACCGACGAGCCTGGCCAAGCAGTAAAAGTCTCTGCGGGATGGGGCCAATCAGCCAGTGCGACGACTGACAACAAGGGTAAATGGCAGCTAAAGCTCACGACTCCTGTCGCAGGCGGACCCTACAAACTGCACGTGCAGGGATCTTCCGAGCTCGAATACCACGATATCCTCATCGGAGAAGTCTGGCTCTGCTCTGGTCAATCCAACATGGAAATGCCACTAAAGGGAAAGCCCAACGAACCGATTAATGGCAGCCAAGAAGCCATCCTGACAGCCAACCAAGATCGCATACGGGTGTTTCAGGTAGAAAGAAACCCAAGCAACACACCGATCGATTCAGTCAACGGGCAATGGATCGCCTCAAACACTTCCACTGCAGGCGAATTCAGTGCAACCGCGTATTTTTTCGCGAAGAAACTCCAAGCCACTTTAGACGTGCCGATCGGCCTAATCGTCACCAGTTGGGGAGGCTCTAGCGCGGAGGCATGGACCGATGCCCCTACACTTGAGTCCTTCACCGATGCGGTAGACCAATTGAAACGAGCAAAGAATGTGCAACAACAACCAAGCCAGCTCTATAATGGCATGCTACATCCGCTCATTGGCTACACCATAAAAGGCGCCATCTGGTATCAAGGAGAGTCCAACCGAAACCGTGCAAGTGAATATGATCAGCTCGTAACTGCGATGGTCACCTCTTGGCGTGAGCAATGGAACCAAGGCGACTTCCCATTCTACTATGTGCAGATTGCCCCCTTTAACTACGGCAAGAAAACAAATGCTGCCTACCTTCGTGAAGCTCAGTTACACACGATGCAAACACTCAAAAATTCTGGCATGGCGGTGACCTTAGACATCGGTGATGCGAACTGCATCCACCCGCGCGAAAAGAAAACCGTCGGTGAACGCCTCGCCTACTGGGCACTCTCGAAAGACTACGGATTTCCCCATCTAGAAGCAACTGGGCCAATCTATAAAAGCCATACAATCATCGACGGCAACAAAATCAGCATCCTATTCGACGGTGCACCTATGGGAATCAACAGTTTCGGCAAAGAACTCAGTGGCTTCACCATCGCTGGGGCCGACAAAGTATTCCACCCTGCATATGCTAAGATCGGTCGACCTCTAGCTCAGCTCATTGTCTGGTCACCAGCAGTTGCTAAGCCAGTCGCCGTGCGTTACGCCTTTGAAAACACACCTGAAACGACTCTATTTAGCACCTCTGGACTCCCCGCGTCATCCTTTAGAACCGATGATTGGGCAGAATAGAAACGCAATCATCGCTCTGAAAAAGAGCGCAACATAACTTGCCTTATTAACGAAGACATGTGTGCTTCAATCCCCTTTCAAAATAGATCCTGCCTTATATTACTTCTGATTATCGCTCAATTATGCGGTGCTTCCACTGCAAATGCTTATGAGCCGATCAAGTTAACCGGAGCAAATGGAAAAACTATGACGTTTGCAGGCGTCAAAGAAGCAAGTGCAAAAGGAATCACCTTGATGATGAGAGAAGGCGACAAGCCGATGTTCGTATTATGGGAAAGCCTCGATCTCGAGGCGTTGAAATACCAGCAAGCCATATATGCCGCCTATCAAAAAGCGACATCCACGCGAAAGGTGGTTCCCATAAACATGGGCTATTACGAGAACATGCTTTCGGAGAAAGACTTTCTCGATAACCTCACAAAAGCACTCTCGAAAAAACATGAATTCACGGTGCCGATGCTCAGCGATTTCTTTGAGCATAAAAACGACGACAAATCATTCATGTCGACAAGTTACGGAGAGGATAAAAATGCTGCCAAACGCTCCGAGCGCTTCGTCAAAGATTTTACCGACTTAATGACAGAGTTTTTCAGAGTGAAGAATCCACAACTGGCGACAAATACGATAACGTGGACTTACGACTCGAACGACCCATTCGTAATTGTGAGAGAGGCCACTCTTAAAGACCATAAAAGCATTCAGCTCTCTGGCTTACAAGTAATCGAATTTTTCGGAAATAAGAACACACGCTCGCGCCCTCGCTGCAGTAAATATTTTAGCGCCTACCCCAAAGGACTCAATCCCTTGATCGAGTTGCTAGAAAATCAAGCAGCGATTATCGATGATGGCCGGCTGATTGCGGACGCACCGAAACAAGCAAACTATAAGCATTTATTAAACTCCCTCAAAGAGCACTTACAAGGCATGCAGCGCACAAACACCTTAAGTTCATCCATTCAGCGCGACTGCGAAAGCTTCATGAGAGAGTTTGCAGGCAAGTAGCCAGTGCATACAATCGCTGTGGCGAGTAAGCCTTGCGACCTCAATACGCCCATCGCACCTGTAACTAGTGACAACGCTGAAATGCGTGCACTACATAGAACGTCCGACGCGCATATACTCTGCCGTAAGGGAATCGATACGACGATCGTTCTGCACACGTTCAGGATCGTATGTGTCGAGTAATTTCCAAAAGCGAGATGAATGATTCATTTCAGTCAAATGCGCGAGTTCGTGGAGAATCACGTAATCCTGAAGCTTCGGATCCAATAATACTAGGCGCCAATTCAAAGAAATACCTCGACGACTCGAGCAGGAACCCCATCGACTGGATTGGTCACGCACGCTTAATTTCGTATATTCCAAGCCCAATCGCTTGGCATGATACGCCACTCGACACATTAATGCGTCTTTCGCAAAACGACGAACGAGTTGTAGGACTGCCAATTCACAATCTTCACTCGACGCGGGAATACGCAGCACCAGTTCGGATCCACCTGCGGTGAAAGTATAGTCCGCACGCTTGCGATCGGTGACCTGTTGAATGCTTACATGAAAGAGATCTCCACTCGCAGAGATCCGCGGATGCTCCCGCAACCAATCCACCAAGCTTCGCGCCTGTGGGGTTTTCTGCAATTGCTGCACAATCCACGCACGCTGCTTGTCGGCAAACTCCAAGGCGGCTTTATCCGAACAATGATAAGGCACCGACAACACGATTTGATTGCGATGCCCAATACTCAGCTTCAAATGCCGCGTGCCCTTCCGCCGACGAATCTCGATGGGCACTTGCTGATCATCTGAAAAGGTGAAATGCATTGTTTAAATCGCAGGGCTTTCGCTTGCGGAATACCGCCATCCCGAAGTGAGGCATCGTGCAAGCACGAGCCCTACGCTTGATCCAACTGATCCACCACTTTCTGTGCGTAGCGGCGAAGGGCTGATTCTGCATCGAGTTTTTTAATGCGGCAGGCAGCGGCGATTTCGAAGAGTTGTTTGCCAAGGGCTTCCTCATCGGCGGCAAGTGCGGCGGCGGTCATTTCAATTCCGCCTTCGTCGATCACGTCGCCGGCATCCATTTTCTGTTTCTGGATTTGTTTATACACATCCTGCGCAAACATCAGCGCCGGGAGTTGACGCGGGAGGTCTTTGAAGCGGCCCCGTTGCTCGGGACCGCGTTTCTTTTCAGCGGCTTTAATTTCATCCCATTGTTTCAGCACCGCATCGGAATCACCCAAGGCATTTTCACCAAAGACATGTGGATGACGGTGCACCAATTTGTCGTTCACCACATGACAGACTTTATCAAAATCGAAGTGCCCCGCTTCTTGCGCCATCTGCGCATGCATCACCACTTGCAAGAGAACATCACCAAGCTCCTCTTCCATGTGATCCATGTCGAGGCGGTCAATCGTCTGTAACAACTCGCAGCACTCATCGATCAAGCATTCCGCAATGGACTGATGATCCTGCTCAATATCCCACGGGCACCCCGTTTCCGGCTCGCGCAAGGCGGCTACTGTTTTAATCAATTCGTCGATTCCACTCATGCGAATACTACTGGAGAAAGTCATAGTGTGATGCGACTGAAAAACGTAGGGGCGGTTTTAACCACTTACACCAGCGCAATGTGGCGTTGCTTGTAGCTAAGAAAAACGACTACGGGATAAAGCGGTTGAAACCGCTTCTACGACTTAGAGCTACACAACTGATCCGCCCAGTCGGCTTCTTTGAATCCGACGAGCCCAAAGCCATCACCCAAAACAAAGGGGCGCTTCACCAAGTTGCCACGGCTCGCCAGTAGCTCAAATGCTTCGGCCTCCGACATGCTTGGGAGCTTATTTTTCATATCTAGTTCGCGGTAATCGCCGCCTGCGGTGTTAAACAATTTCTTCAGCTCACCGTTTTGATACGCGAGCATTTGCTTTAATTCTTTCACCGCAGGTGGGGTCTCACGGATCGGCAGCTCTTCGAAGTCGACCCCCTGCTCCTTCAACCACTTAGTGGCTTTCTTACAACTGCCGCAATTCTTGTAGGTATAAATTTTCATGGGAAGAATGTAGGCAACAGAATGCAGGAGTGAGAAGATAAAAAAACTGACCGGAATCATTGCGGTAGTGACGGCTACCGCTAGGCGTCCGCGTATCGTCGTAATCCTGAAGTCGCCTGAGGGCAGACGTCCCGACCTACCTACTACCCACTCATCTACCCATTCTTTGCTTCGATCCAACGGCTCATAAACTCGGTGCTGCGATGGTGATGGTGACGCAGCATCTGCCCGACAAAATTCGCCTTTCGGCTGCTGATCAGCTGTGCGCGCGCGTCGGCGATCAACTGCGGCAAGCGACCAAACCACATGTCTCGATGAAAACGCTCACGCACGATATTAGCCCCACAATTTTGAACCTGCTGCCACAGCTCCGGATCTTGGTATAGACCGATCGCGGCGACGGCGATTTCTTCAGGAACGTCGCTCACCTCGCATCCCCATTGACAAGTATCAGAGGAAACGCCTTCCGCCCCAACTGGAGTCGTCACACTTGGTGTGCCTGTTTCAAAGGCATCAAACAATTTACCTTTCAGGCCCGCGCCAAATCGCAACGGCGCCATGTTAACGCGATAGCATTGCATAGTCTTGAGCGCATCCGAAGCGCGCCCCTTAAAATGAAAGCCCGATTTCGGCACATTTAGTTCGCCTGCATATTTCTCGCCATACGATCCATAGAGATGCAGTTCAGCATCAGGCAGTGCTTTTCGGATAAGTGGCCAGACCGTTTGCTTACACCAACGCGCAGCATCCAAATTAGGCGCGTGCTGAAAACTGCCGATCATTATAAAATGCTGTCGCTGCTCAAAACTCGGAACATCATGCTCAACTCCATTTAATACAAATGGCCAATAAGCCAACTGTCTGAAATGAATCGAAAATACGTCCTGCAAAAGCTGCATCTCGAAATCAGAAATCATCAAGGTGAGATCACAGCGGTGAATGGCAGCGATCTCACGTAGCGCCATGTCATTAAATAGGTCCAAAGGCTCGCCAGTCTTCACATGGCGTTGTCGCGCATCACGCAAACAGTGTAAGTCTACCGTATCAAGCACACGTAGCGCTTGTGGACATGTGGTTTCGACGCGCCAGCCGAATTGCTCCTCAATCATAAAGCGATCAAAGATCACCACATCTGGCGCCAACTCTGCAAGCCAGCTATCGAAAGCACTGTTATTAATTTGAATCGTATGCGTTTGGATACCCATCGCGGCCATATCCAAACTATAGGGCCCGACTTGCGCACTCGATGCATAGCTGAGCTGCCAACCTGCCGCTTGCAAAGATTGTAAGATATCCAAAGTCCGGCGCCCCGCTGCCGTTGAAGCAGGCTCAGGCCAAACTTTGCCAATAATGAGGCAATGCACGTTTGTAAAAGCCCTTAACCAACGATTCCGCCACTGCTGAGAAAGATACCTTTCAGGTTCATTTCCAACTGGCGAGGGTTCGGCGAATTCTTCAGCGCATCCACTTTCGAAACTTTACCCTCTTTTACGAGACGGAATAAGTCCTGATTAAAGGTCTTTGAACCATTATCTTCGTTCGCTTCAATCACCGCTTCGATCTTCTCGTAATTACCCTCAGTAATCGTCTTACGAGCCAGCGCATCAACGATAAAACTTTCAGACACTGGATAGCGTCCTCCACCCTCAAGTGCGGGCACCAATTGTTGTGTAATCGTAGCCCGCAAGGTGCTCGCAATCTGACGCTGCAAAGCGACACGGCGCTCCTCTGGGAAGAATTCAAACAGACGTTGGATTGCTTGCTGAGCGTTGGATGCGTGTAAAGTGCCAAATACCAAGTGTCCTGTTTCCGAAGCCTGCAATGCAGTTTCAAATGTCGCACTATCACGCATTTCCCCGACCAGAATAACATCTGGGTCCTGACGCAACACTGCCTTCATACCTTGAGCAAACGTTGGGCAATCAATACCAATTTCTCGCTGGTTAATGATCGATTTAAAATCGTGATAGGTAAATTCAATCGGATCCTCCAAAGTCACGATATGCTTATCGTAGGTATGGTTGATATGGTTGATCATCGCAGCCAGCGTAGAACTCTTACCCGAGCCCGTAGGTCCGCAAAGAATCACGATACCGTCTTTCTCTGCGCACAGAGTCTTTAAGACATCACCATCAATATTCAAAGAATCAAAGGTTGGAGGATCGTCACTCACATGGCGCATGACCACACTCGGAAGGCCACGTTGGAAAAAACCGTTCACACGGAAACGCCCGATTCCTTCGACACGATACGAATAGTCCACCTGCCTATTTTTACTCCACAGATCGAAGAATTCAGCTGGCACACTCTGATCGATAAACTCCCGAACATCCTCAGGCGGAATTGGTTCCATCTCCACGGACTCTAAGTGACCACTCAATCGGAGGAAGGCTGGCTTATTTGATTTTATGTGAACATCACTCGCACCATTTTCAACAGCGAGGAAGAGTAGGCCGTGCATTGTTTCAAGAACCGACATAATTGATAAAGATTTGGTTGGATGAAGGCGAAATTTTCTGTTGAACAAGCACTACGTTATCGACGTGCTAGTGACTAACTATAGTCGTCAGACTAAAATCATTCTTTTCGAAACGAACATGAACACAAATCAATTTTCTGGAGTTTTCACAGCACTCGCCACGCCGATGAAAGGCAATGCTGTCTCCTATTCCGACCTCGAAGCCCTGATTGCACACCAACTCGCGGGTAATATCGACGGATTAGTCTCGGTCGGCACAACAGGAGAATCGCCGACACTGACCAGCCAAGAGCACATCGATGTCGTGCGCGCGACCGTCGCCGCAACTGGAGGCAAGGTTCCTGTGTATGCAGGAACAGGCTCAAATTCAACGGATGAAGCAGTCCTTCTCACGCAAAAAGCTGAAGCAGCAGGAGCCGATGGCTTTCTGGTCGTCGCCCCATACTACAACAAGCCAAGCCAGGAAGGACTTTTCCTGCACTTCAGCAAAATAGCCGAGTGCACCGAAAAACCGATCATTCTTTACTCAATCCCCTCACGTTGCGGCATCGAAATTTCCGTCGATGTCACTGCCCGCCTATATGAAAAGTATCCTCATGTAAATTGCATGAAGGCAGCGGAAGGCTCGTGTGAAAAAGTCACCGAATACGTGCGAGCACTCGGCCCCGATTACTCCGTAATGAGTGGTGATGATGGCCTCACTCTTCCATTTATGTCCTGTGGTGCGACCGGAGTCATCAGCGTCGCATCCAACCTCGTCGTGCAACCACTCGTCGACATGGTCAAAGCCGCCAACTCCGGCGACTACGCCACCGCTCGTGAGACCTACCTCAAGTATTACCCGCTGTTCAAAGCCATCTTCCTCGAGCCAAATCCTGTGCCCATCAAGTATGCGCTCAAGCAGGCAGGTATCATCGCATCCGGTGAAGTGCGCCTACCACTCAGTCCGCTAACAGATGCGACTAAAACCACCTTGGATCCCCTACTTTCTGAACTCCGCCTCGTATAACTTTAGTTAGATTCTGACTGCTATATTCTAACTTCTAGCTCCTTTCAAAAATGCCACTTAAGATTTTACTCAACGGATCACGCGGACGCATGGGCGTCGCGATAGCCAACGTCGCTGAAGCCAATGGCGGCGTCATACACGCAGCCTGCGATGCTGGCGATGACGCCTCTGCTGCTGTCATTGGCTGCGAGGCCATTATCGATTTCAGCTTCCACGAAGTCACGCCGGGCATCGCCGAACTCGCAGTCGAGCATAACATCCCGCTCGTGATTGGGACAACTGGCCACACTGCCGAAGAAAAAGCAGCGATCCTACAGACTGTCGAAGGTAAGATTCCAGTCGTCTGGGCAGGCAACTACTCCGTAGGCGTCAACACACTCAACTACCTCACTCGTAAAGCCGCCGCCATTCTCGGCGAGCAATACGAACCAGAAGTCATGGAAATGCACCACCACCATAAAAAGGATGCACCCAGCGGCACTGCCGAACGACTCATCGAAATTCTAAAAGAAGGCTACGCCCTCAACGACGATCAAGTCGTGCATGGCCGCGAAGGCCTCGTCGGCGCACGCCCACAAAAGGAAATCGGCGTGCATGCGATCCGCGGTGGCGACATCGTTGGCGAACACACCGTTTACTTCATTGGCGACGGTGAGCGCATCGAGCTCACCCACAAAGCAACCGACCGCAAGATCTTTGCCCAAGGTGCCGTCCGCGCCGCCGCATGGGCAGTCGGCAAAGAAGCCGCCGTCTACAACATGGAAGACGTGCTCGGCCTGACTGACTAATCTCAATTACTAATTACTAATTCCTAATTCTTCACTTTGATCGCCCGCATAAAAGGAACCGTCCTCGAAGCCACTCCACTGCAAGTAGTGCTGGAAGCCGGCGGGCTTGGCTACGAAGTCAATATTCCCGTGACGACCGCCGAGAAGATCCCGGCGATTGGCAAGGAATGCAGCCTCTTCGTGCACGCGGTCTATCGTGAAGACAGCGCCACACTCTACGGCTTCGCCACCCGCGAAGACAAAGACTTCTTCCGCCTGCTCGTCGAAAAAGTTTCTGGAATCGGCCCCAAGATAGGCATCAGCATACTCAGCCGCATGTCGGTCGAGCTCTTGCGCAGTGCCATCGCCAACTCAGACGTCGCACTCCTTTCCAAATGCCCGGGCATCGGCAAAAAGACTGCCGAACGACTCGTCATTGAGCTCAAAGACAAAGTAGGCCTCGTCGCCACGACTTCTCAGGCCAGCACATCTGCGAGCCCCACGGAACCAAGTCATTTCCAAGACGCCGTCGCGGGCCTCATAATTCTCGGCTACAAACCCGCTGAAGCCGACAAGCTCGCACGCAAAGCAGCCAGCCAGTTATCCGCTGATGCGAGTGTGGAAGCACTGATCAAAGCAGCGCTTTCATAGAAAACTAGCCACGGCGTGCCGTTTCAATCTCACGCATCTTCGCCCGCTCTTTATTAAACTTGGCTCGATTGCAACGACAGTGCGGGCAAAGCGGGCTATTATACAATAGCACAAAACGCTCTTTCAATTTCAGCGGTCGCTCTTGTCCGAGTTCCACCATACGCAAGGCAGGGCCACAACTTGGCACAATCGCGCCAAAAACATCGAAGGCGTGATCGGCGAAACTTTTGGATTGTGGCTTTGATTTGGACATCTGCACACAGGCTAGACTCAAAACGTCAAATTTCCAGCGCCTTCGACACTTTTACGGCAAGTTTCTCGAATTAACATTTTTAGGTAGATCTCAAGCCGTCTCGGCGCGATAAGGATATCACGCCCTACCTCAATGCCTTTGGGTAGGGTTCGTTATCCCTAACGAACCGCCGCGAGTCGCCCCCCGGACTCTCCACTCACTTCAGTTTCTCAGTTGAATGTTTCCGCCAGCCTGTTCTCCTAGTCGGATGCTGCGAACCTGCATTCGATACTTTAGCCTCTGCTGCCTGCTCGGCGCGTCCTTGGTCGCGCATGCGCAGCAAACCGACCGTATCGATTTCTATTACGGGATCGCTGAAGGTAATTACCTTGTGGGCAATCTCGACGGTGCGGCCAGCAGTATTGAACAAATGCTACGCATCAACCCTAAGCACGTTCCAGCGCTGACACTCAAAGCGCGCGTCATGCTTGACCAAGGTGATAGTCAAGCCGCATTAAGTGCCGCCGAACAAGCGATTCAAGTCGAACCCGAGCAATTAGAACACCAACTCCTCAAAGCACTCGTTCTCGAGAAGATGGAGCAAAGCGACGCCGCCATCACCATCATCCGCGAGGTCATCGCGAAAGCACCTTCTGGTAGCGAGGACTTTCGCGCCGCCAACCAACTGCTCGGACTTTTGCAAATGGCAGAGGGTAATTGGGATGCCGCCGCAGAGAGTTTCAATCAGATCTACCTCGCCGACCCAGCCACCGCCGCCAGCAGCCTCAAGCTCAGCAGCGAGGCTTATTTAGAAAAGGCACGCCTGGCCCTCGAACTGACCGAACAGTCTGAGGCCATCGCCGCCATTGACCAAGCGATCGCAGTCTATAGCTACAAAACCGGCCAAGACGCGCTCAAAGAGCGAACTCAACTACAGCTCATACGTGCGCGCCTACTCGCACAACTGGGCCACTACGAACGTGCGGCCTCTGACCTTCAAACCCTCATTGCTCAGCAACCAAACAACCTAGAAGCTGTCATCACACTCGCCTCCATTTATGCCAGTGCTGAGCGCTGGACCTCGCTCGATGAACTCATACCAAGCATCTCACAAGTGCCAGAGCTCGCCGATATCACGCTCTACTTCGAAGGCCGATCCGCTTATTCAAAAAAACGTGTCGGCACCGCTCGAGCAAAATTCGAAGAAGCCATCAACCTAAAGATTGAAAGCCAACTTACCGCCTCACTTCACTTCTACCGCGGGCTCTGCCTACTGGCACTCAATCGAGATGCAGAAGCCAAATCAGAAATCATCAAAGCACTCAACCAAGGCTTCCGTCCTGAAACCACTGAAGAAGGCATCGCAGCGAGCAAGACGCTGATCCAATCAAAGCAAGCCGAACGCGCCATCCCGATTCTTGAAGCACTGACACTCAACCAAGTCGCCCCCACCGCAGAAACATGGGCACTATTAGGCCGAGCACACCAAATCGAAAAAACGCCCGCTCTCGCAATCAGTGCCTACAATGAGGCCATCAAACTAGACTCAAAAGATCCAGAGACTAGAGCCACTCGGGGGTCCTTACTGCGCATAATCGGTGATCTCGAAGGCGCGAAGAGCGACTACCTCGCTGCCCTCAAAATCGACCCAGAAAATGCAGGCTACGCCTACGCACTGGGGCTCACCTACTTTCAGCAAGGGCAACTCATCGGGGCCGAGCAACAAATAGGAGCCGCTGCGAGCGCATTGAAAAACAATGCAGGCATACAGCTCCTGCACGCACTCCTGGCCTACACCATCGACAAGCCCAGAGTCGCCAAAGACGCACTGGCTAGATACTTCAAACTAAGTTCCGAGATACCCAACGAAAGCGCGCTCTACCTCGAATACGCACTACAAGCACAGGAGGATATCAGCCTTGCAATTCTTGGACTCAATCAACGTCTCGGCAGTCGCGAACGCTCTGATTTTGTTAAACAATTCATCCGTTACAACATCGGCAAACTCGACCGAAAAGCGATTATTGATCACGCTGGAATCGCAGAATCTCCGCAGATTGCGAAACAACAAATCTGTGAAGCCGCCTTCTGGATCGCGCAACACGAACGTGCCATCGGCAACCCTCAGGCCTTTTACGAGCTCCTAGAGTTGATCATCCAAATCGGGCACGCCGATATTTCAGAATACCAACTCGCCCGCTGGCAGCTCAAAGGAAAGCCGCGGAAGTAGAATAACCATCTTACTCGAATGGCGCTAACTTAAGCGCCGAGAACAACACTGCACATGGATTGAACATAGATTTATTTGTAGGGCTCGAGCTCGCTCGATGCCATGACAACGCCGATAGGACTCAACCTGTGAATTGCGGCACTTTGCAAGCAAAGGCCCTACAACTTTAGGCCCGAATCGCTTAAGTTAGCGCCATTCCAGTCCTACTCTGAATGCTCAAGGTAGCGGCGCGCGTCCCTGCGCGCCAAACAATCCTCATGGTAGCGGCGCACCTCCCTCACTTTGTGCTTGCACCGTGGGCCTAGAACCGCATTTTCCTGCCCTTCAGCGTTAGAGCGCGTCCTGCGAAGGGCCCGCTCCTCGGCTTCTCTCCAGCCGGAGAGTCCAACGGTTAAGACGGCTCAGTGGCGGTTTTAACGACTTCGACAACTCGAAGTCCGTAAGTCGTGATCACATAATCAAATACAATGGCAAAATCAGCACCCGTAGGGGATACAACAGTCGATAAAGCAGCGATCATCAAAGAGTTCGGTGCATCTGAAACAGACACCGGTTCATCCGAGGTTCAAGTCGCGCTACTTACAGCACGTATCAAGCACCTCACTGAGCACCTTCGCGACAACCGCAAGGATTTCCACTCACGTCGTGGTCTGATCGCGATGACCGCACGTCGTCGTAAGCTTCTCGACTACTTGAAGCGCACTGAGTTCAATCGCTACACAGCGATCATCGAAAAGCTAGGTCTTCGCCGATAGTCAAAACACTTTACATGCCGAACCTCGTCAACCGGGGTTCGGCATTTTGATTATTGGCCAGCGCTTTAGTGATGCTGCCAATAATACACCACGCCGAAGCTTTAGCGAAGGCGGGTCCAGATTTACTAAAACACCTCAAACCCCACCCCGCTACTCGCTCTTAATCATAATCTTAATCGTAATCCTACCTCAACCCGAGGATTACGATTAGGAGTAAGATTAAGACGGATGGCCTAAGCCTCACTTAATCACGAATAATAGCTAACTAGGACTTCAGCGCTTCTCACCGACGAGATTTCAGCGTTTCCGTTTTTTAGCATTTCAGCTTTTCAAACAACTTTTCCCGGAGCAGCTCAACCGATTTGAGCTGCGAGCGGCAAATGTAGGGTCCAATCCCCGAACTGCCGTTGAATGCATAAAGCAAAACAAAATAGTATGAAACAAAAACACAATGTAACCGTTGAAGGTCTCGGCATCGAGATTTCTACCGGCACCCTCGCAGGCCTCGCAAGTGGCGCTGTCACCATCCGCTCAGGCGAAACTGAACTCTTCGTTTCCGCCACTGCAGCATCTGCACTTCGCCCTGGGCAGGATTTCTTCCCGCTCACTGTTGATTACCGCGAAAAATTCTCCGCTGGAGGTAAGTTCCCTGGTGGTTACTTCAAACGTGAAGGTAAGCCTTCCGAAAAGGAAATCCTCACATCTCGTCTTTGCGACCGCCCACTTCGCCCGCTCTTCCCGAAGGGCTTCATGAACGAAGTTCAGGTCATCGGTCTCCTTCTTGCGACAGATACTGTCAACGAGCCGGACATCCTCATGGTCAACGCGGCTTCTGCTGCGACATTGATCTCTGACATCCCTTGGAACGGCCCTGTGGGCTGTGTGCGTGTGGGTCAAATCGACGGCGAGTTCGTCACCAACCCAACTCACGATGAAATGCTCGATTCCGACCTCGACCTCATCTACGTCGGCTCCGAAACCGAAATGTTGATGATCGAAGGTTCCGCCGAATTCATCTCTGACGAGCGTTTCTACGAAGCCCTCGAATACGGTCAAAAGGCGATCCAGCCACTCATCGCAGCGCAGCGCGAACTCGCTAAGCTTGCAGGTAAGGAGAAGAAGGACTTCCCTCTCGTTCTCACACCGGTTGAAGTCACAGAATTCTGTGAAGCACACGCTGCAGAGAAGGTAAAGGAAGCGCTCAATCACGACAGCTACACCGAGCGTAAGCTTGCGATCGAAGCGATTGCTAAGGAAACCACTACAGCGCTCGAAGCAAAGCTCGGCGCTGACAATGTAGACGGCAACGACGTTGCTCGCGCATTCGACGAAATCCAGGAAAAGCTCTACCGCCAAAACATCCTCGACACCGGTAAGCGTGTGGACGGTCGTGGCGCTGCAGACCTTCGCACCATCTCTTGCGATTCCGGCGTGCTTCCACGCGTGCACGGCTCTGCCGTATTCAACCGTGGTGAAACACAAGCCCTCGTAATCTCAACTCTCGGCACCAGCCGTGATACACAAGACATCGACGGTCTCACAGGTGGTGCAACCAGCAAGTCCTTCATCCTTCACTACAACTTCCCTCCATTCTCAACTGGAGAAGCAGGTCGTTTCGGATTCACAGGACGCCGCGAAATCGGTCACGGTGCTCTCGCAGAGCGCTCCCTCCTCCCGATTCTTCCACCGGAAGACGAGTTCCCATACGCGATCCGCGTAGTCTCTGAAGTGATGAGCTCCAACGGTTCCACATCGATGGCTTCCATCTGTGGCGGTTGCCTCTCTCTCATGGATGCAGGTGTGCCTATCTCCGCACCGTGCGCAGGTATCTCCACCGGTCTGGTTACTGAAAAAGACGCGGACGGTAAGATCACTAAGCACGTTATCTTGACAGACATCCTTGGCGCAGAAGACCACTTCGGCGACATGGACTTCAAGATTGCTGGCACACCAGAAGGTATCACCGGCTTCCAACTTGACTTGAAGATCACCGGTCTTCCATTCGACATCACACTCGAAGCCATCAAGCAAAACCGTGAAGCACGTATGAAGATCATCGCGATCATGGCTGAGCACATGCCTGAGTCTCGTAAGGATCTCCGCGAGCACGCACCACGTATCCACACGATCAAGATTGATCCCGATAAGATCGGTGCCCTCATCGGCCCGGGTGGTAAAAACATCCGCCGCATCACTGAAGTGTCCGGCGCACAAGTCGACATCGACGACGAAGGCAAGGTGCTCGTGTTTGCCAACAACAAGGAAGCCATGGACCGTGCGATCCAAGAAGTGGATGCTTGCACCGCAGAAATCGAAGTTGGCAAAACATACCGTGGCATCGTTCGCGGCGTGAAAGACTTCGGCGCATTCGTCGAGTGCTTGCCCGGCAAGGAAGGCCTCGTGCACATCTCCGAGCTCGCTGACTTCCGCGTCAACAAGACTGAAGACATCTGCAAGCTGGGTGACGAAATGGTCGTCAAGTGCATCGGCGTCGAAAAGGGCAAGGTTCGCCTCTCTCGCAAGGCTGCTCTCGAAGAAGCCAAAGAAGCTGCCGAAGACGAAGCTCCTGCCGCTAAAGAAAGCGCCGAGTAATTAGGTAGGGCTCGTTATCCCTAACGAGCCGTCAGCGGATTAATTAGAATATCAATCCCTACCCTCTATCTAGAATCGTTTAACCAAAGCGGTCGCCGAAAGGCGGCCGCTTTTTTTGGTTCATCGTGAATGACGCTAACTTAAGCACCAAAACAACACTGCACATGGATTGAACATCGATTTATATGTAGGGCTCGAGCATCGCTCGATGCCATGACAACGCCGATAGAACTCGACCTGTGAACTGCGGCACTTCGCAAGCAAAAGCCCTACAACTTTAGGCCCGAATCGCTTAAGTTAGCGCCATTCGGCTTATACCATTTCTAGTATTGTTTGATCCGGTAGCGCAGGTGTGTCTTGAATGGCACTACCTTTAGGATAATTTAAGCCCTTACAAGAGGTGGGGTCGCCTCGCCGAGGCGACCGTTCGGCAACAAGCAGCGAATACCTATAGAATGTGGATTATCCAACTCTACAAAACGGCCATTCAAAATCTTTTGGCGAATCGTTACCAGAGGGCAAACGGTCGCCTCGGCGAGGCGACCCTACCAAAATACAACCGAACAATGCCACGCCAATTCCTCCGTTCATGGCTTGAAAACGAACGGGGGCTGTATCTTATTCAGCCAATTCAGCCACCATCATGAGCCAACCAACCACACAAACGACGAGCGACCCTTGGATTTTTAAACGAATCGTCGAATCCAATGCTTTCTCCTCTTTTATCATCGGGGTGATTGTCTTTGCAGGTATTTTAGTCGGCGTGGAGACCTTTCCGTCGATGTATGAGCGTCACGGCGATCTGCTATACTTACTTGACGATGTGGTCCTTGGAATCTTCACCGTCGAGGTGATCCTTAAAATGGCGGCTGAAAAGACTCGCCCGTGGCGTTACTTTAAAGACGGCTGGAACATCTTCGATTTCACGATCGTTGCAGTGTGCTACCTACCATTGGGTGGAGGCTACGTTGCGGTGCTCCGCCTATTCCGCTTGTTGCGTGTCTTTCGACTCATCTCAGTCATTCCAAAACTACAACTGCTGGTAACTGCCCTGCTTCGCAGTTTACCGTCAATGTTCTACGTCTGCCTGCTGCTGCTTCTGCTTTTCTACGTGTATGCGGTGATCGGCGTGATGATGTTCAGCGGCAACGACCCCGTGCACTTTGGCAACCTCTGGACCTCGTTCCTGTCACTGTTCCGCATCGTCACCCTCGAAGACTGGACGGACATCATGTATATCCAGATGTATGGATCCGACATTTATGCCGGCTACAATCAAAGCATCGTCGGTATGGAAGTGACTCCGAAAGCAATGCCACTGCTCGGCGCAGCCTACTTTGTATCGTTCGTCACCATCGGCACAATGATCATGCTCAACTTGGTGATTGGCGTCATCATCAACGGCATGGACGAAGCTCAGAAGGAAATTGCCGACCGCAGCATACACGAAGCGTTAACCCATGAAAACTCGCGCGATTTGAACCGTGAGCAGCGGGTCAATAAACTGAAAGAGCAACTGGATAAGATATCCAAGGAGCTATCGGATCTGGCTTAGACGGCTAACAGCAAACCGATTCATGCATTAACTAAATCGACAAGGGATCCACCGCGAAAAACTGACTCGCGTTTAGAAACTCGCCTTGCGCGTTGAACCATGCGGGATCCGCTGTCACCTCTGACATCGATTTTTCTGTATTGTTACAGAACAAGTAAACCTCTGGTCCCAAACAGATATACGCATCGATCCCAGCGCCATCACCTTCGCGCGTAAAACTGAATTCGCCCCCATTGGCGGATTGCTCCGCCGTCAGCTCTTTGCGCAACGAACGACTATCATCAGCAAAATCCGACATAAACTCTGCCTCACGCGGTCCTGCGTAATGATACAGTTTCAACTCACTACCAGCTATACCGACCACGGCAATTTCGTCAAAAACCGCTCGACCATAAGCTTCGTCAAGTTTTGCAAATGATTTCTGAATACGTTGGATCGCAGCTTCTAAATTCATAACGACGAGCAAAAAGAGTCTGCGCAAAGCTTCAAACCTAAAGGGCAGATAAAAATGTCCATAGCTGCAGATGATACGATCAAACGACTTCTTTACAGCCCGAAGGAACCCGCCCCTCAATGTTTAAAACGACGCTGGGCGAGCGCTTTGTTTTTGAGGCGCTGACTGGGGCTCTCCCCACTCAACGTAGGAGGAGTCGGTCGAACGATCTTATTGGGAACCGGTTTTTTAATCGCTTGAGGTTGCGGACGCCCATGGCTGAGCCCTGGGCGAAAACCCATGACCTCCTGGAATGCCTCGGGTAATTCTGATTTGGCGCTAAACACCCGCAATTTACCTTTGAAGGCATAATTCACGACTGTCTCACACGAATGGAGCATCATACGCTTCTGGCTCGTCTCATGTGCCACCTCCCGATTGAAGCTAAAGCTACCATACGTCCGATCCCCCACAATTGGGTGACCATGCTTCGCACACTGCACACGTAGTTGGTGCGTGCGCCCCGTCACCGGCATCAATTTCAAAAGACAGATCGGGAAGCCCCCGATCGGCGTGCGCACGACTTGATAGCGCGCCTTAGCTGGTATACTTTGAGCTTTCTTGATCACCCGTGCGCCATTGTGCCGATCCTTAAGAAGCACATCATTCCAGACGCCTACAGGCTTACCCGGCGTTTTTTTAACCAGTGCGTAATAGACCTTGTTCACCTTATGCGTGGCAAAACACTCCTTAACAATCGCATTCACCTCTGGATTGAGCGCGAGTAAGATCACACCCGAAGTTGAAGAATCGAGACGATTAATCAGCCAAGCACGCTTCTCGACACCCGATGTATCCTGCCAGATAAACACTTCACCATCGTAGTCGTAAGTCGCCTTTAACAAAGAGCGTTTGATATCTCGATCTGAATTAGGGTGAGATAATACACCTACAGGCTTATCCAACGCGACGAGACCATCTTCGTTTGAAGTGATCACAGTCACACCCTGAGCGAGTGGTAATTCATCGATTTGAGCCAGATTTGACATATAGAGACTACCAATCGTTCGCAGATATTATGAAAAGGACAACTCTTTCTTCATCACCTCCAAGAGCCCCGCTCAAAAAAATTGAGACAATTTCATCGATTTGTAAGAAAGGCAGGAACGTAGAAACCACTCACAAGTCACACTGCAGTCCACCGTGGCGTCCGAGCAGCAAAGGTAGCGGCGCACGTCCCCGAGCGCCACGTCTCCTAGGTATTTTCAACCACGAAAGGCACTAAAAACACGAAACAAGCAATGGGAATCCAAAGCTAACCTTCAGTGGTTTACTTCTTTACCATCAAACCAAGCGTGATGACGGATTCCAAGGAGCGCGGCGCTCTTTGCTGCACATACGGTTGGCTTCGTCGTCATTGATGAAGGCTTCGGTCTCTGGATCAAAATGTATCTCATCGCGCCCGAGCTGCCAACCGATGGCGGCGGCGTGAGAGGCGATATGGCCGTGTCGAGTGACGTCTGCATTTGCTGCAGGGGCCTCTCTGGATTTCACACAGTCTAGAAAATCACGGACGTGCTGAAGCGCGCTTAAGCCATTGATATTGGCGGCGGGCTGTCCAACGAGCAGCGAGTCGGCACTGGCAGCAATCTCGCCAGTGTCGGCAGTTTCCACCCAACCTTCATCGCCTTCGAAGCGCACAGGGCAAGTGCCAGGCACGACCCAATCGCCTTCGCCTTTAAAGCCACCAAGTCGCATCACGAGTTTCACGCCGTTTGTGTAATAACCGGTGATCGTGTTGCCATTGTATTCGAATCGATTCGGCATGGTCTCGTCGGCATTGGCAGCCCACTGGCAAAGGTCGACAGTGTGTGCGCCCCAATCAGGCAAGCCAGCACCTGCATGAAAGTCGTAATGGCCACGCCAATGTCTTTGAACGTAGGCTTTATTATAGGGGCGCCATGGAGCGGGGCCGAGCCATCGATCCCAGTCGCAAACAGCAGGATCGGGCAATGGTTGTTCTGGGAGCCATTCTTTGTTTGGCTTTAGTTCAAGTATGGAGGCATGAACCGTATGAATCTGGCCGAGTTGACCGCTACGAGCAAGTTTGGCAGCGAAACTAAAGTTATCAATATTGCGGCGTTGTGTGCCGGCTTGAAAGACACGCTTATAATGGTTGGTCGTGTCAGCAAGTTCTTGGCTCTCACGTATCGTCATACTGCAGGGCTTCTCGCAGTAGATATCTTTGCCTGCTTTAGCCGCGAGAATCGAGACCAGTGCATGCCAACGATCACCTGTCGCTGTGAGAACCGCATCGATATCTTTACGTTGAAAGATTTCAAACATATCGGAAGTCGTGTAGCAGTCGTCGTAAGCATATTTTTCCATCGCCATACGGCGAACGCGCTGCGCACGTTCAGCTTGAACATCGGCGACGGCGACAAACTGCAGGTCTGGCTGGCTAAGAAAACAGTCGAGCACTTTGCGCCCCCGACCACCGAGACCTACGGCGCCTAAGACAATTCGATTACTCGGTGCAACTGCACCGTTTTTGCCCAGCACACTAGCTGGAATAATTGTCGGCATACCAATGGTAAATGCGGCTGCTTTAAGGAAGGTGCGGCGGGTCGGATCGCTCATAAGGGTAGATTTGCGTAAGAAGAGTGGATGAGGCTCGGACCAACAAGGACCCGAAGTAGTGTAAATAGGGTTAATACCAAGCCGCATTGAGATCAAGCACTCTACCGATTTTGTGCTTTGAGTGAAGGAAAGCATCGAAATCCAGTAAGCGACTCATATCGCACTGATGCGATACGAAGTCGACTCTTTGAGGACTCCACAGAAAGTCCGCTGTAAACTAAAAGCTTCTTAATCGTCTCCAAAACGTCCGCTCATAACATTAGAACTGCGGAAATTTATTCGTGGTTTTCTAGGGCAGCGCAGGCACCTTAAACTACATATAGTAAAAATAGATAAAACCGACACCACATATAGCATCAAACAAGCAAACAACCATCATACCTAAAGACGACGCCACCACCCCAAGCAAAGCCCCTTACTCCCTTGAAATTCCTCGTGTTTTCTCATCCGATTCAGTTCACCCATACGATGAACAAACGTGGTCGATACGTAGTGCCGAGATCACCGACGACAAGGGGCAAGCGATCTTTAAACAAGACGACATCGAAGTCCCCAAAGTGGATAAAGCCCAACTCGAGTTCTTAACCCAAAGCGAAGGTAACCTTACTTACCCTGAGTGTGGCAGTGGCAAAGTCAAAGTAACAGGCACCTGCGCTTGCTGTTTAAACTGCGGCACTAGCCTAGGCTGTAGCTGAGGGCTTTGCAGACTAGCTGTTGCCAAATGCGCATAAATGAGCACTGTCTAACTCGTGCACCAAGCATATCGGTTTTGCCGAACGAGCGATATCGAATCATTCAACCTCACCCCAGAGCAAGGATTCATCATGAAAATTCAATCTGTAGTTGCCTACTGTCTTGCTAGTATACTCACACTGACGCCTGAAGCGTTTGCGCAATCACCCACGCCCGCGACAAAAGCAGAAGTCTATGACAGCTCCGTGCCCAAAGCGACTCTGTCAGGCGTCCGCTATGGTGAGCACGAGCGACACATTCTCGACTTCTGGAAAGCCGAATCAGACAAGCCCACTCCTTTAGTTTTTGTGATCCACGGCGGTGGGTGGAGCGGCGGTAGCAAAGAGCGGCTACATCGCTTTGCCGACACCCAAGCACTGCTCGATGCGGGCATCTCAGTTGTCGCCATCAATTACCGCTTGATGAAACATTCTAAAGACGTCGTCCCACGGGTCAAAGCTCCGTTGCACGATGCAGCACGCGCACTTCAATTTGTCCGCAGTCAAGCGGATGAATGGAACATTGATAAGACCCGTATAGGCGCAGCGGGTGGTTCTGCAGGCGGCTGCTCTAGCCTCTGGCTCGCCTATCACGACGACCTCGCAGATCCCAACAGCAAGGACCCCATCGCGCGCGAATCCACAAGGCTCTACTGCGCGGCCGTTGTCGGCCCACAGACAACTTTGGACCCTCAACAAATGGTCGAATGGACGCCAAACAGTCGATACGGCGGCCATGCTTTCGGGAAGAAAAACTTCGCTCAATTTCTAGAAGAACGAGAGAGCATCTTACAATGGATCGCCGAGTATTCGCCCTATGCATTGGTGAGTGCTGACGACCCACCAGTCTACATGATTTTCAAAGCCGCGCCAGCGATCGGAAAACAGCAAAAAGACCCCACACATACCGCGAACTTCGGCGTCAAACTTCAAGAGCGTTGCACTGAACTTGGAATAGACTGCGAGGTCGTCTACCCTGGCGCGACAGGCATCCGCCATAAAAGCCCGACCGACTACCTGATCGCAAAACTCACCACTAGAGATTAAGCACACAGGGCTTAAAAGCTGCGGCGCGGCACGCACCAACTCGTATAAGGCATCGTCGTTGAAAGAACTCACTAGGTTCGAAACAAACGATCGCCAAAGTCACCTAAACCAGGGCGGATGTATTTATTGTCGTCTAATCCACGATCAATCACTCCGGTCATGATGGTCACATCGGGATGAGCTTCTTGCAATGCGGCAATCCCTTCGGGAGCAGCGATAATACATACCATCGATACACGCGTTGCGCCATCGGCTTTGATTCGCTCAATCGTTTGGATCGCGGAGCCTCCTGTCGCCAGCATGGGATCGAGCACGTAGACAATCTGCGCAGCACCGAGCTCGGGCATTTTCGAATAATAGCAACTGGCTTCAGCAGTCGCTTCATCGCGCTCAAGACCAATGTAACCAACACTTGCGCTCGGCACGGTTGCCATCGCTGCATCGAGCATCCCTAGCCCAGCGCGTAAGATGGGCACAAAGACAACATCACCTGTAATGCGTGCACCATCTGTCTTTTCTAGAGGCGTCTGCACCGAGAACGTCTCCAGCTCTAATTGCTTAGCGGCCTCCATCATCAACACATTGGTGATGCCTGTGCACGCACGGCGAAAATCGTCGGCGTGAGTTTCACAGTCACGAAGGATAGTAATATGATGACGAACTAGCGGATGACTGGAGAGCTCAATAGACATGTATAAAAAGGGTTCAAGAGTCAGGGCTGGGAATTAAAAACAATGTAATTTCTTTGGTCAAGATAGGGGCGGTGAGCTGGAGATTCATCGGCCCAGTAATACTCGATTCTCTACGCGAGGGCGACCGAACTGGCGAGTAGTTCGGCAAACTGTGGTCGCACGCGGTCGGCAGTTTCAGACACTTCTTCGTGTGTCAGTAACGATTGTGAAATACCTGCGGCAGCGTTAGTGATACAGGAAATACCGATCACACGCAAACCAAGCTGGCGAGCGACGATGGCTTCCGGCACGGTGGACATGCCAACGGCGTCTGCGCCTAAATGCGCAAACGCGCGAATCTCGGCGGGCGTCTCAAAGCTGGGTCCAGTCGTCGCAAGATAAACGCCTTCTTTTAATTCGATTCCTTTAGTCGCCGCCCATGTGCGAATGATCGAGCGTAGATCCGCATCATAGACCGCAGTCATATCTGGAAAGCGCACACCTTCTCCGGAGTGTGCCCCGATGAGAGGATTGGTGCCAAGAAAGTTAATATGATCGCTGAGCAACATAAAGTCACCAGGAGTGTAGCTACGATTAATGCCGCCTGCGGCATTCGTAACGAAGAGCGTGTGCACTCCAACCTTAGCCATCAAGCGGATCGGCATCGTCAGCTGCTGCATCGTATAACCTTCATAATAATGAAAGCGCCCTTGCATACATATCACACGCTTTCCATCTAAGTGCCCATAAACAAATTGCCCCACATGTCCTGGAACTGTGGATACAGGGAACCCATCCATTTCGCCATAGGGTATGCGGCCTGCGACTTCGATTCGGTCGTCAGCAAAAAAGCCCAAACCTGAGCCTAAGATGAGTCCGACTTCTGGCTTAAACTCCGTGAGCTCGGTGGGTATTTGTGAATCTTGCATAATCGTTTAATGACTGAAAATACGGTCGACTACCAATGCTGGAATCGCAGGCGCGTTAGGTGAAAAAGTAAATGCGTTTTCTATACGCTTCAAGGCGGCAGCAAGCTCATCGGGTTGACTATAATAAACACGGCAGATCGGCTCACCTGTAACCACCGAATCGCCAGGCTTCTTCATCAACTCAATCCCGACAGAGAGGTCAATTTCCGCATCCGCATGCGCCCGCCCTGCGCCGAGTAAACGTGCTGCCTCGCCGATACTCAGCGCATCGATCGACTCGACAAATGCAGGCGTCTCTGACGGATAGCAAACATCATGCGTGTGCGGCGCAACCGGCAATCGGCTAGGCTCATCAATGATTCGTGGATCGCCCCCTTGCGCCGCGACAAGCTCCCTAAATGCACGCAATGCAGAGCCGTCTGCAATAGCGGCTTCCAAGCGCGCTCGCGCCGTATCCCGGTCCGTATATAGCCCGCCGAGGAGTAACATCTCAGCAGTGAGCGCATAGGTCACTTCCATTAAATCTTGCGGGCCCTCACCCTTCAAACAAGCAATCGCTTCGTTCACTTCCAGTGCATTGCCCACCGCAAGGCCAAGCGGTGCATCCATCCGTGTGAGCAAAGCGGTGGTCGGCTTACCCATCGCCGAACTAATGCGCACAAGTGATTCCGCTAAGTTGCGCGCATCCGCTTCGGTCTTCATAAATGCTCCACTGCCACACTTCACATCTAGCACCAGAGCGTCGATACCTTCGGCGAGCTTCTTACTTAAAATACTCGCACAAATCAGTGGCACACTCTCGACCGTAGAGGTGACATCGCGTAAGGCATAGAGCTTACGATCCGCTGGCACCATATCTGCCGACTGCCCGATCATGGCTTGATGAATTTTCAGCAGTTGCGCACGATACGCCGGATCATCGAGCGACACGGTGAAGCCAGGGATCGCTTCCAATTTATCGAGCGTGCCTCCCGTATGCCCCAATCCTCGCCCACTCATCATTGGCACACATAAACCACACGCCGCAGCAAGTGGCGCAAGGATTAGGGAAACTTTATCACCCACCCCACCTGTCGAATGCTTGTCGACCTTCGGTCGTTGAACCTCAGGTAATGCAAGCACGCGCCCCGAACGCATCATCGCATCCGTCAAGTGGGCCGTTTCTTCCGCCGTCATGCCTTTCAACACAATCGCCATGAGCAATGCACTTGCCTGATAATCACGAAACTCACCCGAGACTACGCCTGCGACAAATTGTTCAATCTGCCCCTTCGATAGGGCCCGGCCGTCGCGCTTGATTCGAATAATGTCTTGGGGTAGATCCGCCATGACATTCAATATGCCACTGGGTGATCTGAATTCAACGCAAGAGATGCGAAATCCGACTAAGCTTTCGGCAGAAAGCGTTTCAACAAGCCTGCGAGACGATCGAACTCTTCGAATTTAAACAAATAAAGCAGTCCGAAATACAGCGCGACACCCCCTGGAACTAAAGCTCCCACGGCAACCAGTGCGTGTAATTTCTCTATCAGATGGAAATGCTCGACCAACCGCAGACCTGCCGCACAACCGACGCCCATTAGCGCACCCGCAACAAGAATCTTCACAACTGCCGAACGCAGCCATTGAAATGCAATCTCACCGCGGCTTTTTGACAATGCCGACCAAAGCAAGACCGCTTGAACCAATGCCGCGAACACATTGGCAGCCGCAAGACCACTCGCACCAAAAAATTGCATCAACACCACTCCGAACACTGCATTGACGAGTAGACAAATGCCCGCGATTCGAACCGGCGTCTTCATATCTTTTCCTGCATGCAACCCGCGTGTGGCAAAGGTCGCTGCTGAATAAAATGGTAGCCCAATGCCATAAATCGCGATCAAAGGAATCGTCGCGACAACATCCGCTCGATCAAAAGCACCCCACTGGAAAAGTAACTCAAGAATCGGCTCGCCGAGCACACAAAGCCCCACGCCAGCGGGAACCGAAATACCAAGCACTAAGCGCATCCCCTGTAGAAAGGCCTTCGAAAATTCAGTCGAGTCGTCCGCCGATAGGGCCTTTGCCATAAGCGGGAAAAAGACAGTGGCCACTGCAATCGTGAAGATACCGAGTGGTAATTCCATTAGACGGCTGGCCAAATACAGCACCGAGACTGCCGAATCATCCAAAGTATACGCCAGCAAACGAGACACCAAAATATTGACCTGTAAAATCGCCGCGCCCATCAAGCCAGGCAGAAACAATTGCCACAGCTCCGACATCGCTTGAGTGTGAGCCAAGCGAAACTGGGGCCGCCAGCCCTGCCGAAACAGATCCCAAACGGGTGCTGCCAGCTGCAGTAAACCACCCACTAAAACACCGCCACACAGCCAATACACAAGGCGCGCCGCGTCAGCCTCTAGCCACATGCCAGCAGCCACGGCAGCAATCATCGCTAAGTTCAGCAAAATCGGCGTTGCCGCAGCGACGGCAAAGCGGCCGAGTATATTCAGCGTTGCGGAAACAATCGCTGCGAGGCAGATAAATAGCATGTAGGGTAACAGCACCACGGCGAGCTCGGAGCCGAGCGCCCAGCGCCCTGAAAGCAGATCGCTACGCGCCAAAAAACCAAACAGGACGCAGCCAGCCGTTACTATCACGGTTAAGCAAAGCGTCAGGCGCAGTAATACTTGATTCAGAAATAAAAAGGCACCCTCACGCCCATCACGCTCCAACACATCCGAAAAGACTGGCACGATAGCGGAGGTCAGCGCGCCCTCCCCCAGTAAGCGGCGAAATAGATTCGGCAGGGTAAACGCTAAAATAAAGGCAGAGTTCCACAAACTCGCGCCTAAAGCTGCAAAAATCAGTATATCGCGCAGCAATCCAAGCACACGCGAGCCTACAGTCGAGAGGCTGACCACGGCAATGTTCTTCAGTTTACTAGGCATATATCGATATTTTGCATATAATCCTGCGGGTGCATAAGAAACTACTTGGGAAAAAACTTTGGCAATTGTATATTTCGTGCTCTATGTGGATGCTTACGACCAGTATTTAACATTTTTACACTCTATCACATAAGTAACTTAACAGACTATTACCATGCCACTCATCGCAAAACTAGCCGAACGCCTCAAACGCCACCCGAAACGTGTTGTCTTCCCAGAAGGCAGCGACCCACGCATCTTGCAAGCTGCACGCAAATTTGCGACTCGCGGATTAGGCATCCCCATTCTACTCGGTGACCGTGCCAAAATTAAAGAACATGCAGAAAAACTAGACATCAGCCTAGAGCACATCCGAGTCATCGAACCACGCCGTAGCAGCGAGTGGGACAACTTTGTCAGTAAATTCCAAGGGCTAAGCCGTTTTAAGAACCTGAAGGGAAAGGATGCTGAGACCTATCTGGAAAACCCCAACTACTTTGCGACGATGATGCTGGCGAGTGGACAAGCCGATGCCATCGTTTCGGGTGCCACATCGACTGCCTCTAGCGCGCTGCGCCCTCTCTTGCAGATCATTCCTTTACATAAAGACGTGGCGAGTATGTCCTCGCTCAACATTTTCGATCTAGAAGACCCGAAAACAGGTAAAGATCGCGAACTATTTCTCGCCGACTGTGCGGTTATCCCCGACCCAACGAGTGAGCAACTTTGCGATATCGCCGTCACGACCGCGGCAATGCGCTACCATTTGACTAATTCGACACCACGCGTCGCCTTACTCAGTTACTCGAGTAAGAGCGTTTCCAGCAAAAATCCCACAGTAGCCAAGATGAAGGCAGCAGCGGTGCTCGCACGCAAAAAGGCGCAACAACTTGGCTTCCCAATGGAGATCGACGGCGAACTACAAGTCGACGCCGCCCTCGATGCAGTCGTCGCGAAAACAAAACAAATCGATGGCCCTGTCGCAGGACGCGCAAATGTATTAATCTTCCCCGATCTACACGCTGCAAATATTGCATCAAAGCTGATCGATGTGCTGACACGAGCACGCAACTACGGACCGGTATTGACTGGGCTTAACAAACCTGCAGCCGAAATCAGTCGCGGTGCCACAGCCAGTGATATATTCGGCACCGCAGTGATGGTCGCCTCTCAAGCAATCGACCACAAGCTTCTCTATCCAACCGATGGCGAAGAGCTGAACGAAGACATCACTAAAATCGATTAATCACTGTAGCGCTAGAGCGCACTCGCTATGGCTAAGACTCAAAAGCCCTTCACAGAACTGGATGACGATACCATCCTGACCAAGCCTCGCAATAAGTCGACGAAGCGTATTTTCATCGCGGCGACGCGTATGAATGATGGTAAAACCACTACGAGTCTCGCCCTCTTTGCTGCACTACGCACACTCACCCAAAACGTCGGCTTCATCAAGCCAGTCGGCCAGCGTTTTGTCGAAATGCAAGGGCATCAAGTCGATGAAGACTCAGTGCTACTCAATCAAATATTTAATGTAACGACACCAATCGAAGCGATGAGCCCGATTGCAGTGCACAGCACTTTTACACGTGAATTCTTAGACAACCCAAACCAAAGCCACGCACTACTCATCGATAAAATGTGCCGCGCCTTTGACCGCGCCGCCTATAAGAATGAATACATCATTATTGAAGGCACTGGCCATGCTGGCGTCGGCTCAGTGTTTAAATTATCGAATGCGGATGTCGCACGCGACCTCAATGCAAAGGTGGTCATCGTCGCACGGGGAGGCATCGGCCGCCCAATTGATGAGATTGCAATGAACAAAGCTTTGTTCGACCAAGCTGGTGTCGAAGTCATCGGAGCGATCATCAATAAAGTCGAACCTGACAAACTGGAAATGGTCGACAAATACTGCCGCATCGCACTCGAGCGAATGGGCATCTCCCTGCTGGGCTGTATCCCCATAGAGCACAAGCTGACACGCCCCAACCTCAATCAAATCGCGAGCGAGGTAAATGGCCGCTGGTTGAATGGACAGAAAGAAGGCGGTAGAGAGCGCGTTGACAAAGTGATCATCGGAGCGATGGCTGCCAAGGGCTTAGTCGATTTCCTCCAACCCGGCGTGCTCATCGTTGCGCCGGGCGATCGTGAAGATATCATACTTGCCGCGATCGCCGCTGAAGGCATCGCTGGCAAACGTATGCTTTCTGGGCTCGTGCTCACTAGGAATGTAGAGCCACATCCGAAATTGATGGATATGATTTCAAAGACTCGTATTCCCGTGGTGATCTGCGAGGACGAAAGTTACGGTGTCGCCTCAAAAATCAATAACATGACTGTCAAAACGCAGCCAAGCGATGCCGACAAAATCCCAATCATTAAAGATCTTATTACCAAGAACATTGATATCGACGTGATCCGCGATGCATTTAAAGCAGATGATTAAGCGACACGCACTCCCTATACTTTAAAAAACATGGCAAAGACTAACAAAGCTCCCACTTTTGAAGAGGCCTTAGAGCGCCTTGAAAACATTATCGAATCCATGGAAACTGGTGATATCGCTTTGGCCGATTTAGTTGCGAAATTCGAAGAAGGCTCCAAGTTACTAAAGGCATGCCAAGCTCAACTCAAAGAATCCGAACTAAAAATTGAAAAGCTGAACCTCAAAACAGGTGAAGTGGAAGCGTTCGACGACGATCCTGCCAACGATTAGAGCACAGCACCTCGCACGACCCAATCACGCACTCTTTAATTAAATGTCTCTACTCGAGAAGATTCAATCTCCAGCAGATGTGAAAGCACTGACGGAAGACGCCTTACCGCAACTCGCCGAAGAAATTCGGCAGCGTATCATTTCGGTGACTTCCAAGAATGGCGGCCATGTTGGCCCGAACTTAGGTGTCGTGGAGCTCTCCATCGCGCTGCATCGTGTTTTTGATACACCAAAGGATCGTTTCTGCTTCGATGTCGCCCATCAAGGCTACGTCCATAAACTACTGACTGGGCGTAACGATGAGCGCTTCGATAAACTCCGCTTGGATGAAGGGCTTAGCGGCTTTTTGAATCGTAATGAAAGCGAGCACGATGCCTTCGGCGCTGGGCATGCAGGCACAGCACTCTCGGCAGCACTCGGCATGGCAGCGGCTCGCGATAAGCGTGGCAGCGACGAACATGTAGTCGCCTTATGTGGCGACGCTGCCTTTACCTGCGGTATCACCATGGAGGCGCTTAATAATGTCGCCACTTCCACTAAGCGCTTAGTCATCATCCTCAACGACAATAAGTGGTCGATCGCTAAAAATGTAGGTGCACTTCCCCGCTACTTTAACGAGCTCATTACCAATCCAGTTTACAACCGTCTGAATGACGATATCGAAGCGCTTCTACAGAAAGTGCCTGGAGGTGAATCCTTGATCAACTTCGGCTCTAAATGGAAAAAAGAAACGAAAGACTTTTTCGTTTCTTCCTCACTATTTGAAAAATTTAATGTCCGCTACATCGGGCCAATTGATGGTCACGACCAAAAGCAGTTGGAGCACTATCTTGAATTTGCCAAAAATGCCGAGCAACCCGTTTTGCTCCACGTTTTAACCACCAAAGGTAAAGGCTACGACGTCGCCATACAGAACCCAGAGCGCTTCCACGGCGCCAGCCCATTTGATGTAAACACTGGCAAAGGCGCACCCAGCGCTACGGATGCCCCACCGAAGTATCAAGACGTGATGGGGCAAACTATGGTCAAACTCGCTGGAAACGACTCGAACATAGTTGGCATCACTGCCGCTATGCCTGCTGGCACAGGTATGAACATTCTCGAGAAAGCGCTACCAGATCAGTTTTTTGATGTCGGAATCGCCGAGGAACATTCCGCACTCTTCGCGGCAGGCATGGCGACTTCAGGCTTTCACCCAGTCTGCGCCATCTATTCGACCTTCCTGCAACGTGCTTACGATCAAATCATCCACGATATTGCACTGCAAAAACTGCCTGTGCTCTTTTGCATGGACCGCTCCGGACTTTCACCAAACGACGGTGCGACACACCACGGCCTGTTTGATATTTCCTACCTTCGCTGTGTTCCCGACGCGCTCATTATGGCTCCGGCGAATGAAGACGAACTCGCCGACATGATGGCAACTGGTATCGAATATCAAGGTCCAGCATTCATCCGCTACCCCCGCGGTGAAGGTGTCGGCACACCCATTAAAGAATCTCCTGTCGCCCTCGAAGTGGGAAAGTCCGTGCGCATAGAAGATGCTGGCGAAATCGACATTTGGGCGATTGGCAGCATGGTCGCTGATGCCGAGCACCTGGCGGCACGCCTGAGTGAACACGGCATCAAAGCAGGTGTCGTGAATGCACGATTTGCAAAACCGCTCGACACGCGAGCACTCCTAGCATCTGCAGAAAAAACTGACCTGATTGTAACAATGGAAGATCACGTCATCACAGGTGGATTTGGCACAGCGGTCATGGAAGCACTTCAAACGGGGAATTGCCTACGCCCGGTCGAGCGCATTGGCTGGCCCGACACTTTTGTCGAGCACGGCAGCTCTGTGAAACGACTCCGCGCGAGTGTCGGGCTCGACAGCGAATCGATCTTTCAGCGTGTGCTCGAAAGAGTTGAATCGATTCGCCCTAAAACAACACCGCACGCAGAGGTCAAATAAGCACATTGCCAAACCGAGGCTTCTAGCCCCGGCGGCTTACTCAATACCAAGTTTCTGACGGCCAGCATCCGAGATCATATGTGGCGTCCATGGCGGATCCCATACGATATCGACCTGCGCTTGCGAGACTGCTGGCAGTGCCTCAATACTTTGCTTCGCATCCTCCGCAATCACTGGCCCCATGCCGCAACCTTGTGCGGTAAGCGTCATCTTCACCTGAACTGCATGCTTCCCGTCGGCATCTGCATCATTAATTTGGAGATCATATATCAAACCAAGGTCGACAATATTTACAGGGATTTCTGGGTCGAAACACCCCTTCATTGCCTCCCATACGAGCGTTTCACTAAATGGCACATCCGCGTGATCAGATTCTGCTGCATCTGCTGCGGCCTCGAGTTCTGCAGCAGCGGCGGCACCCAAAGCGTCCCAATCCTTACTCGCGAGACGAAAGAGCCCTGAATCTGTGCGTATGGTAACAGTGCCACCTAATGCTTGAGAAATCACAGCTCTGGTGCCAGCTTTGAGCGTATGCACTTCACCTGCGGGGATAATTGTCGCGGTCGTATCCCGAGAAAGAATCAGTTCATCATTAAAATTCATACTTCAACACAGATTCAATATCCCGATACTGTCAATCCACCTCATATTGATTCCGCTAATAGTCACGCTGCGCGAATGCAATAGGCGAAATAGGCACGAAAAATTCCTTGGCAGTTCTTAGCAAATCCGCATATCCTTTGGAACTAGTCGCAATTTCATTAGACATCCCCGAGTCCCCCCCACCTATGTTGAAAAACATCTATAAGAACTGCCTCCGCAATATCGCATTATCATGCCTATTCGCCTTCACATTGAGCACACACGCTGCCCCTAAAAAAGCAGAACCGATCGATCTAAGCATTGTTCAACAACGCGACCAGTTGGCCGTTCATATGGATCAGTCGCAGCGCATCTCATTGTTACAGCTCGAAGGAAAGATTGAGCAAGCACAGTCTGACATAAGCTCCGCTCAATTCATGATCGATACGAAGCCCAGCGCCTTCAACCCCAAGGAAGAAGTCGCTAAGGTCAATCAACGAGGTAAAAAACTCCTCGGAGAAGCAGAGGCGCGCCTCCGGAATGCGCAAAGTGAACTCGTCTCACTCCTCTCCACGGTCAAAGCTGAGCGCGAAGTCGTGCTGGCGAAAGAAGCAGTGAAATTTGATTTCACACTCGAAACTGACACCTACGAAAACGCATTCACAGAAAGCGCCAAGGCCTTACTTTCCACTGCAAGAACCAAGGGCTACAAAACAGTATTCTTCGACGAAATCTTTCAGACAAACCAAGACGGCACGCACGCTTCCACACCCAGTGCACGCAATAAAGTCTACGACAAATTGATCGATATCGATGGCACACATTTTGCGCTAAGCGTGCCGCAAGGTCTCAAGCTAGACGAAGAGGCTGACTCTGCACAACTGACCTTCGACAACCTTGAAGGTTTTAAAGACGACAAACTCGCCTTACTCGCGATTGAGCTAATTGAAGCATCAGCAGGTGTAAACTATCTCTACTTCCGCTTGCTTGATTTACGCACGCACCAGATTATCGCTCACCATTTGACCATCGTGACGGAGCCAGATGCCTTGCTCGAAGCGGAAACGACCGAAGTAGTTGCAGAAACCGAAGAAGGCAGCGAAGAGGTCACTGCAGAAGCAGCTAGCACAACAGAGACAGCCGAAGAAAAGGTTGCTGACGCACCTGTCTCGCCAGAGCCTATCTTGAGTGGCGTGACCATTCGCGATCAAAACATGTGGCTCGATAAACTCGCACAACAGACCTATAATTTTGAAGTCATCGCAGAAACACCAATGCCGCTCATCACTTCTGCACTGTTGATCCATACCATTCTCGAAAATACGACTATGAAAATGGTCGACAGTGATTTTATCCTTCGAGCATATGGCTCCCCTGACTCTCCTGAAGCGAAACAGGCAGGTGCACTCTTAAAGATTATCGACGAAGGTGATTCACTGACTCTGAGCGCCCGCTCTTATGGCAACGATCGCACAATTGAAATCGGAACAATGGCGCTCACTTACGAGTAAGCTACGATGACTCAAGAGTGGAGATTCCCTGCTTTCATCTAGATTATGGAATTTACACATCTTGATAAAGATCAGCGACCCACCATGGTTGATGTCTCTGAAAAAACCGCGACGTCGCGCACCGCGATCGCCGAAGGTTTTGTCTACTTAGGCACTGAGATCATGGCCGCTTTCAAAGACGCAGGCTGGAGCTCAAAAAAAGGACCGATCCTCGACACCGCTATCATCGCGGGCACGATGGCAGCTAAGAAAACCTCTGAGCTGATTCCATTCTGCCACCCACTCAGTTTAAAATCGGTAAAAATTGAGATCACACCGGTTGACGAGGCGCGCTTACGGATCGAAGCACGGGTCAAAGTCCTCGATCAAACAGGCGTTGAGATGGAAGCGCTCACTGCCGTTAGCGGCGCGGCACTCACCCTCTACGATATGTGCAAAGCCGCATCTAAAGACATTGTAATCGAGTCCACTCGACTCATTGAAAAAACAGGCGGCAAATCTGATTACTCACGATGAATCAACCCATTTACGGACTCGTGCTGGTTGGTGGTAAAAGCCAACGAATGGGAAGCGATAAAGCACTGCTACGCTACGGCAAGCAAGGCACACAAATTGAACATACATCAACACTGCTAAATACGGTGTGTGATCGTGTATTTATCTCTCAGCGCACAGAACAAAGCTTTGAGTGTCCGGCCATTGCTAAACCCATCTACGATTCGATCGATGACGTTAAAGGCCCACTCTGTGGCATCCTCTCGGCGATGGCAGCACATCCAAACGCCCACTGGTTGGTGCTTGCATGCGATTTACCATTTCTAACGCAAGCCACCTTGGAAAAACTGAGCTTAGAATTTCAACAACACCTGCCACAGCTCACCGCTTACCAAAGCACACACGACGGCTTACCCGAGCCATTGTGCGCGATCTATCCAAGCGGTAGCGATGCCGAACTCCTAGCACTCTCCCAGGAACTTGGAAAAAGTTGCCCACGTAAGCTACTCATTATCAAGGGAGCACGACTCATCAAACAAGACCACCCGAACAGTCTGGATAATATAAACACCGCAACGGAATACGCCCAAGCGGTAGGAAACACTTCCGGCCTAGACAGTGCACACAGCCATCACGCAAAGAAATAAACTTTCGCTCCGATCAAGACTATGCAAATCAAGGTTCTCTATTTCGCACAACTCGCCGACCTAGCTGGAAAAACAGAAGAAACACGTGAGCTCAACAGAGTTTCGCCCTCCGAGCTATATGATGAGCTGCAGGCTAATTACCATTTTCCGCACTCTTTTAAACAGCTACAAGTCGCCATCAATCATGAACTCTCCGCCCATGAAACGGAGCTCAAAGATGGTGATTCGATCGCATTCCTACCTCCGATGACGGGCGGCTGATACAGCCCCGAGTTTCATCGATGATCCCACGGCAGCACGACTTCGACTTTATCGTGTTTCCAAACCTCGAATGGCTCGAAGACTTTCCCAGGATTTAAAATTCCCTTCGGATCCAGTGCCACCTTTACAGCTTTCATTGACGCGATTTCTGCTTTGCTGTGCTGCAAGGACATAAACGGCGCTTTGGCAAGTCCCACTCCATGTTCGCCAGTGATGACACCGCCAAGCTCGACGACTTTTTCCATCAGTTTTCTGATACCAGCTTTGGCTTTTTTCATCTCCGCCTTGCTGCCTCGATTATACATGATGTGCACATGTAAATTACCGTCACCCGCATGGCCAAAAGTTGGCGTGGCAAGACCAATTTCTTTCTTCAGTGCAATCGTATAGCGAATCAACTCAGCTTGTTTTGCAATCGGCACCACCACGTCTTCGTTTAATTTAGTATCCGCAATTGAGAACATCGACTGCGAGCAGGTGCGACGGACTTGCCAAAGCTTCTCAGCTGAAAGCGCTGTCTTCGCTTCTCGGGTAGCCAATGCACGCTCACGCATAAAGCCTAATAACAACTTCCGCTGCCCACGCACTTCTGCGGGGTGACCATCCAGTTCGATCAAAAGAATCGACGAGCGTGAAAAGCCCTCGAAAATCACCTTGCCCGTATAGCGCTCGGCACAAGCAACTGATTGGCGATCAAGAAACTCTAAAATTGACGGACTCACTCCAGCTTTAAATAAACCGACAACTGCCTTCAATGCGGCGGCTTCGGACTTAAACGCAAACATGCCTGTCCAGCGTTTCTCGGGTTTAGGGATCAGCTTTAAATTGATCGAAGTGATCACACCTAGGGTGCCTTCTGAACCGATCAAGAGGTCTCGTAGATTTAAACCTGAAACATATTTCTTCAGTGGTAAACCAAATACAAATGGACTTCCATCTGCCATAAAACCCTGCAATCCAAGCACATAGTCGCGAGTCACTCCGTATTTCACGCAACGCATTCCACCTGCGTTGCAAGCCACATTGCCACCGATCGTAGAATACTTTTTAGAGGATGGATCTGGCGGAAAAAACAAGCCTTTGTCTTCAACGGCAGCTTGCAAATCTGCGGTAATCACACCCGGGCCTATTGTGGCAATGCGTCCAACTACATCAATTTCAATCGAATTAAGATCGGAAAGGTCCAAGACCCAGCCGCCATGCAAAGGAACCGCGGAGCCCGTTGCAGAAGACCCGGCACCGCGAGGCGTGACAGGAACTGTATACCGATTCGCCAACTTCAAGACCTCCCCTACTTGGCTGGCTTCTTTTACCCGAATCACAACATCTGGTAAAAAAGAAAGACGCAAATTATCCACCGAGGCACGAAAACGACTTTCATCATCAGTATATGCGATCCCTGGTAACTTTCGCACCAGTGCGCGGTAGGCAGTTTGTTGTTGTTTTAACGAATTCTTATCCACGGCGTGTTCAATTGTTTTAAGTCCTTATTGAGTCATCATTATCTAACCAACGACTGACAAATGGAAAAGAAAAAGGCACTTGAATTAGAAATCGCAATTCACGGCGGTAGTTTCGCTTGAGCACATTGACAATACCAAGCGATCAAAGGCTGATCTGAATCAAGCTCGAATCAATTCGATCAGCAAAACCATTCAATCCAAAAACTAAGCACCTACAGCTATGAGCTCTTCATAGAGCTCAACGGTGAACCGTGCGCCGATGCGATCATCACGATTTTCAGCAAAACGAGCCCTTTATGTGCCTCCGCGATCTTACGACAAATCGAAAGCCCGAGGCCAGTGCTCGTTTCATTACCAGTCGGCTGAACCGAGGTCTTACCAAAATCGGTAAAAAGTTTGTGCATCTCATTTGCAGGTATTCCCGGTCCTTCGTCCTGGATTTGGATCAACATCCGGCGTCCCTCTTGCTTAAGGATGACTCGAATGTAGGAACCTGTTGGCGAATACTTCACCTCATTGCTCAACAAGTTATCAATTAAGCGGCGAAACTGCATCTTATCGAGCATCAGCATATCAGGCACACGACCATCATCAATCAACTCAAGGTTAATTGATTTCTTGTTGGCTGTAAATTGATAGATATTCAACGAAGAAGCAACAAGCTCACGAACAGGGTAAGGCTGCATCTCGGTGCGCTCTTCACCACTTTCAATCACTGAGAGGTCCAGAAGCTCATCAACGAGATGAAGCATTGAATCGGACGTCGTCTGAATCGTCGTTGCGATTTCTTTTTGCTCATCATTTAGCGGACCAAGCTCCTCGAGAAATTCAGAAAGCCCTCGAATCGAGGCAATCGGGTTTCTCAAATCATGCGATGCCATCCCGATAATCCGGTTCTTAGCTAGATTCGCTTGTTTCAATCCCGCAATAAATTCATTCTGAAAGCGCATTAATTTGGGCATTTTCAAATGATTACGAATACGCGCCAAGGCCTCATGACGATTGATCGGCTTTGTGATATAGTCACTACCTCCCGCATCTAACCCCTCAACGATTGACCCTGTATCCGAACGTCCTGTCACAAAAATGATCGGAACCTCTGTCATCCCTGGCATTTCCTTGGCTTTACGGCATGTGATAAATCCATCAATACCATCCATCATCACATCCAATAGAATCAAATCGGGGGCATTCTCTTCGATACATTTAATCGCAATTTCGCCAGAATCGGCCCCATCCACGACCAAACCATTGCGTTCCAATACACGGCGCAGCAATTTACGGATAATCTCGTCGTCATCGACAACAAGAATTCTAGAGCCTTATGTATTTATATTTTGAGATTCGTTCACAATGTTTATCAGTGGATGATTATAGAGTAAAAGATATCAAGCTACGAGCTGTCAATCTATGCCTCATATACTTGAGTCCTCGAAGTATTTAACATTGCACCCAGTCAAACAGATCGCATCTTCTACCCGCTATGCTAAAAGCTGGTATCGTAGGTCTCCCCAATGTGGGCAAAAGCACACTCTTCAACGCGCTTACACGCACGCGTAAAGCTGAGTCGGCAAACTATCCGTTTTGCACGATCGACCCAAATGTGGGCGTCGTCCAAGTCCCGGACGCTCGACTCGAGCCTCTGCGCGCAATTTCAAAGACGGATAAAGTCATTCCCGCAGCGATCGAATTCGTCGACATTGCTGGCCTCGTCGAAGGCGCCAGTAAGGGGGAAGGCCTCGGAAACAAATTCCTTGCCAATATTCGCGAAGTCGACGCGATCGCTCACGTAGTGCGCTGCTTCGACGATGACGACATCATCCACAACATGGGCTCAATCGATCCCATTCGCGATATCGAGGTGATCAACACAGAGCTCATTCTTTCCGATATCACCTCACTAGAGAGTCAAAAAGAGAAACTCGTTAAGCGTGCACGTGGTGGCGACAAGGAAGCGGCCGAAAACATCGAGCTTATAGATCGTCTGCTACCGCACCTAAACGAAACCAAACCAGCAATCACTCTAAATATGACGGACGACGAACTCGTTGTCCTCAAGCGACTTTGCCTACTCTCTGCAAAACGCGTGCTATATGCCTGCAACGTGGCGGAAAACGACCTCGCCGACACCTCCGCCAACGACTATGTAGCCAAGGTCAAACAATACGCAGAAGAACATCACGGAGCAGGAATCTGCATCATTTCGGCAGCTGTAGAGGCAGAACTCATCGATTTCGATGAAGCTGAATCGGCAGAATACCTAGAATCACTCGGAGTGAAGGATTCAGGCGTATCCTTACTCATCCGAGCGGCCTACGATTTACTTGGGCTGGCCTCTTACTTCACCGCAGGTGTGCAAGAGGTGCGTGCATGGACCTTTAAGAAAGGAATGAAAGCACCCCAATGCGCTGGAGTGATCCACACTGACTTTGAACACGGCTTTATTAAAGCCGAAGTGGTCGCCTACGAGGATCTGATCGCCGCAGGAAGCGTTGCGAGTGCCCGCGATGCAGGTAAATATCGCCTTGAAGGTAAAGATTACGAATTCAAAGACGGCGACGTCACGCTCTTCAGGTTCAACAACTAATCGACACCATTAGTTGACCAAATACCGAACTGCATAGAGTTGACCTCGGCCCAATCACCAAATCCTTTTCATATCCAGAAAATGGCTACCAAATTTCAGCTCCTAAGTGCTTGCTCCCTATCGGGTGCGCTCCTGCTTTTCTCTGGCTGCGACCAAGCGCAACCCAGCGCCTACCAAATACCGAAAGAGACGCGCGAAGTAAATTTACCGATGCCCGCAGCTCCTGAGAAGCAGGCAGCCACCGCAAGTGGCATGAATGTGCTCCCCGGAATGCAACAAGCTGCCGACGCCGCAGGTGAACTCACCTACACCATCCCTGAAGGTTGGACAGAGATGCCCTCAAGTGGCATCCGCAAAGCAAACTTCCGAATCGAAGGCGATAGCGGTAGTGCTGAATTGGCCGTTACAGTGTTCCCAGGAGACGTCGGCGGTCGCCTTGCCAATATAAATCGTTGGCGCGGACAAATCGGACTCGATCCAGTGACAGCCGATGACTTGCCGCCATTCACAAAGTCTTACACCATCTCTAATCACAGAGGGCTCATCGTAACACTCCAAGGTGAAACAGATAGCATACTCGGAGGGCTACTCCCCTTTCACGGCAACACTTGGTTTTTCAAACTACAAGGCAGCACCGATACCGTGCTCGCGAATAATGAAGCCTTTGAAAGCTTCTTAGATTCGGTTCGACTGCCAGATACACACCATTAAATCGTGAAAAACCTCTTCAACTTTTTCAGCTCACTGAAGCTTACCGTCGTATTACTCGGATTCTCCATGATGCTGATTTTCTTCGGCACCTTGGCGCAAGTCGACACTGGTATTTGGAAAACACAGAAAGATTATTTTGAGAGTTTCTTCGTCATCTACTCTGTGCCCAAGCAAGCCGCCCTATACGACGCCTTGTTTTGGCTACACATCCCCATGCCTGGCGGATACGCACTCGGGGGCCTACTATTTATCAACTTGATCGCCGCTCACATCACTCGCTTCAAAATGAGTTGGAAGAAAAGTGGCATTTTCCTCGTGCACTTCGGACTGATCTTACTCCTTGTCAGCGAGCTCATGACCGACCTTTTATCCGTCGAAAGCCAGATGCCAGTGGATGAAGGGGGGCGCAATAACTACTCACAGGCGTTCCGAGATAACGAACTCGTCTTCATTGATCGCAGCCATCCAGACCACGACACGGTGCACTCGATTCCGGCGAAGCTACTGAAACCTGGCAAAACGATCGAGGTTCCCGACTCACCACTACGCATTCGAACAGTTAAGTATTACCCTAACGCTGAAATTGGTCGCGCAACGAGCGGGCAAGCCGTTCCATCGCCCGCGACTCAAGGAGCTGCCGTCAAAATGGGCATCGTCGTCAACCCAAAGGAAGCCGTCTACTCAGAGAATACCATTAACACTGCCACCGCATATGTAGAAGTGCTCGGCCCAGAGGATTCACTGGGCGTTTGGATGGTATCGAACGTGATCGACGAGCGCTTCCCTCCACAAATGGTTCAACTAGGCGATCAATCTTGGGAAATCGCCCTGCGGTTCACACGCTATTACCACCCATTCGAAGTCGAGCTCATCGATTTCAAACACGACAAGTATCCTGGAACAGAGATTCCATTCAACTACTCCAGCGAAGTCATGGTGCATCACAACGATTCCACTAAGAATCAAAAGGCACTGATTTACATGAACCACCCACTGCGTTACGAAGGGCTCACCTTCTACCAAGCGTCGTTTGCCAACAACGACAAGACCTCGATTTTTCAGGTCGTGCGCAACCCCGGTTGGATATTGCCCTATGTCAGCGTGCTCCTAATGGGGCTCGGCATGATCGTTCAGTTCGGTATCCATTTCGTCAAATTCCTCGGAAAGCGCTCCGCTTAGATCACGATGAAAAAACTCATTTACATCCTCGTCGCCGTCTTCGCTATCGCGCTGATCGGTCGAGAATTGAAACCCGCTCAATACGCGAGTGATTTCGATATCGAAAACTTTGCAGAGCTTCCTGTGCAAGTCGGCGGACGCATCAAACCTCTCGACTCAGTTGCTCGCAATACACTGCTCGTGTTATCTGCACGTCAAAAAGTCATCACTCCTGATGGCAAGACGATCAGCCCCATTGAATGGTTCATGGACCTCACCATGCGCCCTGAGGTAGCCGACACCTACCGCGTCTTTAAAATCGAGTTTCCCGACGACCTAGGCTTTGCGGGCCTCGCAGAGCAGGGGCAGCGCTACTACTCTTTCAACGACTTGCAACCCTACTTCAATGAGCTCCATAAGCTCTACCAAGAGGTCAACCCAGAGCCCCAAAAGCGCAGTCCATACGAAAAGCAAATCGTCGATCTGAATGAAGGCCTGATGCTTTACCATCGAGTCATGCATTCTCTCCATCCGATCGGAGATGCCAAGCGCCTAAACAGTTTAGTCGATGAATATCAAACCTACGCGAGCCTCATCGGCCCCGGCATGGCGGAGCTACGCAAGCAGCAAGTGGGTGAAGCATACGACTCCACGATCCTCAACAGTTTCATTTTCTTCGGAGACGAATATCTTAAGCTTTCCAAAACGGCACACTTGAGCGTTGTGCCACCGCCAGCACCGATCGACCCGATGGAAGACTGGAAAAACATCGGCTTAGAGCTACTCGACGTCATGAAGGGAGAAGGCTTGAGCCCCTATGTCACCAGCTATGCAGCGCTCACAATGGCCTATCGCTTAGACGAGCCAGAGGCCTTCAACAATGAAGTCGCCGAACTTCGGCAACGCTTCATTGCCGATTTCCCAGCAGACATCAACCGTGTGCACTTTGAACGCCTCTTCAACGATACACAGCCTTTCTATCTATCCATGCAGCTTTACGTGCTGGTGTTCCTAATGGTCTGTATCTCATGGCTTTGCTTCCCGACAGAACTTAGCCGCTGCGCCTTTTGGATTCTCATTACAGCCTTTGTGGTTCATACTTTTGGACTGCTCGCTCGGATGTATATTCAGGAACGCTACGGCGTCTTCGTCACCAACCTTTATTCCTCCGCGGTATTTGTGGGTTGGGGCGCCGTCTTACTCGGCGCGCTGATTGAGAAATTCTACAAGAACGGTATTGGCGCCGCAATGGCTTCGCTGGTCGGCTTTTGCACATTGATCGTTGCTCACCACTTAGCGATGAGTGGCGATACACTCGAAATGATGCGCGCCGTGCTGGACTCAAACTTCTGGTTAGCAACTCACGTAACCGTCATCACCTTTGGCTATTCTGCGATGTTTCTCGCAGGCGCACTGGCACTCGTCTTTGGACTGCTCGGGATTTTCAGCAAGCACTTCAATAAAGAGACCGCCCGCTCCCTTAGCGGTATGGTATACGGCATCACCTGCTTCGCTGCGCTTTTCAGCCTTGTCGGCACTATTCTCGGCGGCATCTGGGCAGATCAGAGCTGGGGTCGATTCTGGGGTTGGGATCCAAAAGAAAATGGCGCGCTCATGATCGTCGTGATGGCCGCCATTTTCCTACACGCCCGCTGGGGTGGAATTTGTAAAGAACGCGGCCTCATGGCACTCGCTATTTGTGGCAACATTATCACCGCATGGTCATGGTTCGGCACCAACTTGCTGGGCGTTGGATTACACTCCTACGGTTTCACTGATAGTGGCTTTTTGTGGATGATGGCCTTCGTAAGTAGCCAGCTCTTCTTCATCGGCATCGTGCTCTTGCCCTGGCGCTTCTGGCGCAGCGAATTCGGACAGGCCAATAGTCAAAAGCAGCGCAAACGGATCTTAGTGGCGGCAGAAGCCAGCGAAACTGAAGCATAGCTTCCACCCCTAGCAAAGCTATCGTCGGCATAGATATGCTGGTAGATGCGTTCATGGCTGACCGTCTGCTCGCCGTTGCGGCGCATCACACCAGTGACTTGCTCAGGGCTCAGGTCATCCTTCAGATAAGCCTCTACCTTCGCCTGCATCACCGGAGTGAACTTGACCCTGCGCCGACTGGCGAAACGCCGATCTTCAGCCTTCCGCTGTGCCTGTTTGTGGCGGTAGCCGCGCTGCCCACTATTGCGCCGGATCTCCCGGCTGACCGTGCCGGGATCTCGACCCAGGCACTCGGCTATACGAGCCTGAGTATATCCCTCTTTAGGCATCCGCTCTATCGTGTATCGTTCTTCTTGAGTTAGGTGTTTGTTTGT
>CAKZOI010000021.1 GCA_937136395.1 uncultured Opitutia bacterium | reverse complement strand
AGGTGGTCAGCGAGGTTTTTGGATGGGCGAATCTTGCCATCGCGGATGAGATACATCGCTTCGCCTGAGTCGCCATATTTGACGTGCGTCTTGATGAAGTCGCGAAGCTTCTGCGAGTCGTACTTGAGGAATACCGGGGCGCGGCGGGTGTGCTCGTGGTAGCGCGGGTCGTTGATCGCACTGCCGGATTCACAGTTATGCAGGTAAGCGCAGGGCTTGAGGCGAATCGGTTCCTGGCGGACGGTTTCGTTGTAGTCCTCGATGAGCGTGGTGTAGGACCATGCTTGATAGGAGGGGTGGTTGGTGTCTCGTTTGCTGCCGCCGAGGAAGGTATTGACGATGGCATCTTTGTTGGTCGCCTCGGCCTGCTGCCATTGTTTGAGCTCGACGATGACAGCGGTGCGGGTGCCGTCGGCTTGTTTGCCGGTCAGAATGAAGTCGATGCGCTTTGAGGTATTCGGAATGTTGAACTCGATGGCGATGCCCGTATCGGCTGGAATCTCTGGGTCTTCAACGATCGCATCCATGTAGCGGAGGGAGTTCTTCCAGGATTTGAGCTCAGAATCGCTGACGGTTGTACCTGCCTTCACCTTTAGAGTGTCACGAACCTTTTCCTCGATACGGTTCGAGAAGACGTCTTCACGAAAAATGCTTTTGTTCTCGAGGTAGACGATCATGGGCTAGTCTTCGTGTGTATACTCGTCGTATTTCTTTGAGCTACCGCGAACCTTGTCGGCTGGATACTTATCAGCGTTTTTTCCGATCTTGTTTTGCAGGGCATCGGCTAGGTCGATCTCGAGCTCGTTACAGAGGAGCAAGAGGAAGGATGCGATGTCTGCGACCTCCTCTTCGATGCGCTCTTTCTTGTCGGGCGAGTCGAGGTCCAGTGCGTCAGGCTGTTTCCAGAGAAACAGTTCTTGGAGTTCAGCGGCTTCGATCGAGAGTGCTGCGGCCAGATCCTTTGGATTGTGAAATTGCTTCCAGTCGCGAGCGTCCCGAAAGGCGACGAGCTGTTGTATGAGGCAATCTAGAGTAGTTGTATTCATTTTGCTCTTAGATAATCGGGCGTCTTGTGGTGCAGTTTGAAGGTGGGGGGGATGATGGCACAGGGCGAAGAAATGCTAAATCATCATTGATGAGTGATGACGAAGCAGTGGGGACGGAGGTTAAAAAGTTAGACACACTGTCTTTCTAGAAACGCCGCCGGAAATAGCAAGTGCTTCATCTGTCATAGGCTTAAGGGCTCGCCCTTGGCGTGATCGATGAAGTGGTAGTCGGTTTTGCCGCGGGTGCTGACCTGGATTAATTCCTTGGCGGGGTGGATGAGGACCTCGGCATAGGTGGTTCCAGTGGCATGGTCGTAGCCGAAGGGTGCTTCGAGTTGGAGCTCGCCGTCGAAGTAGACCTTAATAAAGTTCCGGGAGTGGGCGCCGCCGAAGCCTTGCCCGCGTGGGTATCGTATGCTGAGCTCGGTCTTTATCTCGTGGCCCTGCATTTGCTCGATTTTGGTGATCCTTTTTCCTTCGCCCGAAGGGCCTTGGGTGGTGTAGCAATCGGCGGCGGCATAGGTCTCAACATTGGCACCGAAGTGGTCGACCCCAGGCCGGCCGCGCAGCTCCTCCCAGCGGATCACGATCCGCGCCAGTTCAGGTTCGGCCTGATAGCTAATGAAGTAGCTGTAAACATCCGCCTGCGCGCTGGTGCACAGGGTGAGGAAGAGGAGGAGGCATTTGAATGCAGGAGGCATGGAGATGGATAGCGGATAAATGAAAACGGATGAGGCTTTTTTGCAGTAGGTCGAAGACCGATAGGGTGAGCCTGTCGCGGAACGTTTCAGCGCTTGATTCAGTTTTTCTAGCAGGTTATTTTCTATTTATTTCGTCTGATGTCATTCGCTTAGGTGCTAGAGAAGTTATGGCGCTGGGAGTATGCTAGGTGCTGGAAAGCTATGAGTTTAGCACAAGCATAAGGCAGTAAACTGCGCAATTTCAAACGCCCTTCAAGTGCAAAGCCGAGCAGGGGAGTGATATTTGGCATCCCGAGCTTATAGCACACGGGGTGGGACATTTGCGGGGTAAGTTTTCCCCTTTATGGGTCTTAGCTTAGCCCTTCAATCGCCGCCTTAAGAAAGCGTAGCGCATACACTTGTGCATCTCCAACGAGTGTAGCCTCGTGAACGGGGCTCTCGTCGGAGACTGTAAAGGCGCCATCGCAAACAGAGCCGAAGCTATTTTGCGGATTAAAATGGTGGAGGTGGCGGGAGTCGAACCCGCGTCCCTCGTGCTTTCATACGGGGCATCTACATGCTTAGTTATGAGTTTATTGTCGTTACCGAAGCGCCTCATGACGGGCTATTCAGTTTCCAGACTCTCTAAATACAACCGATAATCGAGAGTCAATTTATCAGCTATGCCTGCTAGTCGACGCTTCTCTTCCATAGCAGGTGTCAGGGTAGAAACGTTGCAGCTTTAAGCCGCAAGAGCGAATTGTTCTTCGCCAATTATTATTTGTAATGGATTGATACGGAGCCTCCATTATCTCCGACATGCAGCCCTGCATTACGACACAAGGTCGAATCCGTGACACCCCCTTTGAGAAAAGCTGAAATTCAGGAAACACTGAAACGCTGAAACTCTAAAGAAATTTACGGAAAGAACTGTGTTCGCGTATGCGAAGGTTCTCTCAATGAACAGAAATGAAAACTGCGTGCATATCGGTAAAATTGCAAGCGCAGAGAGCGTGTTTCCCAAAAAGATTGGGTATTTTCTGGATGCTTGCTGATTAGAATTGAGTGCAAGCAGTTCGCTCGGTCGTCATGAACTAGATCTTAAAGATCCATGGCACTAAGCCTACAAGCATGGAGGCGTCTAATACTGCTCTAAAGTTTTCGGAGTCTCTATTTTGGCGAATACGGTAGAGGAGGCTGGTGGCGAGGAGCGTCAAGGAGAGACTCCACGATAAGGGGCCACTTATAAAGGGTATCAGGGCGAACGTGCAAAGGATGCAAATCCATAGTGTTTTTTCGCTGACGATGGATGCGAGTGATTGCACCCGAAGGGCATGATCGACGGCTTGTTCTTTGTGGCCAAGTATCAAGCAATTCACGCCACAGATAATCGTAAAGCACACGACTGCTATGAGGTTTGGGGTGCGCTCTAGAAAAATGATGGCACCTCCTGTAAATAGCAGTGCAACAAAGCACTCCTTAGGAAAGCAGCGTTTCGAGAGTCCTTGGTTGAGAAAGGTATACGCTAAGCAAAATAGCAACAGGAGGCTTCCGCGCATTAGTTGCTGAATCGTTAGGCCAATTAATGCGATGGCGACATTCAACGCCAAAAGTATAAGCCAAATTTTCCAAATTTGTTTTCGATAGTTTTTTGCGAAACGATGTCGCAGTGAGAGTAATCGTTCGATAGGGCGTGATCGGACATCATATAGGCGATCCGCCATATAGCTTAGCCAGACGGATAATCCGAGCACGATTTGCGCAGAGAGTGAACTGTTTTCACCTACGCTCATGGCAAATATCCACTGCCATGCAATTGCGATGAGTGCGGCATCGACTCCTGTAATATTTGGCCATAGCCAATACCTTGATTGTGACTGCATTTATGCTTTGTGTATCCAGTTGTTGAATGCGTGGTCACTGTCTAAATGTTGCGCATCTTGATACTCATCTGCGAGTGCGGATTTATAGGCAGGTTCTGCGTATCGCTTACAGTGTAACAGCACGCGAGCACGTTGACCGGGAGCGCGAACTATGCGCCCCAGTGCTTGGTGTATACGCTGCATTGCAGGGAGTATATACACTGCGCGAAAATTTTCGTCACGAGAAAGGGAAGGGTGGGCATCCATTTTAGCTTGTTGCACCGCATTGACCTCAGGGAGCGCTGGACCGACGATCATCACGGTTTCAATTCGACCGCCGAGTTTATCGACACCTTCCGCATAGCTGGATCCGAGTATTAAGAATAGGGCGTCTGCAGTGAGTAAGCCTTCATCAATAAATTGCTCCTGCTCATTTAAATCAACACCGCGTGGTTGCACTTGGACGCGTGCTTGAGGCTGGATAGCTTCTAAGTAGGCGCAAATATTCTTGGCGTAAAGATACGATGCGAAAAACACGGCGACGGGAACACCCGGGCTGCTAGCAATCAAAGTGGCAATGGTGCGTGCAGTTTGTTCGTAATAGCTTTCTCTGCGATTGTAGCGCGTGTCGATTCGTTCGTCGATCGCGACATCATATGCATCCATTCGCCATGGTGCATGGCCAATGGCGACGGTGGTATTGTCTTTGGTGAGGCCGCAACGATCACGAAAGGAATCCACGGGGCTGAGCGTTGCCGACATTAACAAGCTCCCGCCGAAGGGCTGTATGCAGCGCGCGATCCATTCGCTTGCATCTAGGCAGTGTGCTTGAATGGTTTGCGGATGTGGAAGCCAGTGCAGCCATTGATGACTAGGCTCAGATAAGCGATGTGCAAGGTCTGGAATACGCCAGATTAGCTCAATTGCGAAAGGGGCGCATTGCTCATAGTCAAGCTGTGACTCTTTCAGTTGCTTAGTGAAGTCTTCACACAAATCGAGCAGTTCATAGAGCGCATTCGCATTCAAGGGTTGCAGCGCTGTCTGGGCATCGATGCAGCGCACAAGCTCGTTACCAATCGAGATCAATCGACGATTCGCACCTGCCGCACGAATCTCTTCTAAGGCAAAGAGTAGGTCTCCAGAATTGATTTCGACACTCAGTGCGTCCGCGACACGACTGGGTAAGTTGTGCGCTTCATCTATAATCAGTAGCGTTTTTCCTGCTTCGAATCCTTGTGGCTCGAGAAACACGGATTGGCTATTGGGCGAGAATATATAATTGCTATCCCCAATCCAAATTTCAGCAAAGGGTAGACAGCCTTTGGTTAAGGCATACGGGCAGACGCCTGTTTCACTGCCAATTGATTGCGCTCGATCGATGGTGAAGGTGCCATCAATAAAAAGTTCTGGCGGATGTATCCCTGCCTCCAGCCAGCGTTGCCCGATGGCTTCGTTACATTGATTGTCACCAGTGCAAGTATGTAAGAATGACTCAATGCGATGCTCTTGACGATTCCGCATCTGAATATAGCGGATTTGATCACCAATCATTCGCTTGAGCTGGCGGATCGTTTCCAATTGGCCAGTGGATTTACTGGTTAAGTAAATACAGCGCTCATACAGGCCACCCTTCATTTGCGTCAAGGCGTGCTCAAGAATGATTCCTGTTTTGCCAAAGCCGGTAGGCGCTTCAAGAATAACGGTTTTTGCTTGTAAGGCTGATTTGTTTAAAGTCGCGATTAATTCCGCCTGACCATCGCGTAATTTATCGAAAGCGGGCTTAACCTCGGTTGCATTTAAACGCAATCGGCACGCCCGTCGGTCGTCTAGGAATGGTATCAGTGCATCGAGTTGCTGAGTAAAGGTCGACTGTGAAGTCTCGTCGAGTGGCACCGCTTGCAGGGCACCGTTTTCTATGTCGATGAATAGAAGTTCGGCTGAGAGCTCTCGATCTGCATAGTCGGGTAGTCGATCGGCTAAGGCTCGATAGGTCGCGATTTGAGCAAAATGCTCGGGATAGCGGTCTTTGAGTTCATCCGGATCCATCGGTAAGTGCGCACGCACTGTTTTAACTTCTCGCAGCAGGAGCCCCTTACCGTTTGGCACCACTTGATCGATGCGTCCTTGAAATTTAAAGGTCCAATCTCGGTGTCGAAGATTCGCATGGATGGTGACTTCAAATTGAGCATCAGGTGTCTGCTCTCGAGTTTGCGTCTCGGATATTTTGTGCCATTCCTGACCGACAGTTGCGCGCCAGTTCGAATGGCCACCAATTGGTTCGCTTGTTGGTAGATTTCTGAACGTGGCAAACTCGCGCACGCTCAGCTGCACGGATCGATCAATTGGATCAATTTGCATTGTTTGCCGATTTGGTCCGTTTCAACTGTAGGCTCTGCGACCGCTAGGGCTGCGCAGTTCGCTGTCGAAGCACTGGCACTTTGCTCGGCGACGCGTAAAAGATCGCCATGTCGATCGGGGCGTTTGGCCGAATGTCATCAAATGTGAGTTTACCGAACGGTTTCCCCTCTGCCAATAAATTGATTTCCTTAGGCATCAACACTCCATCGACCTTAGCAAAACGAGTGGCGCTATAATCCATATATTCCTCCACGCCGGCAATCGTGCCTAGTCCACCCCAACGGGTGAGGAGGAACTTTTCTTGATCAAAATAAAACCAAGTGCGCTCGTTCTTCTTGCCATATCCGACGACCACATATGCAGGGCGACCACTTACTTTATCGATTCCTTGATATTTAAAAACATAGGCAGCCTTTAGCGGTAACACCATCGGTTGTAGCAGCCAATGCTGGCTTTTGAAATGTTCCGCCATACGGCCGCTATAGTTACGAACTGGTTCTTCCTTAGGCTTCACTTTTTGTGTCCAGGCATTCAGCCCATCGTAGGCATAGACCTCTTCGTAGTTACGCCCAAGGTGGCGCCAACTATAGGTAATCTTACGTTTACCATCTTGTGTTTCCACAAGTTTAAATCGCTTCGTTCTCCCAGCTTCTTCGATGACACCAGCGGCAACTACATTTTTAAGGTCAATATGTAGCTGTTTACCCCCTGTGACGGTTAGAAAATTCTTAATCAACTGCCGGCTCGCCGAATCTGTGCTTTCCGGGCGAGATTCCTTTGGCGCCTCCGCGCTATCCTGAGCGGAAGTGTTGAGTGTCAAAAAGAAGGGGAGGGTGGATACAAACAGGAGTATCTTGAAAAATCGTAAATGTTTCATGCGAGTGCTTTCTTATAAAAAAGGGTTTCCATACTGGAAGTGCTCGATAGTATCACGAAGGATTTTAGAAATCACAACCTGATTAATTATGCGTATTCTTATCACCGGAGGTGCTGGCTTTCTCGGAAGTCACTTGTGCGACCGTCTTTTAGGCGACGGTCACGAAGTCGTCTGCTTGGATAACTTCTTTACTGGGCGAAAGCGAAATGTGCTTCATTTAATGGAACATCCTCAGTTTGAATTAATGCGTCACGATGTGATCGATCCTTTCAAAGTAGAAGTTGATCAGATTTACAATTTGGCATGCCCTGCATCTCCAGTGCACTACCAGCACAATCCAATTAAGACGATCAAGACATCAGTGGTCGGGGCGATCAACAGCCTCGGGCTGGCTAAGCGACTCGGTGCACGTGTATTTCAGGCATCAACATCTGAAGTTTATGGTGACCCAGATCCATCGGTGCATCCACAGCCGGAATCTTACTGGGGCAATGTTAATCCGATCGGCATACGCTCCTGTTACGATGAAGGTAAACGTGCCGCCGAGACCTTGTTCATGGATTATCATCGCCAGAACAATGTCGATATACGTATCGCTCGCATCTTTAATACCTACGGACCGCACATGTGCCCAGACGATGGTCGTGTAGTTTCCAATTTCATCGTTCAAGCGCTTCAAGGGCAGAACATTACCGTTTATGGGGAAGGGCAACAGACACGCTCATTCTGCTACTGCGACGACCTTATCGAAGGTTTCGTCCGCTTCATGAATCAAGAAGCAACAGTTGGGCCAATGAACCTCGGAAATCCCGGAGAATTTACCATCCTAGAGCTCGCTGAAAAAGTTATCGCACAAACAGGTAGTCAATCAAAGATCATCCACGAGGCCTTACCAACTGACGACCCAAAGCAACGCCAACCCGATATCACGCAGGCAAAGAAAGTCCTTGGCTGGGAACCCAAGGTATCCTTGGACGAGGGGCTCCAGCCAACGATTGCCTATTTCGATAAACTCCTCAGTGAGGGCTAAAACTCCACAGCACCAGTCGCCCAAAACAATGCGACTTGGACAAGTCCAATAACAAAACCCAGCACCGCACCGAGACGTTCAATCGTTCTAAACTCACGCTTGGCGACTTCATTGACGATGGCTTCTAAGCGTTCCAGGTCAAAGGCAGCTATATTGTCTTCGATCATTTGCTTAAGGTCGACCGAAGCTTCAAACTCCGTAGCGACTTTTTCCATCAAGGGGCCTGCTTCCTCCTTCATCGAAGCCGAGGCGATGACTTCAAATTTGGCCAAAGTTCCGTCATTTATAAAACTGCCAAGTAGGGGGATTGCTCGTAGTTGTGGACCGATACGTTCCCAAACAATCTTGTGTGCGGCTTCTTCTAAATAGGGAGTCATTTCGATCTTTCTGATCTCATTTAGAATCATATGCTGCTGCAGAATCTCTCGCTCGATAATCTCAGCCGATTCCTGCGCCAGTTGTAATTGTCGGCGAGGGATCAAACCTTGCCACTGCCAAAAACACACACGCTTCGGCACTCGTGGGTGAAACAACATTTGAATCGCCACCCAATTGGTGAACCAACCGATTGCAGCAGTAATAAAAGGCGTAAGGATAAGGAGCACAGCGCTGGACATACGCACGTGAATGTAAGAAAAAGCTCACAGGTCAATCATAGCCTGTGATACTACAGCCGATTTACTCAGCACTTACCTCTTAGACTGTTCAGCTAAGAGCTGTTTAAGGGCTTCTTTTTTATCTGTGTCGAGTTTGGGGCGGGCGGACTCGACGTCTTGTTCATGTTCCTTGTAACAACGGCACATGTCCTGAGACTCCATGACTTGCCCGTTAAATTTGCCACAAAAAATACACAGCTTCACGTGCAGCTTCAGGAAGAACTTACGCATCGGCGACAGTTTTTCATAGTCCTCTTTGGACAGAGCGTTGGAGACTTGTTTGCAGGTAAGCATCTTGTAATCAGTTATTTAACATCTTTTCCGGTCCACCTAGCTTCGAGCAATACTTTAAGTTTTTCACGCGCTCGATGCAGAAGCACCCAGAGATAATTCGGGCTTACGTCGAGAACCTTACAAACTTCTTCAGTTGTTTGATCTTCTAAGACACGAAGAATAAATGCCTGTCGCGCCGGCTCCTTGACTTGGTTGATGCACGATTCGAAAACTACCCAAAACTCGCTATTATCATAGTATTTGCGCGGATTAAACTGCCATGGATCAGGGTTGGTCGTCGCAATACCACTATACTTAAACCAAAAGCTTTCGAGAAGTGCTTCGTCTTCATCGGCGATATCGACCTTGTTTTCTTTTATCGATTTGCGAATTTGATCAACGATCTTGTTACGCATGATGCCTCGTAACCAGAACTTAATGTCACGACTGCCATCAAAACGGTCGAGTGCCTTAATCCCCGCGAGAAAAGTGTCTTGCACGCAATCAGCCGCAGCTTCGGGGTTTCTCAGACGCGACATCGCGAAGCCATACAAGTAGTCACCATAGCGATCCACCCAGGTATCAGGTGGTGCGATTTCGACTTTTGGCTGTTTTGGGTCACTCATTGAGGAACTATTTGGACAATGTGCAGGATTTGACACACGTTCTATTGTATAATCTACTTTTGCAAGTTGGTTATTCAGTGAGTCATTCGACGAGTCAATTAACACTACGTTACCGGCAAAACTGCGGTTTACCATCTACGCGCTACGTTAGGTCAACAGTCACGTATGTTTATACGCTCCCTCGCCCTGTAGTTGCCGATCACCTTGCTCATCTTATTGCATAAGCCGGATTTATCAGCGCAAAAAAAAAGGTCGAACCTATGCGTTCGACCTAAAGTTTTCACTACTCGGGGAGGGACTTGAACCCTCACGCCTTACGGCACCAGAACCTAAATCTGGCGTGTCTGCCAATTTCACCACCCGAGCAGAAAAATGAAGTTTATGTATGTGGGGTTCGCCAATGCTTCTGTCAATACCAGCTTATAAAAAAATGAAAAATTATCCACTGATCGCCGTAATGACATCGTCTACGGTTTCTGCGGACTTGATTTGTTTGCGGAGTCGGTCTGAGCGGCAGGTTTTCGCGATGTCTGCAAGGGTAGCTAAGTGTCCATCTGAATCACCTTTCGGACTGAGTAGGAAAAAGGCGCAATCAATGGCTTCTGATTGACCGGGGATGGTTAAACCACCGGTCAGCTGAACCACAAAACATACTCGATAATCTAATCCATCACAATACACATGTGGTATTGCAATTCCGTGACCAATAAATGCAGGGAAGACACGTCCTTGATCATCGAGGTCCTTTAGGATTTGAGCCTCAGATAGCCCCTTGATTTGCTCGACGGCAACACTCGCGAGTTGCGCATAGAGATCATATAGATTTTGGCACTCAATTGTGCGTAAACCTCCACTTTGGAGGGAACGTAGTAAAAAGCCCTCAAAACGGCGTAGGCAGATAACTTCGTCTTCATCCTTAGCGAGCTCTTTGAGCATCGAATCTTGAGGCACCGCACGTAGTTGCTTGCCGCGTCGTATAAAAAGTGGATGCCAATCACCTGATGGGAGACTCATTCCCTCTGTCCATTCGACCGTTTCAAAACTACTTTCATTTTGCATGAGTTCGCTACCGATCACTGCGGGACGCGATAAATCCCCAAATACAGACTGACCGACTAAGCGATCTTCAGTGGTCGGGGCATCTAGCGGAATCCAACCAAACACCTTCTCATTATCTAACTCTTCAGCCCAGCGCTGCATGAGCAATTCGTTGAGCTCAATATTATCGGTGAGTGCGAGCACATACCCAGCACCGAACAACGCCTGCTCATTCTCATAGAGTTTTTCGGCTTCCATACCGTCACAGTGCATCGCAGGCAGGCCTTCTTTCTGCGCTAGCGTAATATTACGAGCATTCGTATCAAGTAGAACGACATGCTGTTCATCTTTACGCATTAATTTTTTAGCCAATTCGCGGCCAAAGTAGTGGGACCCGATTATGACCCAATCGTTCGGCGCTGGGCGTTGTAAACGCAGTATTTTTGCAAAGAGCCCAGCTGACAGCCCTTGAATCAGAACGGTTGCGCAAATCACTGAATAGACAAATGATTCCAGTAGGGCGGGATCGCCAATGGTGTCGTCTTTAGCATGTAAGCTGAGGGCAAACAACGATGCCATCGACGCGGCGACCACTCCACGTGGAGCGACCCAACTGAGTAGTGCCTTTTCGCGAAGGTTCAGTGGAGTGCCCCATGAAGACACCGCAATACTGATCGGGCGAATGAGTAAAATAACTGAAAACAGGACCCAACCGCCCCCCATTTCGAAGAAATCAATGAACTGCTGGAGCTTCAGTCGTGCCACCAGCAACAGGAAGAGCATGCCGATAAGGAGGTCCACAATTTCGGCTTTGAAGGCTTTGATTTCTCGCAACTGACGAGGTTTCTTCATGCCAACGATTAATCCAGCAATCGTCACCGATAGCAGGCCTGCCTCTGGTTTAATGATTTCGGTGGCACCGAAGATGAGCATAGCTGAGGCGAGGGCAAAGGCATTGACGATATTGTCAGGCACCCAGTTTCGCTTCATCACCCAATAAATGAGATAGCCCCCTAAGCAACCAATCGCGGCGCCACTCACAACTCGAATCAAGAAATTTGGCAAAGCAACGGTGCCACCACCTTCGACCACCCATTCAAAACAGAGAATTGCGGTAAAGACTCCAATGGAATCGATCAACACACCTTCCCAGTGCAAAATACTTCCTAGCTTTGGTTGCACACGTATTCTGCGTAAGAGCGGGACGATTACCGTCGGCCCAGTCACAATAATCAAGCTACCCATCAAGAGTGCAAAGGAAGGCGAAGTATCAAAAACCACATATGCAGTGAGTCCCGCGCCAAGCCAGGTAATCAATACACCAACCGTAAGCAGGCGTTTGATAATGGTAGAGGTCTTCTTGAACTCTTTCAAATCTAAGGTGAGCCCACCTTCAAAAAGGATCAAGCCGACTGCGAGCGATACGATCATGGGTAAAAAGTGCCCAAGTGCATCAGGGTCGAGCCAGCCGAAGCCTTCAGATCCGAGCGCAAAGCCACCCACTAATAACAGCACAATCGTCGGGAGATGTAGGCGGCGCGACAGGACAGTGAGGATGCAACCCGCACCTACAGCGAGGCACAGTGCCCAAAGCGCATCCTGTGTCGTCGCCATAGCGAAGAATGGTGGAAATAGTGTGTTCAAATACAAAGTTCCTAAGGATGACTGCTCAGCTTCTTGTAATTAGCTATCCAATTCATGGCACATACCAAGTGCTGGCGATACTTCGGAGGCCTTGCCAATCACTTGCGCAGGCACGCCTGCAACACTCGTATGTGGAGGCACGTCTTTAAGCACGACACTGCCTGCACCGACTTTAGCGCCTTCACCGATTTCGACATTGCCAAGAATTTTGGCACCTGCACCTAGAAGCACGCCAGAGCGCACCTTCGGGTGGCGATCGCCACGATCTTTGCCCGTGCCACCAAGCGTCACAGCATGAAGTATGGAGACATCGCTTTCGACAACCGCTGTTTCACCGGCAACAAAACCTGTGGCATGATCCAACAATATACCGCAGCCGATTTTAGCTGCGGGGTGAATATCAACCGCAAAAGTCTCGGAGATCAAACTCTGTAAGTAGAGTGCAAATTCAGTGCGATCAGCATTCCACAAATAGTGCGCAACACGGTAGCACACCAAGGATTGTAAACCCTTAAAATAGAGCAGGGGAGTCAAAACGTCAGGGCACGCAGGGTCACGCTCATTGACCGCAATCATATCGCAGGCAACCTGTTGCAAAATACCAGAAGACTTTTGAAACGCCTCCATAAAAGTATCATGCAGGACCTCGACGGAAGTCGCATGGTTCACCAATTTACGGGTTAGTCGATAGGTCAGGCACTCTGCAAAAGAGTGCCGGTCGAGCACCGTTTCGTTGATCAGTGTTTGCAGCGCAGGCTCGCGCGCTACGATTTCGTGTGCGAGCTGCCGTATTTCTTTCCAATGGGCATCTAAATCTACTGGTTGCATAAATAGTATGTTTGTTATGGCTTAGCAGAATAAAAAGCCAATCAAAAGAGCGAAAAGTCGCAGAGTTCATGCGATTGATCAAAATCAGGGCAGTCAGCTCCAAGCTAGGTCGATGAGCAATCCTTAGTTGCCAGTGGTCAGAGCTATCATCGTAAAAACCGAGCATGTCTGCGAGGGAGCTCGCTTTCTAGTTGATTCTACCAAGGGCGCTCACAATATCACCTTTTTACTTCTACACATTTATATTATGGCAACAGGATTACTTTTTTCCGGACAAGGCGCGCAAAGCGTGGGCATGGGCAAATCGCTCTATGAAAATTCAGACATCGCTAAGGCACTCTATGACGAAGCCAATGAGGTGCTAGGTTGGGACCTTAAAACGCTTTGCTTTGAAGGTCCAGATGAGGCACTCACAGAGACGAAGGTCTGCCAGCCAGCGCTCTATGTTCAAGGTTTTGCATTATTTAGTATTTTGAAGGAACGTGGTAAGCTTGGTGATTATAAGTCTGCATGCGGTTTAAGTCTAGGCGAATTGACTGCACTGGCGGCGGCGGGCGTATATGACTTTGCGACCGGCTTGCGTTTGGTCGCGGAACGCGGTCGCCTAATGCAAGAAGCATGCGATGCGACCAAGGGCGGTATGGCTGCGGTGATCGGTGGCACTCCCGAGGACGTGCAGACTTTCTGCGATGAGTTTGATATCGAAGTCGCCAATTTGAATTGCCCAGGGCAGATCGTAATTTCAGGTGATAATGAAAAGGTGCTTGAAGCGGTTGCGGCATCGAAAGGGCGCTTCAAGCTCTGCAAGCCACTCAACGTGGCAGGCGCATATCACAGTAAATTGATGATTTCCGCTCGCGACGCCTTTGCCGAGTTCATCAAGGAGTTCGATTTCAAAGCTCCCGAAGTGGTCGTTTATACCAACGTCACCGGCAAGCAAGTGAGTGATCCTCAAGAAATCAAAGACTCATTGGTCAGCCAGATCGTGTCCTCCGTTCGTTTCGAAGATTGCCTACGCAACATGGCGGCGGAGAATGGCATCGAGCAATTTTACGAGTGTGGCCCCGGCAAGGTCTTGGCAGGTTTCGCCAAGCGCACGGATCGTGCCTTAAACGTCACTCCAATGTCCGAATTCGACGAAATTCCAGAGTAAATCCAGCTCGATACCTTAGCGGTCGAGGCGTCAAGCCACCCTAACTCTTGAAGACAAGATCGGGGACGGCTTAACCCTCGACCTTTTTGTTTTTCATTCAAGTGTTGAACTTTCCGAAATGAACGTGATTTTAACGCGTTTCCTACCTAAATGACTGATTTAAACCATACTCGCAATTTCTGCATCATTGCTCACGTTGACCACGGCAAAACAACCTTGTCGGATCGCATCCTCGAGCTTACGCGCACTGTGCAAATGCGCGAAATGAAGGATCAATTGCTAGATTCGATGGATTTGGAGCGCGAGCGCGGCATCACCATTAAGAGCCATCCGGTTTCGATGGTCTACAAAGGCAAGGACGGCCAGGACTACGCATTTAATTTGATCGATACGCCCGGACACGTGGATTTCTCGTATGAGGTCTCTCGTAGTTTGGCTGCCTGTGAAGGTGCGATGTTACTCATTGATGCCGCACAAGGGATTGAAGCGCAAACCGTTGCAAATGCACACCTCGCACTAGAACAAGGGCTCGAGATCATTCCTGTGATTAACAAGGTCGATCTACCAAGTGCCGACGTGCCGTCAATTATGGTGCAACTCGAAGATGTCTTAGCGATACCTGCCGATGAAGCGGTTTTAACTAGTGGTAAGACTGGAATCGGCATTGAGGACCTCCTCGAATCAGCAGTCAAACGTGTGCCCAAACCACGATGGGCGGATGTTGAAGGGCTCCGTGTCTTGATTTTTGACTGCATTTACGACGCCTATAAGGGTGTGATTTGTTACGTGCGCGTCTTCTCTGGAGAAGTGAAGCAAAACGACCAGATCATTACAATGAGTGATGAGCGCAAGATGCAGGTCAAAGAAGTCGGTAAGTTTTCGCCAGCAATGGAAAAGCAGGACTGCCTAAAGGCAGGCGACGTGGGTTACATTGTAACGAACCTTCGAGATGTTGCAGACCTCAAACTCGGCGATACGATCACGCACACTGCAACGCCTACAGCAGAAATGCTCCCAGGCTACAAAGAAGTCAGCCCGATGGTCTTTAGCGGTATCTATCCAATCGATACCAGTGACTACAATAAGCTCAAGGCGAGCATGGGTAAGCTGCGACTTAATGACGCAGCATTTGTATATCAATCGGAAAACTCCGTCGCGCTAGGATTTGGTTTTCGCTGTGGATTCCTCGGATTGCTGCACATGGAAATTATCCAAGAACGCATTCGTCGCGAGTATGACCTTGATGTGATTTCGACGTATCCAAGTGTTGTATACAACGTCACAAAAACGGATGGGGAAATGATCGAAGTTCACAATCCAGTATATCTGCCGGACCCTGCAGAAATTGAATTTATTGAAGAGCCCATGATTGTCGCATCGATCCACATACCAAGTGATTCAATTGGTGATGTGTTGGCACTGGTCTCTGAAAAGCGCGGACTTTGCGAGCACACCGAAACGATCGATGGTCAACGTGTCATGTTGCAGTGCCGCTTGCCGCTCAATGAAATCCTTGTCGATTTCAATGACCGTTTAAAAAGTATTACCCACGGTTATGGATCGATGGACTACGAAATGGCTGGTTATGAAAAGGCTAAACTATGCCGTCTTGATATCCGCGTAAACAGCGAGGCAGTTGATGCCTTCTCGTCGATCGTTCACTTAGACAAAGCCGAGGGCAGGGGACGTGCACTCTGCAAGCGACTGAAGGAGATCCTTCCAAAGCAAATGTTTAAAATTGCGATTCAGGCAGGCGTCGGTTCAAACATCGTTGCCCGTGAAACCATTAGCGCTTATCGTAAAGACGTGACGGCAAAATGTTATGGTGGTGATATTTCTCGTAAACGTAAACTCCTCGAGAAGCAAAAAGAGGGTAAGAAGCGCATGAAAAACATTGGCAGCGTTTCCATACCTCAAGACGCCTTCATTAAGATACTGAAAACCTCTGACGGTGGCTAATGTTACAGATTTAAAGGAACGTTTAACGATTATTCATTACTCAGTTATTATTCATTTCTATGGGCAAATTACACAAGCAAGCCAAAGAACTCTTACACGCCGCAACAAAAGTTTATCATTACCGTCGTGATGTCATATCAGAAGGGCGCCTAGAGGAACTGGATAAAGCTGTAGAAGAAGTCGATACGCTCTCGAAGAAAAAAGATGGGGAACTTCAGGCACTCGAAGCTGCGATGGACCGGCTTGATGCCTTGCTTCGTAAGATCGGTGGAAAGATGTATCCGAAAACATTTTGGAACGATAATATCGAAGTCGGGCTTGTTGCAGCTATTCTGGTGATTGGTGTGCGCACATTCTTTTTTCAGCCATTCATTATACCGACAAATTCGATGTATCCAACGTATAGCGGTATGAATGCGGTGATCTATGAAGATGCCGATCCATCGCCATCAACCTCAGAGAAAGTGGCCAATAAACTAGGCTTGGGTGCCACACATTTTCGTTTAGACAGTCCAAAGGCCGGCAATGTCCGCATACCTGTTTTTTCACAAGCTGCTAATTCTCCAGATCAAGACTTGAACCAATTGGGCGTAGCACGGTTTTCAGTCGTCAATGGTCGTAAATGGTTCGGTATACTGCCCGCGAAAAAACGCGAATATGTGTTCTATGTGGACGATCAACCGCTGACTCTACGAGTTCCGTATGAGTTTAATTTGGACGACCTAATCACTGATGTATTCTTCCCAGAAGCTCAAAGCCTCGGACAATTGCGCTACGAGATGCATCAAGCAAGAACACTCGATGCGCTTTCAGATAATCCTATCATCGCGACTAAGAAATCAGTCGATGCGGGTGCGCCTGTTATTGAATTCGACATAACTTTGGGCGACGCCTTGTTTGTCGATCGTCTCAGCTACCATTTCAAGCGACCAGCCGCAGGGGATCCATTTGTCTTTAGGACACGTAATATTCCAGGCATCGAAGGTGGCGTAGACAAATATTACATTAAACGTATCGGAGGTGTCGGTGGCGAAACACTCGAAATCATCAACGGCACTTTATATGTCGATGGTGAACCACGAGATGAAGTGGAGGCATTTGAGCGCAATGCGCGACGCGATGATGAATATAATGGTTACATCAATCGAAACTTGTTGGGCGAGGGACGTGAATTGACCATCCCGGAAGACAGCTATGTAGCGCTCGGTGATAACTCAGGTAACAGTCTAGATAGTCGCTATTGGGGATTTGTTCCCGATGAGGCGGTTATCGGCAAAGCCATTTTTATCTATTATCCATTTACTAAGCGCTGGGGCGTGGCTGAATAGATATAAAGACTTCGAGCAGGCATTGCCATAAGCTATATACGCACAATATATATTATGTCTAATTTAGTTTTTCAGATATAGTTAAGGATCCCCTATGAAGTTTCCCTTAATCATATCCGCTTTGCTCGCTATCTCATTGAAGGTGCTGTGTTCAGCAACGCCACTTGAAGATCGTCCCAATATATTATGGCTCACCTCCGAAGATAATAATGTAGCTTGGATTGGCTGCTATGGTAATCCGAATGCCGAGACCCCGCATATCGATCAATTAGCGCGTGAAGGTTTCAAATACACAAATGCCTACGCCAGTGCCCCGGTGTGCGCACCCTCTCGTTCGACTTGGATAACTGGTATCAATGCCATTTCGATGGGAACACATCCCATGCGAAGTCGTCACGAGATCCCACATGATCAAATTGCCTATTATCCAGATCTGCTGAGAGCAAATGGCTATTACGTCGGCAACGACAGCAAGACTGATTACAACATCGGCGGTCGCAAAGACAGTGACTGCTGGGATAATCCCAAGAAAGTAAACTGGGAGGCCTTGAAGAACAATCAGCCCTTCCTGCAAGTGATCAACATGAAGGAATCTCACGAAAGCCGTGCTCAAGGTGCGGTCGATTCCACGAAGCACGATCCAGCGCAAACCACCCTACGTGCTTACCATCCTGATTTACCTGAAATGCGCCAGAATTATGCACTGTATCACGACGCAGTGAAGCGTATGGATGCTAAAATTGGTGCTGCTTTAAAGACTCTTGAAGCCTCTGGACTGTCTGACAATACAATCGTCATTTACAACTCGGACCATGGCGGCGTGCTACCACGCAGCAAGCGCTTCTTATTCAGTTCGGGCCTCCACTGTCCGCTGATCATACGTATTCCCGAGAAATATAAATCCATCTGGCCAGCCGACCGCCCAGGTTCCGAGGTCGACCGACTCGTGAGTTTTGTCGATATGCCAAAAACATGGTTAAGTCTCACGTCGACACCGATACCAGATACAATGCAAGGCACTACGTTCCTTGGTGCTTCAACTGAACCAGAACCAAGCTATTGCTTTTCATTTCGAGGACGCATGGATGAGCGCAATGAGAACGCTCGATCGGTAACTGATGGCCACTACCTCTATATCCGAAACTACATGCCCTATACACCCTGGATGCAAAAGCTGAATTACCTCTGGAAGATGCGGGCAACGCAGGTTTGGGTCGAGCATGTCGAATCAGGCAATGCGAGTGAAGTCGAAGCACGTTTTTTCAGCCCCAAAGGCTGGACAGAAGAGCTCTACGATACACGTAAAGATCCGGACAACATCAACAACCTGATCGATAGCCCCGAGTATCAACCTATTCTCGCACGTATGCGGGTCGGACTGCGCGAGTGGCAAATGTCCATTTACGATGCCGGCCTCTTACCCGAATCCGAAAGTATAAAGCGCGCCGCTGACAACAACATGACCATATACGAAATGGTCCGTGATCCGGAGCTCTACAATTTACCAGCACTACTTGAGGCTGCCGACCTCGCCCTCCTCGAAGAACCGGCTCGCCTACCTGAGCTACGTGAACTCCTAAATAGCACAGACTCTGGCATTCGCTACTGGGCGATGGTTGGTTGCTTCTTACTCAATGACGTAGAATCCGCAGAAAGCGCCCTAGCTGACAGCTCGCATGAAGTGCGAGCCATGGCGGCATGGCTGTTGGTCAACAATGGCCAAAAAGACAAAGGACTGAACGCATTAAAAGCGATGCTCAGTGAGAAGTCTTATGCGACATTGAAAATTTTGAATATCGTGGACTGGATCGGAGACGATGCCGCCCCACTCATCCCCTTTATTAAACAACTTAAACTCGAAGACTATGAGGCTCGCATGCAATTGAGTTTGGCTGAAAGGTTCAAAAATAACTAATTTCCATCGTATGACTGCACCACTCTATAATTGGCTTAATGAACGCTCCGCAGGGGCACTTTTACACTTCAGCTCCCTGCCTTCTGATACCGGAATTGGCAACATGGGTAGCAGTGCCTATCGCTACGTCGACTTTATGCATACGGCTGGCCTACAAGTATGGCAAATCTGCCCGCTTGGACCGACTGGATACGGCGACTCGCCCTACCAATGTTTCTCCGCTTTTGCCGGAAACCCCTACTTTATTGACCTCGAACCACTGGTTGCAGATGGGTTAATCACTCCAGCAGAAATAGATACACTCAAGGAGCTCCCACGCGATACAGTCGACTACGGTTGGCTCTATCATGCGTTCTGGCCGGTTCTTCAAAAAGCTTACGAGCGTTTCAAGCAATCAGGCGCTGATCATTTTAAAGATTATGGCAGCCTCAGCGCCTTTAAAAAAGCACAGGCAACTTGGTTAGACGACTATGCACTCTATACCGCGCTAAAGGCCGAATTCGAAGGTCAGTGTTGGCTAGATTGGCCCGCCAAATATCGTTCATACACCAGTGCTAAAAAACAAAAGCTTAGCGAAAGCACGCAAGAAGTTGCCGATGCACACGTATTCTACCAATACCTCTTTTATGCTCAACTGGCAAAACTTCGCACTTACGCAAGCAGCAAGGGTGTCGAAATTCTCGGTGATGTGCCCATTTTTGTCGCACTCGACAGCTCAGATGTTTGGGCGCATCCAGAACTGTTTCAATTGACTAAAGACGGCAAGCCTAAGGCTGTCGCTGGCGTGCCGCCCGACTACTTTTCAGTTGATGGTCAACTCTGGGGCAATCCACTCTACGATTGGAAAAAACATAAAGAAACAGGCTTCACTTGGTGGATTGATCGGATTCGCAGCAATCTCGCCTTTTACGATATCGTGCGCCTCGATCATTTTCGCGGCTTTGAATCGTATTGGTCCGTCCCTGCAAAGGAAACGACTGCCAAGAAAGGGAAATGGATTAAGTGCCCAGGCTTGAAGCTTTTTCAGGCAATTGCCAAAGCCTGCCCAGATGCCAAACTTGTCGCCGAAGATCTCGGAGTGATCACCGATGAAGTGAATGAACTACGCAAAGCGACCGGCCTTCCAGGCATGGCGGTTTTGCAATTTGCATTTGGCGGAGAGTCTGATAATTCGTATATGCCACACAACTACAGGCACAACTGTGTCGTCTACTCTGGCACGCATGATAATGATACTACTCTCGGTTGGTATCGAAGTTTGGACGAAGATTCACAGGATCATATACGTCGCTACTTAGGCGTTTCCGGCGATACAATTTCTTGGGATTTGATTCGCACAGCGATTCAGTCCTGCGCGCATTTAGCCATCTTCCCAATGCAAGATCTGATGAGCTTGGACAGCGCTGCACGCCTAAATACACCCGGCGCACCAGTCGGAAATTGGCAATGGCGTTATCAAGCATATCAATTAGATGAGCTGGAAATCAACAGTGCTGCTTACTTACGTGAGCAGCTCTACCTCTATGGTCGATAGTCGCCGTGTATGCATGGTTAAGCAGCAATGAAGAATGGTTCGCCCTACTTGGCGCAATCAGTTTGATGGCATTTATAGGCTCCTTGATAGTCGTGCCGATCATTATCCTAAACCTGCCGGTTGATTTTTTCACACGACCAATCAGAACTGCCACTACGCTCAGTATCGCACGACTGTGTCTCAAGGCGGCTAAAAATATCGTAGGTGGCCTCTTTTTACTAAGCGGAATACTGATGTTGATTCTACCAGGACAAGGCATTCTATCGATCCTGATCGGGTTGAGTTTAATCGACTTTCCAGCGAAAAGACGTGTTCAAGTTCGTATCATTCGAATGCCTCGCGTGCAGCGCATGGTAAACTGGATACGTAAAAAAGGAAATCGTAAGCCGATCGAGATACCACCAGCCTGGGAAAGTTGAATGCAACAATCAGCTCAGTAATGGCGATCGGGACGTCTGCCGCTACCTAAATAACCCGACAACGAAGACCCCAGTCCAGCACACAGTTCGATACCAGTTTGTATCGACAAGTGCCATTAACACCTCGGAACTCCCCTCCCCGTGTTCGATCCTTCGATGCAGGGGGACCGACACGCAAAACGTAAGTATCCAACATATGAATACTAAGCTGAGCCCAGTAATGCGTAGTCCGTCCGTCATCTGGAACACAGCGTAACTCCAAATGCCAAGTTGACCAAACATCATGGGAATAATCACGAACGATACACGAAAGGTATAGGTGCGATGCCACTCCAGCAACACCGCTTTCTCCATGCGTAGAAAGCTTGGGTAGATGACCAACTGCACGAGCCAGAGCAACACTACCATACCGAAATCAAGAAGATGTCCGGTGAGTTCGAGCATGCTATATTAGCCGAGTTTGCCGCGCTGATGGAGCACTTCGGCGATCTGTATGGCGTTCAGTGCCGCCCCCTTCCAGAGCTGATCACCAGTCACCCACAGAGCGAGTCCGTTTTCAAAGACACAATCTTTACGTATACGACCGACGCCGCAAGGAACCACTTCGGAGTAATCGAGTGGCATCGGGTATTCGAGTTGTTCAGGGTTGTCCACAAGCTCCGTTCCCTCGAATGCTCGAATCGCTTCGCGGGCGGCGTCGACGGTGACGGGCTTTTCAAACTCAGCACTAATTGAAATCGAGTGTGCACGGAAGACAGGGACACGCACACAGGTGCAAGTCACGCGAAGATCTTCGAGGCCCATAATCTTACGCCCTTCATTGAGCATTTTCATCTCTTCCTTGGTGTAGCCATTTTCAAGGAACTTATCGACGTGTGGAATCAGATTGAACGCAATTTGATGAGGGTAGACATCCTTCTTCATTTCCTCGCCATTTGCCCACGCCTTTGCTTGTTGCTCAAGCTCCACGATGCCCCACGCACCACTACCCGAAACGGCTTGGTATGTAGATGCGATAAACGACTTAAGCCCGAATTCCTTGTGCAAGGGATAAAGCCCCATGAGGGAAATCGCTGTCGAGCAATTCGGATTCGCGAGAATCCCCTTGTGCGCATCGACGGCCTCCGGATTAATTTCTGGCACGACAAGCGGCACCTCTGGATCCATACGGAACGCAGAGCTATTATCCACAACCACACAACCACGCCTCGCCGCTTCGTGAGCGAACTTCAGAGACTGGTCGCCACCCGCACTAAAAATACAGACGTCCATACCATCGAAGGATTCATTGGTTGCTTCTTCAATGGTCCAAGTCTTATCGCCATACGACTGGGTCTTCCCTGCTGATCGAGCAGACGCGAGCAAGCGAAGTTCCTTCATGGGGAACTCGCGCTCATGAAGAAGACGAATGATTTCTTGACCGACTGCGCCGGTCGCACCGAGGATGCCTACGTTGTATGCCATTTGATTATATAAATGAAAACGGGCGTGTAAAACAAAGCTGCGATGCCTTGTCAATCACGCCGACCAAACGAATGTTGATCGTTTCCATCGCAAGTCAAGAGATGGCGTTGCTCAATGATGGAGAAATTGTGCGAATTTTTCGTATTTCAACTTCCAAAAAAGCGCCCTCTTGCCTCGCCGATTCATATGGGACTCCCCTTGGCCTGCACAAACTAGCTGATTTCATTGGTTCTGAAGCGCCCGTTGGCATGGTCTTTAAAGGGCGAATGCCGACAAAGCATTATACCCAGTATACGCCCGAAGAGCAGTTCAGTAATTTAATCACCTCGCGAATAATACGCCTACATGGCCTTGAGGCGGGGAAAAACACTGGTGAAGGCTGCGATACTTACGCGCGCTATGTCTATATACATGGCACAAATCACGAAGATCGTATTGGCGAACCTTTTAGCGGTGGTTGCATCGAAATGCTGAATTCCGATGTGGTCGAATTATTTGAAATGGTCGAACCTGGAGATTTACTGTCGATTGTTGAAGATTGAGTGAAACTTTGTCGCCTAGGTGCCGATAGGTGTTTATTCTAAACCCCTAAACTACACTTCATGAAACGTCCACGAATCCTTATCGGCCTAACTGTCTGGTTCGCCAGCCTTATCATAGCATTTATATATGGGCGCTCCATAGCGCCTTCTTCGGTAGAAGCCGAGACGCCCGCGCAGACGGCAGCAGCGATTCAACGCACGGTCACTGGCGAGCAATCAATTGGCGGCAGCACGCCCTCGGAACTTGGCGCAGAGGCTACTCTTATTACAGAAGCAGGAGAAGTGCTCACCGCGTATTTCGAAGGGAACGAAATGACGCTCGCAGATGTGCTTGCTGGTATTGACAGCTTAAGTCCGAGCGAAACGAGGGATTTTTTAAATGAGGCATTTGCGTTGCCGACATCCGACCCCAGTCGTGCGCGCTTGATCACGGCACTACTGAGTCAGTTAGCGAGCACGAATCCGCAAGAAGCCTATGGGCTCACCGCAAGCATTGGTTCACTCAGAGATTCTGAGCGCGCTAAGGTCGCCATCTTGGAAGTTTGGGCAAAAGATGATCCTGTTGCGGCGATGGCATGGGCGAAGCTCGCCTTAGCAGACGAGCCGAACCACTTATACAGTTCGCAAATGCGCGCACTGTATCGAGGCTATGCCACGCTCAATCCGCAAGCAGCCTTTTTAGCGGCACAAACACTGCCCGCAAGTTCGAGAGATGAGCAACGTATACGAAATCAAATGATGGCTGAAGTGATCGAAACTCAGGCCCGCGACGGACAAATCGAACAGGCAAAATTAGCGATTGAACTGATATCGGACCCTGAAACTAAAGAGAATATGACTCGTGAACTGGTCAGTGAATGGGCCAAATTTGATCCCACTAGCGCCGCCACCTATATTGAGTCCTTGGGGGATTCCGCCTCTACTCGTTTAAAAACATCCCTTGTTGGCGAATGGGCAGAGAGCGATCCAGCAGCTGCGGCCGCATGGCTCAGCGGACTAGATGTTGAAGATCCAGCAGTCTCACGTGCGGCGAGTGAAGTGATACGTGAATGGACACGTTACGACCTCACCGCTTCTGCAGAATGGCTGAACGGCCTTCCGGCGTCTCCGGAGCTGGACCGTGCGGTTGCTAGCTATACTTTCCGAGCAGCTCAAGAAGACCCTGCCTCTGCGATGACTTGGGCGGAATCCGTTTCTAGTGACTGGGTGCGAGATCGCTTAATGAAGAGCGTCGCCGCCACTTGGAAAAGTGAGGACCCTGCAGCATTTGAACAGTATGTGGAGTCATCTGAGCTGACCGATGAACAAAAAGAGGCGCTAAGAACGGCTGAAGGTCGCGGAGGATTTGGCGGCGGTCGTGGGCGCGGCAATCGTTAAGCCATTTGCTTTTCCGTTGTATTTCAAGCTGCAGCAGGTCTAGCATAATTTGTAGTGAATACTTCGTCTACTGATACAGGAAAGCAACTCGAGTGGTTTTGTTTACGCACGCAAACAAAACGCGAGCATATTGCTGCGGCGATACTGTCGAAGATCGATGCAGTCGAAGTCTTTTGCCCTCGAATCAGTCAAATAAAGAAAACACGATCGGGCAAAAAGCGCTTCGTTGAGGCAATGTTTCCGGGCTATATTTTCGCTAAATTTTCACTCCAAGATAATTACCGTCGCATCATTCATACGCAGGGTGTGTCGAGCCTAGTGCACCAGGGAGAGCGCAAGGCGATCCCCGAGTCATTGATCAACCAACTTAAGGAAAATGTGCCTGAGGGTATTATCGAAGCGCCCGATCCAAGCATTGAGCCAGGCGCAAAAATCGAATTTGTGTCAGGCTCTTTAAAAGGCCTCAATGGGCAAGTTCTGGCACAACTCCCCTCCTCTGATCGCATACAGATCTTATTGGAATTCCTAGGTCAAGAGATCACGGTTGTCTCCAGTGCAGATGATATTCTTTTGGCGACTGAAGAGTAGCTCCTGTAGAGGTTTTATTTATAAAGACCTCAGTTCGTTAGGCCATTGCTCGGCGGTCTTTATCAATGAAGTCCCTACAAAAAAGAGCGCCCATTGATGGACGCTCTTTCGTAAATTTACTGTGGCAACACTTACCCGATATTTGCGTGGAAGTTATTCCCTGCCGTGGTCGCTTTAACGTAGTCCTTACGAATCGTAAAATCACCAAAACGCTCACCTTCGTTGCGCTCCTTAGCATAATCTAGAAGAATTGGCTTGAGGGCATCAATGATCTCTTGGTGGCTAACAGACGTTTTGTAGAGCTTATTCAACCGCTCTCCGTCGAATCCAGCCCCCAGATATAAATTATATTTACCTGGCACTTTACCCACGAGTCCAATTTCGCCAAGATACGGACGGCCACAACCATTCGGGCAACCTGTTGAGCGAATCACGATTTCGTCGTTTTGTAGCCCAGCTTCTTCAAGGATGACTTCAAGGTCGCTGACCAGTGTCGGCAAGTAGCGCTCAGACTCAGCAAGTGCGAGTCCGCAAGTCGGCAACGATACGCAAGCAATTTGGCTGCGACGCATACCCGATGCAGTCTTGTAGCCATCCAGGCCATATTGTTCAACGAGCGCATCGATTTGCGCTTTATCGGCAGCATCCACATTGCCAATGACTAAGTTTTGATTCCCCGTTAAACGAAAGTCGCCTTTGTGCACCTTCGCAATTTCTAGCATTCCCGTTTTAAGTGGTTTGCCTTCGGTATCGACGACGCGACCGCCTTCGATGAAGAGTCCGAGATGCCATTTGCCATTGGCACCTTCCATCCAACCGTAGCGATCACCGGTGCTGGTAAACGTGTAATCGCGAGGGTCTTCGAGTTTGTAGCCTAGGCGGTTCTCTAGCTCTTCACGAATCCACTCTTTGCCGAGACGCTCAACCGTATATTTGAAACGTGCGTTGGCGCGTTCGACACGATTGCCGTGATCGCGCTGAATAGTGACTATCTTTTCAGCAACGGCGACAGCTTGATCGGGCGTGCAGAATGCCAGCACATCAGCTAGGCGTGGAAATGTCTTCTCATTACCATGCGTCATACCCATGCCGCCACCAACGGTTACATTAAAGCCGAGTAATTTACCGTCTTCAACGATTGCGATGAAGCCGAGGCAATTAGCGAAAATATCTACGTCATTATAAGGCGGTATGGCGACTGCGATCTTGAACTTGCGCGGGAGATAAGTCTTGCCGTAAAGCGGCTCAACCTCATCTCCCTTGCAATCCTTAGAGCGCACTGCGGCTTGCTCAACGGTGAGTTTGATAGGCTTGCCATCAAGCCACATTTCCGAGAATGCTGGAGTTTGCGGCTTCAAGTGCGCGTCGATTTGCTCAGTGATCGCTTGCACCTCTTGATGCACCTCACTCGCGAACGGCACTGGATTACACATCACATTACGATTCACGTCACCACAGGCAGCGAGTGTGGTCATAGCCACTTCGTTACAAGAGCTGATCACATCCTTGAGGTTTCCTTTTAGAATGCCGTGTAATTGGAAGGCTTGACGTGTGGTCAACTTCAGCGTGTTGAACGCACAATAGTTCGCCAGTTCATCCATCACGATCCACTGCTCTGGTGTGCAAATACCACCTGGCAGGCAGATGCGTGCCAAAAATGAATAAGCTTTATCCAACTTGTGCTTACGACGCTGACTGCGCACATCGCGGTCATCTTGTTGATAGAGCCCGTGAAACTTGGTTAGCTGCTGGTCATCTGCCGCAATGGAGCCAGTCGACACATCTGCGAGACCTTCTAGGATCGTGCCGCGTAGATAATTACTACGAGTTTTAATGCCCTCATTTTTATGTAATTGAGGTTCGGATTGGCTGTCGGATATCATAATTCGGATGAAATAAAGAGGTTCTTTGCAGCGGCGCAAACCTCAATACGTCGGTTTTTAACGAAATTGTGGTTGCAAATAGGCTTCATTCTTTAGTTTATAACTCAACAACTAATAAAAAGAAACTAAAAAGTCAATTCAGGCTAGCATTTTAGCTGCTGGCTGGTTTGATACCACACTTTCTTAAGCTAGCTAGATCATGAGCAACACAGACCCAGTCGTCCCGAATACAGCTCCATTCGCACCGGAACAAGTGCAATGGCTCAACAGTTTCCTACCCGCACTCCAGCCTGACCAATTGACATGGCTCGAAGGTTTCGTCAGCGGGCTACGCGCAGGTAAAGCTGGCGCGCCTTCAACACTCGCCGCTCCGGCCACCACTCCACAGTTGACTGTGCTCTATGGGACCGAGTCGGGCAATTCGGAGTCCTTGGCAGATCAGACTGTAAAGGTCGCCAACAAATCAGGCTTCAAAGCAAAGGCCGTCAGCATGGGAGACATTAAGCCAGCTAAGCTGAAAGGTGTTGAAAACCTACTGGTGATTGTCAGCACATGGGGCGAAGGTGATCCGCCTGAAAATGCTGTAGATTTCTACGAAGCGTTCATGAGTGACAGTGCGCCAAAACTTGAAGGGGTTCACTTCTCAGTGCTCGGCCTCGGCGATACAAGCTACGAGCATTTTTGCAAGATGGGCAAAGACTTCGATGCACGGCTTGAAGCGCTCGGCGCCAAGCGCGTGTTTGATCGTGTAGATTGCGATGTGGATTACGATGATGCCTTTGTAGCGTGGCAAAAAGGCGCCCTCGCCGCCCTTTCAGATATTGCGCAACCCACGGAAAGCGCCGGCGGTGTCATGACTGCGGCAGTTGCAACACCTACGGTCGCCTACTCTCGTAAAAACCCATTTCCAGCTGAATTAACAGAGCGGGTCATTCTCAATTGTGAAGGCTCTGCGAAGGAAACCATACACCTTGAAATGAGCCTCGAAGGTTCAGGTCTAGACTATCAAGCCGGCGACGCACTTGCCGTGGTCCCTCACAATGCTGATGATATCGTCGAGGATATTATTAAAATCACCAATCTCGACGCGGATGCTCCCGTATTGATTAAGGAGCAAGATTTCACATTGAAAGATGCGCTGACCAGTCAGCTCGATGTGACCGGTATTTCGCTCCCGGTGTTAAAGCGCTACAACGAAATTGCCAAAGATGTGAAACTCGCTGAGATGCTCAACCCTGAGAATAAGGCACAGCTGCAGGCTTATTTATATGGTCGTGAGATTATTGACGTATTAAAAGATTTTCCCGCAAAGGAGATCACCGCAGATGCTCTCGTTGGCATTATGCGTAAACTTCCGCCACGTCTGTATTCAATTGCGTCGAGCCCTAAAGCCCACCCGGGTGAAGTGCACCTAACTGTGGGTGTGGTCCGCTACGATGCGCATGGCCGCAACCGTAAAGGTGTCTGCTCGACCTATCTGGCAGAACGCATCCAAGAAGGTGACAAGGTCGATGTTTTCGTCACACCGAATAAACACTTTAAAGTTCCCGCAAATCCAGATGCCCCAATGATCATGGTCGGCCCTGGCACCGGCATTGCACCGTTTCGTGCGTTTGTTGAAGAACGCAAGGCCACCGATGCAAAGGGTAAAAATTGGCTCTTTTTTGGCGACCAGCACTATTTGACCGATTTCCTTTATCAAACCGAATGGCAGGACTACTTGGCCGACGGCATACTGACCAAACTCGATGTAGCCTTCTCACGCGACCAAAAAGAGAAGGTCTATGTGCAAGACCGTATGCGTGAAAACGCCAAAGAGCTCTATGCATGGATCCAAGAAGGCGCGTCCTTCTACGTTTGCGGCGATGCGAGCCGCATGGCAACCGATGTCGATGTCGCTCTGCACGATATTATCGAGCAAGAAGGCGGCATGAGCAAAGAAGACGCCGCAGCTTTTGTGAAACAGTTGAAGACGGACAAGCGCTACTTGCGCGACGTCTACTAATACGCACAGCGCACCTCAATACGGACATGACGACACACGTGCCCATCCCAGTCGATGTGCTCTGTGTGGGCTACGCTTGCGTGGATCTCAATTTTACCGGTTCGCATCATCCGAGTGCGGATGAGAAAATGCGCGCCACTAGCTTACAAACATGTGGCGGTGGCCCAGCAGCCAATGCGGCTGTCACTGTCGTGCGCTTGGGTGGCACAGCGCGTTTCTGTGGATACCTTGGAGACGATGCCTTTGGTGATGCACATATTTGTGAACTTCAATCCGAAGGCGTGCATGTGCGTGGCATACATCGCGGCACAGCACCGACACCGATCGCTTCGGTTCTGACAAAGCCCGATGGAGCGCGTTCGATTGTAGATTATCGTTCACCCAGCGCAATAGCCCCTGAAGATGCGATTTCATTAAGCGCGTATCCTGCAAAGGTATTACTCATAGATGGACACCAGCCTTTATTGTCCCTAAAGCTTATTGAAGAGGCTCGCACTCTCGGCATCCCGAGCATACTGGACGCAGGCTCAGTAAATGACGGCACACAGTTACTATTTAATAAAGTCGACTATCTAGTCACTTCAGAGAAGTTTGCCCGTGATCTTAGCGGTGAAAATAATCCGCGCATTGCCCTCGCCTATTTAGATGGTGCCGCGCCATTTATCGCCTGCACATGGGGCGAAGGTGGCGTGTATTGGCAAGACGAATACGGGCAAAAACACACTGCTGCATTTGATATTTCTGCGGTCGACACCAATGGTGCCGGCGATGCCTTTCATGGCGCGTTCGCTCTCGGTGTCGCACAAGGAATGAGCCCGAGGGATAATATGCGAAGTGCGTGCGCAGTGGGTGCATTGACCTGCTTGAAAAACGGCGCCCGAACAGCCATTCCAAGAAAGGCTGAAGTAGCTCGTCTGCTTGGCGCAGCACTTTGAATGATTCGCTTTATCCCAAATGCGACTCTTGATTAACTATCAATAAGTCATACAGTAAAACCCATGAAAGCACGTAGCCTACGCCATCGACTCGAAAAAGCCGCAAAACTCCTCGTTATCATCCAAAAGCATACGCCCGAGGTGGATTGCCGCCTAGATGAAGATAAAGGTGAACACGGGCACTTAGTTATCGATTTTTCAGGAACCAACACCAACTCAAATAAGATTGTTTCCCTAGGTAAAGACCTTGAATCAAAGGGGTATCGCTTCACGGTAAAAAAGAGTCCGTGGCTTGGGCAAACGACCTACCAAGGAAAATCTACAGACAAAACCACCGTTGTGCTCACCCGACCGATCACAAAAGATCGTATGAATATTAACCAAGACGCACCAGAACGCGCCTATTCATTTGCAGACGGTCAGAACCAATCACTCTATTCCTAAAAAAACACATCAGTTTTGATTTTGCCACACAGCCAGCGACTGAATGCTAAACGCCCTCCTCCGAAACATATTTTATGATCCATATTGGCCGCTTTAACAAATTACTTATCGTAGAGCAATCAGATCACGGTCTGTATCTAAATGCTAAACCGTTGGATAATATTCTATTGCCCAATGCCTACGTCACAGAAGAGATGGATATCGGTGATGAGATCGATGTCTTTATTTACAACGATTCTGAAGATCGTCTCGTTGCGACAACGGAGACACCCTTTGTGCAGGTTGGTGAATTTGCTTACCTCGAAGTTGTCAGCGTAAATCAAGTCGGCGCCTTTCTCGATTGGGGACTCAAGAAGGATCTCTTACTACCGTATCGTGAACAAGGCGAATGGAGCTTTAATGAAGGCGATGGCGCATTAGTGGCAGTCTATCTCGACGAGCACACAAATCGTATTGTCGCCTCCTGCCGATTACACCGTCACTTTTCGGAAACGAAGCCAGAGTATCATCCTAACCAACCTGTCCAAGTGTTGATTTACGACAACTCACCTTTGGGCTATAAGGCAATCGTAGACAAGAAGCACCGCGCCCTGCTCTACCATGAGGAAACTTCCGACATATTAGAACCCGGTGATCAGTTCACTGGATACATCAAGGAAGTGCATGATAGCGGCAAGATTGATATCCGCCGAGATGTCTCCGGGCGTCGGCGTGTTGAATCTTTATCGGAGCTCATACTTGAGAAACTCGAAGAAGCAGGCGGCAGCCTTCCCTTTAACGATAAGACCGATCCCGCAGAGATTCGCGAGACCTTTAATACCTCTAAAAAAGCGTTTAAACAGACCGTTATTGCACTTCGTAAACAAGGTTTATTAACCGAGCATTACGAGACGGAGTTCGTTACCTTGAAATCTGCTTGGGACGGCGGCGAAACCTATAAAAAGCGTGCATCGGATGTTTAATCTTAGGGTCGCTACTGGTGGCGCCCGCAGTGCTTGCAGCTTCTAATTTATCCAGAGGCGGTCTCCTCGTGAAAGCTTACGAGAATCAGCCCAGCACTGACTGAGTCGGCGTGCCCTTGCCTTGCTGAAAGGAAATGCCATCACCAGCAAAGACGATTTCGCCCCCAAGATCTCCACCAACTGGTCCAAGTTCGACAACCCAATCAGCCATACGGATAACATCGAGATCATGCTCAATAACGAGCACTGTATTTCCAGCGTCGCGCAGCTTAAACAATAAATCCATTAGGCGCTGCACGTCTAACCAATGGAGCCCGGTTGTTGGCTCATCTAATATATAGAGCGTCTCGCCTTGTTGACGCTTACTCAGTTCTAAGGATAGCTTAATCCGCTGCGCTTCACCGCCTGAAAGCGTTGTCGCTGGTTGGCCGAGCTTAATATACCCCAAGCCAACATCCGACAGTGTGCGCAACTTCTCGGCGATACGCGGTTGTTTGTTAAAGACCTCTAGAGCCTCATCGACACTCATGGCTAACACGTCAGCGATACTAAATCCCTTAAAGCGGATATCCAATGTCTCTCGATTATAACGGCGCCCTTGGCAACTGGTGCACTCGGCATAGACGTCCGCCATAAACTGCATATCTAATTTAATCACACCATCGCCCTTACAGCGTTCGCAGCGACCTCCGCTAACATTGAAACTAAAACGGCTACTTTTATAACCGCGAATTTTAGCCAATGAGCATTTCGAATAGAGGTCGCGTAACTGATCAAATAATTTGATGTAGGTTGCGGGATTAGAACGTGGACTGCGTCCGATTGGCTCTTGGTTGACTTGCACCACTGATTTAAAATGGTCGAGGCCGTCTAAGCTCGCATGTTTACCTGGTATTGCCTTAGCACGATTTAGTTGAAACGCCGCTGCTTTTGCCAAGATGTCATTGATCAATGTGCTTTTCCCTGAGCCTGAAAGGCCACACACAACGGTCAATAAGCCGACAGGGAAACGTGCATCAATCGTCTTTAAATTATTCTCAGCTGCACCATAGACTGTTAGCCAATCACAGGTTGATCGTAGTCGGTCGGCATTTTTTTCAACACGCCGAACGCCACTCAGAAACATCCCGCTTAAGCTTTCTTTCGATTCAAAAGATGCCTCTGGGCTACCCTCAAAAATAAGCCGACCACCTTCAACACCAGCACCCGGGCCAAGCTCGATCAAGTGATCGGCAGCACGCATAGTTTCGCCATCGTGTTCGACGACCACAACAGAATTACCTCGATCTCTTAAACCAATCAAAGTCTCGATTAAACGACGATTGTCCAAAGGGTGCAAACCGATGCTCGGCTCATCCAATAAATAAACCACACCGATGAGCGACATTCCGAGTTGAGTGGCTAAGCGCACTCGTTGCGCTTCTCCGCCGCTCAAACTACTGTAGCTTCGATTCAACGTCAGGTAGTCGAGGCCGACCTTATTTAAAAAACGTAGCCGCGAGGATAGACCACGCACCGCATCTTTCACTTGCGCATACTTCGGACTCGATTCGAGCACACCAACAAAGGCATCCGCCTCGGCTAGAGACATCGCCAAAAGGTCGGTAATCGACTTGCCTTCGATTAATACATTCAGGCTCGCGGGGCTTAGACGTTGACCCCGACAAGCTTCACATGGACTGCTCGTTTGAAAAGCCATCAATCGTGCGCGCAAGCCGTCGCTACTGGTCGTTCGTCGCATCTCCTCTAAGTCAGCAAGGACACCCTCAAAAGTCATGGCTTCTGGCTTTGTATTTCCACCTCTCAACTTAAAGCTGAATATGCGCTTTCCAGTGCCATGTAAAATTTGCTTTCGAACTTTCGGGTCGAGTTCATCCCAAGGTATTTTAGGGTCAAAAGGTAGCTGCTCAGCGAGTTGCTTGAGGATAGCATTTCGCTTTATGATCATCTGCTTAGATCCTAAGCGCCAAGGTTTGATGGCCCCCTTTTGCACCGACTTGCTTGCGTCTGGGACCAAAAGCTCTGGCTGAAATTGCAAGGTCTCTCCAAGGCCACCGCATTCTTGACACGCGCCTTCGGCATGATTCCACGAAAAGTGACGCGGTGAGATCGGCTCGTAAACATCACCGCAATTCACACAGGCAAGACGATTACTTAATGCTAACTCGCGCCAACCGCTAGCCTGAGTTTTATCTTCGACCAAAATAAGTGCACGGTCATCGCCTTCGCAAAATGCTAGCTCGAGTGAGTCGGCTAAACGGCTGCGCTGGTCGGCTCGAAGTCGAATGCGATCAATCACAATTTCCACAGCAATTTCTTTGGCCTTCGAATCGATAATGTTCGTATCATCTAAACGAAACAGTTCGCCATTTAAACGCACACGCTGAAATCCTCTTTGTTGTAGACGCGGTAATTCCTCACGTAAGATCGCTGGCTTTGCAGACATCCAAGGTGCCACAATCATTAAGCGACTTCCCTCTGGTTCTGCAAACACACGTGTCAGGCAATCGTCCATCGAACGTCGCTCGATACGTGCGCCATCTTTCGGGCAATAGGCAGTGCCGCACACTGCCCACAGCACACGCGCGAAATCAGCAATCTCGGTTACCGTAGCCACTGTGCTACGAGGATTGCCTCCACCTCCAGTGCGTTGCTCAAGAGCAATCACTGGCGACAAGCCTTCTATGAAATCAACGTCCGGCCTCGGTATTTGCTCAAGCACCATACGTGCTTTGGTTGATAGACTATCAATGTATTTACGATAGCCTTCCGCGTAAATAGTATCGAACGCTAGCGATGATTTACCCGAACCACTCACACCCGTAATGACCACAAACTGATTACGCGGTAGCTCCACATCGACGTTGCGCAAATTGTGTTCACGCGCACCTCGAACAGATATCGTTTGGGAATCAGGTACAGTTGGAAGTGACATAGATAGCATTAAATTCGCTCTTCATATAGAGCTATCGACCAAAGCGCAAGACTACGTAAAATAAAGTCAAATATTGTTCAATTTACGTTGTTTTCGAGCGAAGATATCCTATGCTTAAGCACAAGATATGAGTCGAAAAACCACACCTATTCTTTACGTTAAACCTGCCTGCCCATGGTGCCGCGAAGCGCTCACCTTTTTCAATGCTCAGGGAGTCGACCTTGATGTGCGCGATGTCCTAAAAAACGCTAAAGACATGGATGCTATGGTCGCACTGAGCGGTCAAACCAAGACACCGACTTTTGAATATGAAGACTTCATGGTCGCCGACTTTTCTGTGGATGAGTTTGTCGCTGAACTAAGCGAATTTCCAGAGGTGCAGCATCAATTAGGCATCAGTGTTAGCGACATGTAGTTGGATGCGTTTGCCTACTTCGCTTGATAATAGGCACCCTTACGATTGTTTTCTAAACGGACATCGGTGTTCAAATCTTTAGGTAAGATCTGAGCGGAAATACTCAAACGCCCAGCCTGCTTGTCCGCAGGCACGGCAGTAAACACTTTACGTGTGGTAGTTAATCCGGGGCCAAGCGCTCCAATGGTAAAGCTTACTGGGTCTGCTTCACCAATAACAATATCCAGTTCGGATTCTGTCGACCAGGACGTGCCGCGGTTTTGCACGGTCACCTCAATTGGCATCGTGGTTCCGGGCTGAGCAGATGGATCGAGGTGTATGTCAGCGATGGATAAATCTAAGATGCCAGGTGTATCTCGTTCTCGCAGACGATCCCAATCAATCACACCGTCACCATAGGCGCTGTCCTCGCCCGGGCTCCCCGCATCGTTGAGGTAGTTTTTTACTAAATCAACGACTTGCTTCGGTGCCAGTGAATGCTCCGCTGAGAGCATCGAAGCAAGTGTGCCACTGACAAATGGAGCTGCCGCGGAAGTTCCGGTAAACAGCGTCGTGCCGAAGTTCTCTTTGGCAGTTAATATCGAAACACCTGGTGCGGCGATGTCGATCGATGTGGACTGGTTTGGAAACAGCGCCTGCTTCCCGTTTGCATCAACAGCAGTCACCGCGATAACAGTTTCGTAAGCCGCAGGGTAAGGCATAGTTGTATAGCCGTCGTTCCCAGCAGCTGCAACCATCAGCACACCCTTATCATTTGCATAGCTGATTGCCTGTCGTAGCACAGCAGAGTCTTGATACACTGCTAAACTCATATTGATAATTTGCGCACCGAGGTCCGTGGCTTGCACAATACCTTCGGCTACATGAAAACTATTTCCTAGACCCTCGTCATCGAGCACACGAACAACGAGCAAGTCACTATTGGGAGCGATGCCTTCACTGCCCGATATGATCGAAGCGACGGATGTGCCGTGCGCCGCTCCAGTCCCAGCTACCCCACCTCCTGCCAAATCAATTGGAACAATAGATACATCATCAAATTGAGAATGCGCTTGAATACCTGAATCAAGGATTGCCACTAGCACCCCAGTGCCGTCGCCGTCAACGGACCCTCCCGATATTTGTCGAGCACTTTGACCGAAGCCTTTCAAACTAGCCAAAGCTTCTGGTGATAATTCAATCGGTGGCAGCGGTCGTGCCACCTCATAAGAAAAACTAGGTGTTATTTCAAACCCTCTGGGATTGACTCGGTTTAAGGTGCCAGTGTCGATCCGAATTACCATTAACGCGTCAATCTGCCCTAGTGGTAGCTGACCAGCTTCAGCGAGCATCTCTAAATATGCGGCATAGTCAGCTTGATTCGAAAATTGCAGAACCAGTTCGCCTGGTATCGCGTTTTTTGGATAATCAATTTCAAGGAATTCAGGGCTCTCTTCGCGTGGTAGCGTGACACTGCCAGCAACATTCACCTGGATTTCTGTATGCTTCGCAGGCACATCAGTAGCAGTCACTTCAACAGGACGCTGCAACTGCTTTGAAAGCATGAAACCAACAATCGCCCCAAGGATAGCTAAGCAACAGAGTGTTAATATGGGACGAATTAGACGCATGATCTGAAGCGTATGTAGAAGGGCTTAGAATTCAACTTTGAATGAAACTGTTGTATCGACATAAATACTCAATAGTTACCTTAAATTTACATGAAGATACTTTGCGTAAAGCACATCAACTTTGAAGGCCCCGGCGCCATTGCACTATGGGCGCAAATGAATGGGCATCATTTAGACGTGCTTCCTATTTACCAAACGCAACAGCTGCCCTCGCCTGAAAAGTATGATGCCTTTGTTTTCATGGGTGGCCCCATGAGCGTCCATGATAGCGATCAGCATCCATGGCTAGAGATGGAGAAGCGATATCTTCGCGGCGTTATTGCAGCTGGGAAGCATGTGATGGGTATTTGCCTTGGTGCACAACTCATCGCCGTAGCCATGGGCGCGAAAGTCACCGCAGGAGCAAATAAAGAAATCGGCTGGTTCCCGATTCGACGAACGGATGAATGTCCCGATGAATGTTCGCTGCCCGAATCGCTCAAGGTATTTCATTGGTATGGAGAAACCTTTACCGTGCCCTACCACGCCACGCCGATCGCCTGTAGCGACGCCTGCGACAATCAGGGCTTCATTCATCACTCCAAGGTGCTCGCACTCCAATGCCACCTTGAAGTGACCCCCGAGGGTGTCAGTCTACTTTCTGCAGCTTGTAGTAATGAGCTCGTCGACGCGCCCTACATCCAAGACCCCGAACGTATGCAATCGGAACCTATCGCCACTTTTCAAGCGATGCATGATGCCCTGTTTGAACTGCTCGATCAATGGGCAGTTGAGTGAAAGGACTTTGAGCCTAGAGAGTTCACTAGATCCCATTCCGACCAGCAACTATGTGGCAACATGAACCGATTGAAAGCCAGCCTCAAGGGACCCGGCAAGGCAGAGCTTCAAGGCCTCTAAACAATGGTATTCGACTGCCTAATAACGGCCGATATCTCTTGCCAAGCCGTCTCGATTTCGATAGCTTTTTAGCAGTTCTCTAGCGGATGGCACGCCACCGCGATCTATATAATACAGAAAGGCTTGGATATGAAAACCTACCCCACCATCAATGAATGCCGTGGCTATGTAGCGGCTCAACTCATGCAACACGATGCTACAGCAGAACGTCATACATACCCGACAATAACGATCTCAAGGCAAGCAGGTGCCAGAGGGCGAAGCATCGCTCACGAGTTACAGAAATCACTCAATGCCGAATCGCCCAATACTTATGTTCCATGGGGTTTGTTTGATGAAAATTTAGTTCAACAAGTGCTAGAAGATAATGACCTACCAGCAGAGCTTGAGAAGTTCATGCCAGAGTCAACTGTCAGCGAACTAGAGAGCTCGATCAACGAGATTCTAGGCCGCCACCCTTCCCTCTGGTCACTCTTTGAAAAAACCACTAGCACCATTGTTCGCTTAAGTCGTATGGGCCACTGCATCATTGTCGGACGTGCGGGCAATGTCATTACACATGGTATGCGGAACGTATTGCGTGTGCGATTGATCGGAAATGAAGTGAATCGAATCTATCGAATGGTGCATGCGCATGGCATGACAGAAAAAGGTGCCAAGGAGTTCGTTCATGATGAAGACGTCGCCCGTCGAAAATACATGAAGCAGCATTTCAATTGCGACATCGACGATCCACAGACCTACGATCTAGTGATTAATACCGACCACATCAGCGACGACTGCGTAGTTAACATGCTCATCGAAGGAACAAAACATTTGAAATAGTGAATTCGCTGGAGGGTTGCGCTCTGTCGCAACCGCGTATCTCACGATATATTACGCCTCAAGGTGGCGCAGGCGTGTCTCACGCCGCACGAAGTTTATGGTGCCTCGCAAGTTTCTATATGCGCACCGAAGACGGTGCCGCGCTACCCAGCGACACCAGCTTGAAGCAGTCGAGGAGGTGCGAGTTATGCAATAAGATGATCAAGGTGCTGGCCTGACGCAGGCCTGTCTCGAATGGCACTACCTTCATGATGTTTTCAGCCTTCATAAGAGTTGGGGTCGCCTCGGCGAGGCGACCCTACCCAAAAAAATCTCTTAAGGTAGCGCAGGCGTGTCTCACGCCGCACGAAGGTTATGGTGCCTCGCAAGCTTCTCTATGCACACCGCGAATGCTCATGGAATTAAGATTTACCTCGATAGAGCTATTTGAGCGTTGATCGTCGAACAACCTGCTTCGAATATTATAGTTTAATGCTTTCGGAAACTCATTCAGCAACTAGGTCAAACTCCCCATCAATCGCAATCATTGGCGGTGGCGCTGCTGGCTACTTCGCGGCGATCACTGCAGCGGAAGCGAACCCAAAGGCGAAAGTCACGATCTACGAGCAGAGCAAGCGCACGCTCACAAAGGTGAAGCTCTCGGGTGGCGGTCGTTGTAATGTGACCCATCAGTGCTTCGACCCTGCAAAATTGGCTCAGAACTATCCACGCGGCGCTCGTGAACTCCGTGGCGCGTTTCATCGTTGGCAGCCTCAAGATACCATCAACTGGTTTGCCAAACGCGGCGTGCAGATCAAAGCCGAGGCTGATGGTCGCATGTTTCCCATCACTGATGATTCGCAAACGATCATCAACTGTTTCCACGATGCAGCTCAAGCAGCTGGCGTCGAACTCCGGAAGGAATGCGCAGTCAAGCGCATCACCTTGCCACGCTGTAGCGATACGAAGGCGAACCAGTCATCATTGATCGTTCATCTATCCGATGACACCCAAATGTCGGCGGATAAAGTCCTCATCGCAACTGGTTCACTCAAGGCGTCCGCCCTTACACACTCACTCGAAGCGCTCGGACATACGATCGCCCCACTCGCCCCTTCACTCTTCGCCTTCAACCTAGCCGATAAACGCACCCAAGGCCTCGCTGGCCTCTCCGTGCAAAACGCCAGCGTCTCACTCGTAGGGCCTTTGCTCTTGTCGCGGAGTAGCCAAGCGAAGCCGGATGCGAAGGCCGTTTCACGCCAGCGCAAACCCGAACCTCAAATTGGCCCTATCCTTATCACCCACCGCGGACTCAGTGGCCCAGCAATCCTTCGACTCTCCGCATGGCAAGCTCGTCCACTACAAGAGAAGAACTATCATTTCGAGGTTTCCATCAATTGGCTTGGGACCGTATCCGAAAATCAACTACGTGAAAAATTCGCGCGCCTTCGCAAAGGCAAGACGCAGGTGAAAAGCAAAGTCTTCGAGCAAATCCCTCGTCGCTTGTGGGAACGCCTTGTCGAAGTCGTCGGCATCTCTGAGGATCAAAAATGGGCACAACTCCCGAAAGATAGAGAGGCTACACTCATCGACGAGCTCATAGACGGTCACTACTCGGTCCAAGGCAAGACTACTAATAAGGATGAATTCGTCACCTGTGGTGGCGTCAGCCTGAAAGAGGTCAACTTTAAGAATATGGAAAGTAAACTGGTCCCTGGGCTTTACTTTGCAGGTGAGTGCCTCGACATCGACGGCATTACCGGTGGGTTTAATTTCCAAGCCGCTTGGACGGGAGGACGACTCGCTGGCTTGGCGATGGCTGGCGCTTAGCTAGTATCCTCTGGCGCGTTTTCAGTTCGCTAGAACTACTATTTACCTTTTGGCACAATGCCGGGATTTGCCTTTTCCCAGGCAGTATACTCTTCGAGCGACGCGCGTTTCCAGTCTCTGGCCACTCGGCGAATCGTATCGGAACGTAACTTTTCGTCATTTACCGAGACTGCAAAACTCATCGCTCCAGCGGGATCGATTTTGGCAACTTCGCGGGAATATTCTGCCACCGAACGATCTAATTCAGGTGAAGCTGGCTGCTCATTTAAGAACTGGCCTGCCTCATACGGATCGCGCTCTGCCCATTCTTCAATCACTTTCGCCATCGCGCGGCCATAGACCTGTTCATTCTCCTTGTAGTCGGTGACAAAAGCCACCGCAGCTTCGGGATCATCTTGAGCCCACCCTTCGGCAACTTCTGGCACCGCAGTCTTTAACACCTCTGGGTCGTTGATGTTTGCTAAACGGGCCGCCGCAGCCGCAGGTTGTGTCTCCCCTAGCTCATTAGCCAAACGCTCCAGTAGCTCTTGGCGATTTCGGCTCGCGGGTAAGCTAGCCAAATCATCGATCGCCATCACCCCACGCTGAGCGACAAGATTACGAGACACTTCTGCCGAGGTCCAGCGGTTCATGATATTAGAATCCGCGCTCTGCTCGGAAAGATATTGTAGGGCTTGCAAAGGATTGTTTTCACTCCAGCCCATCATGAGGCCGCGTTGATAGCGCTCAGGATTTTTCATACCATCGACCCATGCACGTGCACTACCCGGATCGAGACTCGCCCATGAGGAGAGTGCGACTGCAGTCGTCATGCCCGCGACACGACCACCCATCGATTCCGAATAAGTCACTGCAGCAGGTGCATCGATACGACCCCATGCGTAAAAAAGCATCCCCATTTGCTGCATACGCTCATAATCATTTCGGGTATTACTGATCAAATCCGCAAGCTCGGGCATCACCTCTGGACTGGCTTCTGCGAGCAAAAGAGCTAGCTTTGAGATTCGATCCAAATCATTCGATTCGTTGAGTGCTTCTTGAGCGGCACTCAATGGATCCATCTGAGTCAGTTGAAGAAACGCGTTTAAGTCAGCCATTTCTGGGCTCATTCTCGCTGCGGCTTCAGACGCATTTGGATCTATTGAAAGCATTGTGCCCGCCTCACGCCCCGCTCCTGGTTCAGGCAAATTGTTTTCTCGTGAATCCAAGGCACTCGCTGTGCTCCGCTCTAAGCGATCACCCGACTCCGAATCACCTCCAGCGAGGCTTGAGCCAATCAATACGCCCACCAATAAAGTCAGTGAGCAGGCGCCAATTAAAACAACAGGGCGAATCGTTGGGGTATCACTCATGCGCATATCGTGGCACATACTTTCAAATATGAAACACTATTTTCACAATTTAGGAGGCCGTGTTATCCGCCGAACAAAGGCTGCAGTTTTTGACCAAAAGCCTTCTTAAGTAAGTGTCGCACACTTTAAGGGTTTTCATTACTTATCGGGTCACTAATTTGGCACATTTTAATGGAGACGCTTTCGACATCACTCATTGTGCCGGATATTTGGCAGCAGAAGGCTGTGAACCTTTTGCGTGCGAAGCATGATGTGGTCGTGCATGCGCCAACGGGCTCGGGAAAGACCTTCATTTTCGAAAGTCTAGTCATGGAGTCATTTCCAGGAAAAGCGGTCTATACGGTGCCGACGCGAGCCCTGGCGAATGATAAATATTGCGAGTGGGTTGCGAAGGGCTGGAATGTCGGAATCACCACGGGTGATGTGACGCATAACACGAATGCGCCAATGGTCGTCGCGACTCTAGAAACTCAAAAGCGCGCTTTGATCGCTGGGCGTGGTCCAAAGCTACTAGTGGTTGACGAATATCAAATGCTGGGCGACTCGGCGCGTGGTGTGAATTATGAAATCGCAATTGCGATGGCACCTCCTGAGACCCAGTTGCTCTTACTGAGTGGTAGTGTCGCCAACTATCAGGAAATGACTCAGTGGCTACAACGCTGTGGGCGCACTGCGGTATCGATCGCACACGAGGAACGGGCGGTGCCGTTGGATGAAATCCATCTAGATGCCTTACCCGACCACATTCCGAAGAGTATACATGGGCGCTGGCCGCGCTATATTGCGCGCGCACTCGCCGCAGAGCTTGGCCCGATTCTGATCTTTGCTCCGAGACGTAAAGTTGCCGAAAACCTGGCACGCACACTTGCTGCAGCGCTTCCCGAATACGATCCGCTCGTGCTCACACCAGAGCAACAAGCTATGGCAGGCACACAGCTCACCCGATGCCTTAAGAATCGCGTCGCTTTTCACCATAGTGGAATGAGCTATGCGCAACGTGCTGGCCTGGTCGAACCCTTGGCTAAAAACAGTCAACTTAAAGTCATTGTCGCGACAACTGGTTTAGCTGCTGGTATTAATTTTTCCATGCGTTCCGTGCTCGTGCTCGAACGTGAATATCGTGTGGCGGAAGCACATCGAATGCTACGTTCTGATGAACTTTTACAGATGTTTGGCCGTGCAGGTCGTCGAGGGCTGGATAAGCGCGGCACGGTCTTGTATGTCAACGGCAAGCCACGTCTAGCCGAAGCACGCCCACTCACACTGACACGCGAAACGATTGTCGACTGGCCCTCCCTTATCGGCGTGATTCAAGCCGCTGTTGAAGCAAATCAAAGCCCGCTGCAAGCAACTCGCGAATTGACCCAGCGCTTATTTAGTCGAACCCCTATTCGCTTAGGCTTAGATGATTTCCTCGAGCATCGCGGCAGCTCGCCAGCAACGCAAACGCCTACGCTTAAAGAGCAACAGCTAGCCAGTGGCACCGTTGTCGAATTTCAAAATAGCGAAGGCGTCTGGGAGCGTAAACGCGCCGCCCAACTTTTTGAGCTTAAAGACACATGGTATCTAGAAGGCGCGCAATGGCGGCCCGGTTTAAGTAGCCCCAAAATTGTTGCTAGTTTACGCATTGGCACCATCTGTAAGTTTGGCACAGGCAAGGCACGACGTTACGGAATCGAAGCGCCGATCGCGACCTTTCCGAAAGATAACTGCGAGAACCGTCTCACACTTTCCAAGTGGATCGTGAAAGTGCTTCGCGAACAAGCACGCGCAGATGGGAAAAAACCAAACGTCCCGAAGCTATGGACGTTAAATAAGATCGAGAAAGTGCTCTTGCCGCAAATGCCACAACTGACTCAAGGCGGTCAGAGTGTCGGCATAACCGAACGCAGCAATACACTGCTCGTGCAACTGGACTACAGTCACGCGCAGATCCATGCATTTAAAGACCTGAGCGGTAAAGGGCTCCTAAATCCGACCGAGCGCAAACGTTTGATCGCTGGCACGGAAACGGCAATGGACTCGCAGGGCCCATCACCACAACAGTCGAACCCGCGTAGTGTCGCGGAGCAATGGCATGCGCTCGGCTTAATCGACATGCAGGGCATTCCGACTCGGCGCGGCATTCTCTTTTCCTTCTTCAACCATGGAGAAGGTCTAGCTATCGCCGCAGCCCTCGAAGAGGCCACTTACCCAATAGAAGAGATTCTATATGATCTAGCGAATATTCGTGCAGGTCATCGCTTTCAAGCATTAGCACTCGCTGGACGCCCCCTATCTGCGCTCTGCCAAGAACGCTACGGCCTGCGCAGCATCCCGGGTTATTTGCGCCGAGGCCTACCTGAAGATTATGGCGATGGCGCCAGCGAAATCCTCTATACGATAGTGAACAAAAGTCGACGCATAGAAACCTACCTCGATGAGGAACTCAGCCGTGGCGATATCGAACGGGCTCGTGTCGAATGGCACAGCTTGATGCGACACATCGCCACCGCTCCCGACTATGATTGGGATCGATGGTCCGAGCTCCAGTCCGCTTGTGCCACGTATGTAGAGACCTACAAGCTTGAGCTCCCCTTCATGAATTTCCCCGCGCTTACAAGGCAGCAACGTAAACGCTAGCGCGCAAAGCGTTCTGCACTACGCAAAGCCAAGGCTTCGATGGTCAATGAAGGCGATTCGCCGCCGCCTGAACTGGGGAAGATACTCGCATCCATAATCGTCAGATTCTTCCAACGATGGCTGCGGCCATACGAATCCACAACCGAGCTTTCGGGATCATTCCCCATACGGCAGGTGCCAAACACATGCGTGCTACTAAAATAGTCATAGGTGCCATACTCCTCGACAAATTTATCGACACCGGAGGCCTTTAAAATCGCGCGGCATTTTTCTGCCATAAAGCGCAAGCGCTTGAGTTCTCCCTGGCCTAAGTGACTATGAATACGCGCTAACGGTCGACCATTCACATCGATTGCTTCAGGATCTAAATCCACAAAACTCTTCGGATTTGGCAGTGACTCACCAATCGCCCCAACCGTCAGCACTTTACCAAAGGCATCACGCATCGCAGCTTTATGCGCACGCCCCCAGCCGCTAACGATACGATTCGAATAGGCCAGCGGACCATTCAGCCCAGCCTCATGCACACCCGTCGAGAAACGGCAACCACCCACCACATCGGGTATCGAATCAGGCGCATTAAAATCCCAACAAATACTATCTGCCGGCAAACCGCGATAGCTCCCCATCGGATCTGGGTGTAAGCCACTCACCGACCATGACAAGGTCTCCATAAAGTTGCGCCCGACCTGACCGGACTCATTGCACAAGTTGTCTGAAGCCAATAACAAACGCGGCGTCTCTACCGCACCGCAAGCGACGACCAATTGCTTCGTTTCAAGAAAGACCTCCGCACCTGCTTCATCGATAAGGTGCACGCCACGTATCGCATCCTCATTGCCCGACTCAATACGAGTGACGACCACTCCAGCGCGAATCTCGCACAGACCACTCTCCACCGCTTTGCGTAAGAAGGTCACATCCACACTTCCCTTGTCCGTGCGCGGACAGCCACGCGTGCAATTTGCACAATAATTACAGCTCGGCCGCTTATCATACGGACGCGACAATGCCGCACGCGCATTCGGCCCCCAATTCAAGTCCAAGACACGCGCACCCTTCTGAATTTGCACACTCGCATAGCCCAAAGCATGCGCAGGCAATGGATACGGCTCACTGCGCCAGCGCGCTCCACCGTCTTCAGGACCCGCCACACCAACCAAGGTTTCCGCACGGCAATAATAGGACTCCAGCTCCGCGTAATTAACTGGCCAGTCCGCAGCGACCCCAAAGCGAGATCGCATTTGCATCGCATCCGGATGCATACGATGCGACTCACCTGTAAACGTTAACGTAGAGCCTCCCACGCCACGCACATGGTGGTATTTGTAGGCCTTACGCTCGTTCGATGGATTCATTCGACCAGCAACCGAATTCCACGAGCGCAAATCGTCCCAAGCCGAATGCAGCTTTTGCAGCGGCGCGTAGATATGCCGCCCCTCGGATCGTTCCTTATGCGGGAAATACTGAGTCTCCCAGGATTCCTCGCTCAGTTTATAATCGGTGAATGGATTAAACTTCGGCCCCGCCTCCAGGACCAGCACCTTCAACTGGCGCTCAGTCAAGGCATACGCCATCGTGCCCCCACCTGCACCCGAGCCAATGATCAGGACATCGTAGTCCGCACTCATTTAGGCGCCTCCGTGTAATCCATGTAGCCCAAGGGTTGAGGCGCATGCGGAAAGCCCACGCCGCCCCACGATCCTTTACGTGCAAAATACACCCGCTTCGCATCCTTCAGCGTATGATAAAAAAACAAACCAGGCATACTTTGTAGGCCCATCGATTCAGCAAGACTCACCAGCCCTTCCGCCTGCTCCGGAGACAGCTCAGCAAAACCCTCCACACCGAGCTTCCGCGCTTCAGTATCCGCCCAACGGATACCAATTTCCAACAACTGTTGATACTGTTTATTCTCACTCGCCAGTTCGATCACATCCAGATGCACATTCAAACGACCCGCACCAAGAGAGCCCTCATCCGACGGCAACAAAGTCTCTACCCAAGCCTGCAAAGCAAGTTCCAAACGAGGCAAAGAAACCGTCTGCCCACACAAGCGCCCCACCAAGGTCGAACACCCCAGCACCAAACTCCCAATCACAAACCGCCGCCTCGAAAATTCCATTAACATTAGATATAGAACCTCCCCATCTCAGTGCACGCACAAATCCTTGCACTTTTTGGGATTAATTTTAACTTTTAGAGGTAACACACGCGCCGTGCCTCTGGTCCCCATGGAGAATGCACATAAAGGGCGCGTCTTTTTTTTGCCTGGATTTCAAGAATGAATGGAGAGGAGCGACTCCGCCCTCATGGATCTCATCGCAGATCCACCCTCAGCCGACTTTAATTATGGCTAATTCGCCCCAATTAAAAAGCTCAACGATTCCACCATCAAAGTCCCCTTTTGGAAGTCATTCAATAGTCAACCTTGGACTGGTCGAGGTGGCTTAAACTGGTCCACTTGAAAAGTTAGTCTGGAACCCTAGAAAGGAACCAGACAATGAAAGGCAAAAGATACACAACCGAACAGAAGATCCGCATCCTACGGGAGGCGGAGAGCAGTGACAAGACGATCCAAGACGTCTGTCGTGAGCGTCAGATCAGCGAGCAGACCTTCCACCGCTGGAAGCGTGAGATGGGGATGCTTGAAGTTGATCAGGCAAAGCAATTGAAAGAACTCCAGCGTGAGAACGCCCGGCTCAAGCGGATGTTGGCCGATGAGATGCTCGGCAAAGAGCTGCTGAAGGAGGCGCTTGAAAAAAAGTTATGAGCCCCGGACACAAGCGTCAGGTCTCTGAAGAGTTTGTTTCCGGGGGACGTTGCACGGCCCGTGCGACCTGTCGTCACTTTGGGCTGCACCGCAGCACTTTTGCCTATGAAGCGAAGCAACCAGATGCATGGCTGGCCAGGCTCAAGGCAGCCCTGCGACGCGTCTCCAACCAGCATCCCGAGATGGGGTATCCCAAGGTGACGAAGTTACTCAAAGATGAAGGCTGGAAGGTTGGCACACGCATGGTGCAACGCCTGCGCCGAGAACTCGGCCTGGCCGTTCCAGCCAAGAAGCCTAAGAAGCGGCGACAAGGCGTCTCTACCGGGCTGCCGACTAAAGCGACGCACCGTGGGCCATGTATGGACCTGGGACTTCGTTCACGATACTACGGTGCGTGGAGGGAAGCTACGAATGCTCAATATAATCGACGAGTTCACTCGGGAATGCCTGAGTATTTATGTGGACCGGCGGATCAATGCCCGGAAAGTGCGTCGCATTATCTCAGAGCTGATTGATATCCATGGGGCTCCCGAACATATCCGCAGCGACAATGGCTCTGAGTTCATTGAGAAGGATCTGCGCGCTTAGTTGGCAGATAATCAAATCAAGACGCTTCATATCGAACCAGGCAGTCCGTGGCAGAACGGATACATCGAGAGCTTCAATGCACGCTTCCGGGAAGAGTGCCTGAACCGAGAGCAGCTATGGACTCTGTCCGAAGCACGTGTCGTCATCGAGGACTGGCTATGGAAGTATAACAATATACGTCCGCACAGGTCTCTTGGATATATCACGCCTCTTGAGTTTGCTAAGGAGGAGATCAAAGAAGAACCACCAACCCAATGCTGGGCCTCCGGTCGGGCTACGCCCTCCCTGCGCCCCAGCATTGACTTACTCTACAACTTAGAACACATCATTAACCCATCCAGACTAACGAAAGCTCTGGCCCAGTTTGGGTAACTCGATCACCTTCATGCATTTTTGGATGGTCTTATTTTAGAACGCCGTAGCCCGAGCGATCGCCCAGCTACCAAAGTATCCAAATCTTCGATCAATAATAATGATATTCTGCGGAAATTGCGCATCGCTTTTGAAATGAAAGACACGGATATGATCGAGACCATGGAAGGTGTTGGCTTTCGAGTGTCCAAAAGTGAGGTCAGCGCCCTTTTCCGTGCGACATCGCACAAGCATTACATGGAATGCGGCGATCAGTTTTTACGTAATTTCCTTAAAGGACGGACGCATCGATTTCGTTTAGGGGAATCCGGAGATTCGCAGTAAGCTTACGATACAGGCATTGCAGCGGCTCGTTAATGATAACAAGCGCTATCTTTACAAAGGTGTCAGATAAACTAAATGTATTCATCTCACCGACAACCTCTCGCTGAGTGAGCGGTTGATTTAGCATCCACTAGCGATTTAATTAATCCTCATGTCTCAATTCAGAACTTTCCTTCGATCCTATTGGCCATTCGCAGTGGTTTTTGCGGTCTGTGTTTTGGGGTTTACTGCGGAGGCAATTCTATCCGCGCAAGGAAATGATTGGATGGATCGCTTTTTGTTGGTTCCGTCTGAAGTGACCGCGAGTTGGCAGGAGTTCCTCGCTAATGGCTATGAGCCGAATCAGTTACCCGCCTTCATCACTTTATTGAGCGCCGCGTTTCTGCATGCAGATGTGGAGCATATTGCAATGAATCTGGTCTTTATCTGGGTGTTTGGATCGTTGGTGTTGCGAGAGCTTGGAGCTATTTGGTTTTTGGGGATCTTTATATTCACAGCGATCACAGGCAGCGTCGGGCAAATCTTACTAGACCCCGAATCAGTGATCCCAGTCCTTGGCGCATCGGGTGCTTTACTCGGCCTGGAAGGTGTCTACTTTGGAATGGCGCTGCGTTGGCGCTTACCCAACCCAGATGTTTGGCCGATCTCTCATCCAATTGCCCAAGAACGATTAATGATTTTTGCTGCGCTAGGCATTTTACTCGATATCAGCGGAATCCTTGGGGACCGTTCTGGCGTTGCTTTTGGTGCGCATATCGGTGGCTTCATCGGTGGCTTCGTTCTGGGCACGACTTTGATTCCGACGCCTAAGCACGCAACGTTTCAATAGCGAGTGATGAGCGCGGTGCTTCAGCTTGTCATCGGATACTTTCCTAAGTGAGTGCCATTCTCCATTGACCTTCATGCACGTTTATTAACGGTTCAAGTCCACTTCTTCATTTAGATAAACCATTCGTAACATGCCCTCACGTGGACGCCACCAAAGCACATCGAAAGAGTGTCGCCGTATGATCGATAAAATCGAGAATATGGAGGGTGTGATTGGTGTCATTATCGGGCACTCTTATGGCGGGAAATCATTGGGCAAACAAAGTCGAACAGGATCGGTCAAGGTGCAGCGCGTTGGAGACGGGGGCATCAAAGCGGCCACTCAATCGGCGAAAGGACTGCAGGAGCTTTTCATCCGAACTGAAGCAGGCGCCGAAGCAGGAATAGCAGAACGAATTTCAAAATTGGCTTAGTCGACGATATAACTGCCCTCCCCGAGACTGGAGTTCAACGCACTCTAGTTGAGTTCCAGTTCACCGCGTTGCATCATTTGCAGTAACTGAATCAATCCAGCACTGTCATTGGCATTCACGTTTAGCGTGTAATCGACTGGAACGATCGTGCCCTCCTGTGTCGATTCGCCATAGAAGGTCAACAGTATCGGCTTGGTCTCATTTGAATCTGGAAAGAAATCGATTTTAAAACGCTGCAGTGCAAGATCTTCAAGCGCCCGTTCTGCAAGCAGGTATTGTGTATATGCGGCGGTGCCTGGCCTGAGGCCTTGGGTCAACAATCCGTTCATTGAATACGAAAGACGTGCCCCATGCTCAGAGTCGAGTTCTAGCCCACCCCCGTTGATTTGAAAGGCTGCAGATTTTGACTGAACGATCAGCGCTCCAGATACGGAGCCAGACAATTCACCCTTAAATTGTGGCACCGCCTTTGCGAGTTGATCGAGTTGTATACGCTCCAAGTTTAGCTGTATGGGATCTGATGAACGATCCTTAAGCTTGAGCGTAAAATCATTCGCGTAAATTTTCCCACCCATTGTATTCACATGAAAACTACGTATGCCTAATTCACTAGGGTCGGACATACTCAATGCGAGTGAGAGCTCCGTAAAATCAACACCGGCGACTTGCATCAAACCAGCTTGGATCGTGGTGCTGACGTTTTGCTTAAACTCTTTTTCGTAATCCACCTGCGCGACACCTGAGAGCTCATTTACGGATAGGCTCTGACTCGACCAACTCACATCTTTTAGACTCCACGTAATATCCGACTTGGCCGCCAAGACTGACCAAGCGTCCACATCTACACGCCCTTTCATACCTGCATTCGCTGTAAAACTAAGATCTGCGGGCAACAGCTCTGCGGCAAGTGAGCCGATCAAGCCAGAACCAAGGCTATTGAGCTGTGTATTAAAATCGACCTGCCCGAAGCCCTCAACGAAGGAGGTATATCCACGGCTTGAAAGTTCTACAAGATTGTCGCCAAGAGCCATCTTTAGGTGACATTGCTGATTCTCAATCCGCAGTGAAAGTTCCCCACTGTCATAGGTCTCCGTGCCCACATACAGCTGCTCAAGTGGAAGCGTTAGATAGGCTCGAAACACATCATTGCCATTTGTCGCGATACCGAAGGAAGCAGACTGAGTGCTACCTTCGAGTGCATCCATCAATACTTCAGAGGGACCAACATTGCCCAGAACCGCGGCATTATAGTGCTCCGGTTGTTGCGCGTTCCAACGAAAGTATCCCGATACTTCGGCGAAGGTCGATGCGCCCAAAGGATCGATATACAGCTCTGCATTCTTCTGCGAGAGTATGGCCGTCAATTCGCTTAAGTAATTCTTTGAAATGCCCTCCCAGTCACGAGCACTCATCGAACCATCTAGCGCTACGGTTTGATTCAGGCTATCGATATTGATGTTTGCTTGTAGTCCGAAATACTCGCCTTCCGATCGAAGTGTCGAAACGAGTTTATCGGCTCCCTGTTTATCGACTTGAAGCGTCAGAGAGGATTGGTAGCTAAACTGATTTGCTGAAACCTGTAGATCATCAATCCGCAGGCCAAGACTTTGAAGTGGTAATTGACTCACGTTGGCGACAATCGTCTGACAAGTTTCGACGATGCGCTCGTGCAATCGATCCAATTGCTCATGGAGCTTTACTGGCTCCTGAGCCCCCTCCCCAAGTGTTCGCTTCACTGAGCATTTGTGAATCTCCACTTGGACCGACAATTGGTTCTGATGATCGAGGAGTGCCATCAGCGGCACTTGCAACCTTAAATCTTCGAGCGTTACATCCGGTTCCTGGTATTTCTGAATCACGACAACCAGCCCCGACTCAGGCCTTATCGATAGGCTCTGAATTTCGATAACACCGCCCCGTTCAACGAGCATTTGGTTGGCGAATCGCTCAAAAATCGACGCGGCATTGTAAAGCAGGAGCCCAAAGCACACAGCTAAGAACAGCAATAGGTAGGCAATAAATTTCAAGCACCGTCTTCGCATTTTAGAGGTCCATTTCGCCAGCCGACGGCGTGTGCACAAGTGCCATATTTATAAGGGTATTCAATGAGCAATAAGGTAAATCTTGATCCACGACGATGACAAGTATTGAACTCCAATGAAACCAATGCCACTCTCATCGGTCTACCTTATCGAAACCACACTATGAAAAGTTTATTCAACCCTGTTAGCCCATTCCTTTTCCTAGTTGTCGCCCTGCTCGGTGGCTGCGCAACAATGGATCGAGATTACGAAAGGCCGAAGGTTGATGTCGTCGGTGTCACAAAGAGCGAGACGGATACTGCGGCGCTTCAGTTTACCTTGCAACTACGCATCGTGAATCCGAATGCTGAAACCTTGAATTTGAAGGGGCTCTATTATGAGCTCAATCTAGAAGGTATCGACTTAATCACGGGCACCGCTAGAAACATTCCACCGATTGAAGGTTTTAGCGATACCGTGGTCTCCGTTAATTCCGCAGCAGGCATGATCAGCAGCGCGCGTTTCATCTCGATGATGATCAACGAACCGCGCGAGACTTGGACCTATCGCCTTAAGGCCAAATTGGGCACCACTTCTAAATGGATGCCCTCCACGACAGTGACTGAAACGGGCGAAATTTCCTTGAAATAGCGATTCAGCCATCCAGTGCAGACTAGGTTTGTTTACGGTAATTTGTCGGTGAAATACCGAAGTGCTTTTTAAACGTGCTGCTGAAATGTGGCGCATGGCAAAAGCCTGTCAGCGCAGCAATGGTTTCCACAGGTTCATCGGTAAATTGCAATTGCGCCTTCGCTTCATTGAGGCGCAAGCCGATCAGATATTCACGGATGCTGCTGCTCATATTCTCGCGAAACTTACTTTCCAAGTGCCTTCGACTGACTCGGAAGTGCTCAGCGAGATCTTTTGTGCCGATCGATTTACGGAAGTTTTCACGCAGATACAGTAAGACCTGACGAATAAACGGATCCAGCACCGCGATCGCGTCCGTGCTTTGGCGTATCGTGATACCTGTTGGCGGGATGAGCACGAGTCGCTGTTTTAGAGCGTCGCCTTTCATTAATTGGTCCAGCATCTTTGCCCCTTCAAAGCCGATTTTTGACAAATCGTAGCGCACGCTAGACAAGGACACCGACTGACTGTTGCAAATGAGCGAATTATCATCCGCACCTAGTATCGCGACGTCGTCAGGAACCTTGAGCCCTGCGTCATAGCACAAGTTCGAAACCCAAGCCGAATCGTAATCGCTTTTCGTATAGATTGCGCAGGGCTTCGGCAGCGCAAGCAACCGCTCAGTCATATACGCCGCATCCTGAGGACGCACCGTATCGAGCCGCATACAGTCAATGCCCACCTCTTGTAAGCAGTCATGATAGGCCTTGAAGCGTGCTCGGCTTGCAGGATTACTTGCGAGCCCGAACCAAGCGCAATTCTTATGTCCCAACTCAATAAAGTGCATTGCGCCCAGTCGCCCAATCGCGGCGTTATCCGCCGCCACTCGCGGTAAATCAATGTCTTCCCGCCAAATGGAAAGATCTACTGTAGGCACATTGGCGTTCAATACAAAGTCCTCCAGTTGCCGGCTAGAATTTAGCGAAGTAATAATGCCATCCCCCTGCCAATGTTCTGGTAATTGGAAGTCTTTTAGAATGCTTACATTTAGGTGCCAACCGTGCTGTCGCGCATACCGAGCAATCCCCTCGTGTGCTGATTGGTCATAACTACCCAATACCATTAATACATGCTTTGTTCGCGCCATTGCGCAAATTTGCAAAAGAACTAGAATTTATGCAATTTTAATTACCGGCTACTTTTGATAGATTTGCCGTTTTTCGAATATTCAACTCAATCAACATACTCCTATGGCTATCCAAATTAAATCTGCTGACTCTTGTGAATACGGCTGCATCTCCCTCGGTGAGGTGATGTTGCGCCTCGATCCCGGTGAAGGGCGTGTGCATACCGCTCGTCAATTTACTGCCTGGGAAGGCGGCGGTGAATATAATGTCGCTCGTGGACTTCGTCGTTGCTTTGGTCTCAAGACAGCAGTCGTGACTGCGTTTGCCGACAATCCAGTGGGACGTCTGGTCGAGGATTTCATTCTCCAAGGCGGCGTGGACACGCAATTCATCAAATGGGTGGACTACGATGGCATCGGGCGCACTGTTCGCAATGGTATGAATTTCACCGAGCGCGGGTTCGGTATACGCGGCGCCGTCGGTTGCCCAGACCGCGGCAACACAGCTGCTAGCCAACTCAAACCAGGCGACATCGACTGGGAAGAGATCTTCGGCAAGCGTGGTGCGCAATGGTTCCACACTGGTGGCATCTACGCAGCACTGAGCGAAAGCACTCCAGAGGTGGTTTTGGAAGCAGTGAAATGCGCAAAGAAGCATGGCACGATCGTGAGTTATGACTTAAACTACCGCCCTTCCCTTTGGAAAGATTTCGGTGGATTGGCTAAGTGCCAAGAAGTGAACCGTGAAATTGCAAGATACGTCGACGTCATGATCGGCAATGAAGAAGACTTTACAGCCTGCCTTGGATTTGAAGTCGAAGGTGTGGACGAGAACATCTCCCACATCCCTGTCGAAGCGTTCAAAAGTATGATCGGCACAGCGATTAAGGAATTCCCGAATTTCCAAGCAACCGCAACCACACTTCGCGCGGTTAAAACAGCGACTGTAAATGACTGGGCGGCGATGGTTTGGCATGACGGCGAGTTCTACGAGTCCATGCAGTTCCCAGAACTTGAAATCATGGACCGTGTGGGCGGTGGCGACAGTTTTGCTTCGGGTTTGATCTACGGATTCCTTTCTGAGAACGACCCACAAGAAGCTGCAGACTATGGCTGCGTGCACGGCGCGTTGGCGATGACCACTCCGGGTGACACCACAATGGCCTCACTAAAAGAAGTGAAGAAAATCAAGGCTGGCGGTGGCGCACGTGTCGATCGCTAGGCAGCCGTTTAATTTCAAATTCTACATACGAACTATGTCAGACTTACACCAGTTCCCAGTGATCCCCGTGATCGTTATTGACGACGCGAACGATGCTGAACCACTCGCAGAAGCGCTCCTGAATGGTGGCCTTAATATCATTGAGGTGACTTTTCGGACTGCGGCTGCTCCCCTCGCTATCGAACGCATTGCAAACGCATTTCCGGATATGATGGTTGGCGCAGGAACGGTCGTGACTCCCGATCAGGCAAAGCAAGCAATCGATTCTGGCAGTAAGTTTGGCCTCGCACCAGGAACCGACCCTGAAACGATCGCCTACTTCAACTCAAAGGGCATCCCCTTCGTGCCAGGCATCATGACCCCGTCAGATATACAAGCTGCGGTCAAAGCAGGTTGTCGCTCACTGAAGTTCTTTCCTGCAGGCGCTGCCGGTGGCACGAAACTACTTAAAGCAATGGCGGCACCGTATGCCAACCTTGGCATTCAGTTTTGCCCAACGGGCGGCGTGTCTTTGGACAACATGAACGACTACCTAGCCATCCCTGAAGTATTTGCGATCGGTGGCTCTTGGCTCGCGACAAAAGCACAGATTGCCAATAAGGACTGGTCCACCATCACCGCTCAGGTGAAAGAAGCACTGGCCAAAGCCGAGCAAGCCTAGTCGCCACTCAAGACTTATTTAGCATCGAGGAGATCCAGCGTGGTCTCCTCGATTTTTTTGGCATCTTCATAATCACTAAGATAAGCCACCAGTGCATGCATAAACTGATATGAGGGTGTTTCAGGATCCAACACAGTTTCATACAGCGCCCCAAGTGAACGTGTCGCATTGAAATAGAGTGGATTCACGATTTCTAAGCGCAATGAGATCAACTCGATACGCGCTTCTAGTATCGTGCGAATTTCTTCATTTTCACGTAAATTCCAGAGACTACGTAGGTTTTTAAGTTCACCACCTGCTTCGCGAAAAACAGTAAAATCAACCATCTGCTCCAGCCATATGCGCGATTGAGTCATCGTTTCAAAAAGCTCATACTCGGTGGCGACCAATTCGTCGCGCTCCGCACGCCACCAAACATCTAAACTGTTTACAGCATCGGCTGATGCGTCTTCAGGTAACAGCTTAGTGATGCCTTCAGAAGGGTCGCCACCTGCAAGCGCACTTTCGATGATTGAACGTAGGGTATCGCGATAGAATGCGCTTTGGCGTAATGCGCATAAAAAGTAGTAAGCGTGATGGCTGAAATTAGCCTCAGATGAATCGGCTAGAGACGGTGTCAACAATGCCTTCGAATCAATGAAATCAGCTCCTTTCGACGCCTTCAACTGACTGATCAAAAAGCTCGGTCGTATCGAATGGAGGCTTTCGAGCGCGAGCGCATGGACTGGCCACGCCTTCATCCCCAGAGGCGCCTTGGGGCCATACTTATAAATTGTATAACGTGTCAAGTAAGCCTGCGTAATCGCAAAACATGCTTGCTCCAAATCCAGCGACTCATCCCAACGGAAGTCGAGTCGCACACTACCTTGAGGGCCTAGGCTGAGTGCTGAGCGACCCTCAAACGCAACGTGCTCATCAGGGCGTAGCGCGATCAAGACTCGGTTCGGGAAGAAGACACCATTCTCTGGCAAATAGCGATTACTCTGCGCCGCAATATGCTCCGCAAGCTCACTGACATAAGACACGGAGCGGTTATCCACACCGACCACATCAAAGTAAGTGCTTTCAATGGACACCAAATTCGCGGCGGCAGAGATCAATGGGCAGAATAGCCCCCCAATTATTAAGCGGTGAATGAAGCGCATCGCTTTGATTATTGTAGCTGTAAACGGATGATACCGTCTGAGAGCTCAACAGACGTCACGCTAGACCAAGCACTCTCAATAGCGAGAAATTCATCGGAGCCCGTGTATGCCTTGAGTAAGGTGTCGACAATCCGATGCCCGATGATGTCGACCAAGGGAACGCTCGCGCTATCGATGCGCACACTCTTCATCGAAAATTCGACACTGTCACCACTATCGTCGAACACACCAGTAACGATCACTGTGCGTGAGTAAGTCTTACCATTGATAATGAAACTGGTGGGCAAACTTAGGGTGATTAAATACTTAGTTATATGAATATTCGGCACCCCTGGCAAGATGAGCATTTTAGGTGCCCCCTCACCACTTGGCGCAGTTGCAGGTTTGAACTTCGCCGATAGCCATGCATTCACTTCCCGATGGGTAAACTCGACTGCATCCAAGTTGCCATCCACCCAAGCTTGGCGCTTATCAATCCATGTTTTAACAGTCGAATTAGGCCCCTGCATGTAATAAATATCCTTAGGACTCGAATAAGCATCTTCTTGCGCTTCCTCGAACTTCGCTAGGTCACGCGCATTATTGAGCGGAGTCGCCGGAAAGGATGCCATATAGAGAGCACCGAGGACTGCACCGAAAAGTGCGGTCAGCATTCCATAAAAACACATTCCCAGAACCGATGGCTCTTCCGTTTTCTTCTTAACAGCACACATAATAATTAGATATTAGTTGGTCTCCCGTGCTCAAGCGAGCGATAGCAAAGTCCAGTATAGCTTATCAACATAAGGAACCCGAAATAAACCGCAAACCCATATAACGGCGCTGAAAGTGCAAAAATACCGATAAAGACGAACGCAGGTATCACGAATCGCGGCAATTCCATATAGGTCATTCGTATAATGAGTGGCACATCTAAAAGGTCTTTGAAGTCCGACCGCATTTGTAATCGATACAGAGCCGAGCTGAACAACACAGGAGAGATCAAAAACGTAAGTGATAGCACTAGATATGAAATGGCGACAAGCCCCAGGCTTCCAAGTGCACCCGATAGCAATGAAATGATAAGAATGGGCAGCAACCAGTAACTCAGCCACACGACTCCGAAGCGTAAACCATCAAAAAACAGGGCCCGCCAATCCGTCCATTCTGGAAGCGAAATCTGCCCGGTTCTACGTATTTGACTGGATAAACGATACAAGTAACCGAAGGCGAAAATATTCACAATTGGCACAAATGAGAGCAAGCCCCCAATCAACAACTTCAGCCAAAAACCTGGCTGACGGATGAGGCGCATAAAAACTTCTTCAAAAATTGGCGTTCCCTTCATAAAATTACTCTTCATAACTATCGCAGTGAATCAGTCATTGAAAGAAAAATTACGTCAATATCAGCAGCGCGTCGAATCCGCTATCGACGTATACATCCCCTCCGCGCAGACACGCCCTGTCAAACTACACGAAGCGATGCGCTATTCGATGGAAGCTGGCGGCAAGCGGATACGTCCCGTGCTGATCCTCGCAGCTAGCGAACTCTTTCCATCAGATGCCTCACCAGAGGCTGCGGCCGTTGCCATCGAGTGTCTACACACGTATACATTAATCCATGACGACCTGCCCTCGATTGATGACAGTGATCTACGTCGGGGGCGCGCCTCTTGCCATACACAGTTTGACGAAGCGACCGCGGTTCTTGCTGGCGATGCCCTACTCACATTTGCCTTTCAGTTGCTCACGCGTGCGTATCGAGACCGCCCAGAACTCGCTTGTGACTTAGTTGCCGACCTCTCAGAGGCCAGCGGTAGCGAGCGCTTGATCGGGGGGCAAATGGAAGACGTCGACAATGAGGGCAAGCCTATCGATGCGGAGATGCTCACCTTCATTCATGAAAATAAAACTGGCGCTTTATTAACGGCGGCACTGACGATGGGCTTACGCTTCTGTGGTCCAAGTGAACAACAAATCGAGCAAATCACGGAGGTCGGCTACCACATGGGCATGACTTTTCAAATCGTTGACGATATTCTCGATGCCACTTCGAGTGCTGAGGTTATGGGGAAACCGGTCGGCAACGATGATGCAGCTGAAAAGAGCACTTATGTCGCCTTGCACGGAATCGAGGGAGCCCATGCGGAAGCCAAGCAGCATACAGAAAGAGCGATCCACGCTGCTAAAGCACTAGGAGGCAACAATACCTTCTTAATTGAACTCATCGAAGAGCTCGGTTCGCGGATACATTAGCCAAGTCGCGATCAGTCACTGTTAAGTGCTGGCGGCTCTACTGGATTCGTGTGCCCGTTGAATATACTTTCATAGATCAAGTTTTCAGGCGGCTCCATTTCACTGATCTTAAAGTCGGACTTTTTCACATGATACGGGCCATAACGATAGGCCGCGGCGAGAAGTGGATAGGTGAATTCGCCATGCTGTTTCAAGTAGTCACGGCAAAAAGCTAGGTAGTCGATCCCGACTCGGACGTTCGTGCGCCAATCCCAAGCATGCCGATACGACTCATCGCTCACCTCTCTCCACGCAGGCCGTGTGATTTGCATCATACCACGAGCCACAGAACTACGTGCACGCGCATTCAAACTACTTTCCGCCCAAGCGATCGCATAGACAAATTCAGGGTCGATCCCCTGCCTGGAAGCTTGCTCCTCAATATAAGACCATACCTCATCAGGGGATACAGGTTCAGTGTGATTACCCACCGTTTGCGAGAGCACAATTGCGAGAACCCCGACCACCACACAAAGCATCAATGCCAAACGAACGACCACTCGCTCGTCTCTGTGGTAGTGATGATCAATCGGCATGAATGAACACTACACGGCCCACATCACTTGACAATGACGAAGCTGAACTACCGCTTCTTCATCCAACCGACATTAATTGTTGGCGATTTTTTATCCTTCTTTTTCTTCGGCAGTTGCCCATCGATCCATTGCACAATTGGTGCGCGGCCGCGCTTTGTTTTTGCTGAACAATAAAACACTTTAGTGGGCTGAAGCCCCCACTCATCGCACGCCTCCAGAAACTGACTCGCATGATTCTTCACAGCCGTATCCGAACTACGATCTGTTTTGGTGAAAATAATGGAGTATGGCAGCTCGCACTGCTGTAGCCATTCTGCGAATGCGAGATCCCCGTCGAGTGGCTCCAGTTGTGAATCAATGAGCAGGAAAATGTGCTTTAAATTTTCACGAACGTTCAAGTATTCACTGACGTGTAAATTAAACTCGCCCTGCTGCTTCTTAGATAATTTCGCGTAACCATACCCCGGCAGATCGACCAACGTCCAGCTGTTGTTAATTCGGAACAAATTGATCAACTTAGTTTTACCCGGCGTGCCAGATGTTTTAGCAAGCTGCTTGGTGTTTGTAAGTAAATTAATTAAAGATGATTTGCCTACATTAGATCGGCCAACAAAGGCGAACTCAGGCATGCTTGATGGCGGACATGCTTCCAAGTCGACGGCACTGGCGATGAATGTAGCGGATTCGATTTTCATAGATAGCCTAAGGTTTACCAATTGTGCCATAAATTCGATTCTATTCTTATCTTAATTTTTTCCTCCAGTGTGTCGGCGGCTCCCCTGTCACACGCTTAAAAACCACTGCCATACGCTCTGGATCATTAAAACCGCACAGTTCCGCGATAATTGAAACGGGGTGATTCGTATCGGCGAGCAACTGCTTGGCGCGATCGACACGCATCCGACACAACATTTCCCAAGGGGTGCATCGATAGTATTCTTTGAACTTTCGTTCCAGACTACGACGTGCCATACGCAAATCATCGCACATCTTACCAACACTCACAATATCTTCGAGATGCTCGGACAAGTAGGACATCGCACGACGGAGCACTGCATCCTCTACCGCAAGATGATTTGCCGAATGTCGCAGCACGACACCACTTGGCGGAACCAAGACTGGCGCTTCGAGAGTCCGCCCTTTAGCGAGCAGCGCCTGCATGGACTCACCCACTAAAGCACCAATGGTATCCCACGGAATCGAGACACTCGACAGCATCGGATAACTAAGACCACACACCAGCTCATCATTATTCGCCCCGATGACGGCCACCTGCTCTGGCACGGCAATGCCCAATTGTTGACACGCGCCACAAAGAAAGCGCCCCAGGGGGTCGTGCACGGCAAAAATACCCACAGGCTTTGGTAGCTGGCGTAGCCAATTCGATAGGTCCTCTCCAGGCGCCACAAAGTGCTCACTGTAGCGTGCATCTTCAAAGGCCGTTTCTGTATGAACAGGAATTACTTGTGGGAATTCGGCGCTAAACCCAGCAATACGCTGGTCGGAATATGGAGTGCCATTACCCAAACAAGCGACGCTTCTAAACCCCGCTTGCTTGAAAGCTTCTGCTGCCGCAGCACCGACCGCTTTGTCGTCCACATCAATGCTGACTGCATTTGGATAAATGAAATCAGTATCAGCAATCACCGTCGGTATTTGTAAATCCAAGAGCGAATCCGTCACTTCAGGTAACCATTCAGTAATCAAGCCACTTGGCTGAAGTGTTTCGAGCAAGTCCTTCAGCTCGTTAACCGGACGATGAATACTCACGATTCGAAAATCCGAATCTCGACGCACAAAAGGCATCAATGCAGGCGTCAAACGGCGTAAGAATACCTCGGTCATAACGATTGCTATCTGCTGATCCATAATCGGCAAAATGAATATCACACCTTCGACGCAAATCAACAGAATATATACGCAATTTACGGTTCCCGTGTATCAAAATAATCCGTATAGTGCACTAGTTAATTACCTACAAACCCTGATACAACACTATGGAATATTTCGACTGCGGCAAAATTGAATTTGAAGGAACGTCTTCAAAAAACCCACTGGCTTTCAAGCACTACAACGCGAGCGAGCTCATTGACGGCAAGACAATGAAGGACCACCTCCGTTTCGCAGCGCCCTACTGGCACGTCATGCGTAACGAACTCGCCGACCCTTTTGGTGGTGGCACCGCACAAATGCCATGGGATGACGGTAGCAACTCCACTGAAAATGCTCTCGCCCGTGTCGACGTCTTTTTTGAATTTCTCGAAAAAATTGGCATTGATTTTTATTGCTGGCACGACCGAGACATCGCTCCCGAGCTCAACGACCTCGCAGCTTCAAATGCTGCTTTAGATACAGTTGTCGCCAAGCTGAAAACCAAGCAACAAGAGACAGGCGTTAAACTGCTATGGGGCACCGCGTGCCTCTTCTCGCACCCACGCTATTCACAAGGCGGCGCCACGTCGCCAAATGCTCAAGTATTTGCGTATGCAGCGGCACAGGTAAAAAAGGCACTCGAGTGCACTAACGAACTCGACGGCTTAGGCTACACCTTCTGGGGCGGTCGTGAGGGCTATGCCACTTTACTCAACACTAACATGAAGCGTGAGCTCGATCACCTTGCCGCGTTCTTGCACATGGCCGTCGACCACGCAAAGAAGATCGGCTTCAACGGCCCCTTCTACATCGAGCCAAAACCGCGCGAGCCTTCCACTCACCAATACGATTCAGACTCAGCAGCTTGCTTGAATTTCCTTCGTGAGTATGGGCTGATGGATCACTTCAAACTCAACATCGAAACAAACCACGCCACACTTGCAGGGCACACGATGGAGCATGAACTTACCGTCTGCACCAATGCAAATATGCTCGGCAGTATTGATGCAAATCGTGGCGATGAGCTCATCGGCTGGGACACGGATCAATTCCCCACCGACATTTACCTCACCACACAAGTGATGCTTGTTGTGCTTGAAATGGGTGGCTTTACGACTGGTGGTTTGAATTTCGACGCAAAACGTCGTCGCGAGTCGCACGAGCCGATTGACCTCATGCATGCTCACATCGGCGGCATGGATGCCTTTGCACGTGGCCTAAAGATCGCACATGCGATCCGCCAAGACGGCAGAATGAGCGATTTCGTGCAGGCGCGCTACAGCACATTCGATAAGGACATCGGCGCGAAGGTCGAGGCTGGCGAAGTCAGCTTCGAAGACCTTGAGAAATACGCCCTCGAAAATCCAGAGCCAATTCTCGGCAGTGGCCGTCAAGAAATGATGGAAAATCTCTTGAACGAATTCATTTAATCACTCCCCCCCCATCTATGCCCTAATCTTGGTTGGTCTTGCTCTCGCAATCTCACAGCCATGATTAGGGCATTTTTACTGCAGCCTCCTCCCCCATTTAGAACCTATCAAATTGGACGTTAAACGTTCCCATAATAATGCCCTACTCACTCGGTATTGATTCCTCCACTCAAAGCTGCTCCGCGATCGTCATCGACACGGACACAGGCACAGCCGTCGCTGAAGCGGCAGTCAATTTTGGCGAACGCCTCCCGCACTACAGTGCCCCTTCAGGCTTTATCGAAGGTAGCGCTGACGGCGTGGTTCATGCTGATCCTTTAATGTGGTTAGATGCGCTCGACCTTTTGCTCGAAGATCTTGGTAAGCTTTGCGACTTATCAAAAGTCGCCGCCATCTCAGGAGCAGGACAGCAGCACGGATCAATCTACCTCAACGACCAATGGTTTTATGCGGTCGATACCCTCGATTCTACAGAACCACTTTCAAAGCAAATTCAGCCCTGCCTGGCTCGTGCCACCTCCCCGATCTGGATGGATTCCTCAACTCGCAAAGAGTGCGCGGAAATTGCCTCTGCTGTCGGCGGTGATAGCATTGTCTGCAAAAAGTCAGGCTCGATTGCGGTCGAGCGTTTCACGGGGCCACAAATTCGCCGTTTCTATAAAAATGACGAAGCTGCCTATCAAAAAACCGAGCGCATTCATTTAGTCAGTTCCTTTTTATGCTCGATCTTATGCGGGGCTGATGCACCGATCGATACGGGTGATGGTGCAGGCATGAATCTCTTGAACATTCAGACTTGGGAATGGGATGACGAGCTGCTCGACGCCACGGCACCCGCACTGAAAGCCAAGCTCCCAGAGGTCAGCCAAGGCTCCAGCAAAGTGGGCGTCATCTCTGAGTATTTCGTTGCAAAATATGGATTTACCCCAGGTGCCGAAGTCGTTGTTTTTACTGGCGACAATCCAAGTAGCCTCGTGGGTATGGGCGCAAGCCAACCTGGTAAAGTGGTTATCTCACTCGGCACTTCGGATACCTTTTTTGCCGCGATGCCTAGCGTCGTTGCCGATCCAAATGGCTGTGGTCATGTTTTTGGCAATCCAGCTGGCGGCTCCATGTCTTTGCAATGCTTCGTCAATGGCTCATTGGCACGTGAAGCGGTGAAAGATAAATTTGCTTACGATTGGGAGGCCTTTACCAGCGCATTCAGCGCAACGGCTCCAGCCAACAATGGCAATGTGATGCTTCCTTTTTTCAGTCCAGAGATCAGCCCGCGCATCGAGCTTGAAGCACCCTTGTTAGCAGGCACCGAAACCTTTGTGAACTGGCAGGAAGCCGACTCCGCTATCCGCGCCTGTGTGGAAGGTCAATTTGTGAATATGAAACTACGCTCTGACTGGATGCAACTAAAGCCCGAAGTAATCTATCTGACTGGTGGCGCATCGAAAAACGATGCGATTGCGCAAGTCGTGGCCGATGTCTTTCAGGCAAAAGTGCAACGCCTTGCTGTGACTGGATCTGTTGGTCTGGGGGGCGCGATGCGTGCCGCGAACAGTGTATTTGGCAGCGATTTAGGCGCACTCGGCGATCAATTCTGCCAACCACAGGCAGACAGCACAATTGAGCCACAAGTCGAGGCTGCAACCTACACATCGACCGCAGCTCGCCTAGACGAATTATTGAGCACTCACTTGTAAACGTTTCACTTGGAAAGTGTGTGCTGCTTTAGCAAGCAGCTGCCTAAGGGCACACCGTTCGCTTACTCAAGCAGTGCGCGACGCCTTCACACTAATTACTTTTTTACGCAACTTTCCTTTCAAGTTTGATACATAGTATATGGCGATTTATAAACGCCCTATTGCTATGATATTTCTTTTTCGCACTCCGCTCCATTTTATTGCCTGCGCATCTTTGTTTTCGCTGTTAGGTAATGCCTTACTCGCGCAATCCTCGCTATCGACTGAGCGCTTGTTGAAAATATCGCAGAAAGAAGAGTCGATCTATAAAAAGATCGCTGAAGATCCAGACCACTATTCCGACTCAGACCTGCAACGGCGGATTGAAGAGCTCACGCAGTCCTACCGCACCTATCTGACAGATCATCCAGATGATGTAAATGCACTCATACTCTACGGCAAATTACTACGCCGCACAGATCAAACCAATCAGGCGTTCACAGCCTTCCTAAAAGCCGATGAGCTCGACCCCAAACTTGCAGTGGTGAAGCAACAGATCGGCACCCACCTAGCCGAACAAGGCAAAGGAAAAGCAGCTCTAACCTTCTACCTTCAGGCCGTTGAACTCGAACCAGAGACAGCGCTGTATCATTTTTCTTTAGGGCAATTACTATATGAATTCAGAGATGAATTTCTAAAAGACCAAATCTTCACACGCGACGCGCTAGATCGAGAAACGGTGAAGGCATTTCACAAAGCAGCGATGCTCACACCTGATAATTTCGATTTCCAGATGCGCTTGGGGGAAGCTTATTATGATCAAGCCAGCCCCGACTGGAAATCAGCGCTACTACACTGGAACGAAGTGCGCAAAACGATTGATGATGAACTACGCCGCGAGATCGTCGATCTACACAGAGCGCGAGTTCTGGGTAAACTGGGGCGCATTCAGGAAGCCATCGAGCTAGCGAAGACTATACAGCTACCGAGCTTAAACTATTCTCGCCAAAAAGTTTTGGACGAGATTGCACAATATTAAAGCGCCCTACTTCGCTAGGTCGTAGATCGCATAACCTGCCAGTAAATTGGGCAGAACCTTGCATTCATTACGCCAATCACCACGCAAATACACCTTATCTTCTATTTTGAAGTTTCGTGCACTGCAGTAGCTTTCAAATTCAAGGGCGCTGAAATGGTTTGCACGGAGTGTCTCATACCAAGGCTTCGGGTAGACCTCGTTAATTCCGCGACTTCCCGTTTGCAAAAAGCTAAAACGGTTTTTCCAATAACCATGATTTACAAAACCGACCGTCACCCGTTTGCCAACGCGTAGCGCATCGGTCAAAATCGTGTCGGGGTCGTCAAGCAACTCCACCGATCGACTAAAAATCACGCGGTCGAAACTGTTATCTTCAAACTGCGCAAGTAATTTACCGACATCACCATGATACGCAGGCACACGCCGCTTCACGCAGCTAAGGATTTTATCAAAATCGATATCCACGCCGACTCCGTAGATCGCCTTTTTCTGTATAAGGTATTCCAACAAGACTCCCCTGCCACAGCCCAAATCGAGCACGCGGTCGCCCTCATTCACCCATTGAGCGATGACTTGAAAATCAACCTGTCGTTTTTTTGAGTTCGGATTCATCAGGATTAGCGAGCGAGAAAGCTGCGGATCAAATTATCGAGTTTAGGCGCACGTAACAAAAATGAATCGTGCCCCGCATCCATAGCAAGTTCTGCGTAGGTGGCATCTTTGCCTAGGCGCAATAAAGCCTCGACCACCTCACGATTACCTTGTGGTGGATACAACCAATCCGAAGTAAAGCCGACCATTAGACCTGGTGCAGTGACCACTTTGAGTGTTTCGTCCAAAGTGCCCTCAGGTCCGTGCATGTCGAAACGATCTAGTGCCTTAGTTAAATATAAATAGGTATTCGCATCGAAACGGGAGACAAATGCCTGCCCTTGATAGCGCAGGTAGCTCTCCACTTCAAATTCGACATCAAAGTGTTCATCAGCATCGCGATGACGACGCTTACGACCAAACTTTGCCTCCATGCCAGCATCCGATAGATAGGTGATGTGCGCCATCATCCGAGCAACCGAGAGTCCATCACCTGGTTGCTCCCCGTCAGGATAATTCCCCTTCTTCCAGCCTGGATCGCTAATGATCGCTTGGCGGCCCGTATCATTAAAGGCGATTGCCTGAGCATTGTGACGCGCACAACACGCTAGCGCAATGTAGCTACCCACTCGCTCTGGGTAGGCAATCGTCCATTGCAAGGTCTGCATCCCGCCCATACTACCACCGATCACTGAATGCAATCGATCGATTCCGAGATGATCAATCAGCAGTGCCTGCGCGTGAACCATGTCGCCCACAGTGAGTTTTGGGAAATCAAGATTGTAGCGAGTGCCAGTCACTGGATTGATCGACTCCGGGCCAGTCGAGCCACTGCAACCACCCAGCACATTGGAGCAGATCACGAAATATTTGGAGGTATCAATGGGCTTGCCTGGACCAACCATGAAGTTCCACCAGCCTTGCTTGCGCTCATCTATACTGTGCACGCCTGCCGCGTGGTGGTTCCCTGTCAACGCATGGCAAAGTAATACAGCATTGTCTTTTGCTTCGTTCAAGCGCCCATAGGTCTCATAACGCAAGCATAGCTCAGGAATCGACCCCCCGGACTCAAATTGAAATGGCTTACGGGAGATGAAATCCTGATACTCGACGACGCCAACTTCCCCTTCATTGGAAAAGTGCGCTGCTTGTTCGGAATCGTTCATACAAATATTAAAAAGAAAGCGTTGTGTTTGGGTATAGAGCGCACATGCCTTGAATCCAGCGTAAAACGCACATTACCACTTTACATATCAACATATCATTATATTTTGATCCGTCAAATGACAAATCATTCCATCAAGCATCGTCTAGAGTGTAACAAACCACTCTTTTCGATTGAATTTTTCCCTCCCAAGTCGGACGCAACTGCCGAGCAACTGCTGCGCACAGCAGAGCGCTTGCGTGTGTATTCACCCGACTTCGCTTCAATAACTTATGGCGCAGGAGGTAGCACACGCAGTCGCACACTTAAGTATGCACGTAGCCTTAGCGAAGACTACGGCTACACGGTCATGCCTCACCTCACCTGTGTCGGTCATTCGCGCGATGAGTTAAAGCAGATCATTGCCGAATTTAAGGCAGCAGGGCTGAGCCAAATCATGGCACTTCGCGGCGACCCACCCAAAGGAGAAGCGAACTTCACACCGCATCCTGATGGATTGAGCTATGCAAATGAGTTGGTCAGTCTCATCGATGAAGTGTATCCAGAATGTGTGCTGGGCGTCGCTGGTTATCCAGAGAAGCACCCAGAAGCACCCTCTGCTGAACTCGACCTGTTGAATCTCAAGCGCAAGGTCGACTCTGGTGCCGACTTCGTCACCACGCAGTTGTTTTTTGACAACGAGCACTATTTTAAATTCGTCGAAAACTGCCAACGCGCAGGTATTCACACACCGATATTACCCGGCCTGATGTCAATCACATCGCGCAACCAAGCGATCCGCTTCTGCGCAATGTGTGGCACGTCCATCCCCGCAGATCTCGACGCACAGCTCATCGCAGCTGGCGACGATAAAGCCGCCGTAGAAGCCGTCGGCGTGGAATGGAGCTTCCAGCAAGCACGCGAACTCCTAGAGAAAGGTGCCCCAGGCATCCACCTCTACATCATGAATCGCGCTCAACCAGCCATCGTACTGATGGATAAACTGCAGGCTGTCGGATTTTATACCGCGTAACCGTTACATTCTATTTTTCTATAGCTCACTTCCAATGCCTGCACCCAAAAACATACAACTCATCGGCACGGACCTATGCATTTTTTGGGACGATGGAACCGAGAGCTACTTCCCAGCGGAGTTTTTGCGTAAGCACTCACCCAGTGCTCAGAATATTGGCGAGGTCGACATTCTGGGAAATCAATACGGCGGTGACGGGCCCAAAGAATTTCCTGGCGTGACCATTTCCACTTGGGACTTTCAAGGTAACTACGCCATGCGCCCTACTTTCAGTGACGGTCACAGTAGCGGCCTCTTTAGCTGGGAGTATCTAAAGCAACTTGAAACAAAGTTAGATTCCTAGCTATGGAGAAAATACTCGTCGCCTTATCTGGCGGTGTGGATAGCGCCGTCGCTGCCCTTCGCTTAAAGGAGCAAGGTTACGATGTATCTGGTGCCTACATACGCACGTGGATGAATGAGGAAATGCCGTTCGCTGATTGTCCTGCGCAACAAGATATCGAGGACTCGCGTGCCGTAGCCAAACACCTCGGCATCGATTATGAGATTGTCAATCTCGTCAACGAATACAGCGAGCGCGTGGTCAATTACCTCGTCAAAGGCTATAAAAATGGAATCACACCGAATCCAGACATCATGTGCAATCGCGAGATGAAGTTCGGTATCTTTCAAGACTATGCATTAAACAATGGTTTCGATGCCATCGCTACGGGGCATTATGTGCGCAAACTTATCAATACCGACGACACACATGACTTACTGAGTGGACGTGACAGTAACAAGGACCAAACATATTTCTTGGCAATGGTCTGCCAAGAGCAAATACGCCAGGCTCTATTTCCTGTCGGGGAACTCACTAAGCCTGAAGTCCGTGAATGCGCCATTGCCCACGAATTGCCCAATGCGACCAAAAAAGACAGCCAAGGGATTTGCTTTCTCGGCGACATGAACATCAACAACTTTCTGCAGCACTACATCGAAGATAAGCCAGGTGATATCGTGCATGCAGAAGATGGCCGAAAGCTAGGACGTCATCGCGGACTCCATCGCTACACCATGGGACAGCGTCGTGGTATTGGTGTGCCGTCAAATACGGACAACGAATTTTATGTGGTCACCGGCTTCAACATGGAGCGCAATGAACTACTCGTCGCATTTGATAAGCCAGAATCACCTGGATTATTTACCAGTGAAGTCGATGTATACGGCCTAAGTTTCGTCAATAAAGCACTGACAAGTGAGTGCCGAATCGAAGCACGCCCACGCTATCGAGACGGCTCGCAAAAGATCACTTACACGCCAACCGAAGAAGGCTGCGCAAAAGTTGTTTTCGACACCCCCCAGCGCGCGCTTGCAGCTGGCCAGATTCTCGCTCTTTACGATGGAGAAAAATTACTCGGCGGCGGGTTTTATAAGTAGGGACTAGGTGTAAGATTAGATGTCTGCTTGAATCGCTGTAATTGCGATCGTGTATACGATATCGTCCACCCATGCACCACGTGACAAGTCATTCACTGGCTTGCGCAAACCTTGCAGCATAGGCCCAATACTAATGACATTCGCAGCGCGCTGAACCGCCTTGTAAGTGGTATTTCCAGTATTTAAATCTGGAAATACAAAGATTGTTGCCTGACCCGCAACTGGACTGTCAGGCGCTTTCGTCGCGGCGACATCTGCCTCGGACGCAGCATCGTATTGCAAAGGTCCATCAAGTAGCAATTCAGGGCGTGCCTCTTTAGCTAAGCGAGTCGCTTCGCGCACTTTATCTACGCCTGCTCCAGAGCCGGACTGCCCAGTGCTATAACTGATCAAAGCGACCTTAGCTGGAATGCCAAAATTGGTCGCCGATTCTGCACTTTGAATTGCAATATCTGCCAGACTTTCTGCATCAGGATCGGGATTAACCGCGCAATCACCATATACCAAGACCTGGTCTGGCAAACACATAAAGAACACCGACGACACCACCTTTGCTTCTGGCGCGGTCTTAATTAACTGTAACGCAGGACGAATGGTGTTTGCAGACGAATGCACTGCGCCGGACACGAGTCCATCTACCTCGTCAAGCGCGAGCATCAATGTGCCAAGCATAACGGTGTCTTCTAGAGCTTCACGCGCTTCCTTGTCGCTCATATTTTTATGCTTTCGCATCTCCATGAGCGCAGGAACGTAGCGTTCGCGCACCGCTTCTGGATCGATCACCTCTATATCTCCGAGGTCAATACTGATATTACTCGCGACGCGCCTCACGTCGCTTGGATTACCAATCAATACAGGTGTGGCGAGACCACGTTTTTTGCATAGGACGGCTGCTTCAATCGTTCTGGGCTCATCACCTTCGGGTAATATAATGCGCTTATTAGCCTTGCGGGCGCGCTTAGAGATTTGATGGCGAAACGCCGCTGGTGACATGCGCATCGATAGCTCACTTTCCACACGTGACTGTAAAACGTTTACATCAAGGTGCCGTGCGACAAAATCTAGAGTCACATTAAACCGTTCGATATCATCACCAGGAATATAGTTACGCATACGCGACAGTTGAGTCGCGGTCGCGAAGCTATCGGTATCGACACTCAAAACGGGCAATCCCCTCTTGAAAGCGGGATCGCATAGATCGATAATTTCCTGACTTAATTCCATTCCCCCTGTCAGCACAATTCCCGCAAGTGGTATCTTATCCATCGTCGCAAGGGCTGCGGTCATCAAAACATCGATACGATCACCGGGCGCGACAATAAGCCGCCCAGGATTGAAAATGTGCAGAATATTTTGAAGGTTTCGAGCACTCAGTGCAACGGCCTTTACACGTCGCGTCTCACTATCGCCTTCATTGACAAATTTCGCATTGAGGTGACGCGCCACATCGCTCACTCGAAACGAAGGGAGATCGACATTCCATGGCACACAGCCGATCAGCTCAAATCCATCGCGTGAAAACAAAGGGCATTCACTTTCAATTTTTGTTTTCAGAGTCTTCAAGTCTGAGGTAGACATATACCCCTTAAAACTCGGTTCAGCCTCCTCACTCGCGCCTTGCACAGACATCGCGCTAGAGGAGACTTCAGGTCGTTCGAATTGCACCTTATTCAAGATACAGCCTATAATGTTCTTGTTCTGCCAACCTCCAAAAAGTGAAGCAGCCGTCTCAAGCTCATCTTGCAGTTCCTTAGTGCTGATCCCACGCATCGCGTTCACTAGAATCACTTCCGCGCTTAGGGCGGTCGCCACCGCTCGATTGATACGACTAGGGAAACTTTGACTTTCTGTCGGCAGTAGGCCTTCAACAACCATCACGTCAACTTCTTCTGCATGTGTGCGCACTTTGTCGACCACCGCCTCCATCAAGTCTTCCATCCGATCACTGCGTAAATATGCTTCCGCCTCTTCTAGCGGCATCGGCGCAACGGGACTAAAACCTGTGGTTTTCGCGACCAGACTAATTGATGGATCTTCTTCGCCTTCAGTAAAGGTCTCTTGACTGATCGGCTTACAAAAACCAACTCGAATACCACGACGGTCAAGCGCTCGAAATACGCCTTGAGAAATTGATGTCAGGCCACTTTCGACCCCCGAAGCGGCTAGAAAGAAAACATGTTTCATGATTTAAGGATAGTTGAGGTTTCGCGTGCGATCATCAGCTCTTCATTAGTCGGCACTACCAGACAAGGCACACAACCCTCTTTCGTGATACGTCCTGTGTTCGACTCACCATTGACAGCGTTTAAACTAGAATCGACCTCTATGCCGAGCACCTGCAAATGCTCCAAAGTCCGCGCACGCACTTTACATGAATTCTCACCGATACCTCCTGTAAACACGATTGCATCCAATTTAGAGAGTGCCGCAGTGAGGCTCATAATCGATTTCGCAAGTCGATAGGCAAAGACCTCAATCGCGATTTTTGCATGCGGGTCGTCAGCAGCCGCAGCCTCCACGAGCGTGCGCATATCATTGCTCTTTCCTGACAACCCAAGCAACCCGCTTTCTTTATTCAATGCAGTCATTACACGATCTAAGGACCAACCAAGTGCTTTAGAAATAAACTCATGCAGTGCGGGATCGACGTCACCACTACGTGTGCCCATAACTAAACCCTCCAACGGTGAAATACCCATCGTGGTATCCACACTCTTGCCCGCTTCTATCGCGCAAGCGCTACAGCCATTGCCTAGATGGGCAATGATCATACTCGTTTCTTCTGATTTCCGATTCAGACGACGTGCAGTTTCATTTGCGACATAACGATGACTCGTGCCATGGAAGCCGTATCGACGCACTCCATGCTCCTGATACCAAGCGTAAGGAACTGCATAGAGATACGCATGTTCTGGAATCGTCTGGTGAAATGCGGTATCAAAAACCCCAACTTGTGGTAATTCAGGGAAAACTTTTTGAGCCGCTCGTATCCCAGCAATATTAACCGGATTGTGCAAAGGCGCTAATGCCGAACAACGCTCTAAGCTTTCTAAGACACGATCATTAATGATCACACTACCCGAAAATTCCTCGGCACCATGCACAACACGATGTCCAACGGCAATCAGCTCAACATCAGCAGGCAGCACGGCAATCACCTCCGCGAGCCCCTCAGTCAGCGTCGCATCTGGTAAAGGCTTCGAATGCTTTTTACCATCTAACTTCCAAGTCAGCAACGCAACCGGACTATTCACGCACTCGACCAAACCAGTAATGCGCGGTGCCTCTCTTGTGAGATCGATTAAGGCGAACTTAACCGAAGAGCTCCCACAGTTAATCACCAGCACACAATCATGTCCTTCAGTCGTCATAATCTATTATTACATTCAAATTCATCCTTCATTAGCAAGACCTCTCACTGATATGCAGTTTAATTAGTTAAGCTTAACGATAACATAACCATTCATTTTCACAATATCAGCAGAATACTAAACCCACTTAGTAATAGCACAAGGATACAACATAGTCCCCCACCAGGCAGTAACGAAATTGAAACGATACTACAGACTGGCCTAACGCTTCACGGAAGGTATCCGAAACAGAATGCACCGTAGCGCACTGCGTTGAATCGTTGACCACGAGTGCCAAATCTTGGAAATTACCGCTGAGTCGTGTGCTGGGAAACTGCGCCTTATAGAACGCTTCTTTCATTGAAAACAAAACACTCGCGCGCAATTGGTTCTCTGCGCACCATTCAGCTTCGACAGGATGCACCACACGTTTTCGCGCTGCGATACTGAGGCGATTTGTTTTTTCTACATCAACGGCCAGATACGAATAATCTGCAGACTTCGCAGCGATCGCGAGACATAAGCCACGTGAATGAGAAATTGAGCCAAGCACGCTATCTGGTAATTGCGGCACCCCATCGCTATCAGGCAAAATAGCTTGCGCCGGATAATCCAATTCAGCCATCGCAGATCGTAAACAATGCCGCCCTGTCACAAATTCATTTCGTCGATGCTCGACAGCTTTCTCAATGTGAGCGAATTCGTCTCCAATCGCCTCATATGCTGCGGAGGCCATGGCGATTTGCACACACACTCCATCTGGGCAAAGCGAACTCATTGCTTGGCGAACGGCTTGGGTTGAGTCCGGATGATTCATTCAATTAGAGTCTGAATGCGTATCCTATTTAAAACCGAATAGCTTCTTCAGTGTATTAATCGTTCCGGAACTAATCGTCGGGGTTCGTCCATTAGTATTCAAAACTTGGCGACAGGACTGCCCCTCTAAGAGCTTTGGGCTATAGCTCAGCACTCTCACATCACCACGACGTCCCCCTAGCGCTTCTTCGGCAAAACGTGGAACCCACTCTTTGGGCACACCATACTTGGTAAACGCGATATCCCATGCGACAAGCTGTTGACCCTCGTATGGTCGAGCCACCAAGGCGGGGTAATTTCGCACAAAGCTCGGCACCTGCGACGTATGGACACGAATTCGTGCCACAGCTGGCAAAGTCTTCAAATACTCACCGATATTCTGCACCGTGCCAGCTCGCATCGCTTCATAAAAAGGCAAAGGATTAATGCTCACCATATTCATTCCATTCCAATTACCGTGGCGATTCTTGCTACCGTATTTTTGACGGTCATAGTAGACTTGAAAAGAATCGGTTAAACGAAAACCAATCTCGAAGTGTAAATGTGCCCGATCGCGTGGAATATTGTAAGCAGCAGAAGAACGCCCCATGCGCCCAAGTATCGAACCTGGACTGACTCGCACGCCGGGCTTGATGCCTGGTGCGATGTTTGCAAGGTGCGCATAGAGCGTATGGAAGGCAGGTGACTCACCGTCATGCACGACGACAACATAACGGCCATAGCTACTATGCCCCGCGACCGAACTCACATGCACCACTTGCCCCGGGAGAACTGAGTAGATATCATCCAATGCCTCACCTCGACGATCACGCTCTACTGGGAAAAGGTCGAGTGCCTCATGAAAACGATGCCCACCATTGCGAACGCAACCAAACAGGCCCGACTCGGTGATACCAGAAACTGTCGGCTGGATGAAATCCTTAATCGGGCGCCCTTCTTGAAAGGCTCGATTCGGAGTCGGCCATATCAGAGTTGCAGTGGCACTACTGCTAAGCAACCCAAGCGCAGCCAAGAATAATAAGGTCCGCTTCTCCCCAAAACGCATACAACAAAATGCTTAGGCCCAGGTCCGTATTACTCAGACTGTAGTTCGACAATCGTTGCCTTCATGTCTAAAACAAGCGCTTCAAGCTCATCGTCTGGCACCTCAACAAAAGTGTAAAAAGTTCCATCCGGAATCGCTCCATTCAGACGACGCGCACCGATCGGGTTATCATTCACCATCAGAACAATACGCCCACCATTGTTGGTAACTGATGCACGATACAAAGCGCGCGCACCGCGCTCCGAAACTTGCAGCATCAATGCCAAACCTAGTTCCACTTTAACCAGCTCAACATTTACAATGTCGAATTCATTAACCACTGGGTCCTTCTGCAATGAAATCTTAGTGCGACTGATTGGCAACACGACGGATTCACCGTTTAAGCTGCCGTAGCTCACGCCGCGATTTTCAACCATCAACCGAGGCACTTTCAAGTTGAGGTCTTCTTCATCCCGACATCCTGTAAGTATAAGAAGCGTGCAAGCCAGCAGCGCTAAAAGAGGTTTCAAAATAGTAGTTTTCATAATTTTTATAGCATTATATCGCCGATCGTATCCTGAATTTTCAACATCAGCTCCGTAGAAATATCAACGACAGGCACCGTCAGTTGTTGTTTCGTTTTAACATGACGATACGCCTGTTGCCCCTCAGTTTGACGTGGCCCCACGACGCGTAAGACACGTTTCCGCTCAAGCATCAAAGAAAGCAAGTGTTTAAGCATATTTGACACTTCCTCGGCTTCAGGCTCTTCGGCCTCATACAGCGAAAAGAAAAAATCTTCCGCAGACGCCATCGTCTCTCGGGCATTCATGCCTTCATCGTCTGGGTCTTTGACAATTCGCGTCCATCGTCCGAGCACCTTCCCTGGGATTTCAAAGTCGTCCAACTCAGCTTCGAGAAGATCTGCACGGCCAAGCTCATCTTCATCCTTCACCTTATAGATCACGCACGTCACGCGCTCCCCTGGCGCAAAAGGCGTCTCAGACAACGAAGATTTTCGAGCAATAGTTTTAATCTGCCAATCCATAGCTATAGTAATAAAGCCCATAGCGTGTGTAGTGCACAACACGATGCAATCAAAACCACATCAACAGCCTCATTTGTAGCATTTATTTTTAGACATTAATGACATAGCACAATAAATAATCTTGCAGGCAAGCAAGGAGCCTTAAACCTAAGTAAGACGAGAGCTAACTACCTAGATTTCTATACTACAAACAGATGCGACGAACCATAGCTATTGGCGATATACACGGCTGCGCAGATGAGTTTGAGGAGTTACTGCAAGCCCTAGATATTCGCAAAAAAGACCGACTGATACAAGTCGGCGACCTCATCAATCGTGGCCCAGATAGTCATCGAGTGCTGAAAATCGCTCGTGAATACAAAATTGAAGCCATTATGGGTAATCATGAGTTGCGACTGTTGACGGCTCATCAGCGACAAGACACCAGCCTCCTCAAAGATTACGATTTCGATACAGTCGACCAATTAACAAAACCCGACTGGAAGTTTCTCAAATCCTTACCCAACTACATACACGATAAAACCAATCGAACCGTATTTGTGCACGGTGGGTTCGCTCCGAATCAACCTTGGAAGGAACAAGCACTGGAGCTCATCACGAGCATACAAGTGATCGACAAAAACGGCCAAGCAGCCAAGCGCTCCGACTGCCCGGATGGTCGCCCCTGGGCCGACTCTTGGTCTGGTAAGCCATTCGTCGTTTATGGGCACACACCCAGACCGGAGGTTTTATCGCGCCCCAAGTCAATAGGTATCGACACTGGCTGTGTGTATGGGGGCCACCTGACTGCCTACATTGTTGAAGAGCAAGCAATCGTGCAGGTGCGTGCGCATAACGCCTACGCACACAGTAGCCGCCTTCCAGATCCAGTTTAGCCTTCCAGTATCTAGGTATTTCAGCCTTTAGTAGTCCACTATCTCAACATTTACGCGTTTCCTACAACAATCATGTCCGATCCCATACAGCACCTAGGCATCCTTTTTATCGACTTCCAAGATGTCTTCTTGAACACGATCCCTGACCGTGAGCAACTCATCAAGCGCACTTGCTTCACCGCAGAAGCGGCCTCGCTGCTAGGCTGCAGCATCGCGATCACAGAACAATTACCCGAAAAACTCGGTGCGACTACGGAAGCCATCGCCAAATGCCTGCCAAAGCACACTCCCGCCTATTCAAAAAGCACCTTTTCCGCATTTGAAGCTGAGGGTATTGATCGCTGGATTGAGACCAATCAAATCGACCACTTGCTCGTCGCGGGTATCGAAACTTCGATCTGCGTTTACCAAACCGCCGTTCAAGGACTCGGGCAAGACCTCGGCGTCACTCTACTCTCTGATTGTATCAGCGAACGCCGACCAGAAGACAGAGAGCCAATATTGAAGCAACTGCTATCGATGGAGGCCCACGTGCTTCCGTCTGAAACCATTTTCTACAGTTTACTCGGCGGCGCAGAGCACCCTCACTTCAAGGCATTCACTCAGTTGGTCAAAAAATACACCTAAGTGTATCGCCCTACAGCTCGCTTTTTGATGCAACTCGACGCTGCGGATTTTCGGCACACAGTGATGCCACCACAATGAATGCAGCAAACGCAGCCATGCATAAAAAGCCAACGCGATATCCACCCAAATAGTTGGCAGTGAAACTAAAAAAGACGGGGCCAATCGCACTCGAGACGACAATCACAGTCATAAACAAACCCGAGATCGCACCCAAGTGCTTGCGCCCGAAAAAGCGCGGGTAAACAATCGTGGATAAACTGCCCCAGCAGCCTCCCGATATTCCAAACCCCAAGATGTGCAACCAACTCATTTTTGGGTATTCACCGATTCCCAGAGTCGCAAAACCGACCGTCGAACAGATCGCCATGACACATAAAAGATATTTTATGCGCATAAACGATTGATCTGTCAGCCAGGCGATAACGAAGCCAGAAACGACAGATACAGTAGCCGTCGGTAGAAAAAGATGGAGCACATAGTCGTTGCTCACGCTCATCTCAGCGGCTACTTCAAAAATATGAAACGTATAGGCGGTGATCACTAATCCATTGAGTCCAAACATCAACGTGAATACCCAAAATGAAAAAGTGCGTCTTGCCTCGGGCAAAGTATAATCACGGTAGATTTTAGAGTCAGGGTTATCTGGCCGCTGCTTGCCGACATAGCCACCGTCCATCTCTAGGCCACACTCTTCTGGGTTGTCGCGCGCGAAGACCCAAAATAAGAGAGCAAACACTCCGATCAAGACGCAGCCGATAACTTGCCAAGCGCCTTGCCAACCGAAACGCCGGATCAACGTTTCAAACGCAAGCGGTGCACCCGAAAAGCTAAATGAAAGTATCGCACCGCTCCATGCAGTCACCGCACCGCGCCGTTTATCAAACCATTTGCCCATCATCGCACGCGATGAAAGTGTCACCATACCCTGCCCAGTAAATCGCAGGAGCGCAAAACCGAGGGTCAACACTAAGAACGGCGCAAGCCAGGAGGTCGCTCCTAGCAGCGGGAATAATGTGATCCAGGCGGAAATCACTTCAACGAAGCTTAAACCAATCAGGACAAGCCCTAAAGATATGAGCGAAATCACGATCGAACGACGGGCACCAGCTCGATCAAAATAGCGCCCACCTGCATTTAAACCGACTGCGCTCAACAAAGTGCCGAGCATATACGCCACACTCAACTCCATCGAGCTCAAGCCCAAGGCTTCCGATAGTCGCGACTTAAACACGCTAAATCCGACCGTCTGCCCCGGCATACTGGCACAGATACCTAAAGTGGATAAAGCCACGATCACCCAACCGTAAAAAAACGGAAACCTCTTTGGTCGCAAAGGAAAGTCAGGCTTCCACCAGCGACTCAAAGTCCTTTGTTTTTCTCCCGACGGCGATTTCATATCGCATAGGCATGAGCGTGCGCTTCGTGAATGCAAACGGAAAGACCACCTCAAATCAAAGTTGTGAGTTGCACCTTCTGGATAGACGCCCGTATATCCTATGCACGATGGAGAGAGCAAGTAACTATTGGGTGCATGACCTGAGCCCCTTCCTTATCGAATTTCCCGACAATCCAATTGGTTTAGACGGCATTCGTTACTACGGCCTATCCTACCTCCTAGGTTTTATTGCGGCCTGGTGGCTCCTTCGCGTTTACGATCAAAAGGGGAAATTCTCAATCGATTCGGACGCGCGTGCGACCTTGATGACTGCCATCATCCTCGGCGTGCTCGGCGGTGGGCGCCTAGGCTACATGTTGCTCTACGATTTAAACGCCTTTCTAAGTGATCCACTTCTGATATTTCGGGTGCAAGATGGCGGCATGGCCAGTCATGGTGGATTCGTAGGTGTGTTACTGGCCATTATCTGGTTCGCCCGCAAACAAGGGCACAGCATACTCGCGCTCAGCGATGTCTTGGTCACAGTCGGGCCGCTTGGGCTATGCTTTGGGCGAATCGCCAATTTCATTAATGGTGAACTCTGGGGGCGCGTCACAAACGTGCCATGGGCAGTCATCTTCCCATACAGCCCGTCTAAATTCGATACTACAACAGGCATCTACGGACCGGAACCAAGGCATCCCTCACAACTTTACGAGGCCGCCTTGGAAGGCTTGCTTCCATTCCTTTATCTACAATGGCGGTATTGGCGCACAAAGCCTTCAATGGGACAACTGAGTGGTGAATTCTTGATATTCTATGGGATCACCAGAATCATATGTGAAGTCTATAGGCAACCAGATGCAGACTTGATTCTTGGACTCAGCCGTGGGCAATTCTACTCGATATTTATGATAGCCGCCGGCGCAGCTATCATTCTTGTGATACGCCAACGCAAGCGTGCATGAGGCGCCCATTATACCTCGTGGCAAAAACAGCTAGTTTGGCATATTAAACATCCAAGGCATAATGCCAGAGTTGACTTTGACCTCATCTAGATTGAGCTCACTGACAAACTCACCATTTTTATAGCTGTGCACATTTTTTGCGATCGGCATACCGAATTCGCGAATGTAATCGGTAAAGATAGTGGAGTTAACCGATTGATCGCTGAGGTCGGTGTTCACCACTTTAATTTCAAGATAGGTCCTAATATCGATAAAATAATCCACTTGATAACTGGTATCCAAAATCACTCGAATCTGGTGGCAAATCGAACCTTCAACGGGCACCGTATCCACATAACTAACCGTCTTTCCTTGCTCATACGGATAGAGCAAATAATTACCAAAATGGGCACTGTGTATAAAGCGACGAGCGACTGCGAGGTCCATCTCGGAAGCCTTCCCTCGCGAGTCCGGTAAGAGCTCCCAGGCCTTCTCTCCGTTATAACCGAGCGTAAACTGCTTGTTCTCATTACGAAGGGTTATTTTAATGAGATTTGGCTTCTTTTGATATGCCGCTAAATTAAAAGTCTCGGTCTTTGTTTTCAACGTGCCAAAAACCTTAAGGCTTTCAATTTTCTTCCAATTCTCAACACCTCCAAGACCCTCTGAATAGTAGCGCGCCAAAATCGTCTCTAGTCGACTCTCACCCATCTCAGGCATTGCCGTCTGCCGAATGAGCACATTCATAGACTCTTCGTCAAAAGTGAGCGTCTCTAAGCTCTTATCAGCAAAGAGCGAATTCACTATCAACAGCAAGCATACGGGTATTGAGCACTTAAATAATGAATATCTCATAATATAATACTATTCTGAAACAAATACATCGAACTAAAGATAGCAAGGGCATCCTTTTGTTCCAAATGTATTGATCTAGTCAAATAACATCGACTCAATTCCAAACACAGCACACATCTGTAATCCAATAATATGCCAGAGTTTGACTATAAAGCGCGCCAAAAAGATGGGCAAATCTCGACAGGAACGATTGAAGCTCCTGATCGCCGTCAAGCGATGCTGCGCTTGCAAGAGCAAAGCCTAAGCCCAATCACGCTTAAGCAACAAGCAGCGAAGAAACCCTCTGCATTGCAGGGATTACTCAGTGCCCTATCGGCTCTAAAAACAAAACAATCGTCAAGCAGTAGTGACAACGACACACCTGCGGCAAAAGGTAAGAGCCCAAAGCGCGAACGCGTCGGATTGAATTTCTTGAAACGCCTTATGGAGCTACATGGCTCTGGCCTACCAATCGGCGACTCGATTCGTATCTTGAGCCAGCGCTTAAGTGACCCAGAGCAAAAGCAACTAGCCAACGGACTCTGGAGAGACTTAAGCGAAGGGCATACACTTGCCTCCGCACTGGCACGCCAACCGAAGTATTATTCAGGATCGATTACCTACGTAATCGAAGCAGGCGAAGCCACGGGCAGCCTCGCGCCAATCTTAAGAAAAGTCATCGATTACTTGGAAGAGAAACAGGCGATTCGACAAAAAGTCGTCACCAGTATGGCCTATCCCGCATTTATTTGCTTTGTCGCATTTATTGTCGTCGTCATTTTCCTACTAGTGCTCCTGCCCGAAATCCAAAGCATGCTCGAAAAACTTGGTGGTGAAATGACCTTTAGTGCGCGTATGCTAATAGATGGATCAGACTATCTGCTGAAGTTCGGCCCATTCATTTTGATTGCAGGCTTCATCGCATCATTAGCGCTACGGCAATGGCGATCCAGCCCCAAAGGCTTGCATGCTACAGATCGCTTTGCGTTAAAGATCCCCCTCCTCGGCAAGATTTTTTATTACTCTGACCTATTCCAATGCGGAAATTTGATCAGCACCTTACTCGAAAGTGGAATCAATACCACAGAGACCTTGCGTCTTACTGAACGCACCATTAAAAATACGGATTTACGCGAGCGCTTTAAAACCGCTCGAAACCAAGTGAACGAAGGACTCTCTGTAGCCCAAGCTTTCAAGCGCAACGAGTTCATGCCTGACCTAGCAATCGACATCTTAAGCGTCGGTGAAAACACTGGAAATTTGAGCCATAGTATGGATGAAATCACTAAAGGCTTTCGCGCTGAACTCAGTGCCCGCCTAAGTGCTTTGACGAATATTGTCGCAACAGGCGCCCTACTTTTCGCCTTCTGTCTCGTCGCGTTGATTGCAGTCGGTATCGTTACCAGTGTCTTCCAGGTGAGTAAAACACTCTCGATGTAAAAGCTCTCGTTTGAACCGCAGACATCGATTGCCTGAGCACGACATTCCCTAGCGTAGAAGACTTCGAAGCGGAGCGAGCCCAGCAACACATTTACCGAGGAGCGAGCTCGGCGCCCTGAGGCATTAATTCAAGATAGTAATCGATACCTCCATACGCTGTATCAACAGCTGTGCACATCAGGATATAGCCGGAGGACTTTTCAGACAGCGTGACCGAACCGATATACTCCATTACAGAATTTGCATCAGCGGCCCCATTGCCGACGGCCTTCCATAATTCTAATTCCCTGGGGCCGACGTAGTCCACCATTGCGTTGGCATCAGTGATTTCCGCTACGCTTGCAAGCAACTCACCTTCTGAGATGAAGTATACAGGGTGTGGCCCTGTAGCAACCACTGTCAGTTTTGTAGTGAAGCGGTCTAAGGTGTCTTGCGCAACGGACTCTACTGGCATCGAGGTGGAAGCCGCCAACTCTTCAGTATTCGCGTCTTCGATCTCTAGCTGTTCCACTTCAGGCTCAATTTCCTCAGATGCGAGCTGAGCCGTTTCTGGCTTCACAATAGGGATCAGTGCAGGTTCAGGTCCAACGGGCTCCATCTTAATCGAAGTCACTTCGGAAACGACCGTATCATACATTTCAAGTGACTCGTGCCCCTGCACCTGAAGTGTATCCGTCAGCCCTAACTGAGTCGGACCTGAGATTGAATCACTGATAGCTAGCTCTGTTATAATAACAGGTTCAGGTTCTAGAGCGTCCATTTGCTGGACAACTGGCTCTGGATCCTCCACCGCTTCCTTGAATCGTTGCGCTTCCACAACAGGCTGCACCTGCTCAGGTTTAACTGTGTTTTCAGGCTCAGGTGTAATGACTGTCATTAAAGTCGGCTCAGCCGCATTTTTTGGCAGCTCCACATCCATTGGTTCCTGCGTTTCGGCGACGAGCGACACTTCCACTTCAGGCGGAGCACTCTCCTCGCTTTTAGGTCTTATTGTTGCTATGGGCTTTGCTGACTCCGTTTGCGTAAGGCCTTCGACAGGTTTGCGAGATTCTACAGTTTGCTTTTGTGAAAAGCGTTTCGCGTGTGATACTTTCTTCGACTGCGCCGAAGGAGATTTACCCATAGGATTTGTAGTAGACATGGATGAGTCCGTTTCCGAAGTCGACGAACAGCCAGCGACAACGCATAAGCAGAGTAGCAATAAGTAAATTTTCACTAACATACAGTAAGAGGTAAGTTTCTAATTCATAATTGCTAGGTGCTCAATCGCCAAGACCGAAGATAAAGAAAAGAAGTCTGATAGTATTTAGAGCCGCTAAAGCGCTCTTGAAATGACGCTTCGAAACAAGGAGTTCTATGGTGTAAAAGTGTCAGCCTAGAGATTACTCACCACTGGCAACGACTCCCATGTTATCTTCTGAGCCACTTACGTCCTCTGCCCCCCCTGCTTGACGTATCAGGGAATCAGCTCTGAAACTCACTTCGTTGATTCCTTCAAACGGATTTCAAATAGTTTAGCCCAAAATTTTCCAGTGATGTAAAATACATCTTTCTCAGCATTGTAGGCGATCCCATTCAAAACGGCACCCTCATCTTTAGGACGCTCAGGCCAAAGCTCTGATAAATCTAGAAGACCGACGACCTGACCATTCGCTGGGTCGATTTTCAAAATCATATTTTCATGCCAAACATTCGCGTAAATATAGCCTTCGATATATTCTAACTCGTTCAAATCGATCATGGCTTCCTCATCCATGCGAACGTTGATACGACGAACTGTCATCATCGTTTCGGGATCGATGAAACGGATCACTGAAGTGCCATCACTCAGAATTAAATGGGAACTATCGTGAGTCAGCCCCCAACCTTCACCAAAATACTTGAACGAACCAATGCGCTCGAAGCTTTTCGGGTTATAAATAAAACCTGTATTAGCCAACCATGTCAGTTGATATAGCTTATCTTTAAACAGGGTTATGCCCTCAGCAAAATATCGATCACTGAGTGCCTCATTCTGCAAGACTCGGCCAGTCTTCAAATCAACTCGCCGCAAGCTCGACTGCCCATAAAGCCCAGTGCTCTCGTAAAGCGTGCCGTTATTATAGAATAGTCCCTGCGTCCACGCCTTCGGATCATGTGGATACGAAGCAACGATTTCGTATTGCAACTGCTCGACCGCCCGAACTGGCTGAAAAACAAGCATCGAAACGATTAGCCAACTGGTGGATAACTTCATTGATCCATTTATTTCTAAACTTTGAAAATTCGCAAGCTTCCAGGCACGTCTGAATTCCTCATATAAAATACACCTGTTAGCCTAAGCCTTTAGGCTGAGTCTTTCAGTGAAATTTATCGTTCTTAAGCGGTCTCACAAAACCACTCAGTGTAACCCAAAGACATGGCTAACGCACACTGTAAGGATGGTCGTATAGATCAAAATTATCCAGCAACAGCTCTTTAGTGAATTCAAATTCGCTAGCCTTGCAGGGCTTACGGTATCGATAAATCTGAGAGGTGTAGACACCATCTGGACTTCGAGTCGTTCGATCTTCCAGAGCGATGTGACCATAGCGATCATAATAACCACGACTCTCACTACGTGTCTCCCCATCGATTAGCGACCACTCTTTATGAAATACTCGCCCCTTCTTGTCATAAGAGTGAATCGCGCCTTTCCCATCGGCAAAATTACGTGAAATCAACTCATCATTTGAGTCCCAGCATACATAGGGGCCATAAAGATTAAATTTATAGTCCGCTTTCACAGGATCGGCGGACTGATAATACGCAGAATAATTCCCCCAAGATTGAATACTTTCTAGCTCAGGTTTCGTCCCCTCCGGTGCGCTATAAACGAGACAACCACCAGCACTCCCAACTTGAATCAAATAGACCTTACCATCGACCTCTAACTTCTCAGGCCATTGCTCATAATCCGACCAATCCACAGCATCATAGGGTTCCGGCAATTGGGGGAACCCGAAAACCAGACCGATCGATAAAATCAAAAATACAAAGCTAAGTATGAACTTCATCATGTAAACAGTTGTGTCATTTAATCGCACGACACTGGCCTGACGTAAATAGAATAAGTAGCTCCCACTCTTGTGCACTTATCCTAAGCGCCGCAATGGAATCTCGCGCGGTCTGTCCGCCGTAGCATAAAACTGCAAAGGCAGGAAGACACGGAAACACAGAGCATGCCAAACATAGAATCACTCACTCCGTGTCTTTGCGACTTGGTGAGAGATCTTTATATTTTGCTTTCGCCTCCTTATGAGCTCTGCACACCTATTGAACCTCTCAAATAATTTGAATTCCACCTTGCTAAATGTGTCACTCTGTGGCACACATTAAACATGGTCACTGCAACCGAAGAGTTAAAGACCGAACGACTGGTCGCTCGCATCTCACCTTCTGAAAAAGCACTCATTGAACGAGCCGCCGAACTTGAAGGTCGTAAGGTCGCGCCCTTTGCAGTCACTCACCTAGTCAATCGGGCTCGAAAAATCATTCAGGAAGCGGAAACCATTCGTTTGAATGAGGAAGAATCCATTCGATTTGCTAAGATTTTGAGCGCTCCACCAAGAAAACCGACTCCTGCAATGCGCCGCGCCGCGAAAGCATACCGCGAATCGGTTATTGAGCATTGATACACTTTTCGACCTCTTTCATCGTCAGGAACATGCGCTGAGCATCGAGATCGAGAAAACCAAAGTGCTTATAAAATGCGCGAGCACTCTCATCTTTCGGATCCGTTACAAGCGCCCAGGATGCGACCTCTTCAGATGCTTGAAAAGCACGCCTCATCGCACTAAACAAGAGCCTACCACCAACCTTCTGCCCCTTGTAGTTTATATCAACAGCGAGCCGACCAAGTAAAGTCGCTGGCAGCTCCTTATATCGAGGCAATTTCTTCGTTAATTGTTCTGAAAGAGTAGTTCGCAAAATCGATGCGCTAGAAAGCGTGTAATACCCCATCACAGATTTCGAATTCGGACTGTCTGTCGCAACCAGGCAAGCACAACAGTTACTTTCGACGTCATTGCGGGCTTGAGTTGCAAGATACTGATTCAACGCCGAAACTCCACAATCGAAACTGGCTCGATTATGTAGTGTTTTATCAAGCGGTTGAATGTGTAACTCTGATGCCATTCGAATTGGTTAGTGATTGTTATAACCAAAAATGTTCACGCATATTCACGCGAGCTTAAATAAGCCAAGCATGAGTGAGTTCACTCAACCACAAAGACAATGGCATGACCCGTTAGCCGCACACATTCGAGGAATTCCGGAATATCATCCTTAGGGATGACTATCCAAAGACCTGCCGCTTCAATCCATTGATAACAGAAAGGTCGCCCCAATCGGCACCGCGCAATGCGTTCACTTTCGGAGGGTGTTTTCTCCCCTTCTCCAATTGCCATGCTCCGACAAAGCCGTGAACAAATTCCTTCGATCCAAAGATTGCGCCATCCGTAAAGTAGCGCACACGGCAGCGTAAAATCGTAGCCTTCGGTAAGCAGCCATCTTCTTTTTCCAATACCTTCAACGCTTGATTCCGTTTCGCTGGAGTCAACCCAACCTCAGAAGCTCGTTTGCCAAAGATCAACATGCGGTGAGCCTTGAGCGCGGAATCAATACGTTTCGCTCCGTGATCTGCCCAAATGTGAATCAGACCTTTCTTAGCCATGGGTTCACCCGCGATCGCTTCGGCATAGCCACAGAAACGGTAGTCCTTCGGATCCTCCACAATCCCCGCGCGCACAGGATTTAAATCGATATAAGCTGCCATGGTTTGCAGAGGGTTACCCTGCCCTTCAACAAGCACCGATTTGAAGCGTTCCGCCCAAAGTGTGCCGTAGCGTTTGTGCGAGCGGTTATACCAAATCGAGAAACGTTGCTTCACCGCTTTCATAAACTCGGAGACGTCTCCCATTCGAGCCCGGAGCTTTCGACGTATCGAATCCGCGTCCTCCCCTCCTGCTTCCAATGTTTTTGCCATCTGAACCGCTGAGGCCTCCTGATACTTCGTAGGTTTGGGGTAAAGGATCTTGTAGCGTCGCATCAGCTCAGCATCCGAAAGTTCCTGCCGATCAGACACACGCACCAGAACATGGAAGTGATTCGACATGATACAGTAAGTTAGGATTTCAACCCCTGAGAATTCAGCCACCTGCCAGAGCATTTTCCGAAGGATCTCTTTTTCACGATCCTCAAATAACCGATCCCCATTCACAGTGCGAGTTATGCAGTGATACACCGCACTCGCCCCACTCACCTTTGTCCTTCGAGTCCTCATTCTATGGTTCAGAAAATGCCACTCCAGCAATCCGGAGTCAAGTAGAACGGTGTCCAAGTTAGCCTTATCAAAATGCAGCGTAGACTCGCCTGAGCGACTGTAGTGCTTGGCTCATGAGGCTGCCTGCTCTGAGATGATGGCGCAGCCAACGTATAAATTTCAAGGTTAGCTGAGAGCGCCTGTGTGGATTGCTAAAAAGTAGCGGGGAGTGGGGTCTGTTCTGTTGGCTACATTCCTGCTTTGCCTGAGTATCGCGTTTCTCGCAGCGGCGGATTTCTTTGTGATTAATGACATCGTGCTTACCGGTAATGTCGCTTTCCAACAGCACCATAAGATTGTGAGCCAGACAGAGGAACTGAGCCTGCATCTTCTTAGCGGCCATGGAACTGGCCCACGCCTTCGTCTCGGATAACTTGTTCTTGAAGGTATCGTAGGTCTTCTCGATGTCCCAGCGTCGCAGATACAGCCATGCAATCACTCCGGGGCGTATCTTCATGTGGTTGGTAATAAACTCATATTCGGTGCCGGTGCGTGGGCATTGGTAACGAATGTATCGCATCATCACTCCGCTTGTCTCGGTGGCCGCATGTTGATCGGCGAGCACGCCCGCATTGATGGGAGCTTCACGGTCGAACTCGATTTCGCCAAAGCAAGTGATCTTCATCAGGTCTTTGGCGCGGCTGAGGAAGTAAACGCCCGCAGCCTGCTTCCACTTATACCATTGCCGCATATCGGTGCCCGCGCAGTCCCAAACATAAAGAACCTGGCGCCCTTTGGCCGCTCCCTGACGCAACTGCCCGGAACTCATCCGTTTGAGCGCATGCATGTCGTGCTCGCTTTTCTTGCGCCCACCTTGAAGGTCTGCTGCGGTCAGATGCGTTAAGGCGTGCGTGCGATAGTTCAAGGTGTAAAAATGCCCGACTGCACGACGTTTACCTTTAATCGGTGCATCATGGGTCCCGGCTGCATGGTAATGGCCGTCGCCAGCGTAGATGTCGATCACCCGAAGTTCTTCAAGCGTATCAATTAAACTGTCCGGATGCGAAGGCATCGAACCCGCCAGCATCGAGTTGAGCTCCTCAAGCAGTTGTAGGCGACGCGCGCTCTTGAGCGTTTCGAAGAAGTGACCAACTCCAACGCTCGACTCATCCGACATCGCCCAGTCTTGTAAGAAACTACGGCCACTTCGTTCGTCGTTAATCGAACGGTTCACCCCCATCCGAATCCATTGCCAATCATCAAGCTCGGGACATTCCCGAGTGTGGGAGCACTGCAGGAGAGCTTCTCGCGCTGGCGTCAGAAAGCATTCGGTAAGCGACTTATAATCATTTGGTTGCGGCATAGACCCAATTTTTCGGGGCACCCTCAAAGTCAAGCTTTAAGCGCTCTGAGCCCGTATTATTATGCGTTTTAAGCAATTTTAATGTCAAAGCCAGATCCGCAAAATCGACCTCAGTCACCCATACCCACGCATTGCCAACCCAGCTTCATGCCCACTCGGTTCGCCCCGAACTTGGACACCGTTCGTCAAGTATTATTTAGCCTGTCCCTTTAAAGCTCTCTTTAGCCTGTCCCTTTAAAGCTCCTTTTAAGCCCCCCTACCCCCTACTTTCAACCGTCGTGTCCTCATCGTTGAATTAACTATGCCTCAAATCTTCGCGGCGTCAATTATTATTAGCCTGTCCCTTTGTAATGCTTCTGTAAGTAATGTGACTATCAGATCCGCCTCAAGACTTCTCGACGAGCGCGCAAAACGCACGGACTAGAAATCGGTCTGTTTGCTATATAAAATAATCTCAGACTTACGGGATCCATTCTACCCAACTCTAGCGATTCACTCGAACACACTTCCAATCTTTATATTTTGCGGCCGTCCCCTTTTGAATACCAACCGTTCAGCTATCCTTTGTAGATACGGAAAATCATCTTGTGATCGGGAGAGACAATCAACAAATCCCTTCCCCATGCACCTCCATAGGAATAGTAAGCCCCTGAGGTGGAGATAATCTCTTTTAACTGAGTATAAACCTCTGCAGGCAATTCCCGAAGGGCCTCCTGTGCTGATGGTCTATCTGCATCGAGCAGATGCTCGATGGTTAGTTGCTGGCCATTACCTCCAAGCATGGGGGTTTCGTTCCATGTATCAAAGGGTTTGGTTTCCCGGTACCACATATACATTTTGCTGAGCAGTGGATTCCGTGTAAAGTTGCGTACGCTCGATAGATTCTCCAGAAACTGAACCCCTTCTGAGCGCAGCTGCCGCGCGCCGGCATCGCTCAGTTTAAACTGCATAATGCGCAAATTGATTCCTGCCGGGCCGAAGGCGTGGGTATGGTCAATATCCAATATAGTTTTACCGCCACCCATTTCTTGCACAACATGACTCCAGTGCTTTGTTAGCGGGGAGGAACTGTTTGCGCAACCATTCAGAACTAGCAGGCAAATACAACCCATCACTAAAACAATATACTTTTTCATCATCTCCTTTTGCACGGAAATGAGGGCAAACGCAAGTTTAAAAGTCTATGATTATTAGCCTGTCTCTACATAGCCTGCCCTAAATAGTGACTCGCGGTCGCATCTACGTTTTTTTAGCGGCGGATGTTTTGCTTGCGATTTTTATGTCGGGTATTAGCCCTAGTTATTAATGAGATATTTTTCTTTTCTGTCTGCTTCCGTTTGTCTGCTCGCTGCTCCCACTGCTTGGGGAGACCTTTTCTTTCATGTTTTTGGGTGGATACGAATGCGTTCGATGTAAACCTTTAGACTCATGCCAGAGATTTCCATATCCTAGTTTCTTGAGGTGTGTATACAATTTTTGCTTACGTTCTGCCAGATCAGGAGTCGCATTGAGGATAGCTAAATATTCGGATTCGAGGGCTTCATCAATTTCCTTGATCTCAGCAGCTCTTTTCTCAACAGCCTTCTTGTAAGCTTTGCCCGCATCAGTCACCGACCATTCAGAGTTTTCACTAGAGAGAATCCTTAAGATCGCTAGGTCTTCCTCGGCATACCGAACGTTGTGCGCACTTCTCCAACCAATTTCTGTCATCTTAGAAGCATCACGTATATTCATGTAGAAAATATATTGCTCCCCCTTTATCAGCATCGGTCGAGGAATACTAAAACTACCATCATTATAATGTAATGTTGAGCTTGCTGATTCGGAATCGCCAGATTCCTCCTTCAGCTCTACACCGCCCCCGCTATAGACGTTAAAAACATCAGGCTGCTCTCCCTTAAAGACCTCAAGAACCTTGAGTTTAAATCGCCTAGCATCTGTCCAAACAACACGAACTACCTTGCCGGGCTCACCGCTTTTCCCCACTCGATCCGTTTCAATTTCAAGCGACTCCTCCGACTCAATTACTTCTGCGATAAAGATATTCCCTGAATTCTGATACGCTCTATCCAAGTCCCAAGGTGCAGGTGTGTAGGCAAATGCAATCCGAGTAAGGATCAAAAAAAAGAGCACTAACCGTAATTGCATACGTATGATCTTAGCGAGGTGTAACCGTATCTAGCAAATGCAAAACTCGCCCCAAGCCCCTTACATCTTTAGATTTTGCGTTCGCCCCCTTTGGAGCCCTCCTAATCTTTCAAGCCTCGAATTTCCACATTTTTCACGCACCAATTTGAGTCCTCACTCCCCCTAGACTTACGGAATAATCCATATTTTACTTGAAACTTACTAAATTCTGGATGATATTGAACTTGGAATTGACCCCGTTCTCGAACCGGCACCGTATGGTGTTCCTTCCGAAAGGATAGAGACGGGGTATTTTTTTATCTAGGCCAAACTTGGATACACGCTTCTCTTTTTCGTATGATCCTCCTATAGGTGGTTGCATCTGCCTTGTCAGTGAAAGACCTAGCAACTGCGCCACAGCACATGTCGGCAAGTTGAATTAAATCATTCTTATCTGAATCTTGAACTTTGACCTTTTTGATCAGCGTCACTTCACCTTCAATATGCTGATTAGCTCTACTTTTAAGGTAAGCAGTAAATTCCCTCTTGAATTGCTTGCTCCCGCTGCCGTCCACCACGACAGTAGCATCTCGTAAATGGTGCTTCGCATTTCCAAAGAGATAATTGCAAGTGCACTTGTAGAGTGATGCTGGATTCTGAAAGCCCTCGTGCTGTAGCTTTGCCTTATCCATCACCATCGTATAATAGCTAAAGTTTAACGGAGCAATTGCTTCTAGAAATTGCTCGCGATAACGAGGTGCCATTTTATTGAAGTGAAACTCTCTCGCCTTCTTCCACCCAATGCGCTGACGGTGTGCCATCATCTCCAATTCCATCACAGATGCATCATCCTGCGTATCAAAAACTACCATAGTAATGATCAGATAATCTGAAGATCCTTTTCCGAGTTTCATTCCCGGACAGCCTGACTCATCAATAAATGCTAACACACACCGCCTTTAGTTACATTATTTCCTCCTACCGCTGCCATATATAGAATTCATTGTTCATTATTTCTGATTATCAAAAAAAGGGCCACCCTCTCGGGCGGCCCTTTAGTTTTGAATGTTACTGGCAAGCTTCGCACTCTTCGCCATTCATCATGGCTTCGAGAGAGCAGGCTTTGACTTCTTCTGCGGTGTATTCCTTTTTCGCCTGCCCTGAGCCTGTCGAAGGGTCGGCTTGGGCGGCGCGGCCGCGGACTTCCTTCTTCACGCTGGTGGTGGCTTTCTCGATATTGGAAGCACCGAGTGTGCGTAGATAATAGGTGGTCTTGAGACCCTTGCGCCATGCGCTGCGATACATGTGGGACAGTGTCTTGATATCGGCAACGGGGAGGAAGAGGTTCACGGATTGTGATTGGTCGATCCACTTTTGGCGGCGGGCTGCGGCGTCGATGAAGTATTGATACTCGATATCGAAGGCGGTCTTGTATTTCTCGCGGATGTCTTGTGGGACGCCTTCGATAGACTCGAGCTCGCCGTCAAAGTATTTGACTTGATCGAGCATTTCCTTGGTCCAGAGGCCGCGTGCCTTGAGGTCGCGAACGAGCTGGCCGTTGAGCACGATGAAGTCGCCGGAGAGATTACTCTTAACGAAGAGGTTCTTATAGGTCGGCTCGATGCAGGGTGTGGTGCCCATGATGTTGGAGATCGTCGCGGTCGGTGCGATGGCGAGGACGTTGGAGTTGCGCATACCGTTTTTGGCGATCTTTTCGCGGAGCGGCTTCCAGTCCATCTTACCGGCGCGTGGCACGTCGACTTCTTCGCCACGTTCATCGGCGAGCATGTCGAGGGTGTCTTGTGGCATGAGGCCGCGGTCCCACTTGGAGCCTTTGTATGTGCTGTAGGTGCCATGCTCGCCGGCGAGGTCGGAGGAGGCTTCGTAAGCGTAGTATGCGATGGCTTCCATGAACTCGTCGTTGAAGTCGACTGCGGCCTGGGATGCGAAGGCGATGTCCTTCTTATAGAGGGCATTTTGCAGACCCATAATACCGAGACCGATTGGGCGGTGACGGCTGTTGGCTGTCTTGGCGGCTTCGGTTGGGTAGAAGTTGATGTCAATGACGTTGTCGAGTGCGCGCACTGCGATTTGGATGGTTTCGCGGAGCTTCTCGTGGTCGAGGTTGCCATCCTTATCGAGGTGGGAGTCGAGCACGACGGAGCCGAGGTTACAGACAGCGGTTTCTTCGTCGCTGGTGTTGAGGGTGATCTCGGTGCAGAGATTGGAGCTATGGATGACACCGGCGTGGTCCTGAGGGCTGCGGACGTTGCAAGGATCCTTAAAGGTGATCCATGGGTGACCGGTCTCGAAGATCATCTTGAGCATCGCTTTCCAAAGGTCGATCGCCGGGCGCTTTTGGCCGAAGATTTCGCCGCGCTCTGCCATGGCTTCGTATTCGGTGTAGCGATCTTCGAAGGCCTTACCGTAGAGCTCGTGGAGGTCGGGTGTTTCGTTGGAACGGAACAGGGTCCACTCCTGACGGGCTTCCATACGCTTCATGAACAAGTCCGGGATCCAGTTGGCGGTGTTCATGTCGTGCGTGCGGCGACGGTCGTCACCGGTGTTTTTACGCAGCTCGAGGAAATCGTCGATGTCGTTGTGCCAAGTCTCGAGATAGGCACAGCCGGAACCGCGGCGCTTGCCGCCCTGGTTGACCGCAACGAGCTGGTCGTTGTGCAACTTGAGGAATGGGATGACGCCTTGTGACTCACCGTTGGTGCCCTTGATGAAACCGCCGGTGCCGCGGACGGCAGTCCAAGAACCACCCAGTCCTCCAGCCCACTTGGAGAGGAAGGCGTTGTCGGCGATACCGCGGTGCATAATGGACTCGATGCTATCGTCGACCTTATAAAGGTAGCAGGACGAGAGCTGTGAGTGCAGTGTGCCCGAGTTGAAAAGTGTCGGTGTGGAGGAGCAGAAGCGACGGCTCTTGTAGAGGTTGTAGAGGCGCAGTGCGTTGCCCTCGCGGTCGTCCTTCTCGTGATGGAAGAGACCCATGGAAACGCGGATCCAGAAGTATTGTGGCACTTCGAGTCGGCGATGCTTCTTGCCTGTCTTATCGACGATCAAGTAGCGGTCATACATGGTCTGCACACCGAGGTAATCGAAGTCGAGGTCGGCAGATGGATCGAGAGACTTGGCGATACGGTCGATATCGAAGTCGAGTAGCTTCGGGTTGACGCGGTCGATCTCGATAGCGCGCTTGAGGTATGGCTTGAAGCCTCGGCGGTGTGCTTCTTTGAGGTTGTCGACACCGTCACGAACAATGTCCCAATCGAGCACTTCTTCGTAAATGTAAGTCACGAGGATACGTCCTGCGAACTTAGCAAAGTCGGCATCTTTCTCAATCATGCTCTTGGCATTGAGAATGATGGTCTTTTGCAAGTCCTTGCGTTTCATCTCTGGGTAGAGTGAGCGGCGCAGTTCTTTTTCGATTTCATCTGCGGTGAGGTTGAGATCGAGACCAATCATGGCGTAGTCGATACGACGCTTGAGGTCGACGGCATCCCAGAATGTGTTTTCACCGTTTTCTTCGGTGACGACGATCATGGACTCTTGCTGATTGTCAGTCTCTGGAGCAGTGCCTTCTTCTTCGCGAACGTGCGAACGACGTGCGCGGTAAAGAATGTAGGCTTCGGCTACCTTGAAGTGACCTTGGCGCATCATCTCTTCTTGAACGGCGTCTTGCACGTCTTCGATGTTGATGAAAGCTTGGCCGGCAACGTTGAGGCGGTCGGTAACTGCGCGAGCGATCTCGACGGCTGGCTCAGAATCGAGATGCAGGGAAAGGAATGACTTACGCACGGCGATCTCGATCTTGGACTCACTCCAAGGCACGACTTGACCGTTACGGCGGATTAGGCGAATCGAAACGACCGGACGCTCATCAGTGCGCTTGGACTTGTTGCGGCCGAACATGAGACTGCGTGCGACATCGTGCGCATCGCTCTCGATGAGCGCTTTTTCAATCAGCAAGTGGATGTCGTGCGTGGAGAGCTTGAGTGAACGACCTTGATCAATTTGGTCTGCCAATACGGCGCCAACACTATCAGCGACCTTGGCAACAAACTTTTGATTCACTTCATTGAAGATATCGTCCTCATCACGAGAAAGCAGCAGATCAGTCAACGCAGCACCGATGGTGTCTGCAATTTCAGCGAGGTCGAAATCACGCTCACCACCTTCGGCTTCGATCTTGATTTCAGAACGGTGGAAACGGTCTTCACCGAGAACGGCTGCCCAATCGAAACGTGGCTTCTTTTCTTTAGGTGTGGCAGCATAACGCTTGAGCTCGCGATCTTCTTCAAAGGAAATTTTGTTAATCATAAAATGTGTCAGTTAGTCAGTTATTGTTGGGGGCATGTGCGGATAGTGAGCGTAGTAGAAACGGGGAAACGGAGGTCGTGCGGGACGACCTCCGTGAAAAGGATCGAGCGGCTTAGAGCTCGTCGTCGTCGACTTGACCGAGGGCAGATGCCTTTTGGTATTCGGTGACGCGACCTTCGAAGAAGTTTTGCTCCTTCTTAATGTCCATCATCTCCGCAAGCCACGGGAACGGGTTTTCAGCACCTGGTGTGAGTGGCGCAAGGCCGACATCTTCTAGGCGACGATCTGCAATGTAGTCGCAGTATTGGCAGAACTCATCTGCGCTAAGGCCAACGGAATTAACTGGCAAACAGTCGCGGATGAAATCTTTCTCAAGAGTGATCGCTTCGCGCATGAGCTCGCGAAGCTCTTCTTTAAATTCAGGTGTCCAGACGTCTGCGTTCTCTTCGACCAGATCCATGATCAAGTTACGGAACACTTCGATGTGGTTGGACTCGTCGCGCAATGTGTAACGGAACATTTGGCCGATACCAGGGAACTTGTTTTGGCGATACAGCGAAAGCACCATACCGAAGAGGCCATAGAACTGTGTGCCTTCCATGCACTGACCGAAGAGGAAGAGATTCTTCGTGAAGGCTTGCTTGTCGGCAGTTGTAGTCAAATCCATATCACGGCGCAGACCCCGGGAGTTGGTCACAACGAAGTCAGTCTTGCGCTTAATGGTAGGAATGTCTTCGAACATCGCCTCACACTCGTGCGGGTTGATACCGAGCGAGCTGATCATATACACCAAGGAATCCGCATGAATATTTTCTTCGTGCGCGTGGCGACCGAGGAGCAGCTTCAACTCAGGGGCTGTCACGAGCTCGCGTGTAACGTGCTGAATATTGTCACCCACAATGCCTTCTGCAGCGGAGAAATAACCAATCGCCATCTTAATGATCCAGCGCTCTGCATCGGAAAGGTCTGCACTACGCCAAAGTTCCACATCCTTCTGCATCGGAATGTCCTCTGGCTCCCAGTGGTTATTCTTCATGGTTTTGTAAAGATCGTAGGCCCACTGATACTTCAGCGGCAGGATGTTAAAGAACATCGTATCCTTACCGTTAATGATCTTCTTAGCGTTGAAAGCTTCTGCTGCCTTGGCTTCGTCTAAAACGAAGGTTTTATCGCCGATTGTGTATAATTTTTCCATGGAATGTAGTTTAGTTGAGTGGTTGGTTTGACAGGTTGAATGATTAAAGTTGAAAGCGCCCTACTAGAGCTAGCTGACGCCATGTCTTAAGATATTAAAATTAAGCAAGTTAGTAGACTTTTCGGAACAACGGTGATCGAGGGGTTGGATAGGAATTTGTGAGGCGATAATGTTGATGTCAATAAAACCCACACAATATATCGGACTTTTTTCAAATTGTAACACTATATATAGTAACCGCATGGTAACTTAATCAAAAAACACGTGAATAAGCATTAGTATCAAAATTACGTAAATACCCGATAATCAGGGGTTAGCTAATAATCCAAAAAAGAGCACAACACCACTCACAACTCAATGGATACTTATTCAACTTGTTCGCACTTATTCACAGTCGGATTTGGAACCTAAGCTGGAATGGCAGCATACTGGTCTATTTTGCAATTCCATGGTAGGGACGCGTGCCCTCAAGCGTCCGTATCGACTGTTGGCGGACGGCAGAGGGCAGCCGTCCCTACCCTATGTATTGCCAGTCTAAATAGGTAGTAGCGATGGAACGCTATCCTCCACCACAAATCCGCAGAAAGGTGTTTTTTTCGCAACTTTCTTTACCTAGACGCGATACGAGCCATATACACATGAACGCCCCTACAAAAACACACCGTGCAGAGGGTTGGCTGAATCCTTCAACCACCAATACCCCATCCATGGATAGAGAAGCTCAAATATCCCAGTCGACTGAAGAAAACATCGAGGATATTGATAGTGTGTGCTTACGAGCTATCGCAGAGGGCGATCGCGCCGCCTTTTCAAGTATCGTTGAGCGTTGGCAGACCCGCCTGATCAATTTTTTCTACCGTTCCACCAGTAATCGGAGCGACGCCGAAGATCTCGCACAAGAGACCTTCCTAGAGCTCTACCGTTCGGCCCCCCGCTATCAAGCACGCGGCACCTTCAATGCTTTCATCTTCACACTAGCCCGTCGCCGCTTGATCGACAGCTATCGCAAGCAAGCACGACGCCCACTAGACTTACTCGACCCCACCGATTTCGTGATGCAACAACAAGCTGACCGAATCGACCACACGGCTGAAATACAAGAAGCCTTCCATCGTGCCCTTGCCGACCTTCCAGAAAATCAGCGCAACGCCATCCTTATGTTGCAACAACAAGGACTTTCCTACGATGAGATCGCAACTGCCTTGGATTGCAGCCTTAGTGCAGTTAAAACTTGGATTCACCGCGCACGCACACACCTGCGCGACGCTCTAAAAGATTTTCAATAATAGACCTTTTTGGCACACACCTAGCCTTTACACACTTTTACCATGAAAACCACCGACCCACGCGATCCTCTCGATCAAAAAATTGATGCGCTGCTCGCAAGCCGCCCAATCAAAGGCAATGCAGACTTCTCCAATCGCGTTATGCAGGCACTAGATGCCGAGACCGACAAGACCGCAGACACTGTAAAATCAAAGCGTATGGCACCGGTCATTAAGTTTGCCTTACCCATCGCCGCTGCCGTCGCATTTGCTCTGACACTCGTTCAGTTTAATAGCCAAGACCGCTCTCCAACGAGTCCAACGTCTCATCTCACCGCTGCCGAAGCTCAAGAAATCTTTCTCCTCCAAGAGGGCTTGGATGCACTGTCCGATTTCAACGATGAAAGCTTCCAAGGCAACGACCTCCTCTCGACACTCGACGCTCTTACTTTCGAAATCGAATCATGAAAACGCACTTAAAGATAACATGTCTCGCACTCTGCTGCTTTAGCCTCGGCCTAAGCAGCCTACTTGCAAATAATTCAGAGCGCCCCAAAGGCCCACCATCCGACCCGCAATCGCGCATGCTACAACACCTCTTAGAGATGGACAGCAAAGAACTGGCAAACCTTCGGCTCACCATCGAACGGATCGAAAAGATGACCCCCGAAGAAAAGGGACAGTTACGCCAGCGAATCAGCAAGATGCACCAAATGGATCCAAAACGCATCGAGGCGATGCGCGAAAAGTATAAAGCCATTCCAGAAGAAACCCGAAAAAACATGCGTAAGCGCTGGATGAGTATGAGCCCAGAAGAGCGTGCAGCTTGGCGCCAAAAACTGTCTGAGATGTCGCCCGAAGAACGCAGTGCCGTTTTTGAAAAAGAAGGTTTCTTACCTGCACGTCAGAAAAAGGGTAAAAAAGGCCCACCCAACGACAGAGAACCCGGATCCGGCCCTCCTCCACATCGTCAGCGCGCAGCTGAATAAATTAAACAAGCTATGAACCTTAAATCGGCAGTTCGCCTGAGTGTATTCTTGTAAACCGTTAATGGACGTCAATTAACGTTAATCAGAGACTGCGCCAATTTGGCTTAGAATTGTAGAATGAAAATCGGAAAAATTTAGTTGTAAGCCGATCATAGACAAAAACTGATGCACTCATAATTAATGTTCATTGCTTCGCCATCTACGGCAGACCTCCGTCACGTTCATTAACGGTTCAACTCATTTTTTAGGATGGAGCGAAGCGACTTATACTCAGAGAGGGACTTGAACCCTTTAGCAGATTTCCTTATCTTGCACTTAAATTCACTTATTGTTGCTTATGTGCAATTTGTGAAATTCACAAAATGCTAGACAATGCTTTGGAACGCGGACTTTTGCAGGCAAAATGACAAATATTTGGCAAATCCATAATAAAATAGCACACCTCTCTACCACAAAGAATCATCGCCTCAATTCTTCATTTCTGTTCAATAAAAGGAACTCGGTCTAACATATTCGTGTCGGCGTTAGAGATAAATCTCATAACATTGTGTTGATCACGCAATAGTGACTTTCCACCCGCTATTTGCTTTATCGAATCCATATTCATCACAGGAATCGAATATATCCAATGGCCAGGATCAAGAGCAGTTCGAAGCCAATTCCCCCCAGGGTCTTTCTCAAAAATAGCGCTAGAAAGGCTAAGCCCCTTTTGCCAATTATCTACGTTTGAATCCCGAGTTATGATCACGACTGCATATTCTTCATCTCCGGATTTCAAACGAACGTCATAAACGAGAGTGTCTGTTCGCCGTTTTTCTCGGCTCAACTGCTCAACCTCAGCTTTAAACTCATCTACTGACATTTTATTAAGCGCAAAATATTCTTCAGTCACATTTGACAACCAATGATCGACCGAAACAATCGGCATTGAAACCGAGGTTACGTGAGCGCGATGCAGATCATTGTTGATTTCAGCATACGATTCGAAAGGCAAATCAAACTTAGGCGCATCACCATATAGGTTTAGCTCTATAATGATGGACTGAGCCTTATAGAAGCAGATCTCATTAGCATTCAGTAAAGAAGCGGGTAGGGTGATGCAAAGAATAATGAATTTTGTCAAAATATGCAATACGTTGCAGTTTATAAATTAGCGAGAGGACAAACTACTCTAAGAAAAAATCGTAAACCTGAGTCACCCCATCAAAGTAGCGAACGTATTCACCATCCTTTGGAGCTATTATATGCTTTTGCTCAATTATATCCTCCAAGTAATTGAGATCATTGAATGCAAAATAGTTTAACCAATGATCAGCTCCAATTGTTGTCATTAGCCATTTACCCTCGACTTTCTCAAAAAAATAGCCGCTGCCCTTGCTTGTCGATTCTTTAGAAAACCAAGACACAATCGAGCCTCTCTTAATCACTACATAAAAAAACTCCTCATCTGCACGTTTGAATTTCGCCTGAAAAAGAACTGAGTTTTGGTCAATACCAAATTCCTCGCCATGTTGACGCTTTAGCTCCTCAAAGCGCTCCGCACTTAAGTTAAGAACATTTGCTAACTCATCACTGAACAGTGCACGCCATTCATCATAACTATTATCTAGTCGATGTTTAGCTAAGAACACTTTTAGCCACTCAGGCTCAGAATTCCCATTTAAATCAAGAACGCTACTCTTAGAAAACTGGATTGGATTAGAAAAAACACTGATGTCAATCATTACGATATCAGAATCTTTTCGGTATATATCAACCTCTGCCGCCAAGCAAAGATTGCAGAAAAACAAGAATAATGAGGAGACAATAATAAACTTCATAAATATGCTATTGTTGTGGGAACTGGTAAATAGTTGCTGGGCCAAAGTCTTGCTTAGCTGCAACATTAAATTTATATTTTCCAAGCTCTCTTGAGATTTCAACAAGACCCAAGTCCAGATCCGCAGTGACTGTTACTTGAGGGGAGTCTATTCCAACAGAACCAGAACCTTCGATTTTACCGCCCGAGAAGCTGACGGTAGCACTTTTATCAATTTTGACCTGACCAGCGACATTAATGCTAACAACTTTACCAGCAGTCACCCCACCAGTTATTGAAAACGTCGTATTCAAACTACCTTGAGCAGAAATAACTCCAGGGCTTTGCAGAGACTCGTCGTATGTTCCGCTCCCAGCCAAATCAAATGTCAAGCCATTGGTTCCAACTTTCCAATACCAAAAAACCCCAGGAAGCGGAGTAGGGAAATCTGGTGATTTTGCTTCAGCTGCTCCTGCTGATACAGAAAATGTTCCCTCAATTTTAATGAAGTGGCCACCTTTAGAACCATCGCCGTAGAAATCTACATATTTTGTTTCAAATTTCACCTCACCATTGCCGGTTATACCACTATCATCACCAAAAAGAGATTTGATGACAGTTTCACTCTTTTCTTTGATTGTCTTCCCCCAACCTTCATTAGTAGAGAGTTTGACTGAGGTTTTGGCATAATCTATTACTTTTATGCTTACGGTCGATGTTGAGCCACTAGCATAGGTAACAGTTATCGTCTCAGCTGTATCTGTGACGCCAGATGAATAGCCAACAGCCATGTTTCCGTCTGAAGCAGTTTGGAGCCCGTTACCACTCCATTTGGGATAATCGCTGCCAGACGAACTGCTAGTCGTGTAGGCAAATCTAATGTCCGCCGATCTGTCGCTATTGGAATAAACCATCACTAGGGTCTCCCCTGAGTCAGCTTTGCGGGTTCCAGCTGAACCAACAGTATTCGAGTCAATTGCTCTAAAAGTATTCATCTCAGCGATATGCACCGAAACTGAATCAGAAGCTGTTTCAGCACTTGCAGTCAGGCTCTTTGAACCCGAGCTAGTCGTAAAGTCACTTGATGTGCCGCCGCTACCACTTACATCTCCTGACCAACTAATATCACTGGTGATATCAGTAATTGTTCCGTCTTCATCCTTCTCCGCAGAAGCACTACCAGTTTGACCCGAATCCTTCTCATAGGTCTCGCCATCTGTCGGACTACTGATCGATACCGAATAAGTAATATTTGGCACATTGGTTCCTGTAGTCGCAAACGCGCCAGTTCCCAAAAGAGCACCACATAAGGCTAGCCCTAGGCCGCGTTTTAAAATTGTATCCATTAAAGCTTTCATTGCGTATTTGAATCGATTTATCAATTATTTCGCAGGCTGGCCATTGAAGATCCGTTCTTCTGCGACAGCCTGAAGCATTCTTGCCTTTCCCCCTTCATTTTGAACACTCTTGACCTTTTGAAGCTCTGCATGGGCCTGGGCTGAAGCGTGAGACCATTCACGCAAACGCCCAGTTGATGCGTGTCCACGCGTGCCCACATTGAACGATTCATATCGACCCCGTAAGTATAGTATCGCGGGACTACACCTGCGCCAGTTACAAACTTATCCCAACCATTCAGATACTTAAAGGTTATACGGGGCGTGCCGGCGGGATATGTGACGGTGGTGATCCGAACTTCGCTGGCATACTTGTAGGGTGGCTCAATACCATTAAAATCGACGGTGCGTGTATTCCGCTTCACGCGGTCAGTCTCGTTGACCTCAGTCATGTTTAGCCTGCCCTCGATGTTCACTACAGCCCCTTAAAGCTTTCTGATAAATTTCTGCTACTCAGAACCTCGCCTCCTGTGAATGGGCGACGATACATACCGATTGCTCGGTCATAACTAAAAGGCACCTTAGATTTCTCAGAGATCTGCCTCCTTTTTATCTCGTCCACAACGAGATGCAGTGGGTTAACTGAATTGTAATGCTCAACTTCAGTAAAAAACCACTCATTATCAATCTGCTCAAAGAATGGTATCAATGCTTTTGTAACAAAGGTCTCTACCTCCGAAAAATTAGACAGCCCCCAATACCTCTGAAGTTCAGATTGTCGGTAATCCCATAATGCTTTTTTCTCATCCCATCTATCTAAATTAGGGCGATCCTCCTTGAATCGCCTAAAGTCGATTATTGGGAAAACGACGTTCCCTGAAGCTAATTCAAAGACATTATGCAAATTGATCTCGACATTTCGATGTTTTAGAACATCCGAGACTGTTTCGCGATTAACACCTAAGCGCTGACCATCATCATTCGAGAAAATTGGCCACAAAAAGAAAACCGAATCACAGCGTCTCGCGAAATTATCCATCCCTAATCCAAGATTATCGCACACCAATAAATATTCAGGAACCTCTATTTCACCGTCTTGATTTACGTATTCACGATTTGCAGCCAAAACACGTGAAACCTTAATGTAATAAAACCTATGTGAATCGTAAACATCAAGAAACTCAGGGTGGTTGGCTACTACGCTTTGCGGCTCACCAATCACAACTATCGCTGAAGATGATGCTTGTTCAACAAATGAATTTATCGCTTCAGACTCGTGGCCGCCTATACTCGCGAAAACAGCACAAGTTGAAAATAAGAAATATAAAAAGATATTGTATCTCATTGTAGTTGTTAATTGGCTCCACTAAAGTCGTAAGGTGGACTGATATTATCTGCTGCTGCTCTAGCTTGCGACTCGCGTTGGGCTGAAGTATTGTTTGCTCGTATAGTTTCGACGTTATTATACGTTGAAATTTCGTTTTGCACTTCTTGCTTCAGTGCTGACAGTCCTGCACTGTTTGGGGCATAAGTATCAGAAATTGAATCCATCCTTGCCCGCATTACGGATACTGAGAAATAGTCTTTCCAAGCCCCCGTGCTCCACTGTTTTACATGCTCTTCCTCATGCTTTCGGGTTTTATTCTTCCACTGCCCAGAATCCAAAACAGCGTATTGAATATCTCCATTAGTAGGGGTGTTGCGTGTCAGGGAACCGTTGCCTGCTTTAATCCTGTAGTAATCGTTTCCATTTGCGTGAGTATAGATTTCATATGCAGGTTCACCAGAGATGAAAGGCCGCCTCACCCAACCGAGATATCCCGAAGGATGGGAAGATATGAAGACGTTCCAGGTTTTCGTTTTTATAATTTTAGAAACGCCGAAATCCAACTCGACCTCTACCGTGTAACTGCAAGTCGGTGCCGCACTTCCCTTATTGTCAGGAGAAGCAAACCACCAAGCATTCCCTATTTCGGGGCTTGCGCTTGTTGTATCATCAAAAAGATTACTCGTCGGCAGGTTGCCAGCGCCGGTAGGTGTCTTGTAGGCCCACTTGTAGGTGGGAGTCAAACTATCTGGATCTAAGTCGATCTCAAACGCTGCGCTTGCTCCATCCTGTGTTGAACTCGGCACAGTTAATTCTATTTCTACAACATCCACAGTTACAGAATGAGAACTCGACTCTGCAGTCGCAGTCAGACTTTTCGAGCCCAAGCTAGTAGTAAAGTCACTCGAAGTGCCGCCATTACCACTTACATCATCTGACCAACTAATATCTGCAGTAATATTAGTAATCGTGCCATCTTCATCCTTCTGGGCGGTAGCACTGCCCGTCTCGCCAGAATCTTTCTCGTAAGTCCCGCCATCTGTCGGGCTACTAATCGACACAGTATATGTGATATTCGGCACATTCGTTCCAGTAGTAGCAAACAAACTAGTTCCTGCGAACGCTGCATACAGGCCTAACCAAAGGCTATATTTCGATGTTTTATCCATTAAAGCTTTCGTCGTAATATTTGAATCAATCAACTATTTCGCAGGTCGGCCATTGAAGATCCGTTCTTCTGCGACAGCCTGAAGCATTCTTGCCTTTCCCCCTTCATTTTGAACACTCTTGACCTTTTGAAGCTCTGCATGGGCTTGGGCTGAAGCGTGAGACCATTCACGCAAACGCCCAGTTGCGGCAATTCTAATCGCTAAAGGATGCTGTTGATTCGATGCCAATTCTCCAGCAAGTGCAATTGTTTCTGGCTCGGCGCTTCCTTCAATCATCGACAAAGCAGTGATCCGTGACGACATACAGGCCTTTTCATCTCGAGCAATCATCTTAGCTGAACGAGATAACACGTTCGCAAATTCAGGATAATCACGACTTAAGTCCTCAACAACGATCAAGGCAGTCCCAGCAAGCCCACTGTCACAGTGAAATATTGATGCGGCTAGTGCACGCTGAATGGCGCGTCGCTCACGCTGACCTTTCTTGGTGTCCTGCGGCGAGTCAGCTGGCCACTTAGCACGGTAGAGCATCACAAAATGCTGCAATACATATTCACGCCAAATCGGGTCTTTCGACTCATCGCGAACCATACGGATCATCGCCGCAGTTAAGCCAACTGGTGGTTCAGGTAGTTCGATCAAACATTCCAAGGCATCATTTTTGAGCGACAAAAAACGGCTACTCTCTTTTCCACTCTCCTGAAACTGATCAGTTTGAATAAAATGCAAGAGGCCATCGCACTGCTCGTCTGTCAGCACGCCATGACGGAGACTCCCAAGCAAGCTGCCTTTTTCTAGAAAGGAGGCATCCTCGGAACTCAGTAAATAAAAATGGACATCATAAGCAGCCGCAAGCCTGTCAGATGTCTTTGCGAACCCAGGTAATGCATCACTCTGAGAAAGAGCCCTAAAAGGCTTGCTGTCTGCATGATTAGCAGTGCGAGTAGCGTTACTAGCAACACGCTTCTTATGATACTGCTTCTCCAGAAGTTCATACTCCTCAAAAAAGCTTCGGTCATTAACTTTTTCAGCCGCGTCGTCAGCGCTCACACCGCTCGTAACGCAAATCATCAAAGCAAACAGTGCGATGCGGAATTTGCTATTCATGTAAGGTCTAAAATTCATTGTTCAAATGCTCCTGTTAAATTATCGGCGTCCAATAAAATCTCCGTCTTCATAAACCTCAATGTGGTGACAAGCGCCCCCACCAAGAGAGCTAGGCTTGACCATGTGGAACGTGTAGCGTCCGAGTGAGTCGAAATCTTGAGAACTCAGGTAACGGTAGCGATTACCATCATCTAAAACTACTCCTGCACGGAATACATTGATCTTGATTTCAACGTCATTAGACAGACTGAATACATGGATTTCATTTTCGACAAGGTGCGTCGCATCATCAAGTTTCGATGCTCTCAAATAGCCTTCAACCGAAGCTTGAAGCGAGAATCCCTGAACAGGAACAGATGCAATAATTGATCCGCTATCTTCAAGACGAGCAACGATTGACAACTCCTCAAAGATTTCATCTCGACCAAGTGTAAACTTAGTCACTGACTGACTCTGAGATAACATGTTCAGCCCCATACCTTCAGCCTCAACCACAAGACTTGATGGCAATTGCGGCCACTCCCAATTGCGGCTTCTACCAGCCCAAACCACTGCCGAGTCGGGAACAACAGGGACATCGACAACTGTAATTGTAGTTGATGCAGAACTGACCACACCATCAGATGCCGTATATGTCACACTTGCCGTAAACTCACCAGCGGTATCGAATAGATAGGCAACATCATGGCTCAGGCCATTGCTCAAGCTAACACCGTTAAGCGCTAGATCAAAGCTACCGCCAACAGAATCAACCGGAGTCCCTCCAAGCTTCAAAGAGTCTCCTACGCGAATTGTAATTGCATCCTGCTCAAACACATTAGTCGCAACCCATTCGATGCTGTGATTTTCAACGTAACCACCATTTTGGAAGGAAATCGAAACAGCAGTTGCTTCATCTTCCGACAACGCTACATCGGCATACCAGTGACCTACTCCGGCTCGAATAGGTTGTGCTATCGGTGAAATTTGCAGCGCAGACAAAACATCCGCACGACCTTCAATACAAACCGGTGAAACCTGAGATGTTTGTGGAACCACTGTTGAATATGCAAACTTAGCAACTTCGGCCTCTGTCGAAGCAGCCAATGCTTCTGGAGTTTCGGCGACAGGCTTGAGCAGACTCAATGACTCAATACTGATCACAGCATCACGGTGAACATTAAGCCAACGCAAAGACAGTATATGGTTGCCAGCCTTGAGATGCCCCAACCTCTTGAACAAATCAGAACTTTGAGCGGAACTATCAGGGGCAATCGATGATCTGCCGTAATACTCACCATCCACATACCACAGGAATTCAACTGGTTTCAAAGCCGAAGCGGGTGAATCCTCAATGCGAGTCAGCACACCCTCTAACTGATAAATAGCATCCTCTGTAAGATTCAGCTCAGCAGTGAGCACACCTCCACCGGAACCGCTACCTCGAATAGTGGTTTGCAATTCCCATTCCCCGGAAACTACCGAAAATTGTGACGGAGCCAGCGTTGAGACACTCGACCACTGTGTTTCGTTTGGAAATAGCGGGTCGGATGCCAGTTCCTCAACTTCGAATAGATCACTGTATCCATCTCCATCCGTATCGGCTAATTCGGGATCCGTGCCAACTTTTCTTTCTTGATGATTCAAGAGGCCATCTCCGTCTAGATCGCCTGCGTAGCCGTCAACACCATATCCTTTTTGAGGATCAAGGCCATTTGCGCTTTCCCAATCATCGGGCAATCCATCTTGATCTTGGTCTCCAGCCTCGGGGATACTCGTTCCAAGAAATTCACCTGAAATGACCTTGCGTGATTGATTGCCATACTGCCATGCGACTGCAACACGGTCTGACTTTTTGTCGTCCTTGTGCAGCACTTCAAAATAATAGGCCTGCCCAGCTTGCAGAGAAACACTCTGAGACTTTTGAGTAAGTAGACGATCCCACTCCATGTTCGCAACACGTCCACTCAAATAACACATGCGCTCACGATTAAACGAGCTTGAATCAGAACTAAGCCAGAATTCACTCGAATCAGCGCTTGTAATCCAAAATGTGTAGTCTGTCGTTTCAGGCGCAATGATGTAACCAAAGATACGCTGCCCGTAATTGTTACCACGACTTGCGCTAGTTGGCAGATTTAAAGAATCCAACCAAAGACGCTGATCGGGTGCATTCGGGAAACCTTCTGTCTTTGTAAGATCGACGACAGAACCACCTTCAATTCCAGTCCATACGTCACGACGAACAAATCCAAGAGCGCCATCAGCGTCATCCGCCTGTGGGTTCAGCCCATATTTATATTCTGCAGAGTTAATGACGCCATCACCATCTGAATCGACATCCGCATCATCGACCAGAATATCTAGGCCATTCTGAAATTCCCAGAGATCATCCATGCCATCGCCGTCAGTGTCGGCGAGTAGCAGATCGCTGCCGATCTGTCGTTCCTGTTCATTCAGGAGGCCGTCGTCGTCAAAATCCATGTTGGCTGGTTCAGTGTTGGCAAAGCGGATGTCGTCAAAATATGCGGTTGCCGCCTCGAAATCAGCAGTGGCTTCTTCTACCTTCGCTTGTAGTGCTTTGAAGCGAGAGAAGGTGACCAGGGTTTGGTCACGGAATGCCATTCCGTCCGCCACGATCACTCCGTTGAGGCAAAGCGCCCAGACTTGGTCAACGTAGTCAAAATGAAGTGCGTAGTCATTCCACTCGGTTAAATCTGCATTGGTTATGAGTGCATTCCAATCTGCGGAGGCATCATCCCAGACAGCTAGCGTCGAGGCGGAGGATGCGCCGAAAGCACCTGCAAAACTATCCGTGCTTGATTCGAACGTTGGAAGTTCTCCCGCAATCAATTTGGCGCGGAAGCTGATCCACACACGGCGGAGTTCGCCCATACCTGCCATGCGTTCGAGTGTTGCGTCCGTAGCGGGATCGTCGGAAATCGAAGCTTCTTCAAGCGCGGTGATCTCGTTCTGTCCCGATGCCGCCCAGCCGTTCTGGCCGGCCAGACCTCCAGTAGTGTAGCCTTCCGACACCGCGAATGAGGTCGTCCAAACATAAACGCCCGAAGTGACTTCGACGGGTTGCGCCAGCGTGGCGTCGGCTACATTCGGATCGAGGCCCCACAAAATTTCGAGGGAATCGGCCAAGCCGTCGCCGTCCGTATCGAAAGCGGTGGGATTGGTGCCTGCCGCGATTTCCTCCGCATTGGTCGAGCCATCGCGGTCGTCGTCAAGTGCCGCAGGCTCCACCGTATCGACGGAAATATCATCGACTGTAGTCGTGCCAGAGGCGCTGATGCGGGAAATAAAAGGTTGTGGATGGGCGAAACCGAGACCTGCTCCAAGGCGTTCACCATCGAGGTAGAAATCGTAAGCCTGAGCAGCGTAGTTCATTTTCACGGTGACGCGTCGCCAGCCAGAAGACTGGGCAGCATCAAGGAGTTTCCAAAAACCAGAGCCATTACCCCCAGAACCGTCGAAGACGATTGGACGGCCTTCTTCATTAAAATAATAGCCAACTGCCGCATCTCCGGCAAGATCGGGCGACTCGCTTGCAGCTGTTGGTTTCAGATAAAGATCAATCCAAACGACCGACTGTCCAGAGCCGTCGAGTGCGTTCGAGGCAGTGGCATCACCGCCCAATGACAACGAGGACGAACCACCCCACGCATCCATGGTTTGAATCTCGGCACTGGTTCCCTCTACCGTCCAGTTACCTTGCGACCCTAGCGATCCAGCAGCGTAAGCTTCAAAATTTTCAGTGAAAGGCAATGCGCTCAAACTATACGCATCCGTAGTGACCGGATCGGCACCTGCGAAATACTCAGCACCATCATTGACACCGTCTCCGTCCGAATCCGGGTTTCCTGCATCGGAAGCAATTCGGTATTCGAGAAGGTTATCTAGACCGTCCAGATCGGAATCGCCTGAGCGCTGATTGGAATAGATACTCAAGCCTTGAGCGGTCAGCCACGCATCGGGGAGTCCGTCATTAGAAGTATCAGCATAAAGAGGATTTTCGTTGCCGACATAAAAATAATCGAGCTGCGTTGCTGTTTCACCATCCGCACGAGCTGAAAAAGAGCCTAAGCTTGTGATTGAAAGATCGAGGAAGCCCAGATCAACCATGACTATCTCGCCATCGACAAACAAATCCCATTTCTTGGTGGTGTAATCCAGCCGGTAGGTCAGCCGTATCCAGTCGGCAGACGAGTCCCCTTGAAGATTTCGTAGCTCTCCTGAGGGCACCCAATTTCCGCCTCCAAGCCCGTCGCCATCAATAGCATACACTTCGCCCTGAGTATTCACCTTGACGAAACCAGTGACGGCGGATTGCTCCGTTTCAATGACTTCAGGAAGCTCCAACAGATCGACAAAAACAGGCTTGAGGTAAAAATCGATCCAAGAGACGGGTGCATTCCCCGAATCGGTGAGCAAATCTAGCCAGTCACCGCCGAAAAAACTGAGCGTCTGCGAGCTAGCCGCACCTGGTGCGACAATCGAAGCATCCAGACCAGAACCAAGCTGCCACCAGCCATCACTAGCCAAAGGCCCGAGCGTGTAGCCCTCGTCGCTTTCAAAGTCAGTTTCAAAGGGTAAGATCGCCGCTGTCTGCGCACTCAGCCCGCTGGCAGCGAGGACGAGCGCCGTTCCGACGGCTTGGAGGCATAGGCCGGTTTTCAACGAAATCATGGGATAGTCCTTTCGTTGAATTATTGGCTAGTCTCGGCGTAATCTTCTGAAGACGGATCGTCGTGCTTAGAACTGCGGCTTTTACGAATTTCCTTCCAGAGTAGAAAACCAGAACTGACCACGAGCCAGCCGGAGACTCCAGAGATCATAATAACGGTGCCTTTTGAAGGCTCTCCCGCGAGAGCTAACGTAGGCGAAAGGCAAAGAAGGGCGAAATAGGCTTTGAGTTTCATGGGCGTTGAATTTAAACAAGGGATGAATGCAAGTGCGCACCAATGAATGCTCCCACCTAAATCCTCATGCAAGCCCCTTTTCGTTCTGTTACCCAAAACTTACAATAATTCGGAGGGCTGCTAACAGATATCAGTATCGCTAAATAAGTGATTCAATCTAGCTAGCTAATCGGGACAAACTTACCTAGACTCCCTAGTCTGCCCTAGTTCTGAAATTGGCTTGCACTCCCAACCTTTATTAGGTCCAAAAATCATATGTCACGTAAACTGATCATTTTTATTTGCAGTCTCAATGTCCTGCTCGGCGTTGGCGTATTATGGTTCGTTTTAACGCCGCGTAAGTCGCCCATCCCAAACGCCTTACAGCCTTCCGCGAAGACCTACGCCTCGGCATATTCCGACACCGAGCTATGGACGAAGGCACAGGAAGCTTCGACGGCACATGAAGCTTACAAATATTTGCAACAAATCACTTCGAATTCTGATACCTCGAATCAATCAGCAAAGCAAATTGATCGGCTCGTTGAAAGTGGTGCTACCCCTCCTTTTAAAAATTGGCCTTACTTTGAGGCGTTGATACAGTTCCATGGAAATCTTTCGGAATCCATTAACAATCTAGGGGCGCTCAGGCGACTTGCATTACAAACGGATCAGGCGTTGACGCTTCGAAATCTGGCATTTCGTAGTTACATAGAAAACTTCAGCCGACTGGATCCATCCACTTCCGACCAAGCCTATACGCTGATTGATGAACTACTCAGTGAAAGTAACAGTCTTTCGGCCACCGCGATGCAAGCCGAACGCTTTTTGCGAGAGAAGGAAATCAAGCGCACCGCAGGTGGTGCAAGACAAGATATTCTCGCCAACCGCGCGGAAGCGACTCTGCTCGACCCGACAGCTCCGACCTCAAATCGCCTGACAGCTGCCAACACTCTCTTATGGCTCGGAGAATTCCCCGATTCACGCGAAATTCGAGAAGCATTCGACGGCACAAACTCTGAACGTTTGAAAGTCGCTTTGCTCCAATTGCTCGCCGCATCAAAGCCAGCTGATACCGACCTTGTATGGATTGAAAGCATCCAAGCAACCACGCCAGAGCAAGAGCAACTCGTTCGAAGTATTCTTGAGAGGTAAACGGCATGTCTCGAAAGGAGCCAGCTCAGTCTGAAAGTCTTACCCGCGCCAAGCGGCTATTCATTGCGAATTTCAGTCTATTCGCCTTCCTAATTGCCGCGTGGCTAATCTTTGGAAGAACCGGCGACCCGGTAAGCACGGAGCCTGTAGCGGAGACAGTCATAATTCCCGAAAAACAGCTTTCGCTACCAGAACAGGCTTATCTCAAGGGGCAGATGGACGCGCTCAGCGAACATCCCATGACGATGCCTGAATTCGAAGACGACTGGGTGCGTAATATTTGCGTAAAGATGATACAGCGCGATTCCACATTCGATGGCGCAAGCGATGTTCAAATCAAAGCCTTCGTCGAGGAATATTATCGAGGCTACTCTGAAAGGTTTGAAGACTATTTCGACTCTTCTACGGCTCGCAGCTTGGGCTACGAGTTTGGATTGAAATTCGATCCAGCGATCCGCCGATTCCCTGGCTTAGCATCGATCAAGCGAGAACTCGCATTACATAAAGAGAAACTCGTAAGCAAATTTGAATTAGATGAACCTGAATGGCAGCTCTTCGTGAAAGCATTCGACCAAGGTTTCAGGAGAGGCTTTTATCAAATCGAAGACGGAGTCACCGCCGACATACGGACACCAATAAGGCTTAATTTTGACTAATAACAGTAAAGCTAATCGGTTCATCTAATTTCACTAACGTGCTCCAAAACGCATTGACGTAAACGACTTGCGCATCCTCACTGACAACAGTGGTCGAAACGGTCGTCAGTAATATTAATCAATGGGGCATGTCAGATTAGGACTCCTGCCGAAAACAAGGGCTTGGAAAAACGTGATCGAGTTGATCGCCAACGAAGCGGATGTGGAAGACATCGCGGCGGCCACTTCTCAGGCGGCAGACACAGCTTTTGAAACCATCCAAAACGACAAAGGATTCCTGGAGACTGTCGAACTGATGAAGGAGTTGGCAGTCGCCGCCAAGTCGAGCGATCCGTTAGAACACCTCAAAACAGTCGGCATCAATTTACCAGAAAAGCCCAGCGTGATCGATGTCGGCATCGCCCTGACTGAAGCAGTCGACCGGATCGTAGAGACCAAGGGCATCCGTAGTGACTTCAACGAGCTGGCTCACGGAGCCTTATCGAGCGCGGTGATGTCGCATCTGGATGAGCGGTTTGGCTCCATGTTCCCCGCAACTGGCGACGAAGTCCTTTCCGCTTTGGCAGATCTCGGTAAGCCTTCCGAGTTCGGCAGGCTCTCCCGCGCGTTCTTTGGCAAAGCAACCAACGACTCGCTTAGCTACTTTTTGTCACAACACATCGGGACACAAGTCGGCGCAGATCAACCGTTCGCCACCGTGAACCGAATGGATCAGTTCGAGCAAGCCATGAAGACGCATTGCAATGAGGCCGCCGAAATCGTCGAACGTTTCAGCGGCATGTGGTTTTCCAAGAATTTCTATCTCGATGATGGAGACATCCAAGCGAGAAAAACCAAAGGTTTCGGTGCCTACGCGATGACCAAAATGCGAGCCGAATTGAAAATGAGAGCGGAAACCAACGATGCGTGACTTTAACATCTATTGCGGCGAGCACGCCCAAGCCACCACTGAAGTTCAAGAAGATGTGATCAAACTTCAGCTTTGGGCGGGACAAGCGCATGAAAATATCACGCTCAAAATCGAAGATGTTCATCAGCCGCTCTACACCGACATCCCACGCCCATTCCATGATTTGATCGAAATCGCGGCCTATGTCTATGCGGCCGATCAAAAAGCGAAGCGTAGCTTCAAAGACGCAGACAGTTTCGGCGGCAAGTGGCGACGCAATCTGCACTTCCGCATACCTGTTCGATGCAAAGCCCTTTGGGAAAGCCCGGAGGTAAACAACTGCCTGACGGATCTACTCAACTTCATTTCAGACGACTATTATACCTTTGAGTTTACTCAGGCCAAACGGCCACCCGCCCTGCAAACTTATCTCGACATATCCGATCCGGTGGAACCCGCGATTGATGTGCAACAAGTCGTTATGTTTTCAGGAGGCTTGGACTCGCTGGCAGGTGCCATCGAGGAAACAATCAACCAGAAGCGCAAAACGCTGCTCGTCTCCCATAGACCGACCGCCAAGAACAACCGCATTCTGAACACCTTGATTCGGACGATTCGAGACCGGGCCGATACCAAACTCGAACCGCAGTCGGTTAAGATTCGCGCCAGCCTGCAAAACAAGGCCGCTCGTGAATACACGCAGCGGACGCGTTCGTTTCTTTTTGCCAGCTTCGGTGTCGCTCTCGCGAAAATGCTGCGCCTAGACAATTTACGTTTCTACGAAAACGGCGTGATCAGTCTCAATCTCCCTATTTGCGCCCAAGTCGTGGGGAGCCGTGCGACACGAACCACTCATCCGCGAGTTTTAGTCGGCTTTGAAAAGCTCTTTTCACTCATCGGGGAGCAATCATTTACAGTCGAGAATCCCTTTCTTTGGAAGACTAAGGCCGAGGTGATCAAGGTCATCGTGGATGCCGGATTCGGGAGCAGCATCGCCGAGTCGGTGAGTTGTGCGCACACATGGGAACGCAAAAATACCGTCACCCATTGCGGCACGTGCTCGCAGTGTTTGGATAGGCGTTTGGCCATGTTGGCCGCTGATGCGGAAGAGCATGATCCACTCGACCGCTACAAGATCGACGCATTCACGGAGCAACGCTCCAACGAAGACGATAAAATTCTTGCGTCGAACTACATCAACCGAGCTAACACTGTGGCTCGACTCAAATCCCCGATCGAACTCGCTTCGCAATACCCAGCTGTATTGCGTGCCTTGGCCGCTCTGCCAGAACGTTCTCATGGCAGTCCAGCCAGAGTCTTCGAGCTGTATAAAAGGCATGCCAACGAAGTCGGAGAAGCCATCGACAAATTGACAGTGCTGCACAGTAAAGCACTGCGATTGAGGACGCTTCCTGACGGCAGCTTGCTCTACGCCATCCACCAGATGGGCAATTCCCTTCGATTGCCAGCTGTCGGAGAAAACGAAAAGCCAAAGAACTTCTTCTGGAAACGAGGCAGTGTCTGGGAGTTTCGTTTCAAAGGCGGTGATGCTCGACTGATTCAAAACAACCAGAAGGGCTGCGAATACATACAGTATCTTCTGGCGCGCCCCAATCAGCGTTTTCCTGTCTATGAAGTGATTGGCGATCTAACCGTCGATCTGGTCACAGAAATCGAATCGGGTGTCGTGGACATTGCCGACGTTGCGGAAGGCTATGAAATTTCTCAGGGCGAAAAGGTGTCTGATCTTGGAGACCACACAACCGCTTCCGCTCTCCGCAAGTATCGCGAAACAATGGTTGAAAAAATTGAAGCCGCTCAGGATGCTCGAGAAAGAGGCGACCATGCCAAAGCAGACAAGCTGGCAGAGGAAGCCATTGAGATTAACGCCGAACTGGGTCGGCGGACAGGCATCGGCGGTCGTCCCCGCAAAGCTCAGGACGACAAAAAACGCCAGCGCGACAAAGTTGCCGTGTCTATGCGCCGCACGATAAAGGAAATTGCGGCAGCCGATCCAGTCTTTGCTAAACATCTGGAAGCGAGTCTGGGAAAAGGCGAAATCCTCCATTACCTGCCAGGCGAAGAAATCGCCTGGAGCACACGAGCCTCTGGCTCGCTCGCTGGCGAAAAAATTTAGAAAAAATCGCGACGACGCGATAAGTCGTTCCTGCGACGCGAAAAGTCGCGCCTTGGTGGCATGCAGGTAAGTCCACCGAGACGCGACCACACGCTGTGGAAGCACGGAAGGCCTTGCCTGATGCATATAAACCATCATGGCACAGTTAAAACAACCCGAATCCAACGGATTCGAAATCAGCGCGTTGGCTCCAGCAGGAACCTATATCGCCACATGTATCGACGCTCAAGACCAGTTTGGAGTTGAGCGTCCTAAATTCGAGAACCCTCAGGAAAAGGAGAATCTCGACGTCACCCGCTTCCTATTCGGATTCAAGGGGCAGGACGGCCAGCCACATCTGGTGCAATCCTTTGAGTTTCGTATCAGCGGCTCCCCGAAGAGTAATCTCTTCAAATTCCTGACCAGCTGGCTCGGTCATCCACCCAAATACGGATGGGACTACTGCGAACTCAAAGCGCAAGGCGCGATGATCACCGTCTCGCACAAGCAAAGCCGGGACGGCAGCAAGACCTACGCAAACCTGATCGGAATTGCGCCCGTCATGGATCAACTCAAAGCGCAGGTGATTCCTATCACCGCTTTCGCCACAAGTCCGAACACACAGGCTTCCGCACCTGCTACACAGCAAGCAGCACCGCCGCAGAACACCGCCGCAGCCGCTAACAGCTATCAGCAGCCCAGCCTGCCGCCGCAAGGTCTGGCACCCGCAACGCCTCAAACGCCGCCGCAGAGTCAGCCACAAGCACCGCAGCAAGCATGGAATCCCGCCGTCGATTCAGACGCCGAGTGTCCTTTCTGAGGCAACCGCCATCTACAATCATTCATCAGGAATCTGAAAAATGGCTATTCTAAAGAAAGACCAAAACCAGTCCTCGCACTGGTATCGCGCCGACGGAACTCCCTGCCACCGCTTGCCCCGCGCGAGCGGTGGTGGCCTCCGCGCCACCACGCTAAGAGATGCCCGTCGTCTCAAGCTGTTCCCGAGTGTCACTTCGATACTTGGTATCTTCTCCAAACCTCAGCTCGATAAGTGGAAGATGAAGCAAGTCGCGCTCGCTTCCATGCGTATCGACCGCACAGAAGGTGAGTCTGACGACTACCTCGCCGACCGCATCATCGAAGAAGCCTTTGCCCAAGTCGAGCAAGCAGCCGACTTAGGCAGTCGCATTCACGATGCACTCGAAAAGCACTTCGAGGGCACCGAAGTTCCCGAAGATTTGCAGATCTACACCGAGCCAGTTCTCGAGTGGCAAGTTAGCAAATCACTGCAATTCGTAGAGCGGGAAACCTGCCTTGTGAACCAAGAGCACGGCTTTGCCGGAACCATGGACGTAGCTTGTCGCTATGGCAGCAATGGAATCGGAGTGATCGATTTCAAGACCCGCAAGACGAAGCCAAACGTAAAGGTCACACCATACGATGGCCAAGCGATGCAGATCGCCGCCTACGGCGCGACCTACTGGGGCGAAGAGTCACTGTCTCGGATGTTTGGAGCCAATGTCTATATCTCCCGAACCGAACCTGGACGCATGGAAGTTTGCAGCTACACGCCGCAACAGCTCATGGCTGAATGGGAAGTGTTTAAGATGGCCTGTGCTATCTGGCGACACAGCAAGAACTATGATCCGAGAAAGGTAGCTAACCATGGCTGATAAGACTGGGACGAAGCGCGACAGCGCGGAGATGGTGCGCCGTAGGCGTGCCCGAAGGGTTGATTCGACGGGTGCCCTTTGGACGGTCGAATCTACAAAGCCAACTGTTGGAGGGTTTAATCATGAGTGATAAAGCCTGGAAACAGTTTGAGCGCAGAGTCGCCCGTTTCTTCAAGACCGAGCGCAACGCGCTCTCTGGTGGAAACTCAAAGCTCACCCGATCCGACACGCTGCACCCAGAACTCTTCATCGAGTGCAAGCAGCGCAAACGATTCGCCGCAGTCAGTCTCTGGGATGCGACTAAGCGGCTCGCCGACAAGGAAAACAAAACGCCCGTCATCTGCCTCTCTGAGAAAGGCAGACCTGGCTTCTGGATCGTCGTTCACTCCGACGATCTTACGACGCTCTAAAACTAAAAACCTCCCCGCTGTCTGAAATGCGGACGGCGGGGAACTCACTTCAAAATGATTCTTAAAAATGCAAACCAACACAATTCAAACAGCCAAGCTAGTCGATGCCAACGGCCTACTCGAAGCGCTCTTCGACGAAACCAGCAGACCCTCTTTGCGCTGGCTACGCCAGATGCAAGCCCAACGCAAGATTCCCTACGTGAAGATCGGCCATCTCGTCCGCTTCAATGTCGAGGAAGTTCAAAACGCCCTCAACGAAACCTGCACCGTAAGAACCCGAAAGCACTAAGCCATGACCTCTCTAAGCAAAGCTCAAACAACCTCGAAGACATGCGCCTCGCAGGACTCATGGATCTCGCCGCAGATGGAAATGAGTCTGCCCGAGCAGACCTATGGTCGGAATATGGAATCACGTATCCAGCAGAGTAAAGTCTTCGGCTTCGACGCCGAGACCTACTACGCTAAGAACTACAGCGTCAGAACGCTGGGCGTAGATCGCTATGTTGCCGACAAGCGTTTCGATTGCTATCTGGTTTCTTTCTGGGGGCCACACGATGAATTCGTAGGCCACCCGAAAGATTGCCCTTGGGAGCGATTCACCGACTGCGTCTGGCTCTCGCACAATAGCCGCTTCGACCGCGCTGTCTTTCGCCGTCTGCAAGAGCTTGGCATTGTCCCGCCGTCAATCCAGCCCATCGAGTGGCACGACACGGCAGCGCTTTGTGTCTATCTGCAAGCACCTCGTAATCTGGAAGGTGGCGCCAAGCAATTGCTAGGCGTAACTCCTGACAAATCCGTCCGCGACCTGATGAAGGGTGTCGATTGGATGCAGGCTAAACTCCTACTGGAAGAAGATCGCGTTCTCGAATACGCGCTCAATGATGCCAGGCTCGCTTGCCAACTCTGGCTCGCTCATAGCGTTAAATGGCCAGCGGATGAGCGAACGCTCTCTCTGCTCACAGTGGAACAAGGCGAGTATGGCATTCAGCTGGATAGTGAACGCATCCGTCTAGGCATTCAAATTCTCACTACGCAGCGCGACCAGTCCGCGCAATGTCTGCCTTGGTATGGCCGCGAGAAGCCGACTAGTGCCAAAGCACTCGCCCACGCTTGCCGCGAACGCAACATTCCCGCACCGCCTTCGACGGCGGAAGACGATCCCGGTTGCGATGAATGGGAAGAACGCTACGGCCAACAAGCCCCGTGGATTCGGCATATTCGTAATTGGCGCAAGTCGAACCGCATGCTCAAAGTCTTGGAGACGATGCGCGACCGTTGCCGCGCAGATGGCAGCTTGCCGTTTTCGCTCAAGTATTTTGGAGCGATTGCCACTGGGCGCTGGTCGGGGGATGCGGGGCTCAATCTCCAGAATTTCAACCGCGAAGCTCTGCATGAGGTCGATCCGCGCCGTTGTTTGATCGCACGTCCCGGCCACAAGCTTATCATTGCTGACTTGTCGCAAATCGAGCCGCGTGTGCTGGCATGGATCGCTGGAGATCACGAGTTGTTGGAGAAGATTCGTAACGGCTTGCCCATTTATCAAGCCCACGCCGAAACTTCGATGGGCTTCACGGGCGGGGATTTGAAGAAGGAAGCACCACGCCGCTATCTGCTCGCCAAGTGTCGCGTCATCGGTCTCGGCTATGGGGCGGGAGGCAAGACCTTCCAGAATTTAGCCAAGACTTATGGGCTGACGATTTCCTATTCCGAAGCCAAAGGAACGGTGGATGATTTCCGTCGGCAGAACCCAAAGATTCTGGCGGTCTGGAGTTCGCTCGAAAAATCCATGCGTCAGCAGCACGAGCAAACATTCTTCATGCAGCTGCCAAGTGGTCGTTTGCTCCGATACTTTGGAGTGCATGCCTTCAGCGGAGGTATCACCGCCGCCACTGAACGAGGCGGACGCCGCTTCAAATGGTATGGGGGCAAACTCACAGAGAACTTAGTTCAAGCAACAGCCAGAGATGTCTTTGCCGAGGGGCTTTTACGAATCCACCGCGCAGGCATTCGCATCTTATGGACGGTGCATGATGAAGTGATCTGCGAAGTGCCCGAGGATTCCGATGTCACGCCCGACGTTGTGTCTGAGTTACTGGCTCAGACTCCCGAATGGATGCCCGGTCTTCCTGTGGATGCCGAAGCCTCTGAATCTCAAGCATACTGCAAGTGATGGCTGTTCTCTCTGAAATACCTTCTGGCTTGAGTCAGTGTCTGGCCAATCCCCCCGCAGCTGGCAATCGCAATGTCTGGCTCTTCACCGTCGCGCTTCGAGCCAGACATATTGCTTCCCCCGAGAAAGTCAGGGCGCTCTTGACCGCCGTCGCCTCACAGTGGAACGACCGGGACTTTGAGCCGGAAATCGATCGAGCTATCGCTCGTGCCTTCAATGAAAAAACTCAGGCTTCAGGTATCAACTCTCAGGCCTCTACGCGCCTCCCGTGGCCTGAGTTCAATCCTGAAGCATGGAATCGACGACTCGATTGCCCCGTGGGGTTTTCTGAAAAGCCATTGCCCATCACGTCTGAAGAAGTAGTCGATGCTCTATTCCCTGAGGATGCCTTGATTTGTGCCGCTCTCGATACCCGCTCCGCAATCACGCAAGAAAGGGAAGCATGGCGGGGCAAAGAATCCGGAATGCAATTCATCGTCGCCAATCCAATGATTGCCAAGACTGGCATGAATCAATCAGGCAAGCAGTCGAACCGTTGCCATGACAACGCAACTAAGGATCGAACCTATCTGGTCGTGGAATTTGACCGAGGTTCCTTGAGCGAACAAGCCGCTATCCTGTCCTCCCTCCATTCCTCAATGACTCAGCTCGTGCTCGTCGTCTGGTCAGGAGGCAAGTCACTCCATGGCTGGTTCAACATTCAGGCGCTCCCCGACTACGCCAAACTGCGCTTCTTCCGTCACGCCGTCTATTTAGGAGCCGATGCCACACTCTGGGATCCCGCAAAGCTTGTCCGAATGCCAGGCGGCCGCCGCGCATCAGGAGAGACGCAGCACATCTTTCATTTTCAACCTTCAAATTCTCAATGAATCAAGACTTGCAAGAACTTTGGCGAAGCATCGAAGACCCCAACTTCACCGCCGCTGAAAATGCGATCCATCCGCAGCCTAAGCCCTTCACGGTGTTGTCCGGTGCAGAGCTTCGCAAAGAGACCGTCCCTCCGAAAACTAATGTTCTCGGGGAGGGGGTTATTTCGCTCGGTCAAATGACCACTCTCATCGGTCAAGGCGGCACGGGGAAGAGCCGCGTTGTCATGCAGATCGCTATTTCACAAGTGCTGGGCTGGCACTTCGCGGGAATGTCCACGCATCCCGAACCGCTCAGGCACTTGCTGATCGGCACCGAGAACAGCATTTATCGCCAGAAATCCGACTATCTCAAGATGACGGGGGGCTTGACGGACGCTCAACGCGAGAAAGTCGATGCTCACATCTTCTTTCACATCGTCCGTCAAATTGATGATGCCTTCATTCACTTGGGTTCAGATGACATCCGTCGCCGCTGGCTCGATACCATTCAACTCACCGAGCCCAATTGCATCTATGTCGATCCATTCGGAGAGGTGAACGTGGGGGACATCAACAAAGATGCCGACGTTCGCCACACCTTGCGCGAACTCACCAAGGTCTGCCGCCGCTTCGATCCAACGACGGCCATCATCATTGTCCACCATGGCCGCACAGGCCGCCAGAATATCGCTCAGGCGGTCGGTTGGGACAAAGGCAACTTCGGCCTCGGCTCTAAGGCACTCTACTCAGGAACGCGCTCTCAGATCAATATCGCCCCCGCCGATCCCGACGACCATGCCCGTATCGTCGTTTCCTGTGGCAAGTCCAACGATGCCAAACCCTTCGATCCTGTGGGGCTTAAATTGAACGACGAAACCATGCTTTACGATACCGACACCAGTTTCGACCTCAACGCATGGAAAGACGATGTCGAAGGCAAGCGATCAAATGCCAACTTCACACTCGTGGAAGTCGCTCAAGTCATCGACGGCGGCGCGACAAGGAACGCCGAAATCCACGAAGAATTAGGCGGTTCAGAAGCAGGTTCACGCCGCTCTTTAGACCGAATTTTAGCCAAGGGAAAAACTGAGGGGTATTTTCGGACAGGAAAAGCAGGGTATAAACTCACCGAAAAAGGCCGCAAGATTATCACATAATCCCCTATCCATCAATTAACTACAAAACAGCTATGACACTTCTTATGACACGTCATAGCGACACATCACAATTACCCGTCATTATGACACTATGACACCCACCCTTTATAAGGGTGTCATTGTCATAGCCCGGGCGGGAACCAACCAAAAACAAGGAACCGCAATGCTCAAACACAACGACACTCAAATGCTCTCCGTCAAGGAACTGGCATGGCGTCTCAACCGTCACCCCAATTACGTTTACCTGATGAAGAAAGCTGGCTACACCATGCCAGGTTATCGCTCCACATTGGAAGCCGCCTTGAAATGGCTCGAAGATAACCCAGATTGGCGGAAGCGGTTGGAGTAGATTGAACAAACCCCGCACTCGCTTCGCTCGCTTGGGGACGGATGCGCCCTCGGCATCGTCGCCGAAGCAATCTCACACTTTCACCTTCACTTTCACTTTCACTTGTGGCACCCCGCGCGGCGCATCCTCTGCAACGCCACAACGCCCTCGCCAATATCACCGCAGCAGCCCCCTCTAGTCGCCAAGGCTCCCGACGGGCGCATCTGCTACCTCATCGGCAATCGAAGCCTTCCCGCCAACGCTGTCGCGACAATCAACCGTTCCCTCCGCCGATCTGCCACTGCGTTCGTGCCTCACTTCGAGGCAGCACGGCTCCGGTCACTACCCGCAAGGAACGCCAACCGCAGACGCTGCCACTCCGTCGCCTCTCCGGTTCCGCTCCACGACTTCCCTTCGGTCGGCTCCCACTGCGAGGCACACCATCGGCGCTCAACACCTTCCACGCGGCTACGGCGAAAGAGCGAGCGTCACGCTCTCGGCAATCGCACAGTCCCCGCCACTCGCTCCATCGCCTCCGCTGATCGCGTTCCAGGTGCTTCGCTTCTCCCGATGGAGTGCCTCTCCGTTCCCGCCGACCTACGGACAGTCGCTACGCTTCACCTCCGCTGCGCCGTAGCGTCCCCGACTGCTACCCACCGTTGCAATCCAGCCGCCAACGCTAACGCGCCAACCAACCGCTTCCATCGCGCCGGTGTCACCAGTCGCTAAAGCTCCCTCAGACACCCGCGCTCCGGTCGCTCCCGACAGTCAACCAACCGCGCATTCCGCCTTCACTCCGTCGTGCCTCCCTCGCTCCAGCCGAAGAGCGCTAGCCAATAGTTGCAAATCACCTCCCCCCAAACAACCCCTGCCAACCCGCCACGCTACGTGCCCTCCGCCGAGAGCTCGACTCCAGCCGTTCAGTTCCACCTCCGCTCTGGTCAACGCCTTCATTCGTGCCTCTCTGCGGCGATTCCCGCCGCTCCAGTTCCACAGCCCGGCTTCCGCTCCCACACGGCTACGGCCACTACGCAAAGCCTGCTCGTATCCGATTCGGATACTCGTCAACCTCCCAATGCCGCTTGCCCGCCTCCACACAACGGGGAATCTCTCAGCTCAGGCCCCGAAGCCTCGCGCACAATGTCGCATTATGCCGAATGCTGCGTCGTATTCCTAGCAGCCGCTGCGCTCATTTGACATAACGGACATTGTGTCGCTACGTTTCCCCGAGCTTCGATTCACCCCGAGCGTTCCGGCGACCGCGCGGCAACCAGTCCACCGCAACGCCCCTGCATTCGCTCGCGCTCATCTCGCTTCAGTCGCTTAGGCTCCTTGCACTCGGGGGCTACAGTTTGTTCCCCCGCCCCCGCCCTGGACGCTCTTGAAATCGAACGATGCCTGTGCCGATCAACCACCGCTGCCCGCTCAAGGTCGTTCCTCCCATCGCCGCCGCCGATCCGCCAGGCGGCCCCCATTTGAATGAAAGGGGGCCTACCCCCCGCCTCCCGGCGCGGTTGCCCCGCGCTTTCGCTCGCTCCGCGTAGCGCGGCAAGCCGCGCATGCTTAGCGCAGGCGCTACCGCGCCTCAACCCAGCGGCGCGCCTGCGCCGATTCAATCAAAACCTACTCGCAAGCTCGCCAATTACACGAGCCTAGCCCTCGCGCGGGTGTCGGCTACGCCGCCACCGCGCTTACGCGCGTTTTTTCTTCCTCCGTTTCGTCCGCGCCCGCGCCTATATCGTTGAATCCAGTCACAAGCAGTGAAACCGACACTTTGCATACGGCTCCAAGCGCACCCGAAAATGCACAGTGCCTCAACCAACATCCAAATCAGCTCCTGCAAAATCCGTCCTCGCGACTAGGCGCAAATTCTCAACCACGCTTTTCGAACGAACGGTTCAGAGCATCATCCACGGAAGCGATACACACCCGGCCATCGAAAAAGAGGGTATCGGTAAAAGTCAGTTCTACCTCGAACTTTCCCGCCGTCCCGAGCTGGCGCACAAATTCAAAGACGCACAGATGCAACGCGACAAAGTTCGCAACGCCAAGCGCATTGAAGAAGCCGAACGTGAACTGGCGCGACGTGCCATCAACGGCTGGGAGGAACCTGTCTTCGATGTCAAAGGCAACCACTGTGGCAACAAGCGCAAATACTCCGATGCCTGTTTGATCTTCATGCTCAAGAGCCTGAAACCGGAAGTCTTCGCCGACAAGCCACAGGCATTGGTTCAGAACAACGTCAACATCTCGGCTAAAAACGAAAAGGAGATTTTGGCGGACTGGCGCCAGAAACTCGGAGCCGCTCCTGAAAAACCCGACGCAGATGGCAGCTAAAAGAAAAAAGCTTTCGGCATCTCCTTTCGATCTACTCCTGCCGTATCAACGTAGTTGGGTTCTGGATACATCTCGATTCAAGATCTGGCTAAAATCGCGTCAAATCGGCGGCTCACTTGCAGCCGCTTTTGAGGTTGTGTCCGATGCCATTCAAAGTGGTTCCGATTGGATCATTCTCTCCGCTGGCGAGCGGCAAGCTTTGGAGTTCATGGAAAAAGTTCACCGCGTGGGGCAAATCTTCTGCCAAGCGATCAGTCACGAAACCGGGAAACCCTTCGTTGCCGAAACCAAGGCTTCGCAAATCCGCTTTCCAAATGGCGCAAGGATTCTCGCGCTTCCGGCCAACGCATCGACCGCTCGGGGCTACTCAGCCAATCTTGTGCTCGATGAATTCGCCTTTCACGAGAACCCGGAGGAAATCTGGCGAGCGGTCTATCCAATCATCACCAATCCACTGCGCGGAGAGTTGAAACTACGTGTCATCTCCACGCCAGCCGGAATGAACAACAAGTTCTACGAGCTGTGGAACGAAGCCCCCGATTTCAAACGCCACAAAACAAGCGTTTACGATGCGGTGGAGCAAGGTCTTGGACTAGATATTGAAGAGCTCAAAGCGAACTTGGCTGACGCGGATGGATGGGCACAGGAGTTCGAGTGCCAGTTCATGGAACATGCTGCGCAGGTCTTTCCCATGGATTTAATCCGTTCTGTGGAAGATCCCGCAGCATCCATTGGCCCTTGGGAAACAAGAACGCCGAACCCGCTCTTTGTCGGCATCGACATCGGCAGGCGTAGAGACCTGACCGTCGCATGGACTTTGGAACGCGTGGCGGGTGTCCTTTGGACGCGAGAAATCCAAGTGATGGAAAACACTCCCTTCCCCGAACAAGAGGCTCTGCTTTCCGAGAGAGTCAACCGCGCTCGTTTCGTCGCAGTTGATTCGACAGGTATTGGCGGCCCCGTTTCTGAGTATTTAGCCAAACGACTGGGAGATTTCAAACTGGAAGCGGTCAACTTCACCAATGAGCGAAAGCGGGAGTTGTTCAGCCGCACTAAGAAATCATTTCAGAGTCGCTCGGTTCGCATACCGAGCCAACCAAAACTACGCGATGATCTCGCCAGCATTCAGCGCATCGTCACCCAGCAAGGGCTTGTCAAATTCATGGCGGCGAGAACGCGCGACGGGCATGCCGACCGCGCCACGGCTCTAGCCTTGGCACTACACGCAGCGGAAAGATCACCCGAGGGCATGGGTATTTCAGAAAACAATCCTCCAAGAATCGGCGCGAACAGGCGTCGCCACCGCCCTTTGCAAACCCGCTTTAGAAAGGCATGGAACTCATGAGTCAGACCAACCGAACCATCATCCGCCCGCACGTCCGCGATCAGCAACTTTCACCAATCCCCATCGACTTTGATCCGGATACCCTCGGCTGGGTCCTCGACGAAGGCGGTCGAGGCAATCTAATGCTCCAAAACGAACTCTTCAATACGATGGAAGATACGTGGGAACGGTTGCGCTCGAATCTGAACAAATTCAAGAAAGCTGTCTGCAAGCTACCGTTTAATCTCCAGCCATGGACAGAGAAGGGAAAAGAGCCGACCGCTTCGGCTCTTGAGAAAGCCGCGTTCGTCGAACATGTCATCCACAACCAGAAAGCCGCCACGTGGGAAGGGCAGAACAACTTCCACGGCACTTTGTATGAGTTACTTGATGCAGTTGCGCGGGGCGTATCTGTGCTTGAGATCGATTGGACTATTCAGGCGGGCAAATACATCCCCGCAGGGACACGGCGCGTTCCGTGGACTTGCTTAGGTTTTGAGCCCAGCAACCAGATTCACTCATCGAGTCGCAACCCGAATGCACTACGGCTCTTTCCCGACAGAGACCCTAACAGTCCGAAAGCTTTCAACCGCTATCCTCATAAATTTCTGGTCGGCGTGTATCGTGCGAAGTCTGGTCATATCGCAGAGACGGCGCAACTTCGTGCACTGGCGCACTTATGGCTGGGGCGTATGCTCGGCTGGGAGTGGATGGCGCACAAAGCCGAACTGTTCGGTCTGCCGATCCGCTGGGCGACTTATGACCCGAATGCACCGCAAACACAAATCGACCAGGTTTCTGATATGCTGCGCAATATGGGCACCGCCGCGTGGGGAGCGTTTCCCGCCGGCACCGAGTTACAGATCTTGAACGGAAGCACTCCTGGAGTTGCGGGGAAGTCGGAACCAACGGAGCGCTTGATGGCACTGGCCGATCGCGCGTGTGACTTACTGTTTCTCGGCCAGACGTTAACGAGTGAAGAAGGCGGTTCCGGTTCTTATGCTTTGGGGAGTGTGCATCGCGAGGTAGAGCTCGATCTATACGAAAACTACGCAACCTATGTCATCGATGTGGTCAATAGTCAGCTGATTCACAGCTTGGTCGAACTGAACTGGGGAGAAGCAACCGAATTGCCCTTTCTGGAAGTCGAACTCAATCGCCCGGAGAAAGACCGACAGCTGGTGGAGCGGGACAAGCTGCTCTTCAGCGACATGGCTTTGCCCGTCAGCAAGCAATGGCTTTATGACCGCCACAAAGTTCCAGCCCCTGGCCCCGAGGAGGATTTGTTCAGTCCTATCGATAAGCACACTCTCAATCCGAACCCCACGGCTTCAGCTCCAGAATCGCAGGTCGACGCACCTGCCGATTTGCGAGAGCCGCTGCCCCCATCGTCCGCAAAAGACAGGTGCACTTGTCCCGAATGTGTCGAAGGAGCCAGCGAATCCACAGCATCACTAAACGAGCGAAAACTTAGCGCTTACGTCGATTTCTTAGACCAGTTGGCCAATACAGACCTAGACACGCATGATCTGATCTGGTCGGGTGGTGATTGTCCTCAATGCGCTCCCTACAATGGCACGGCTTACGGTTCCGGCTGGACGACACCGCCTCCTTTACACCACAACTGCGACTGCTCAGTGAGTGCTCAGGCGAAAAACACGAGCAAACAGTGAAACTGAATTAAACGCAGTGAAACCCTGCGTTTGATGAAGCTTTTTTCTTCGCGCAATCATGGCTGTATGCCCGATGCGATCAAAGCCGCGCTTACCTCCAGCCTCGAACTGGTAAACAGCCAATCAACTTCTGAATGTCCTGACGACATTCAGTATATGCCGCCAGGCAAGCACCGCATCAATGCCTCGCGCAGTGGTAAGCCTGTTAGCTTGGACATCGTTGTCGACGCAGCGACGGCCGAGACGCTCAACCAGTTCCTACAAGACCATCTGACCAAGGCAAATGAAGGCAGCGAAGATCGACCTTTCTTCGACTTTAACCATGAAGACCGCGAAGCCGCCGCATGGCCAACCGAGTTTTACTGGGCGGGTGACGATCTCAAGACAGGGGGTGTCCGTGCCAAAGTGGAATGGAGCGGCGCAGGCCAAGCCGCGGTAAAGGACAAAACCTTTCGCCGCTTTTCGCCTACCTTCATTCCCGACGACGAAGGCCGTGTGATTGGTTCAGCAACCAACATGGGAGGCCTAGTCAACCGTGCCGCTTTCAAATCGATCCAGCCTCTCTTTGCAAAGCAAGACCTTAATCTACCCACCGTCATTAATCCATCATCTTTCATGAAACCAATACAAGCCAAACTTTACGCCCTTAAGCTCATCGACTCGGTGAACGCTTCTGATGAATCCGTCGCTCAGGCAATCGAAGCCCGATTCATCGAGCTTCAATCTCAGGTCGATACCCTCGAAGCCGAGAAAATTGAAGCTGTTAAGTCGCGTGCTTCCGCTCACGTCGAAGCCGCAGTCAAAGAAGGTCGCATCGCTCCCAACGACGACACCAAGAACTTCTGGCAAGATTCGCTCATCCGCGACGAAACAGCCGCGCTTAAAGCACTCGAAGCCCTCCCGATCAATCCCGTCCTAGCCAAGATTACCGATAGCGACGACCCCAAGAGCGGCGTGCTCGATAAAATGCAGCTCCAGCAAAAGAAGCTCGCGGAAGTCCGCGCAGCCAACCCGCAAGCTGATTTTCAAACCGTCTTCGCCAAGGCGCAAACCGAGGCACCTGACCTCTTTCGTTAATTCACCCGCAATCCCTCATCACCCATTAGTCATCATAGCACATGAGCAAACTAACACGCGAAAACGCACTCCTTCCGTTCCAGACAAACGTTGACCTGACTGCCTATATCGGCTGCGCCGTCCTCGTCGGCCCTTCACCGAATGGTGCGACTGCAGAGCTCTGGATGACAGACGAAAAGCCATTCGGGGTTATCGTCCACGCAGACCCAGCCATAGTCACTGTCGCGCCTTTTCATGGCGGCGTGGCCGGAACCTTCAAAGTCAAGATTCTCGATGAAACAAGCCCAGGCAGACAGCTTTGTCTGGTCGATGACAATGGAACATACGGCTTTGCCGATGCCAGTGAGCAGAATTTCCCAGGCGAAACATTCATCTGCGCAGTCGCAGTCGAAAGCGGAGTCGCCGGAGAGATGATTGAGGCGATCCCAACCAAGCCTGAATCCCTGACTATCGCATAACCTTCCACCATAAACACTTCAAATTTTCAAACTATGTCCGCTTCTAAATTCCACGTCACACTCACCAACTACGCCCGAGGCATCGCGCAAGACTTGCGCTCTTCCTTGGCCGATTTCATCGCGCCCGAAGTCATCGTTCCAGCCGCCACTGGCCAATACAAAGACTTCTCTGACAAGAATGCTTTTCAGATTCTGGATACGTCCCGTGCCGTGGGCGGCCCCGCGCGTCGGCTCGACTTTGCGGCCACCGATCCGACATACAATTGTTTGCCGCAAGCACTTGAGATCCCCATCGACGACCACGAGCGCGACGAATCCGGGCGCGGCGATCCTCTCGGCATCGAGCAAGCGAAGACCCGCACTTTGGTTTCTTCGGCAGTCGCGTCGCACGAGGTTAAAGTCTTCAAAGCAGTGGCCAGCGCAGTCAATGCGGTCGGCGGCATCGGCGCTTGGAGCGGTGCCGACAACGACAGAGACCCGATCGCTGAAATCGACGCCCAAATCGAAACTCTGGCAACCAACACAGGCATGATGCCCAACCGTATGGTCATCGGTCTTCCGGCGTGGGCGGCCATCCGTCACAACCCACAAGTCATCGCCCGTTTTCCGGGAGCCGCTTCGGTCGGAGTCACCCGCAACCAGTTTGCTTCGCTGCTCCTTAATCCCGACTTGGATATCCGAGTCGGAGTGCTCTCCCACGACGAGAACAAGTGGGGAAAACAGAAGAGCGCGAAGAACATCGTCGGCAGTGAACTCTACCTCTTCCACGGCAACAACGCACCCACGCTCTACGATCCCTGCTTCATGAAAACCTTCCGCACCCGCAGAGGCGGCGTAGATGTTGTCCGCACATACCGCGAAGAATCCAGTCGTTCCGACGTGCTCGCCGTCGATTGGACGGAGGACATCAAACTCACTTCCTCGATTTCCGCGAAACGCATCACCATCACCTAGACCTTCGGCCTACAACCAATACAAATATGAAAAACCTCCTTCTTCTCACCTTCGCTCTCTTCTCACTCTTCGCTTTCACGGGCTGTGAAACCGTCAAGAACACACTCTACGAGCCTGTTCCCTACGACGAAATTGCCGTGGAACGTGGTATCACACTCGAAGAGGCCGAGGCTCTTGGCGTCGTCCGTCCTAAGTCTTCGATTGCACCGCTGATCGACGCCGTTACTGCGGTCGCGCCTGCACCCGGAGTCGCGCCTTTGGCCAGCACTGTGTTGAATGGAGCCTTGGCCATTGGAGCACTGTGGTTTGCAAAGCGGAAACGCACAGCCGACAAAGTATCGGCCAGCTTGATCCAAGGCATCGACACCTTCCGCGATGTGCTCGACCAAACACCACAGGGCGAGAAAATTGATACACGCTTGACCGAAACCCTGCGAGAACATCAAAACGCACTACAAGTGCAGAAAGAAATCACGAAGCTGCTCGAACGCTTTGCAACACCCACCAAGAAGCCTATCCAGCTGGATACCTAAGTGACGAAGTTTGCTTAGAAGGGGATGCGGTTTGCAGGGTAAGGGCTGCGGGAACTCTAAAGCTTCACCTTGTAAGCTACGCACCTTCTACGGGGCTACGGCCTTCGGCCTATATCGCTAGGCGCGATGAGCCTAAATTTCTAGGGTCGCTACTCTCCTGAGTTGCTCCGTCCGAATTAGTCCCATGCAGAGTTCAGTCATCATTTATCACTCATTCTTCATCAATCCAATGCGCCGCCTAATCGAAACCATTCACGACATCCGCCCCGCGCTCATCGGAACGGCTGGAACGGGAGCTACAGCTATTCTTGAGGGTGCCAACGCAATCGTTGGCATCCTCGTTGGCCTGGCTACGCTTGTCTATCTCATTGTGCGGATTCGCAAGGAACTGCGAAAACCTTGATTCCATTCAGAAGCACTGCCAATGTGCTGCAATCATGGAACTCGGCAACTACTTCAAGCAGATCGAAAAATTTCAAAACAGCTTGAACCGTCAGCTGGCACCCATGAATAAGGTTTTGGAGGGTATAAAATCGACGGAGGATCGTTTGAAAGCGTCAGTTCAAATACCAAAGCTCCCAACTTACCGCTTTTCCCTACCTCCAGAAGTCTTGGAGGCGCAAAAGCGTATCAGTAGCATCACCGAGCACGTGACCCGCGCCCTCGAGCCTGCGAACAAAGCTTTAAGAGAACTACCGCCACGGACACGTAAGGCTCTGCTAAATCTCGCGAAATTTGGCTGGTTCATCGACCCGGAAATGCCCCTGAGCCAAGCATTTGGCTTGGATCGAGCGATCAATCAGGGCGATCTCGAAAACGCAAAGAATGAGCTCGTGGAATACTATAAGAGTAATCTGAGCGCAATACAGTCGAGGCTCGTCAAGCGCTGTCCCGAGCGAGCGCACATCTTTGAAGCAGCCTTCAATGCGCACTGCAGAGAAGAATTTATTTTGTCCATCCCCGTCTTTCTGGCTCAAGCCGACGGCATCTGCAAAGAGCGCATCGACTTGTGCTTTTTCCGCACATGCGACAAACGCCCGGCAACCGCTAAATATGTAGACAGTATACCGCCGGAATCCTACACGGCGGCCGCACTCAGCCCATTGACTGAGAAATTCGAGCTGCACGGTAATTCAGATCCCCAGACGGACGCGCCTGGGGAATTTAAACGACACGCCATCATGCACGGCAACTCGACCGACTACGGGACTAAGGTGAACAGCCTGAAAGCAATTTCACTTCTCAGCTACGTGGAGAGCGTGCTTGATCCGAAAGTCGATGAAGCAGCGTCGCCCAAGGCCTAGGAGGCTCCTTTCTTCTTTGGCGCGAAACGCCCGTCCTTTTTCTCCAACGCCGGCTGCGTTTGGCCTCCGGGGGCGATTTGCCAGAATTTGTCAGCTTCCTCAGTGCTCTTCAAGTCGAGGTAGTGCTTCCTAATGACAGATTCAGAGTTTCCCGCCTGCAAAGCAGCATCACCCACCGAGCGAAACGCGCCGACCGTCATCGAAATGTAGGTGTGCCGCAAAACGTCGTGACCGATCGAAAACTTGGTGCGAACTTCCCGCAAGAGGCGGTCGATGTTCCCGCGCGGAATCGGAGGAAACTCGTCAATCGGGTATTTCTCCAACCAAAGCTTAAGATTGGGCTGGATCTTGATCGTTCTCTTTTCATTCACCTTCGAGACTTCGGGTTCAACACGAATAACGCCCGTGGTCAGATCGATGTCCTTTGGCTCGATCTTGCTGATTTCACCGCTTTTCCAATCGGGTCGAATCCCAGCAAACAAAGTGAGCGCAAAGAACGGGACAAGGAAGCCGGGCTTCTGACGATGCGAGCGTTTGGACTCTGTCAATCCACTATAAGTTTCCAAGAATTCCATCAATGCAATGGCATCCTCAGCTTTCAAAGTTTCGGCAGTGCCTCGATGACTGCGATGCTTATGCTTCGGCAGCCGAGCAATCGGGTTTTCGGCCAAGTATTTTTGCTCAAGGCAGAACACACAGAACGTGTTCAAAGTCCCTCGCCGGTTGTTCCACGTCTTGGCCGACAGCACCTTGGGCAGCTTGCGACGGTTGTTCAGCTGATTCTTTGGCTTTTCCAAGTAGTCTCGATAATCATCTGCCGTAATGGACGAGATCAAGCGCCCCTCAAAACACCGCTTAAACCACTGCATTTCGTTTTTGATGGTCTTATACTGCAACTCAGTAATGAAACCTTTCAGGCAGTCACGATCGCGCTTATTGAGGTATTCTTGCGCCACTTCGCCAGCGAGCCGCTCCAAGTCTGGTGGCCGATAGTGCTGCAACAGGTAATCAACCGCGAACGCGAGCGAGCACTTTGAGCCACGAGCTTTCAAAGAATTGATGGCAGCGACTGCGTCACGATTCTCTTCTGGGGTCAGAGTCGTCCAGACGGTTCTTCCCTCAGGCTCACCATTCAAATGCTCTACGTCGTATTCTTGACGCTGGGCAACGGCTTCTGGGCGCGTTTTGAAGTTTTGCCTGATACGCTTACCGTTCAGCGTCCCCGAGAGGCGCCAAGCAGTGATTCCACTAGGATTGGTAAAAGGCGAGATTTTGAATTTAGATTTCGGCATGGCTTGTCAGATTTGCCATTTCAAAATGGCAAATCTGCGCCAAAAGCCGATAAAATAGAGTGCTCAGGGAGGGATTTGAACCCTCACGCCCTTGCGGGCACCACGACCTGAACGTGGCGTGTCTGCCGTTCCACCACCTGAGCTAAAGTTACTTGGAGAAAGCAATGTTAGCCCCGAGCCACTGTCAATCTTGAGTTCTTTAGATTCCGTCTGAATACCATTTCTAGTATTGTTTGATTCGGTAGCGCAGGCGTGTCTCGAATGGCACCACCTTTAGGATGTTTTCAGCCATTATAAGAGGTGGGGTCGCCTCGCCGAGGCGACCGTGCGGCAACAGACACCGTATACCTAAAGAATATGGATGATCCAACTCTATAGACTGCCATCCACAATCTTTTGGCGAGTCGTAAGCAGCAGGCAAACGGTCGCCTCGGCGAGGCGACCCCACCAACAAATTCTCTTAAGAGTAGTGCTATTCGACATGCCTCACGCCGCACGAAAGTTTAAAGTGCCCTCGCAAACGTCTATGCGCACCGAGCACGGTGCTGCGCTACCCTGTAAATGAGCCGATCTATCCTTTTTCGAAACGGTCTGAATGCTCACCAGGTAAAGAGAAGAACGATTCAGTGTAGGACTAAGATAAAGACGGCTGTTTCTATACTTGGTTCATGTCATAAAAATACTACAACACAGGTATGAGTATTGAAGAAGCCTTAGCGAAGTATCTCGACCAAACGCCAACCGTGGATGAAACGACCTATGTGGCTAAAGGCGCCATCGTTATCGGCGCGGTCACACTGGCGCCCCACTCAAGTGTGTGGCACGGATGTGTTTTGCGTGGAGACATCAACACAATCGAAATCGGCGAAGGCTCGAATGTGCAGGATGGCACGATAGTGCACCTAGCCGACAATTACGGCGTCAAGGTCGGTGCCTATGTCACAATTGGTCATGCGGCGATGATACACGCCTGCGAAATCGGCGATGGTTGCCTCATCGGCATGCAAGCCACAGTGCTCGATGGCGCAGTGATCGGCGCAGAATCGATCGTCGGCGCCGGCACACTGGTCACTAAGGGCACTATCGTGCCCGAAGGTTCGCTAGTGCTAGGCTCTCCTGCTAAGATCGTGCGCGCACTCTCACCTGAAGAACGCGCCTCGGGGCGCAAACTTGCGAAGAAATATGTGCACGTGTCCGCTGGGCATAAAGCACGTTTCGGGTCCGAGCTCGTTTGCTGAAGCGGCGCGCTACTTAGTCGAGTTTCTACATTTTTGCGGCGTGCGAGCTTAATCCTATATAGTGCGCCTAGGCGACTCCACCGGAGTTCACTATTCATTCACCACTCAATGGTAGACGTTCTCCTAGTAATTGCACTTTGCGCGCTTTCTCATTGCCCTTTCACGATTGAAAGACACATTTCCATCTTCGGAGCTGGGGATTGTTTTTGTCCCACAGCACACCCACAGACACATGAGCCAAAGTTTATCCTGGAACCGAAAAGACTTAATTGACGTCGAATTTCTCTCGCGTGAAGAAATCGAGACGATTTTCACGGCTGCCACTGCGTTTAAAAAAGCAATGGAAGCAGACGACAATAAGCAGCCCTATCTTGATGGGCGCACTGTAGTGAACCTCTTCCTAGAGCCAAGCACGCGCACGCGCCTCGCCTTCGAAGTCGCCGCCAGCCGCTTAAGCGCAGACACCATTACGGTGACGGGTGCAGCGAGCAGCTTAACAAAGGGTGAAACCCTACGCGACACAGCACAGAACATGGCTGCTCTTAAAGCGGATATGATCATCATGCGGCACTCGGCATCCGGCGCCCCACACTACTTAAGCGAAGTCGTCGACATCCCTGTGATTAATGCTGGAGATGGTTCACATGCGCACCCAACTCAGGCATTGCTCGATGCATTTACACTGCTCGAAAAGTTCGGTTCTCTGAATGGCAAAGAAATCACTATTCTTGGCGACATCCTCTTCAGCCGAGTGGCACGCTCAAACATCATTTGCCTACAAAAGCTCGGTGCCAAGGTCACTGTAGCCGGGCCGAGCACATTGGTGCCCAAAGGCTTCGAAGCCATGGGTGCCACCGTCTGCCACGACTTAAAGAAGGCACTAGAGAACGCCGACGCAGTAATGCTGCTTCGCATTCAACACGAGCGCCAGACGTCCACGCACTTTCCATCGATTGGTGAATACACGAGTATGTTCGGGCTCAATAAAGCGCGCGCGAAATGGCTCAAACCCGGGGCGATTATCATGCACCCAGGCCCAATCAATCGAGGTGTTGAGATCGACTCCGAACTCGCCGACTCCGAGCAGTCCGTCATTTTACAACAAGTCACGAATGGAATCGTCGTGCGCATGGCGGTGCTTCACCTATGTTACTGCCACCACAAGGGTATACCGATTGAACTGCCTACCTGAAACGCTGAACCACCACTTTTGAAACGCTTAAAATGAGCCACATTCTCTGGATTACAAATGGTCGAGTGATCGACCCAGCAAATGGTCGCGATGCCGTAGGCGACGTGTTCGCTGTCGATGGTAAACTGGTCGGCAGCTTAACCGATCAACAACAAGCCGACGCCACAAAAGTCGACGCGCAGGGACTCGTCGTCGCCCCTGGTCTGGTCGATATCCACGTGCACTTTCGCTACCCAGGTCAAACACACAAGGAGGACATTAGCAGTGGCACACGAGCGGCCGCAGCTGGTGGTTTCACGAGTGTCGTGTGTATGCCCAATACAAGCCCGGTCTGTGACAACGCCGGAACCATTCAACGTATCATCGACAAAGTCAGCCGCGATGCGGTCATTAACGTTTACCCGACGGGTTGTCTCACCCTAGGCATGAAAGGTGAAAGCCTAGCTCCAACCGGCCAGCTCAAGGCTGCAGGCGTCGTTGCGATGACCGACGACGGTGCCTGCGTGCAGAGCAATGAGATCATGCGCCGTGCGGTCGAATATGCCAAAATGTTCGATCTCCCGATCATGGATCATTGCCAAGACGAAAGCCTGACTGAAGGTGCCGTTATGAACGAAGGCGAATGGTCTTTACGTCTCGGACTACGCGGCTGGCCTAAGGCAGCGGAAGACATCATCGTGGCTCGAAACGTGATACTCTCGGAAATTACCGGCGCGCATATCCACATGCAGCATGTCAGCTCGGCAGCCTCAGTCGACATCCTACGCCGTGCCAAAGACCGCGGCGTGCCAGTCAGCGGAGAAGCCAGCCCCCATCATATCGAATTTACCGACGCCAAACTCGCCAACTACGATACTGGTTTTAAGATGAACCCGCCGCTACGAAGCGATGTAGACCGAGAGGCACTTATTGAAGGGCTGTGCGACGGCACTCTCGATTGTATTGCCACTGATCACGCACCGCACACCGCAACCGAGAAAGACTGCGAGTTCGACTATGCACCCTTCGGGATTATCGGCCTCGAGAACTCACTCGCGAGCACACTGGGCACACTCTATCACAGCAAGCGTCTGACACTTAGCGAAGTGATCGCCTTAATGACACATAAAGGTGCCGAGATCTGCAAACTAGACGCTGGCACCTTGAGCACAGGCGCAACCGCAGACATCTGTATCTTCGACCCAGATGAAGCATGGACAGTGGACGCAGAGCAATTCTTCAGCAAATCACGCAATTGCCCATGGCATGGAGCGACCGTTAAAGGCAAAGTCAAAGCGACCTACGTAGCCGGCAAACAAGTCTTCGACGGTTCGACGATTACCGCGTAGGTGACACCCCAATGCTCGAAGAATTGAATGCCGCGGCAATCGCCGCATACATCATCATACTAGGGGTTCTTCTCACTAGTGCGGTTTTGTGGATACACCGTATCCAACGCCCGCGCAACGAGATCATTCCCGACGCCGAGGCACGCCCGTGGAATATTCCTTGGGTCGATTTCCTACTCTTTATTTGTGCTGAAATCGTGATCGTCTCAAGTGTTCAACTAATTGGTTTCCATTTACTCACAGACACGATCGAGGCTGCCGACGAGCAACTCACCCCAGGGCTTGCCATCGCAGCGGTGCTCTTGCTTCAAATCCCGATGCTCGGAGTGTTTTATCTAGCGCGACGATTTTTCCCAAACCTATATGCCAGCCAGTTAAATACACAGGCTTACAGCCTTGCAGCAGCACTACGTGAAGCAGCGTCACTCTTCATCATGTTCCTTCCTGTTATCTGGATTGCTAATTATTTATGGAGTCGATTGCTGGGCACTTTACAATCACTTGGCGTCATCAATGAAGTGCCGGTTCAAGACCTAGTTAAAATCTTTCAAGACGGAGGCGAACCAATCACGATTACGATCCTTGTGCTCTTTGCCGTCTTACTCGCACCATTCGTGGAAGAAATTATCTTCCGCGGCTGCATTTACCGCTTTCTAAAAAGTAAAACCACTTTTATCGCCGCTCAAGTGCTTAGCGGCATCGTTTTCTCGATCATGCACTTTAACTTGATGACATTCATCCCCCTAGTTGTCATCGGTATTATCCTCGCACGAATCTACGAAAAAACCGGTAATCTACTAGTGCCGATGTGCTTTCACGCCTTCTTCAACGGTTTTAGTTTGCTCATGCTCTACATCCTAAGTCATGCAAACTTGCCTCAATAGACGTTACGACCTGAACTCATTTCACCTTCTAAACTTTTTTAATTATGCTGAATCAACACGACGACACTCGCATCGCAGGCATGCGCCCTCTTCTAGCTCCCGCGATTCTTATCGAAGAAATCCCGCTTAGCGATAAAGCCACCAAAGTCATCGATCAAGGACGTGCAGAGAGCGAAGCCATCCTGCGTGGTGATGATGATCGTTTAATCGTCGTCGTTGGCCCCTGCTCCATCCACGACACAAAAGCAGCTATCGAATACGCAGAGCGCTTAGTGCCCTACGCCGAAAAATACAAAGGCGAGCTACAAATCATTATGCGGGTCTACTTTGAGAAACCACGCACTGTTGTCGGCTGGAAAGGCCTCATCAACGACCCACATATCGACGGCAGTTTCGAGATCAACAAAGGTTTACGTATCGGGCGTCAACTCTTAGTCGACATCTGCGAACTCGGACTACCGACTGGAGCGGAGTTTCTCGACACCATCATTCCGCAATTCATTGCCGATGCAATCGCATGGTCGGCGATTGGTGCACGCACCACCGAAAGCCAGGTGCACCGCGAACTCGCTTCAGGCCTCTCGATGCCCGTGGGCTTCAAAAACGGCACCAGCGGCAACGTGCAAATCGCACTCGACGCGGTCCGTTCATCCGCACAACCACACTGGTTCCCATCGGTCACTAAGCAAGGGGTCACCGCCATTTTCCAAACCACAGGTAACCCCTCCGCTCACGTCATTCTACGTGGGGGTAATCGCACTGGACCCAATTTCGAAGCAAAAGATATCGAGCCCGTGCTTGAACAACTCAAAGCCGTCAACCTCCCTCCATACTTGATCGTCGACTGCAGCCACGGCAACAGTAACAAAGACTACACTCGCCAGTCTCAGGTCGCCCACGTGCTCGCTGAACAAATCAAGGCAGGTCAAACGGGTATCGCAGGCGTCATGCTCGAAAGCCATCTCGTCGCCGGTCGCCAAGACTATCAGCAAAATGGCGACAACGTGTATGGACAAAGCATTACCGATGCGTGTATCGACTTCGATGCTACGGATGCTGTTTTCGAAGAATTGGCCGCAGCCGTTCGTATACGCCGCAGCTGAATGTTTCGGTGCTATTAACAGAGTAAGCCATGCTATCTGTGACCTCGCGATAACGGCTAGCGTTTGCCTCCAGAGCTACACTACGGTAGTCATGATTTCACAGGACGGTCTGAGTAATCGTCAATAAATCACAAAAAAGCCTATCGGAGACTTCCGATAGGCTTTTGACGAAGAATTGGATAAAGAACGCTTAGCTACGCTTTACTTTGCTTTCAGAGGCGATTTCTGGACCACCTTGAGCAATCGCGCGGCGGCGGAGGCGAAGTGCATTCAAGCGAATGAAGCCGCTAGCATCATCTGGATTGTAATCACTATCGACCCCTTCCATGGATGCGATGTCTTCATCGTAAAGTGATAGCGGAGACTTGCGTCCAACAGTCGTGATGTTGCCCTTGTAGAGCTTCAGGCGAACGGTGCCAGTGACTGTTTTTTGCGAGTCGTCAATGAAGGCCTGAAGGGCCTCACGTTCTGGCGCATACCAGAAACCATTATACACAAGTTGCGCGTAGCGCGGGATCAAGCTATCACGCAGGTGCATGAGCTCGCGGTCCATTGTCAACGATTCCATGTTTCGGTGGCCTTGCATGAGAATCGTGCCACCTGGTGTCTCATATACACCTCGGCTCTTCATGCCTACGAAACGGTTTTCGATGATGTCGACACGTCCAATGCCATGTTTACCTGCAACTTTGTTTAAGTGCTTCATCACTTGCGCAGGAGTCATTGCGATGCCATCGACTGCGACACAATCACCCTGTTCGAAATCGAGCTCGATGTATTGTGCTTCATCAGGTGCATCCTGCGGATCCGCTGTGAGCTTATACATGCTCTTGTTGTCCTCAGTCGTTGGGTCAAACCAAGGATCTTCTAGAATACCTGCTTCGTAAGAGATGTGGAGCAAGTTGCGGTCCATCGAATACGGCTTGGAAGCACTGGCTTCGACATCGATATTATGCTCGCGGCAGTAGTTGATCATTTCGGTGCGCCCTGGGAACGCCTTGCGAAAGACATCCATGCGCCATGGTGAAATGATTTGCAGTTGCGGAGCAAGTGCCGCGTATGCCAATTCAAAGCGAACTTGATCGTTGCCTTTACCAGTGGCACCGTGAGCGACGGCATCAGCACCCTCTTTTTCTGCTATTTCAACGTGTGCTTTGCCGATCAATGGGCGCGCGATTGATGTGCCTAAGAAATACTGGCCTTCATAGATAGCGTTAGCGCGCATCATTGGGTAAATGAAGTCACGGGCAAATTCGTCGACGAGGTCGAGTGTATAGTGCGCCGAAGCGCCAGTAGCCTTGGCTTTTTCGGCAAGACCGTCGAGTTCTTCCTCTTGGCCAACATCGGCCGCATAGGTAATAATCTCAGCGGAATAATGCTCCTTGAGCCAGCTAACGAGGACGGAGGTGTCGAGACCTCCAGAGTAAGCGAGAACGATTTTCATACTGAAAGTATGAGTTAGGCGAGTTCACGATTGAGGCAAGCGGAATTCGACTGAATGCACCTAAAAAGGGAGTTGAAGCTTAGAATGAAGGGGACAGTAGTCAGAATTCAGGAGATAGGAGTCAGCAGACAGAAGCTAATGGTAAGCAAGTTCGCCTGAAAACGACACTACTTGGCCTCGTCAATGCAAGTTGCTTCAAGCTTTATAAAAGCAAAGAAGCACCGGCGTTAATCCGGTGCTTCTGGTTATTAAAATGAGCGGAGCGCTAGCTATTCTTCTTGGTGTAGAAGTCGTCGATCTTCTGCGCAACGTCGCGGTAGCTGATATCTGCACCGTAAAGTGCCTTGAACTCGACCATAGCCTTGTCCATATCGCCTTGTTGCTCGTATGCAGAACCGAGTTCGTAAAGCACATCCTTCTTCTGGTCGGTCATGCCCGGGATCTCAGCTTTAGCAGTATTTAATTGCTCTGCGGCGAGGTCTGAGAAGCCCTTTTGCTTGTAAGCTTTACCGAGAAGAATCAAGGCGCTCACACGGACCTTAGGTGCGCGTTGCCCCAATTGAAGTTCTTTAATCGCTTTGTCGACTTCACCGTCTTCCAGATAGAGCTCACCGAGCTCGAAGCGATAACCGAATTCATTTGGATATCGTTGCACCAGGCTTTCGGCTTGCTCACGGCGGAAGGCGTGTTCTTCAGCTTGAAGTTTTTCAAGCTCAGCCTTTGCAGCTGTATCTTCTGGAGCGGCTTCTACGGCTGCCTCGGCTGCTTCAATCGCTGTCGTCATCTTCTCGCGAGTAAGGGTGACATGTAAACGTTCCAAGTTAACGTCGGCACGACCTGCATCCAACTCCCGGGCTTTGCTCACCCAGAGCAATGCATTGTCATAATCCTTGAGCTTGCGGTAGTTACTCGCCAAATCGCGATAGAGGTTCATGTTCAATGGCTCTTCAGCGACGGCTTTGAGCGCGTCTTCGATCAGCGCGCGTAGACCTGCATCGCCAGTCTTGGCGCGACTCGCTTGTTCGAGCTTTTGAGATTCTTCTTCGTCTTTAAGCTTATCGCGGAAGCTTTCGTCTGCCTCCCATTTACCCTTGTTGATGGATTGCTCAACAGACGCCTTCTTAATCAGTGCTTGAATCTCGTCATCAGCCGGGTTCTTACGATACGCCACATCGCCGACACGAATGGCGTCATCACTACGCCCTAGCGCAATGTAGGCACCCATCAGAGCTTTGACAGCTTCGCTATCATCTGGCTCGATTTTGTGTAGTTCCTCGTAAGCAAAGGCTGCAGTCTCGTGCAGTTCTAGTGCTTCTGCCGCAGAACCCAAGACGCGGTGGCCTACTGGGTTAAATGGATCGGATGTAAGCAATTGCTCCGCAGTTTCCATTGCTTTCGCAGGATCTTTCTGGATTTTTGAATCACTTCCCATAGAGAAAGGCATACTTGTCACCTTGCTAAGGAATTTACCAAAACCTTTCGTCTTGCCTTTTTTAGAGCGCTGCTGAGCTTGACGTAGTATTTTCCGTGCGTCTAAGCAATTCGGATTACGAGCTACGATATTTGACATAATATCGATCGCGTATGTGGGATTTTTTTCGACCGCCTTGCGAGCATTTTCAATCTGCTTCTGTAGGCGTGTATCTAGATCTTGTAAGGCAACTTCTTCCATAATAATTTCGGGGATAAATATATATAGCTGATTATTGAAGATGATTCGGTCAACTATCAATTACGTTCAAATCATTCCTAGCAGCCCTTTCTATCGCTTTCAGGGCTGTAGATACGGCCTCTTCGTGCTTACCTTCGACCAACAAGCGTAATTTTGGCTCTGTTCCAGAATAGCGCACTAAGACACGGCCTTCCTCGCCGAAATCGGCTTCCACGGCTGTGATCGTGTCTGTTAGCGTGCGAAGCTGGGCCAATGGCGTCTTTTCAGCAACGATAAGGTTTAAAGTTTGTTGCGGGAACAGTTGGACTTCATTGACCAATTCAGAGAGCGGCTTCTGAAGTTGCCGCATTAAGTCGATTATTTTAACCGCCGCGAGCAGGCCATCGCCAGTAGTCGCAAAATCTGAAAATATGATATGACCGGAATTTTCACCTCCAATATTGGAGCCACTGGCACGCATACGTTCTGCCACATTACGATCACCGATATCGACACGATCCACCCTGCCACCGGCAGCCTTAATCGCTGCATCTAAACCTAAGTTACTCTGGATCGTCGATACGAGGGTTTTTTCTGACAAAGCGCCTGTTCGCAGAGCATGCACACCAAAGATTCCCAAGAGCACGTCGCCATCGACAATGGCGCCCTTTTCGTCGCAGACAACCAATCGATCGCCATCACCATCATGTGCAATCCCTATATTTGCCTTATGCGCACGAACCGCCTCGCCCAATGCAATCGGATATTCGCTACCGACACCCGCATTAATATTCTCTCCATCTGGATTATTGCCGAGTAAGTGTAGATCGGCACCCCAGCGTTTAAAAACTGCTGGCGATGTTTCAGCCGTCGCACCATTTGCGGTGTCCAAAACAATAGACCAGCCGCGCAAGCAGTTCTGCTCCATCATCGACCGCACACTATCTATATACAGAGAGGCTCCGTCGAATTCGGTTGCTTGCGGCAATGGCAAAGTTTCCGATGGAAAAACCATCTCATCAATCAAGGTTTCAATGTCAGCTTCAGTCGCATCATTTAATTTATGACCGAGCTGATTAAAGAGCTTGATACCATTATCCGTGGAAGGGTTGTGCGAGGCTGTGATTGCGACCCCCAGATCAGCTTGACGCTGAATGATCGCAAGCGCGACCGCTGGTGTCGGCACAATTCCAGAGTCATGAACATGCACCCCTTGTGAATTGAAGCCCTGAGTCAGCGCATCACTGAGAACTTGCCCACTCACGCGTGTGTCACGCCCCAAGATGACAGTTTGCGGAGTATCAGGGTTTACCTGCTGAAGATAGCGGCCCAGTGCAGCGCCCACTCGATATGCAAACTCAGGATTAATGTGCGCACCGCCAAATTGACCACGGATGCCGTCTGTTCCAAAATATTTACCCATAATTCTTACCGTCTAACTATAAAACTGGCGAACACGCTCTAGCCACGATGCCACTGCACCACTATCAAGCAGCGAACGCGCTTGCGTGACACCTCCTTGAAGATCATCCGCTTTTCCAACAATCCAAAGTGCTGCACCCGCATTAAGCAGCACACTATCACGTAAGCCCGCGGGGACGACCGATGCCTCACCACTCAAAAGAGCTTCCATTGTCTTTAAGTTTTCGGCGACGTCGCCGCCTGCAAGTTCGTCGAAATCGCAGCTAGATAGACCTGCATCGAGCGTAGACAGTGCGCCCTTCGTATCAGACAAACGCCCAAAACCTGCGACATAATTACTCCCTGCGCAACTCAACTCATCCAGAGCCGCACCAGCCTTGGGTGTGCCGTGCGCGACAAGCCCTGCCTGCAAACCCAGAGTGTCAAGTGCGCTCGCTAATGGCGCCACCCAATCTTTAGAGAATACTCCCAACAATTGATGCGCAGGTCGCCCGGGATTGATCAACGGTCCGAGCAAATTGAAGATCGTCCGCTTACCTTGTGCCGCGAGGGATTTGCGCACGGGCATGATCTCTTTAAAAGCAGGATGAAACGCGGGTGCAAAAAAGAAGCAAAAATTCAACTCTTTGAGCGAAGCTCGCAGCACATCATGCGGTGCATCCAAACGGATACCAAGCGCTTCCATTAGATCAGCACTACCACACTTAGATGTAATCGATCGATTGCCGTGCTTGAAAACGGGGACACCCGCAGCAGCGACAATGAAGGACACAGCAGTTGAAATATTAAATGTGCCAGAACCATCTCCACCTGTCCCGCAAACATCAATCGCCTGGCTCGCCCATGCTTCAACATCTGGGTTTACCGCGTAATCACGAAACGCAGCAGCAAAAGCAGCCACTTCCTGCGCGCTCTCCCCCTTCTGAGCAAGTGCCAGTAAAAATGCTTCTTTTGATGAGGCCGTAACCTCGCCATCCCTTAGGGCAGCTGCCGCTTGTGTGACTTGTTCCGATTCAAGATGAACGCCCCCGTTTAATTGACCTGTAAGTTGTTCCAATAATTGCATAATAATCTGTAAATAAACGCTAAGCAAAGCTTCCATGTTTTCACCAGCAAAAATCCAATTTAAATATTTCCGTCTTCCCTTGCTGTGGCGGTTAACTAAGTTGCGACGACCTATGTATCATTGCTTACGTCTATTTTTACTTTTCTTTCTAGGTATTTTTTGCACACAGGCGTTAAGCTCTGCCCAAGAACTTATCGATCATGAGCTGCATGATACGAAGGAAGTCAGCACTCCTGTTACCTACACGGATGCGATCGTGCTGGGGCTGGTTGAAGGCATTACCGAATACTTGCCCGTCTCCTCGACCGGACACCTCATTTTGACCAACCACATCCTCGGTCTCGACGCTGATACTCCATTGCCTGATAAGAACGGTAATCTCGTAATGGTCGAAAGTGATGACGGCACTGAAGTCCCCTTCACGCTGGCAAATGCGGCAGATGCCTACGCAATCATTATCCAGTTCGGTGCTATCCTGGCGGTGGTGGTCGTTTATTGGCGTCGCATACTAAGCATTGCTCTCGGCATGCTGGGCAAAGACCCGAACGGGCTCATGCTCTTGCGTAACTTGATCGTGGCATTCCTGCCCGCAGCAGTGCTGGGGCTTTTGCTCGACGACATTATTGAGTCGATGCTGTTCGGCATATTACCAGTGATCACAGCACTGGTCGCCGGAGGCATTCTCATGCTCTTCGTTGCCCGCTGGCACAAGAAAAAGCACTCCAGCAAAGACGTAGACTGCCCCGATCTGCACGAGCTCACAATCAAACAATGCCTAACCGTGGGCTTCCTGCAATGCATAGCTATGTGGCCCGGCACCAGTCGCTCGATGATGACTATTGTGGGTGGCTACTTAATCGGACTCAACCCGGTGCGGGCCGCAGAGTTCAGCTTTTTGCTCGGGCTGGTCACTCTCTCCGCCGCATCCGCCTACAAGGCCTTGAGCGTAGGCCCCCTAATTGTGCAAACCGTCCCGATGGGGCCGATCTTATTGGGTATCCTGGTTGCCACTGTTTCCGCAGCACTTGCAGTAAAATGGCTTGTCGGCTTTCTCAATAAACACGGACTTGCCCCCTTCGCTTGGTATCGCATTGCTCTAGCGATAGTAGTGCTGCTCTTTCTCGCTTAATTGTGTGCTAAAATATTGCAGTCCTCAAAAACTATTTTCTGCTCAGTAGTATGAAGAATGTTGCAGTAGTTCTCTCCGGTTGCGGCGTATACGATGGTTCTGAAATTCACGAAGCTGTGCTCACTTTGCTTGCGCTGAATCGATCCGGTGCCGAAGTTACCTGTGTCGCACCCGATATCGCCCAAAAACACGTCATCGACCATAGTAAAGGTGAAGTCATGCTCGATGAGGATCGCAATGTGCTGCAAGAGGCTGCACGCATTTCTCGTGGAGAAATTCTTTCGCTCGACGCAATCAATGCACAACAATTCGACGCATTCATCTACGTAGGCGGCTTTGGGGTGGCTAAAAACCTTTCTAGTTATGCCTTTGATGGCGCAGAATATGATGCCGATCCTGCCACCGTAAATCTTATCCAAAGCGCGCATAATGCCGCATTGCCGCAAGGTTTCATGTGTATTGCGCCAGTGCTCGCTGCCCGCGCCTTGGGGGCACAGCACGTAACGCTCACTATCGGTAACGATGCAGATGCGGCCGCAGCGCTTGAGGCCAAAGGAGCACAACACCTAGAATGCCCCGTCGATGACATCGTTATCGATTCCGAGAATAAAGTAGTCAGCACTCCAGCTTACATGCTCGCAACAAATATATTAGAAGCCGAAAGTGGAATCAATAAACTGGTCAAGGCCGTGCTTGAAATTGCGTGAAAGAATGTGCATGATTCCTCATTGAGTGCTTGACTGACTGCTTTTTGCCCCTTTAATCCGCGCACTTTCCGAGTCATCGCATCATTTTTTATTTCTAACACACTATTTTTATGGGACAGCCAAAACGCAAACAATCTAAGCAACGCAGCGCTAAGCGCCGTGGTGCAGTCACATTCGCACTTCCACAACTCGCTAAGGATCCACAAGATGGCACTCGTTTTCGTGCACACCGCGTGAATCCTGCCAACGGCATGTATCGCGGACGCCAAGTTCTAGACGTAGACGTTTAGGGCTTCGCCGTTCCCACGCACTATTGCATTGTAAACTTCCCATGGTCGACAGCACGGTGAACTGCACCATTGCAGTCGACACTATGGGAGGTGACCTAGGCCCCACGGAGTTCATCCGTGGGCTTTTTTATGCCACCGAAGAGCTCAAGCTGCAGAGCAACTTCATTCTTGTAGGCAAAGAGCGTTTACTGACACGCCTTTTAAAGGTGCGCAAACTTAGCATCGATCCAGCGCGTATTAAAATACATAATGCGACTCAAGTGATCGGCATGGACGAGAAACCGATCCAAGCACTCAAGCAAAAGAAAGATTCTTCGATGGTGCAGGCCATCAAATTACTAAAAGATGGTGATGCACAAGCAGTCGTTAGTTGCGGAAACACAGGAGCACTCATGGCGGGCGGCACACTACGTATGCGCCCACTACCTGGTCTGGATCGAACAGCATTAGCTACGATTGTGCCGAGTCGAAAAAAACCTTTCGTGCTCACCGATGTCGGAGCCAACCCTGAATCGACAGCAATCAATCTCGTTCACAACTCAGTCCTAGGCTCCAATTATGCCAAGGCGGCACTCGGCATCGAAAATCCCCGAGTGGCTCTACTCACCATCGGCACTGAAGAAGGTAAAGGCAACACTCTGATAAATGAGACGCACCTCCAGCTTCAAAAGCTAACAGGCATCATTAACTATGTCGGACCGATCGAAGGCTTTCAGCTATTCGATGGCAATGTTGATGTCGTGGTCTGCGATGGTTTCGTTGGCAACATTGTGCTCAAATCAAGCGAAGCGCTCTTTGGTTTTATAGGTAGCACCATCAAGGAGGAGCTATTACGCAATCCAAAGCGAAAAATTGGCGCCGCCCTTTCCGCTTCTGCATTTAAGGATATGAAGGTGCGCCTTAGCCCCGATCAACATGCGGGGGCACCGCTTCTCGGCCTACAAGGCAATATTTTAAAATCACACGGGTCTTCAAACTACACCGCTATCGGAAATGCACTGCGGATTGCGGGTGATTTGGTCAAACACGACATGATTGATTCAATACAAAGTGAAATCAATCAAGCTAATGAGTTGATTGATGCTACAGAAACCACATAAGCTCTCTGGAACTTAGCCATTCCCGAAAGCCCCTTCCCTTATTCATGTCTAGTCAAAAGCAATCGGTCATTATACTCGGAACGGGCTCCTATGTCCCCGAAAACATCGTCACGAATGACGATATGGCTAAAATGGTCGACACCTCTGACGAATGGATCCGCACCCGAACGGGCATTTGTGAGCGTCGATTTGCCGCTGAAGGTGAAGCCACCAGTGATATGGCATGCGCAGCTGGCGAACGGGCAATTCAAGCCGCTGGTATCGACCGCAACGATATCGATTTGATCATCGTCGCAACGATGACACCAGACATGCCCTTCCCTTCAACCGCGTGCTTGGTTCAGAGCAAGCTTCAACTCCCAAATGTATGTGCTTTCGATGTGCAAGCCGCTTGCTCGGGATTCGTCTACACCTTGGGAATTGCGAGCTCAATGCTCCAATCAGGAAATTTTAATAAGGCACTCGTGATTGGCGCAGAAAAGACCAGTCCGATACTCGATTTCGAAGACCGCACGACCTGCGTGCTGTTCGGCGATGGTGCAGGTGCAGCGATTCTAACTCGTGAAGAGATCGAGGGCGTGGGCATTCTCGGCACTATCGGCGGTTCGGATGGATCAGACCCGTCTGTATTGCAACAGCCTGCTGGTGGATCCGCGATTCCTGCTTCAGTCGATTCCATTCAAGCACGTCAACATTATCTAAAAATGAACGGCAAAGAGATCTTCAAACAAGCCGTTCGTGTGATGGGACAGGCCAGTGCGGATATTCTGGAGAAAGTTGGACATCAAGCAAGCGACATTGATCTCGTCGTTCCCCACCAAGCCAACATGCGCATTATCGACAGCCTAGCGAAGCGCATGAAAATCCCCATGGAAAAATTTCATAACAATTTAGAACGTTATGGAAACACATCTGCAGCATCCGTAGCTATCGCTCTAGATGAGGCCTACAAAGCTGGCCGTATTAAATCTGGGGATATTATTTTACTCGTCGCTTTTGGCGCAGGCTTGACCTGGGCTTCCTCACTTATCAAATGGCATTAATTAAACACATGCGCCGTATTCAAACATATCTCTTCGCGATCTCACTATCGCTTGCATCTACACTAAGTGCCGACTTTTCGCTTAACCCAATTGATTGGGTTACCAACGACGACAAAGAGCATGAGAACCTACGCATTGCTAGTTCTTCCGATGAAGCTGCCGCTGAGAGCATGCTCCAATCTGGACGACTTAAGATGCAATCAGGCAACTTAAGCTCGGCAAATCGCACCTTTAAGAAAATCATTAAGACATACCCCTTAGCCGTAGCCACAGCTGAGGCAAGATTCCTTAGGGCGAGAATCTTAATGACACGTGGCAACTGGAAGAAAGCATTTGATGAACTTCAGAACGTCGTTCAGGAGCACCCAAATTACGAACAATTCAACCAGGTCATCAGTGCACAATTTGAATGCGCAACTGCACACATGGAAGGTGCGCGCGGGCGCATTTTCTGGGTATTCCCAGGGTTTCGTCAATACGATCGTGCGATGGCAGAATTTGAATTAATCGTGAACAACGCGCCGTATGGCGACTACGCACCGCTCGCATTGATGAATATCGCCCTTACTGCCCAGCAAGAAGAAGAGCCCGAACTCGCCATCGATGCACTAGATCGTTTGATTAACTACTATCCACAAAGTATGTTGGCACCCGATGCCTACTACAACCTTGCAGAAACCTACTCCAATCTAGTCGCAGGTAGTGAATATGACCAAGGTTCCACACGCCAAGCGATCAGCTACTACGAAGACTTCTTAGTATTGTTTCCGAAGAGCAGCTATACCGGTGAAGTGGAGTCCAACTTGAACAGTATGGAAAACCTCTTATCGACAAGCCGGTTAAACCTAGGTGACTTTTACTACTACTACCGTAGCAACAATACAGCCGCTCTAATCTTTTACAACGAGGCCATTACCATAGCGCCCGACTCTGAGGCCGCCCAAGAAGCCACTACACGCATTGATGACATCGAAGCCGGCGTGCGCCCAACCAATGGAGCATCGATTCTTCGTAAACTCCTTTTAACAGATTAGTTCATTTAAGGCTATCCTCCCATATCTTCAATCTATGAAAGCACAACGCACACTCCTCTGTGGACTCAGCCTTATCATAGTCGCACTTTTCAGTGGTTGCGCTTCCTATAAGTTAGGCTCGCATGGCACCTTGCCATTTGAAACGATTTATATACGCCCCGCAGTCAATGAGAGTTTCGCACCTCAGTCGCAAGCAATCATCAGCGCCCAAATCCGCGAAGCATTTATACGCGATGGACGGGTGAGAGTTTTAAATAAAGAAACCGAGGCAGATGCTGTTCTCGATGTCACACTCACCGATTACGAGCGACAAGCCGGTGCACGCTCGCGTGTAGATACCGAAGTTGCACGCACTTTTCGTCTAGAGCTCACCGCTGAAATTTCTCTTTATAATGCGAATTCAGGTGATTTCTATTTTGAAAGCCGTCGCCTAGAGCAAAGCACCAGCGTTTACTCAGACAATCCATACGCCACCACAACGGCCCAGAAGCAAGGCTACGTACAAGCTGAATACAACGCCATGTCTCGCATCGCTCGTGGCATCGCTCGCCAAATTACAGACGAAGTATTGAGCCCTTGGCCAAGCCGTAAAGAGGAAGCCATCGCAATTGCAGCCGACGAAGCTGAAAGTGTAGAAGCTGCTACTGAGTAGCTTACGCTACAGGAATCAATCTAGGGCCGACCTTAGCTGTTTCTATTTATATCTGCTGCGAGTTGACGAACTCCAAAGAGCCGTCCTCTAAAATTTTACGGTAGTAACAGCCCGAACGCGCGACACCTTCTTGGTTTTTAGTGTGGCAAGCGCCCTTTCCGGCAGGAGTCACTTTATATAGAATTGAATTTTGCTCACAATTTACGCAAATCGCTTCAATTTTCAAGAAGTCACCACTGGTCTTCCCTTTGATCCAAAGTTCATTGCGGCTGGTGCTCCAAAAAGTAGCCATACCGCATTCACGAGCGGTTTCTAGCGCCAGCGAATTTGCATAGCCAACAATCAAGACTTCACCCGTCTTAGCATCCTGAGCGATCGCGGGAAGCACGTCCGTATCGCAATTAGCGACCTTGCGCAATTTAGTGAAATCAAGGTTTAAGACCTTACCCTCTTCAAGTTCTTCATGAGTCATGAAACTAGGTCTAAAGTGCTCCGCTCCTCTGAGTCGAGATTTGAATGTCTACGATGAAGCAAATTCATGTAGAATTAGGGATTTTCCTTTTCATCGATAGGAACTCGGGCATCTTAGATCCCTTTTAATCAACAAACGCGCCAATTTCAGGTGCAACTCCCTCCACAACGGAATACAGACTATGCAAACAGAGATTCTCTCAAAAGCAGCAACACAGGCTCGTGGCCTTGCTATCGATGCCATTCACGCATGCAGCTCAGGTCACCTAGGGCTACCACTCGGATGCGCCGAAATCGGTGCCGTTCTATTCGGAAACGGTGGCCTACGCTACGATCCGACAGCACCTAAATGGTTAAATCGCGACCGTTTCGTGCTCTCCGGTGGCCATGGCTCTATGTTCATCTACTCTTGGCTGCACCTGGCAGGCTATGCCCTCTCTCTAGAAGAAGTGAAAAATTTCCGTCAACTTGGGTCAGAAACACCAGGCCACCCAGAATTTGGCGACACTGTTGGTGTCGAAGCGACGACTGGCCCTCTCGGACAAGGCATCGGCAACGCAGTGGGCTACGCGCTTTCAGGAAAGCGTGCCGCAGCAAAGTTTAATACTACGGATCACACAATTTTCGATCAACACGTCTTCGCGCTACATGGTGATGGTTGCTTGCAAGAAGGTGTCGCTAGGGAGGCCATTGCATTTGCAGGGCACAACCAACTCGACAACCTAATCCTTATCTACGATTCCAACGACGTCACACTCGACGCCATGGCAGATCGCACGCAAAGCGAAGATGCAGCAGCATACTTCCAGTCACAAGGTTGGGATGCTGTAACGATCGACGGACATGACTTGTCTGCCATTTCTGAGGCAATCAGCACAGCCAAGTCGAACGACAATGGTAAGCCGAAGGTCATTATCGCAAAAACAACAATCGGCAAGGGCATCCCTGAAGTCGAGGGCACTGCAGCAGGACACGGTGAAGGTGGCGCCAAATTTGCTGAGTCTGCTCGTAAAGGTCTCGGCCTGCCAGAAGAAACATTCTTTGTATCCGACGATGTTCGCACGCATTTTGCCGAAGTCGCTAAAAGCAGCCAAACAGTCAAAGCTGAGTGGGACGCGACCTACAGCGCATGGAAAGCCGCCAACGCAGAACTCGCAGCCGAACTTGAAGCTGGCGTAAACGACGAAGTCGTGACTGACCTCGCACAACGTATCCCAGCATTTGACGCTGGCACTGGTTCAGCGACTCGCGCATCTGGCGGAGTCGTGATCAACGCAGTCGCCAAAGAAGTGCCACACCTTATTTCAGGTTCTGCCGACCTCTATGGCTCAACGAAGAACTACATCAAAGACGGTGGCGATTTCGGTCCAGACAACTTTGCTGGTCGCAACATATGGTTCGGCATTCGTGAACACGGCATGGGCGCAATCTGCAATGGTATCGCCTATGATGGCATCTTCCGCGCGAGTGGTGCAACTTTCCTCGTATTTGCTGACTACATGCGCGGATCCATCCGCCTAGCAGCCTTAGCAAAACTACCGGTCACCTACATCTTCACGCACGACTCAGTCGGTGTCGGTGAAGACGGCCCAACACACCAACCAGTGGAAACAGTGAGCGGGTTGCGCGTGATTCCAAATCTCGATGTCATTCGACCTTCTGATGCTGAAGAAACTGCTGCAGCCTTCGCTGCAGCCACACTTCGCAAGGATGGCCCAACGGCACTGATTCTAACTCGTCAAAATGTTCCAGCAAACGATGCGATTAGCGTCGAAGAGCGTCGCGAAGGCACTCTCAAGGGTGGCTACATTGCGAAAAAAGAGTCTGGCGATTTAAAACTCATCATCATGGCAACTGGTTCCGAAGTGCAACACGCACTCGGCGCTGCGGAGCAACTTGGTGAAGGTGTCCGTGTGGTTTCACTCCCGAGCTTTGAGCGTTTCGAGCGTCAGTCTGCAGATTACATCGAAAGCGTGCTCCCTAGCGCATGCGCTAAGCGTGTAGCGGTTGAAGCCGGCGTTTCATCAACTTGGGGTAAATACGTAGGGTTTGCAGGTAAGACCGTCTGCATCGATCGCTTCGGCATCTCTGCTCCTGGCAACACTGTGATGGAGCAATTAGGTATGACTGCCGACAATGTGGCAGCCGTTGCCAAAGGCATCCTTTAAAGCGTATCATTCATTCAACTACGAAGGCCGTCCTGCATGGGGACGGCCTTTTTCATATTCAAGCTTAGCGCAGTGGCCGAATAGGAACGAGCTCGATCAAAGTCATCTCTGTCGGACAGTTAAACCGTATAGGCGGCAAACCTTTGTGGCGATTCGATCCCGCGCCCGCAGAGACATTTAGGTAGGGAATGCCCACTCGGCGAAAACCCTGCGCCCACTCCTTCGGAATTTCACTATCAATCACCAAAGGTCCATACCAAGGTAAGCGCACTTGCCCTCCATGCGTATGCCCTGCTAAGCACAAATCAATCGACTTATCCGATACCGAAAGCGCGTAATCTGGAGCATGCCCAAACAAGATGCGAAAATCATTTGCTTGCGCTTCATTCAGCCAACGGTCGATGGAGTTCATTGCCCATTCGCCTTTTCTAGACTGATAGAGGCTCAGCCCATGCAGATTCAGCACACCACCATCAACCACCACACGTTCGGATCGAGATGAAAGCATACGCAAGGGCTCCAACTCTTCTTGTTTAAAGCGATACAATTCACGTTCTGTGTCCCCAAAAACCGCATAGGTTCCGTAGCGCGGACTCACGGACTTTATTAATTCTAACAACTTCTGCCATTCACCTGTAAAAGTCGCCGGTGGCACCACTTGTAGAAAGTCTCCAGTATTTAAAATAATATCTGGCTGAAGCGCATGAATCTTTTCGAATATTTTTTGCTGATAATCCGTAATCGAACCCGCCTGTATATCACTAATATGAAGTAGACGAATCGGTTTCGTCAGCTTGGGCGTCTCCAACCTCACATGTTTGACCACTAAATGCTCTGGTTCCACATTCGTCACATAGTAACGCAGTGCAAATAGATCGATCGATAGAAATGCATATAGTGCGGACAGAGCCAGCAATTGCGGTCGCACACTTTTCCAAGTCATCGACAAGCCGATAAAGATGATCGAGACGACTGATAACAGCCAAGCGAGTTCACCGAGGTTAAATTCATACGCACGATGTATGACCCCAAAATCAGGATCTAGCATTCCATCTCGAATGAAAAAATAATTCCGAATAATGACATACAGGAAAACGAGTAAACCAACGAACGCTCCAAGCTTCCAAGCACCGCGACCACGTGGGCGCGAAGCGACATCTGTCATCGCTAACTCACCAAGCGACTTCATGAGAGCCTCTCTCCTCGAACAAGTAACCGCACGGCATAAGGCACCAATGCAAATGCACCCAATAGGCAACAAATGCATAATTCGATAGGTGCGTGAAACCCTCGCTTATTGGCATGCTGAAACATCATGGTGCCAAGAAACAAATTCAGTATCTGATAATTACAAAACAAGATGAGAAAAGCTATGGGATGATCCGAGAAATCACGAGCCGATTCATAGGTAGCATTCACAATTGGATCGGGCAGGATAGATGCATCGTATGCTTTCCATAAGAGTAACAAGAGCAGACCGCAATAAAAGGGAGTAATGAGGAATGGTTGAGCGATACGACGCGTCCATTTCGACTTAGCAAAAAAGATCATTCCGACCCAGATTGGCACCGTCATTACCGCGATAAAAACAAACAACGCGTTTAGATCGTCCGCAGCAAAGTATTCAATTAACCAAATTGGCATCAGACATTCACCACATTATTAATCGCTGAAGCCCGCGTAGCATGATCGATAACGAGGCTTCGTCGCTAGCCGACAATCGTCTCATAAGCTTGTATATAGCGGTCCAAGGTGCCTTTCAGAACAGACTCTGGCAGTGAGGGTGCCGGCGGTGTTTTGTCCCAATCAAGAGACTCTAAGTAGTCTCGAACGAATTGCTTATCGAAAGATGGCTGCGCTCCACCCGGCGCGTATCCATCACGCGGCCAATAACGAGAAGAATCAGGCGTTAAAATTTCGTCGATCAAATAGAGCTCACCTGCTTCGTCTGTGCCAAATTCGAACTTCGTGTCTGCCAATATGAGGCTAGCCGCATCCGCACGCTGAACACCCATGTTATACAATTCGAGACTTAGATCGTGAACTTTTTGAAATAGCGATTCGCCAATGAGCTTAGCGGCATCTGCGCAGTCGATCGGCATGTCATGGCCACTTGCTGCTTTTGTTGTCGGTGTAAAGACTGGCTTAGGCAGTTGGCTGCTATTCTGTAAATCATTGGGCAATGGATATTCGAAGAGTGCTCCGGTCGCTTGATACGCCTTCCAACCTGAACCAGAAAGGTAACCACGAACCACCGCTTCGATCGGCAAAGGTGTGAGCTTCTTAACAATCATGCTGCGATATTGTAGCTCCGGATACTCCTTACCTAAATCGACAATGCGTTCAGCATGGTTCTCCACCAAATGATGCTGTGTCAGTGCAGACGCACGTGAAAACCAATATAAACTGATTTGCGTGAGCAATACGCCCTTCCCTGCTAGCCCCTCTTTCATAATGACATCAAAAGCAGAAACACGGTCGGTCGCGACCATCAGCAATGCATCGCCCATATCAAAAACTTCACGCACCTTACCTGATGCCACAAGTGGATACGGAATATTTTCGACCTTCATCAAAGGTGTTTTAGGTAGAGGAAATGGAAGACTCTCAGAATACATACCTTTTCATTAGCTTTCCACACGGTGTGCGCAAACGGTTTCTGAAGGAATCCATTGTTTTCTAGTATTTTTTAGAAAAAAAGACTTGCGCCATAGATACTGAAACATAGCTTCCGTGACTTCTCCTCCCTCCCGTTCGTCTAGCCCGGTCTAGGACACCTGGTTTTCATCCAGGCAACAGGGGTTCGAATCCCCTACGGGAGGCCATTTTTTTAGCCTAAGCAGTTGTTTATCAATCGCTTAGGCTATTTTATACCCAAACTTCAAGGGATGAGAACCCTAGGTTCGACGGAGCGAATGCAATGAGCGGAGATGGGGCGGCTCAAGGAGACGGTCGCGAAGCGATGGAGCAACGCGACACCAATCTCCTACGGGAGGCCATTTTTAAAGCTCTAGGTAAACCAACACCTAGGGCTTTTTTGTGGAGCATTAGAGCTAAAAATCCACGGCGTGCTTTAAAGATGGATCATTTGCTCTCCAGGCTCAATGACCTGACTCTTTCCGTTCCATTCGAATCGACCTGAAATCCCAGCGGGAAGCGTGACCATAGCGTCGATGCCATCGGTTCCCTTACGCTTCAACTTGACCTGAATCAAGCCATGCTTAGTAGGCATTTGGGCCTCAATCTCCTGAAGTGAGCCAAGTGCTGGCGCAATACGCACTTTTTTGAACCCTGGTGAGGTTGGTGTAATTCCAGCAACTGTGGCAAGGAATTCGTAATTAGGGGAAGCCCCCCAAGCATGGCAATCAGATCGTGATGGCTCTGGTTTTTCTGCCCAAGTGCTTAAATTCAACTCCAACTGGGCGCGCCAAATGTCCAGAGTGTCGAGATAACGATCCGCCATGCCAACTTTGACTAGAGCGCGATTGTAATAGAAGCGAAAGTAGATCGTTGCCTGGGTCATTGACGGTTGTCCGTCTAGAATCTTTTGCATGACCTCGGCTTGCTTAGCAGGTGGAATTGTATCTGTTAAGATGCCAAGCAAATTGACATGCTCAGTCAATCGCTGGTGACCCGGATCATCGGTAAGAAGCCCCCTATCTTCATCCCAGCAATGCGTCATAACTGCAAGCTTGAGGCGCTCACCGAGTGCGAGGTATTCCTCTGCCTGTTCATCTCGACCAATGTAACGCATAATCTCGGCAGCATGCTGAACTGCATAGAGGTGATTGAGCGTAAGGAGTCCAGAGGGTGATGTTGTATTTGATCTCCGCTCCTTAACATGTGCTAGATGGCCAGCCCAATCAACGAAATCCCATTCACGGCCGAGACTAAATTGAACAAGGCCAGTCTTCGTATCGGTATTTGCTTGAAAACGCGAAATAATCGATTCGATCGTGGGCATCATCTCTTCGATAAACGCCCGGTCGCCCTCTAGCATCTTATAATCATGCACCATAGCGATCCACCAATTGCAAAAAGTGGGAATCTCTTGCCTGACCCTACTGGGGTAACGGCTCGCAGTAATATCGTATCCGTCCTGCGAATCTCTGAAGAGATCAATTGCCTTGCGCATCAATCGACTGTCACCTGAAACATAAACTGAGATGAGCGCTTCGATCCGTGTATCGCCGACATATTGCAATCGCTCGTAGAATGGACAGTCGTAAAAGTTGTCGACTGCGCACAGTCGCAGAGTTCTCCAACCGACATCCCAGATCCGCTCCAACTCGTCTTGGCCAGCATCGAAGGATGCAATTTCTTCAAATGGATAACCAATGGTCTCTGTTTTCAAGTTCACCAAAGTTAAAGGGTCTTCATCAGTGACAATGTGAAGTTGTATGTAGCGAAAGGTGCGAAACCAAAGCGGACGATAAGAGCGAAGCTGTCCGCCATCAGACTTAATTTGATCATGCGGTCCTTCAAAAACTTTGTTTTGAATTTTGCTTCGATCCCCTTTGCGCAAGGTCATTTTTGCGAGCATCAGCGACTCCGCATATGCCATCTGAACGACGCCATCCTTACCTCCGCTAAGTGTCAGTTCTGGATACGCATTGCTCAACTCCCCACGATCCAGCAGCAAGGTAACTTCTGAGTGAGCTGGTATCGTCAAAGGCGCGTGGCCTTCAAGAAACCGATCGGTTACTAGATCCGCGCCTTCAGTCCGACGAACGGCTTGCAGGCGCTCAGATCGATGCTCCATCATCGGAATCTGTCGCGGGATCATACGATAGTCTTGCTTCCCTAATTCGGCATCCACCCAATCGCGATCGTCAAAGTCATTCGTCTCCCATCCCCACGGGTAGACATTTGCGTCAAAATTCTCAAAATCCCCTAGCGCAAAATAACCTTTAAATCGATTCCGCTTCTGCGGCGCATAGGCTGGATTGATAAAGGTTTTCCACGCAGCAACGCCAGTATTTACCGATGGAGCTGCATCACTGCGAAGATAGAAACCGGGCGATCCTTGCATCAAGGCCATTGGCACTTGCCAATCACCCGATGGGTGCCAGACAACCGCCGCAAGAACGTTTTCCCCTACCCGTAAATGTGGGGCAATATCGAGGGTATCATAGCGCCATTTCTTTAGGTCACCTGAAGCAGGGCCTGTGGCAATGAGAGTCCCATTGACGTAGAAACGGTAAATCGAATCTGCAGTCAGCTGCACTTCGAACGCCGTTGGCTTCTCACTCAGAGAAATCTCAAGGCGATAATGAGCCACAGAGCTTGCCTCAACTCCTTGCGCCATAATCCATTGCGCTGAAGAAACCTGGCTGCCTGCGCTAGCAATCGACGCAACGATGCTGAATACAACGGGAACTATTTTTTTAAGGTTCATGGTAGGGCTCTATGAATCATTTGCGTGTGAAATTTTTGCCTTCTAATTTCAAAACGCACGCGAACGAATGCTAGCAGGTGTCGCAATAACTATAGGCGAGGTGAATACTCGAAGTATAATCGTCAGATCTATCGACTTCGACTCCTAGCTCAAAAGAAAAATGGGGCGGCATACCAAGCTATCAAACTTTTACTTTAGTTGGCAGTATGAGCCGGTCGACTCTGGTTTAGTGAAGTGAGAGTCTATTCATAGTCTCGGCGACCATCTAGGGCACTGCGCAAAGTTACTGAATCCGCATAGGTCACTCCGCCGCCGCTAGGGAGTCCAAAGCCGATACGTGTCACTTGAATCTCTCGATTACCGATAATCTCCTCTTGTATGTAATGACAAGTCGCCTGACCCTCGATATCGTTCGATAAAGCCAGCACAAATTCTTGAATGTCACCCTGCTCGATACGTCGCTGCAGGCTTTCAAAGTTTAAGGCTTCTGGCCCAACACCATGAATCGGTGAGAGTTTACCATGTAAAACATGATATTGCCCTTTCCATGCTGCTGAACGCTCAATCGCAATTAAATCAGGGACATGCTCAACCACGCACACTTTAGAGCAATCGCGCCCCGTATCGACGCATATCGAGCAGAGCTCACCTTCGGCCATATTACCGCAGGTCGCACAGCGCCCGACAACTTTCTGCGCAGCATCCAGTGAGCGAATCAAGCCCTCGAGCTCGTCGGTCTTCTCAACAAGCAAATGCATGGCGATTCGCTCCGCGGAACGATAGCCAAGCCCAGGTAATTTCTTGAGCTTATTAAGCAGATACTCGTAAGCAGGAGTCACGAATTAGAATCCCGGAAAACCACCCATGCCGCCAGTCACTGAGCCCATGGCTTCCTCACTTGTCTCCTTTGCCTTCGCAGCTGCTTCTTGAACCGCAGCTAACAATGTCTCTTCAACAAAATCAGCGTCTTCTTTAAGGAATTCAGGATCGAGTTTAAACGACTGAAAGTCCCCCTGCCCGTTAATCTGAATCTGAATAGCACCTCCGCCACTAGACACTTCAATAATCTGCTCTGCGAGCTGCTCTTGGATTGCCTCCATCTGCTTTTGCATCTTCTGGGCTTGTTTCAAAAGTTTTCCGACTCCTGCCATAGTAATAATTCCTTAATTTAGGTTGAATTGAGTAAAGGTCGCAGTGTCCACGAATGCCGGACTCGGAGTCAAGCTGATAGCAATTTCAATGAATGCTTAATCAATGATAAGCTTAAACCGAAACGTGCTATCTCGTGGCCCTAATACTAAATCATACTGCCCCCTAGCCAACCGAATCGATTTAGGCGCGGTTGCTCTCCCGCCGATTCGTTGACCATTGACCAAACTACCGTATTTGCCACCTAAGTCGTGTAAAATAATACAATCCTCCAATCGTTCTATCGAGCAGTGCCTTCTAGAAACTGTGTAAGGTTCAACCTGCCGAATCGAAAAATCGATATCATCTGGGCTATCAGACACCAAACCTCGTCGTCTTCCGATAGTGAACACCGAAGATTCAATCGTCCGTGCCTTTAACAGGCTTTGTGCCTTCGTCTCGGCAGAGTCGGGCTCGATACGCACCTGCACTAAGTTCGCGCCCTTTTGATTATTCGACTCTGATTCTAGACCGGAAAGGTAAGGCTGTTTAGGCAATGTATTCGAACGCTTAAGTCGAATCCTTGAAATTTGTTTAAAAAAACTCACTACCAAATACGCTTAGCATCTTACGTGCAAATTGAAATACCTGTGTGTAACTTTACCTGTGGGCAAAGATTATTTTACAGGAATATAACCAACACTGACACATCGGTGCTCGTATCCTATCACCTGAAGTAGCGAAAACTTGCCTAGCCTGGATATTCTGAAAATACGTAGCGGCGTAGATTCTCAGCCTCGAGCTCATTCACCTTCAATAACCAGCGCGTGACGTCACCGATCGAGATCATGCCAACCAGCTTTTTACCATCTAGAATCGGTAAGTGCCGCACACGTTTATCTGTCATGATCTGCATCGCATCTTCCACAGATGTGTCTGAACAAATCGATTGAAAGTCACGTGTCATCACGTCCCTCAAAGGTGTTGTCTTTGGATCACGCGATCCGGAAACCACACGCGTCAATACATCGCGCTCGGTAAAGATTCCCACACAGTCCTCGCCATCTTTAACCATAAGCGATCCGATGCGTTCACGGTTCATCTCTGAAACCGCACTCTCGACAGTAGAATCAACAGGAATCGTATAAAGTGATGAACTTTTTTCGCTAAGGATAGTGGTAACAGATACTTTATTTAAAGGCATCTTATTAAACTAGCCTCAGCGCCCCAAGTTGCAACCCACTATTTGCACTCAAATATGAATTTCCTCCAAAACTACGCTTAAGGCTGAGCCCCTTACAGGAACCGCTTGAAGCGTTTACCTGCAACAACTAAGGGAACCTATCCACCTTGACACTGTCATTACCATCTGAGGGTGTCACCCGGTTCGGATCATTAAATGGTCGCCAATTCGACATCCTAAATAAACAAGCTCCACTCAGGGCGAGCCATCATGGCACGTCCTGTTTGTTTACTGATTAAAAAGGTCATCCTCCAGATCGAACGGGGCGAAAATTGCGCGTTTCAAGCTCCTGCATCACTCGATCGCAGACATCGCCTTGCAACTCGACCACACGCCCTTTCAAGGTGCCGCCACAGGCACACGTTTTCTTCAATTCAAACGTAAGCTTTTCGAGCTCCGCAAGCGGTATACTTGAGGCAAATTCCTTAAGCGTTGTGACTGTCTTGCCTCCTCTACCAGCTTTTTCACGCCGCACCTCGACACGCCCTTTCGAAGTCGACTTTGCCTTCTTAGGCTTGTGAATCGTTGAAGGTTTCTTTGGCGCTTCCGGGAGTCCGCCGAGGTCAAGCCCTCCGAATGGATTACTTCCAAAATCGGCGCCCTTTCCATCTGTGACAATTTTTGATGATTTACGCTGACTCATACATAGTGCGGGGTTTCCGGGTGATCCAACCACTCCAAGGCCTTCAGATAGCTACGCTGTGAAAGATAGTGCTTTAGGCGCTCGGGGATCCCCCCCTGTTTAGCGACCGAATCTAAGCGACCAAGCACATCCGCCATGGTCTCTTCCGCACTGAGCGCTTGCTTTTGCGCGACTTTCTCCAAGTCCACTCTAATTTGTTCACGATCCATGATGGGACAGTCAAAACAGGCTCGAAGTCATCGCAAGTCCTTAACTTACAAATCCTAATATTAGCATTTCGAATAACAGCAAATACATACCTTTAAGATTTGTATGACTAATACAACGATGCATGTTGTAAGCCTTCAAAATTACCCAATACATATCGCTATGAAGCACTCCACAATCGCAAGCCGCTGGAACGCGGACTTGATTGACCAAAACTATGAGGCTTGGATCACCGATCCTCAATCTGTCGACTCCGAATGGCGCGCTTTCTTCGAAGGCTTTGAACTCGCGCAATCTACGGGGCAAACAGATATCAACAGTGTCACTCCATCCAACGCGGATAGCGATGCAACTAGGCAAGCAAGGGCGATCGGCCTCATTTACGCCTACCGTTCGATTGGTCACACAATCGCAAAATTCAACCCTTTAGATCAAGACGCGCCGAGCAATCCACGTCTCACACTTGAGCGCTTGGGCTTTACAGAAGCTGATTTAGATCGGGTCTTCCACACAGGTAACTATTTAGGCGGTGTCGAAATGACATTGCGCGAACTGATCGAACGCTTAGAGAAGACCTACTGCCATACGATCGGCGCGGAATACATCCATATTCAAGAAACTCCAAAGCGTCGCTGGATTCAAGCGCGCATCGAACCCGAATGTTTCATCCCACGTTTTACGAAAGAAGAAAAATACCGCATTGTGAGCACGATTATGCAGGCGGAAGACTTCGAAAACTTCCTACAAACTCGATTTGTTGGTCAGAAGCGCTTCTCACTAGAAGGTGGTGAAACGGTGATCGCCTGCCTAGAAAGCATTCTGGATCGCTGCGGTAAAAACGGAGTCGATGAAATTGTCATGGGAATGGCGCACCGTGGTCGCCTAAATGTGCTCGCAAATTTCCTGGGTAAGTCATTCGACTACATATTCCAGGAGTTTTCCGAAAACTACATTCCAGACACAATCCATGGTGATGGCGATGTGAAGTATCACTTAGGCTTTGAAACAAAGCGCACCGCGGCAGATGGACACGAAGTGGAGCTTCGTCTCGCCGCCAACCCAAGTCACCTCGAAGCGGTGAATCCCGTCGTTGAAGGCAAAGCACGCGCTCGACAACGCATCCGTGGCGATCTAGAGCGCAAAGCCGTCTTGCCAATCTTAATCCACGGCGATGCCGCGATTTCAGGTCAAGGTATCGTCGCTGAGGTCTTTAACTTTTCACAACTAAAAGGTTACCGCACAGGTGGCACGATTCACTTGGTGATCAATAATCAAATCGGCTTCACGACCGATCCATCAGAAGCACGCTCGAGTCGCTACTGCACCGATGTTGCCAAGATCGTCGAGGCTCCGATTTTTCACGTAAATGGCAACGATCCACTCGCAGTCATCGCTGCATGTGAGGCCGCATTTGATTACCGTCAAACCTTCGGCTGTGACGTCGTGATCGATATGTATTGCTGGCGTAAACACGGGCATAATGAGTCCGACGAACCCGCGTTCACGCAGCCACTCCTTTACAAGACAATTGCGAGTATGAAGCCGATCGGTCGCTCGCTCGCAGAGCGACTCGTGGCATCTGGAGAGTTTTCGCAGGAGGAAATCGATTCCATTGAAGGCGATTATCTAAAACGTCTCGAATCTGCATTTGAGGCGGCGAAAGCAAAGGAAGATCACCAGATCGATCCATTTGCAGAATCGAATGCAAAGAAGCAACCCCCTTACAATTTCAAGGGTTACGATACCCGCATCAGCAAAGATGAGCTACAATATATAGCAGATCGGCTAACTCACATCCCAGAAGACTTCAGCGCTAACAAGAAGATTGTTCGACAGCTGAAAACGAAAGCCAAAGCATTTAACGATGATACAGGCATCGATTGGGGCATGGGGGAAGCACTCGCCTTCGGTAGCCTCTTAATGGATGGCACGCCGGTTCGCCTTTCTGGACAAGACTGTGAACGTGGCACTTTCAGTCACCGTCACTCTGTGCTCTATGATGATAAGACTCGCGAGAGCTACATTCCCCTGCTGCACTTAAAAGAAGACCAAGGCCAATTTTGCGTGCACAACTCCCTACTCTCTGAAGCCGCCGTCCTTGGCTTCGATTACGGATATTCTTTAGACTATCCACAAATGCTCTGTATTTGGGAAGCTCAGTTTGGCGACTTCGTCAACGGTGCTCAAGTTATCATCGATCAATTCATCACCAGTAGTGAGTCTAAATGGGGGCGCCTCAGTGGTCTCGTCATGCTTCTGCCACATGGTTATGAGGGACAAGGCCCCGAGCATTCGTCCGCTCGCTTGGAACGCTTCCTACAAAGTTGCGCCGAAAACAACATCCAAGTGTGTAACCTCACAACTCCAGCCCAACTCTTCCACGTGCTTCGTCGCCAGATGAAGCGCGAATTTAAGAAGCCGCTCATCATAATGTCGCCGAAGAGCTTACTACGCCAGAAGAGCTGCGTCTCGAAGATCGAGAACTTCACTGACAATGAGTTTTGGTCGATTCTCGATGATGAAACCGTCACCAAGAAAACGGCAAAGCGTCTCGTTTTATGCTCAGGTAAAATCTACTACGATCTCGAAGCCTATCGCAAAGAGAACAAGATTAAGAACACCGCGATTATCCGTATTGAACAGTTTTACCCGCTCAACGTGGACCTACTCCAACGCATCGCAGACAATTATCCCAAAGCGGACAAAATAGTCTGGTGCCAAGAAGAACCCAAGAACATGGGAGGCTGGTCGTTTATCGCACCGCGAATCATGAAAGCAATCGAGCAAATGCCACTGTATGCAGGACGCAAATCATCTGCCAGCCCAGCGGTCGGTTCGCTAGCAAGGCACAAACATGAACAAGCTCGCTTGGTAAAATCAGCATTCGAAATTTAAATTCCAAAACGACACATTTCCCTCAAATTTTGTATAATAATGGCTACTGAAGTAAAAATTCCCGCAATGGGCGAATCCATCAGCAGCGGCATCCTTGCCGCTTGGCACGTAAACGACGGCGACTACGTCGAAAAAGACCAACCGCTTTACGAACTAGAGACGGATAAGATCACATCTGAAGCCGCAGCCGAAGTCGCGGGCGTCATCTCCATTCAAGTGGCCGCCGATGAAGAAGTCGACATTGGTCAAGTCGTTGCAACTATCGACGAAAGTGCAACGGGTTCAGCAGCTAAAGCAGAAACACCGGAAGCGACTGCACCTGCACCCAAAGCAAGCGAAGCGCCAAAGACTGAAGCAGTTGCAGCCACGCTCGAATCGAAAGTCGACCCTGTCGCCACCCTCTCTCCTGCGGCCCGCAAGGCTGCGGAAGAAACCGGCGTCAACCCCGCCGAAGTCGCTGGTAGCGGTAAAGACGGACGCGTGACAAAGAGCGATATTTTAGAAGCCGCTAAGGCACCGACACCTGCCGCACCTGCAGCGAAGCCAACACCAGCGCCCGCAGCGCCCGCGAAAGCAGCCCCCGTCAACCAAGGCGAACGTGAGTCGCGCAAAAAGATGAGCCCACTGCGCCGCAAGATCGCAGAGCGTCTCGTCCAAGCGACCCAAGAAGCAGCCATGCTGACGACTTTCAACGAAGTCGATATGAGCGCAGTGATGAAGCTTCGCAAGCAACATCAAGAAAAGTTCGTCGAACGCCATGGCATCAAATTAGGCTTCATGTCTTTCTTCACCAAAGCAGTGACCCATGCACTCCAAGCCGTGCCGCAAGTCAACGCACGCATCGAAGGCAACGAAATCGTCACTCAGCATTTTTATGACATCGGCGTCGCAGTCGGCACAGATAAAGGACTCATGGTCCCGACGCTACGTGACTGTGATCAAAAAGGCTTTGCAGAAATCGAAGGTGATATTCTGAACTACGCAAAACTCGCCCGCGACGGAAAGATCCAAATGAGCGATCTCGAAGGCGGCGTCTTCACAATCTCCAATGGTGGCATCTACGGCTCCATGCTTAGCACACCGATTATCAATTATCCTCAACCTGCAATCCTAGGTCTTCACAACATCACCGAGCGCGCCGTTGTCGTGAATAAAGAAATCGTCATCCGACCAATGATGTATCTGGCACTCAGCTACGACCATCGCCTCATCGATGGTAAAGAAGCCGTGACCTTCCTCGTGAAAGTCAAAGAAGCGATCGAAGACCCAAGCCGTTTGCTCTTCGGCATCTAACATTTAGCCATTACTCATTAGCTATTAGCCATTTTTCCTATGTCAGAAGAAAACAACTTCGATCTCATCATCATCGGCTCAGGCCCTGGTGGTTATGTAGCTGCCATCCGCGGCGCTCAACTGGGACTCAAAACGGCCATCGTCGAAAAGGATGAGAATCTCGGTGGCACTTGCCTAAACGTCGGTTGTATCCCAAGTAAGGCATTACTCCACTCAACCGAGATGTATCACTTCGCCAGACACGGCGCGGCAGATCATGGCATTGATTTGACTAATCTATCGATCAGCATCGAGAAATTGATGGCCAAAAAGAGCAAGACCGTCGACCAGCTACGCAACGGTGTGAAGCACTTGATGAAGGCGAATAAAATCAAGGTCTTTAGCGGCCTTGGTTCCTTAGCTGGAGGCGACAAAGTAAGCGTGCGCGCAACTGGTCAAAACATCGACATAAGCGGCAAACATATCGTTCTCGCGACTGGTTCATCCACCATTGAACTCCCCTTCCTCAAATTCGACGGGGAAACCATTGTCAGCAGTGATCAGGCGATCGCATTTGATAAAGTGCCTGAGAAGCTCGCCGTCGTCGGCGCAGGTGCTATCGGTCTAGAACTGGGATCCGTATGGGCGCGCCTCGGTTCGCAAGTCGATGTTATCGAGTTTCTACCAGCCATCGCGCCAACCTTCGATAAGGACGTATCCAAAATGGCTGAGCGTATTTTCAAAAAGCAGGGGCTCAACTTCCACCTGAATACGAAAGTCACAGGTCTCAAAAAGTCCAAAGGCAAGCACGTCCTTACCGCAGAAAAAGGCGATAAGGCACTTGAATTTGAAGTCGATAAAGTGCTCGTTGCCGTTGGCCGTAAGCCTTACACAGAAGGTCTTGGCCTAGATAAAGTGGCCATCACTCTCGATGATAAAGGACGCATCCCCGTCGACGCACATTACAAGACATCTGCCGAAGGCATCTACGCGATTGGCGACGTCATTCCTGGCCCAATGCTCGCACACAAAGCTGAAGAAGAGGCTGTCGCCTGTATCGAGCGCATCGCCGGACAAGCTGGGCACGTGAATTATGACGTCATTCCAAACGTCATCTACACAGAGCCAGAAATCTCCAGTGTAGGTATCACTGAAGCGATTGCAAAAGAACAGGGTATCGCAATCAAAACAGGGAAATTCAACTTTGCAGGCAATGGTCGTGCCATTGCTTCCGATGGCACCGATGGTTTCGTGAAAGTGATAGCCGACAAATCCAGCGATAAATTGCTCGGCGTCCAAATCATCGGCAAAGGCGCCTCTGAGCTCATCGCCGCAGCGGTGACTCACATGGAATACGGTGGCAGTGCCGAAGACATCGCCCGCACCATCCATGCACACCCAACCATGAGTGAAGCCATGAAGGAAGCTGCGATGGCGGTGGACGGAAACTCGATCCACAGCGCGTAAATCGCCCCACAGGTTCTCAAGCGTATTGCCACACGCCATCGTGTGATTATTGTTGGTAGAAATCGTTTAGACGAGCACGTAGGGGCTTCATTTATGAAGCCCGCGGTGTTTTTGGCCTTTGTGCTAGGCGGTCTTCATAAATGAAGCCCCTACGGCTAAGTATCGTAAGTATAATCTAGCCCCGACATTCGCTGCAGACACAAACGGCATTGCCATCGACCATCTTGTAGCGAAAGTCACGCGCAGGGTGCGTGCGATCACTGGCACCGCAAGTTTCGCATGTATGCAGCGCTTGATCAGCAATCATTCGGCGTTCCTTATCAAATTCTGCACGACGCTTGCGGCTTTGAAGAGCCTGGGTCATCGCATCACGAAAGAAAAGAAAGTAGTTTAAGATCGGTGCAAGTATGGCAACGCGCTCCCCCATCGAACCTGCCCCTAGGAATGAAACCGCAGTGAGCACTGCGACAAACCAAGCGATCCATTTCACCTTCACAGGAATAACGAAGAAAATCAAAAACTGGATATTCGGATTCAACGTAGCAAAGGCGAAAAACACACTCAAATAGAGGAAATACGGGGAGACAAAAATCAGCGCACTCGGCGAAATAAATTGCCCAAAAAAGGCACCAACAATCGAAAATAGGAAGCCGACAAATAAGAACAGATTGAAACGAAAGACGCCCCATGCTTCCTCCAAGGCGCTACTCATCATCCAAAAAATATACCAATAAAAAGCCAGAAAGACCCCCGAAAGCATTGATGTAGGAATTGTAGGAGGCGCTATAGTGAACGAAAATAAACGCCACCACTCACCATCCATCACCGCTTTCGGGAATAGAATCAGAGAGATAAATTCAAGACGGCCGACGAGAATGGCCGCAAACATCACCAACTGGGCGACGATTAAGATCAGCACCACATTTGGAATCGCCAAATGACCTAAGCGCTTTTCGAGACTATCCAAAAATTTCATAGCGCTATCTATTTGAGCAGTCAGCGTTAAGCGCAAGCGAAAGTGACTATTTCTCTTTCAACGCAGACTCGAAAGTGTGCCACGGCAATGTCGCACATTTGACTCGTGCAGGGAATTTTCGCACGCCCACCAAGGATGCCAACTCGCCATCAGCCTCCATGTCCGCTTCGACGTCGGTAGTGAGCAATTGATTAACTCGGGTATTTTGTGCCTGTGCGGCCTCCAGAGTCTGCCCTTGCAAAGCTTCCATCATCATTGACGCTGAGGCTTTACAAATCGCACAACTCGCCGCTTCAAATTGAATAGCTTCGATCTCATCGCCATCAAGCTTCACATATATATTGAGCTTATCGCCACAAAGCGGATTATACCCTTCTGCCGTATGCGTATAGTCTACCAGTGCACCATACTGACGCGGATGCTTATTGTGATTCAGGATGATCTCTTGGTAGAGGTCTTGTAGTGAATCGCTCATCACCGATTAACCGAAAAAGCGTTGCATCTTTTGCACGGCATTGACGAGTCGATCAACATCGTCGAAATCATTATAAAATGCAAACGACGCTCTCGCCGTAGCGGGCACACCAAAACGCTTCAACAATGGCTGTGTGCAATGATGCCCCGCACGAATCGCCACACCATCGGCATCTAGAAACGTGCCGATATCATGCGGATGAATGTCATTGATCAAAAACGAAATCACCGACGCCTTCCGCGCAGCCGTGCCAATAAAGCGCATGCCGTCGATAGCGCTTAACTTCTCCGTAGCGGCTTTCAGCAATGCCGTCTCGTGCTGCAGCGCGCCTACTCGATCAATCGATTGTAAATAGTCCACAGCTGCCGCTAGACCAATCACGCCTGCAATATGCGGCGTGCCTGCTTCAAATTTACCAGGAATGCCTTTGTAGGTAGTGCCTTCAAAATCAACTTTCTCGATCATATCACCACCACTTTGATACGGCGGTAAACGCTCTAGCCATTCGCGTTTCCCCCAGAGCACTCCAATCCCAGTTGGTCCAAATACCTTATGCCCTGAAAAAACAAAGAAATCGCAACCTAAAGCTGCCACATCCACTTCCATGTGCGGTGTTGATTGTGCGCCATCGATCAGCACTGGGACGCCTTGGGCGTGGGCTTTTTCAATAATGCTCTCAACTGGATTGATCGTGCCGAGCGCATTGGATATATGCGTGATCGCGACAAGCTTGGTTTTTCCTGAAAGCATTTGATCAAAGGCATCTATATCGAGAACACCGTCATCGCCCACTGGCACAACTTTTAAAATAGCACCCGTCTTTTCGGCAGCAATCTGCCATGGCACTATATTGGCATGGTGCTCCATGTGACTGATCAAGATCTCGTCGCCTTCAAGTAAAATGGTTTCGACAAAACCATGGGCGACCAAGTTGATACTCTCAGTCGTGCCGCGCGTGAAAATAATCTCATCAGAATCCTCAATGCCTATAAAGCCAGCAACTTTTGCTCGCGCCGCCTCATACGCATCTGTCGCACGCTCACTGAGATAATGCACGCCTCGATGGATATTTGAATTCTCCGCAGCGTAGTAGCGCTCAATCGCATCAATCACCACCTGCGGCTTCTGCCCTGTGGCGGCGTTGTCCAGATACGTCAACGGCTTACCGCGCACTTCAGTTGCGAGAATAGGAAAATCAGCCCGAACTTGGGCAAAATCAAATGGTTGATGACTCATGCAGGGGAAAAGGTTTCTCACTTGTTGAAGAATCTCAATTGTATTTCGAGTTTTTATCAGTCATTGATATCCACATGAAGCAAGACCACTCAGGTAAAGTTACGGCAAAACTACTTGCGGCTGCAACCATTCTAACTGCAGCCATACTTGGCGTAAGCTTTTACCTATCGAGTTCAACCATCCATTCGCTACTTACGGAGAACCACGAACTCAATAAAGCGATCAAAAATCTAACCGCCGAAGAGCAAATCGGCTACGCAACGCTACAATCTCAAACACGCGATAGTTTAGGACAGCTCCAAAGCACCGTTCGATTCGTCCAAACAGCCGCGGGCAAACCAAAGGAAATCGTATCTGAGCAACTGTTTACAGTTGCGGGTGACATTATTCATTTTGATGCCCTCATCGTTAAATTTAACAATCAATATGTGCAAGACGGTAAGGGGCGCTCCCTCTATCTATGGCGTCGTATTTACGGCGAAGGCAGCAGCCCCGCGAGCGGAGAGCTCATCGAACTCCCCGGCGAGGCCCCAGAGCGCTACCATTCAATTACGAAATCACTTCGCATGAAAGATAGTGACCTCTTTTGGGAAGCGATTTGGAAATTGGCCAACGACCCTCAGCAACTGAGCCAATACGGCATCACTGCTATCTTTGGTAATGCGATCTATAGCCGCTTGAAAGAGGGGCAAATCACCCTATTTAAAATCAGTCCAACAGGACAGATTTACCCAGAAGTGCTCGACACTTACTAAAGATCCATCGCACAACGAAAGCCGACATTTGTCGTCGCTGAGTCAGGAGTATTTGCAGTGCGTGCACCTAAGCGGTATCGATTACAGTAACTGTCATGGCACAAAAATGAGCCGCCTTTCATCACTCGAGTATCTCCACTCGTCGGCCCTTGAGGGTTGATTCGAGTCACATCCGACTCGGTAGCATGCCATGTCGGACTAAACCAATCGGCACACCACTCCCACACATTTCCAATCATGTTATAAAAGCCCCAATCCATCTTACGAAACGATTGTGCAGGTGCTGTCCATGCATAACCATCTGCAGCGGAATTCGTGTGGGGAAAATCGCCCTGCCAGACATTGCATCGATGCTTGCCTCTTGGTTCAAGTTCGTCACCCCACGGATACATCGTTTGTTGTGAAGGACCACGAGCCGCATACTCCCATTCAGCTTCGGTAGGCAATCGCTTGCCCAACCATTTTGCATACGCGACCGCATCGTTCCAAGAGACACTCACCACTGGGTGGTCCATACGTTTTTTGATATGAGACCCCGTGCCTTCCGGCTTCTTCCAACAAGCTCCTTCGATGGCATACCACCATTGCAAGCCTTGCACCGTTTGTGTTTCGCGTAGCTTACGCTGCTTTGAAGCTGATAATTGGCCGATAAAGACATATGACCAACCGAAACGCTCGGACTCCGTCTGGTAATCTGTTGCATCCACAAAGTCTTTAAATTGTGCGTTAGTCACCGCCGTCATATCTAACCAAAAAGGAGAAAGCTTCACCTCGCGGACAGGCCCTTCACCATCTGCTTCCCATGCTTCTGGTCCTTCATAACCCATTTGAAAGGAGCCTCCATCTAAACGAATCATTCCTTCTGTGGAAGTTTCCGCCCCCTCTGAACGTATCTCAGGAAGTTTCACTGAAGCCAAGTTCTCGTCCGTGGCACGTTTTGGGGCACAACAGCTTTTTTTTGCTTCGAATGATTCAAACATGACGCTCATTAATGAGCACCGACCAAGCACCGACAAGAAAAACCCATCTAGAGACAAGGTGTTCTTGCAGTTTTTGTTTTCAAAACAAAAACTAGCGTATGGGAACTACACACGAAATCATCCTAGCACCTTCACTCCTCGCAGGCGACCACGCTGATCTAAAGTCGAGTATTCAAGAGATTGCCGATGCGGGCCTGAGCTGGGTGCACTTAGATATTATGGATGGTCATTTCGTGCCCAACCTCTCCTTTGGTCCACAAACAATTAAAGCGCTTCGAGGATATTCCGAACTCTTCTTCGACGTGCACTTGATGCTTGATAACCCTGATAAATACATCGACGCGTTTCTCGATGCAGGCGCCGAACAAATCACGATTCACGTTGAGCCCGACTATCCTGTCGCCGAGACGCTCGCTTACATTAAAAGCAAAGGCTGTAAATGCGGCGTAGTGCTCAACCCCAGCACACCAGCTGAAGACGCCAAGCCGTTTCTTGAAGACTGCGACATCATCTTACTCATGACCGTGCAACCTGGCTTTGGCGGTCAGAGCTTTCGCGAAGACGTGCTCCCTAAAATAGAAACTTTTGCAAAGTGGCGCGATGAACTTGACTTAAATTATCGCCTTCAAGTCGATGGAGGCATCGACCTCAACACCGCAGGTCGCTGCACGGAACTTGGAGTGGATACACTGGTTGCTGGCACCGCTTTTTATAAGGCAGAAGACCGTTCAGAATTCATCAAAACAGTCTGCAAGCAGTAGACTGAGACTAATAGAGCTCGGGGCGACGGTCCGCTAATGCGGTCAACTGATCCCTGGTAGCTGGCACTTCAGCGATATCAATTTGCACGAGACCTAAACATTCAGATTCGTCGGCCACATATAGGGTTTCTCCCCACGGGTTGACGACCATGGAATGTCCGAAGTATTGCGTCTGGCCAACATCCGATCCGTGTCCCTCAAAACCACTCTGATTGACTGCAATAAAGAACGACTGGTTTTCAATCGCTCGCGCCCGAATCAAAGTCTGCCAATGTGCGAGGCGCGGATGTGGAAATGCGGCGGGTAATACCTGCAGTTCAGCTCCTGCTAAAGCGCACTTCCGAAAAAGTTCAGGGAAACGAAGGTCATAACAAATCGATAATCCGATTTTACCGACACGGGTATTTGCAACTTCGATTGATTGGCCAGCCTCGACATGCTCGTCTTCGTGAAACAAGGAAAACAAATGTGCCTTGCGGTATTTCGCGGCAATCGTCCCATTGGCTTCGATATAATAAAGCGTATTGGCAGCACCTCCTTGCTCGGTCTTTTCCAAAAACGATCCACACAGAGCTATTCCAGCGTCTCTCGCCAAACCCTGTAGGTGGTCAATCGTTTCAGACGCCTCATTCAACATCGTTCGATTCTTCGTCCAATCAAAACCAGTAGTGCACATCTCAGGAAAGAAAATCACCTCTGCCTCAGATGATTTTGCCTCCGCAACAAAACCTGCGATTTTCGCAAGGTTCAAAGCAAGCTCACCGCGTGCGACCGACATCTGTGCTAGCGCTATCTTCATATACAATTATATAACCTGATATTCTTCATGAATGCCATGATTCTTTGCGAATGTGGCGTAGCACTCCTTACCAAAATAGCGCTGCAACAACTTAGGATCGGACTTCGTCAAATCGACAAGAATTAACCCATCAATCACATCGCTAAAAGCGGGGTCGACATTGAAACTCAAAAGCACCCCATTCAACTTCAGGTAGTGCTTCAATAGAATGGGAATGCCTTTCTCGTCATCTTCAAAACCAGAAATGATCGCGGAAACTGCGTCCACCGATTGAATCGATTCACCGATACTCTTCAGAGAAATTCCACGCATCATTTTAGGCGACTTGGGTGCCTTACGCGGCTTCACAAGTTGAGCCATTTCATCATCAAAATTGTGTTCACGAAAAAAGTGGACCATCAGGTCTTTTGAAATTCGATGATAGGCATCCGTTATACTAACAGGACCAAACAAAGTCTTATATTTAGAATTCCGAGTTACAAATTCGCCAATACCGCGCCAAATCAATGCGAGTGAAGAACGCTTACGCTGATACTTCACACAGATAAATGAACGCCCCAATTCTACGCCTGGCCCCAGGCGTTCTAAGAATTCACTACTATACTTAAATAAAGTTGCGGTATACAGCCCTTGCTTGCCTCGCTCTCGGACAATTTCATCGGCAAGTCCGATCCGGTAAGCACCGACGATTTCATCCTCTGCACGATTCCATAGAAACAAGTGCCAATAGTATTCATCAAACTCATCGAGGTCACGCGCCTCGCCGGTGCCCTCTTGAACCGCCCGGAAAGTCTCTTCCCGTAAGCGACCGATCTCCAATAGCATTTTCGGGATTTCTTGAGCCTTTGCACAACACACAATTAGATCACCATGCTCAACCAAGATTTGATCTCCAGATAAGGCCTCGATCTCAGCGCGCAAATGATGCTTCAATTGCTGAGGAGCCAAGGGCGCTAGCGCTTTCACACCAGAAGATCGGAAGGGTAAACGTAATTTCCGGCGGGCTTTCTCTGACAGTTGTTGATCACGCAGTGAATAGGTCTTTAAGCGTAAATATTCCGTGGCCGCACGATTGGTCTCAAACCGATCTATACGATCTGGCTGAATCAACTTACCTACCCGTAGCTTAATCTGCGTATTCTGAGATCGGCAAAACTCACGGGCCAGCATCGCCGTGCGCATGCGTGGGTGTATCAAACCCATCGCTTGAAATAATAGACTGTTTCTACCTTCAAAATAAATGGGCAAAATTGGTGACTTTGTGCGCTGCGCAAGACCCACGATATGATCTGTCCAATTAGAATCAACGACTGAACATGGCTTGCACTTAAAGCTAGAGACTTCGCCTGCTGGAAAGGCACCAAGGCACCCGCCCTTTCGCAACCACTTTATCGCCGCGCGCATACCGGCAAGATTTGCACGCGCTGACGCTTCGGTATCGAAGGGATCGACTTCAATGATGTTTCCGCGTATACCCTCCATCGTGCCTAAGAGATAATTCCCCATTAGCTTCGTATCTGTGCGCAGACTTTGCAGCAGAGCCCCAAGCACAACTCCGTCCACACCTCCAAATGGGTGATTCGCAATGACAATAAGTGGTCCCTCCTTGGGGATACGCTCAAAGGACTCTGTATCCACCTCGAACTGCACGCCCATAACCCGCAGCGTCTTCATGAAAAAGTCAGGGTCATACTCACTGTCGGTAAGCTGCTCATGCACCTCAGTATAGATGCCATTCAAGCGGCCAATCGACAGAAGCCGACTAATCAATGGATTTAGCACATTCCAAGGCGGAGCGACTATTTTATCCAGATCAATTAATAGAGGGCGTTTAGTGGAATCCAGCATCGGTGTGTAACTTCATCACGCCAGCTACAAGACATCCACTTTTTCGGTGCCTTAAAACCGCGTATCAATAATCGACGATCATTCGTGATGTCAAAGACTTGGCAATTTGAAACAACTCTTAAAGCATCCCTACTTTTGTATCCATTCACCAGATTTTGACTGTATCCAGATACCCTTAGGTGAATTTTCACGAATTTGCTGAGCCCGCTTAAGCTGCACAGCCTTCACAGATACGTTTATGCGTGACGCAATCAACGCGTAATGCATGTTTCGATCACGATTCTCGGCAGACAGCACTTTGCGCTCATTGCGTGCGAGCTCAGTTCGAGCCTCAACAAGTGCTAAATTTGTCTCTCCGACTTTACCAGCCAGCTTCAATTCCATCAACGACGGCAAACGCGCCTCCATTGAACGAATTAACGAAGCTTCAGTCTCCTCCGCATAGGTAGCCGTCGGTATAACGATCGTAGAGGTCAACACCAACACACACATTCTGATTATTCGATTCAATCGCATTACTTAATTCCTTTCTGTTCGGCTATCGCTACTGACTGCGCATCCAATTCGGCAAATGCATCGTCCAGCGCTCGCTCTAAGCGCACATTCACATCCATCGTGATATGTATTGGTTCGACTCGATGCTCAGTCTTCACAGACACACAACCTGGGAGCGCTACAAACGCTAAAATTGGCAGCACGTGCAGCCATGTTCGGGAAATTCGCATTTTCATGGGGCAACTCATCCGAGGGTGATCATTGAATTCATAGACAGTGTATAATTTAAGTGTGTCTATTGGCAATGATTGTTCCCATAATAATGTAAGCCCTAAAAGTGTGGAAAACTAAAAAAAGCGAGAAATTAGGCTTGATTCGCTGACCGCCAGCACCATCTTACTCGTTTTCCTAAAACTTGAGGACGGTTAGCTCAGCTGGTTAGAGCACCTCGTTTACACCGAGGGGGTCGTGGGTTCGAATCCCTCACCGTCTACCATTTTCATCAAGTTTGTCCCGCTCGGTTCTTACCGAGCTTTTTTCTATCATGCGTCACATCATCTCAATCCTTGTCGAAAACAAATTCGGAGCGCTCGCCCGTATCGCTGGTATGTTCAGCGGTCGTGGTTTCAATATCGAGACTCTGAATGTGGGCCCAATGCCAGATGAGAGCCTGTCTCGCATCACCGCGACGATTGTGGGTGATAGCGATGCCCTCGACCAAGCGATCAAGCAAGTGAATAAGTTGATCAACGTGCTCGAAGTCACCGAGTTTACCGATGGGCAGGCTACTGAGCGCGAATTGATCATGGTCAAAGTCAAAGCATCCGCTGGACAACGCTCCGAGGTGATGCAGGTCTCTGATATCTTCCGCGCTAAAATAATCGATGTTTCACCGGATTCGGTAAACATTGAGATGACCGGAAATGCGAACAAAGTGACGGCTTTCTTAAATTTGATCGAGCCATACGGCATCATCGAAATGGCGCGCACAGGTAACCTTGCATTGAAGCGCGGTTAGTGCCAACCTCCCATCCCTTTTTAGAACTAGTATCTATTCAACCAGGCAGCCTTGCAGCTGCCACAATCAACGAAAAATATGCCTGCAAAAGTCTATACAGATAAAGACGCCGATCTTCGGACACTCAAAAAGAAGACCCTAGCTATTATTGGCTACGGTTCACAGGGCCACGCACACGCCCAAAACCTTAAGGACAGTGGTCTCAATGTGATCATCGGTCTCTACAAGAAGAGCAAGTCCGTGAAAGTGGCACAGAGCCAAGGTTTCGAAGTATTCGAAACAGCTGAAGCGGTTCAAAAAGCAGATGTGATCATGATTGCGGTTCCTGACATGCTTCAGGCGCAAGTTTACGAAAACGACATCCTACCTCACCTCACTAAGGGCAAGACACTTGCGTTCACACACGGTCTTGCGATCCACTTCGGTTTGATCGAAGCACCTAAGGGTATCGACGTCATCATGATCGCGCCTAAGGGCCCAGGCCACGTTGTTCGTAGCCAATATGTTGAAGGTAAGGGTGTTCCAGCGCTGATCGCGATTAACAAGGGTTCTTCTCGCGATGCGAAGAAGGTAGCACTTGCATGGGCGAAGGGCGTAGGCGGCACACGTGCCGGCACAATACAAACAACTTTCAAGGAAGAGTGTGAAACTGACCTCTTCGGTGAGCAAGCGGTCCTTTGCGGTGGTGCATCTGCACTCGTTATGGCTGGCTTCGAAACACTTGTTGAAGCGGGTTACCAACCAGAAATGGCTTACTTCGAGTGTTTGCACGAGTTGAAGCTCATCGTCGACCTTATGGTTGAGTCTGGTGTTTCCGGTATGCGTTTCTCCGTTTCCGAAACAGCTGAATGGGGTGACTACATCTCCGGTCCTCGCGTCATCAACGCTTCTTCCAAGAAGGCAATGAAGGCGATTCTTAAGGACATCCAAACTGGCAAGTTCACCAAGGACTGGGTCAAGGAATACAAGAACGGTCTTCCAAAATACAAGCAGTTCGTCAAGGACGGCCAAAACCACCCAATCGAAAAGACAGGCCAACGCCTCCGTGCGCTCATGCCTTGGGTGAAGAAGCGCAACATCAAGGGTTCGCAAGCTGCTTACAATAACTAAGCCGTTTCATTTCTGAAATTTCCAAGCGGTCGTCGGTTCATACCGTCGACCGCTTTTTTGTAAGTCAGGCACTCTTGCCTGACAGTGCCAACTCTCAGTAATACAAACTAGACAGACAAGAGTGTCTGTCTTACATCACTCTTTCCATGCCAGCTCCGATCCAAATCGCCACTCGTAAAAGTCCGCTCGCCCTAAAGCAAACGGAAATGGTGCGCGCTTGGCTGGCTGAAAAACTTCCAGAAGACAGCTTCGAAGAGCTACGCCTGACCACCAATGTCGACGAGCGCCTATCTTGGTCACTCGAAAAACGCGGTGGCATCGGTCTCTTTACTAAAGAGCTCGAAGACTCTCTGCTCGATGGTCGCGCAAGTATTGCCGTGCATAGCGCGAAGGACATGCCAACTGCATTTCAAGCCGACCTACGCGTCGCTGGCTATCTACCGCGCGCTCGTGCCAACGACGTGCTCGTGCATCGCAACGACTGCCCTACACCGCAGACAATTGCCACCAGTAGCCCGCGTCGTCGCGCCCAAGTCGGCATACTTCAAGAGCAGGCGGAATGGACGACCATTCGTGGCAATGTGTCCACTCGTATGCAAAAAATCCTAGACGGAGAAGCCGAAGCCACCTTACTCGCAGCTGCTGGACTCGACCGCTTAGATATTAGCTCACATGAGGGACTCACCTTCGTCGAACTGCCAATTGAGCAAGTAGTCCCAGCGCCAGGCCAAGCAGCCATCGCCATTCAGTGCCGCGTAGCCGACCTCGATAAATACCGGGACCTCTTCTGCGAACAAACGAAGCTCGCTGTCGAACTCGAGCGCACCTTCCTTCGTAAACTCGGCGGCGGTTGCCAAACGCCGGTCGGCGCACACTACACGAACGGCACATTCTACATTTTTCACCCGGAAGTCGGCCATACCACTTTTGAATTCGAGCTCAAGTCACTCAACGATATTGAGCCCATTATTGAGACCGTCATCAACGACCTAAAACTCTCACAGTAGCTTTACGACACATGTCTAACAAAAAAGGAAAAGTTTATCTTATTGGAGCAGGCCCTGGTGACCCAGGTCTTGTAACCGTGCGTGCACGCCAACTGATTGAAGCCGCAGATGTCATCATCTACGACTACCTAGCCAACCCTAAACTACTGGATTGGGCACGAGAAGACTCAGAGCGTATTTATGTCGGCAAACGCTCAGGCTTACACTCGATTCCACAAGATGAGATTGAAGAGATTCTCGTCGAGCGTGCGAATAAGGGCAAACAAGTCGTGCGCCTCAAAGGTGGCGACCCTTTCGTATTCGGCCGTGGTGGCGAAGAAATCGGCGAACTACAAATCGACAACATCCCCTTTGAAATTGTCCCTGGCGTCACGGCTGCCCTTGCCGCTGCTGCGTATGCAGGCATCCCACTCTCCCACCGTGAGTTCAGCTCCTCGATCACCTTTCTGACAGGTCACGAAAATCCAGAGAAACAAAGCCTTAGCATCGACTTCCGCAAGCATGGCCAAACCAATGGCACCCTTTGCCTCTACATGAGCCTTGGCCAATTGCCACGCATCATCGGCGAACTCAAGGAAGGCGGCATGCCAGGCGATAAACCGGTCGGCGTCATTCAATGGGCAACACTGAACCGCCAGCAATCCGTTTACGGCTCACTCGACACCATCGTTGCAGACATCGAAGCAGCTGGCATCGGCACACCTGCCATGATCATCATCGGCGAAGTCGTCGCCCACCGCTCCAAGACTGAGTGGTTCGAAGGACGCGAACTATTCGGGAAACGCTTCGTAGTCACACGTGCGCGCGAGCAAGCAGGTCAACTCACTCACATGCTGGAAGACAAAGGTGCGGAAGTTATTGAACTCCCCTTCATCGAAGTCACTCCTGAGTTTGATCCGAAACTAGTCAGTGAAGTCTTTACAGGCCTCGCCGTTTACGAATGGATCATTTTCACCAGCGCTAATGGGGTGAAGACCTTTTTCGATCTGTTCTACAAAGCATTCGATGATATTCGTTGCCTCGGTCCTATGCGCATAGCTGCAGTCGGCGCCGCTACGGCACGCGAAATCGAGAAGCACCGCCTAAAAGTAGACTTCGTGCCTAAAAAAGCCAATGCTGAGGCACTTGCCGACGAGCTCATCGAAAACGAAGGCATGGAAAGTGTCCAAGTGCTCGTAGTGACTGGAAACCAAAACCGAGAAGCGCTCGTCAAACGTCTTGAAACCGAAGGACGCGCGATCGTCGACACACTTCCGCTCTACAAGACCAAGAAGACAAACCTACTCGAAAACGAAGCTGCAGAGCGTTTCCGCAAAGAAGGTGCCGACGCCATCCTCTTCACCAGTTCCTCGACAGTGAATTCATTCATCGATCAGAATGCCGCCTTCAAACTTGAAGAAGGTGCTCGTCACCCCGTGCTTGGCAGCATCGGACCAATGACCTCTAAAACACTCACCGAAAAGAAACTCCCCATCGGCTTTGAAGCACCCGTTTCCAGCTTGGAACACTTCATCGAAGCTGCTGTAAAACACTTTAACGAATAATCTAACTTCTAACTCCTAAATTCTAACTTCTTAAAAACTATGCCAAACGTAATCCTAGAAACCACTCAAGGCTCGATCGAATTCAAACTATTTGACGACATTGCTCCGAAAACTTGCGAAAATTTCACCACACACGTGAAAAACGGCTATTACGACGGAGTCATCTTCCACCGCATCATCGAAGAGTTCATGATCCAAGGCGGCGACCCAACCGGCACTGGCCGTGGTGGTGAGTCCATTTGGGGCAAGAACTTCGAAGACGAATGCGCTCGAGATGTCAAATTTGACAAGCCTGGCCTCCTAGCAATGGCCAACGCAGGTCCTGGCACCAACGGCAGTCAGTTCTTCATCACCACAGTCGCCACGCCATGGCTGCACATGAACCACACCATCTTCGGTGAAGTCGTGAATGGCATGGACATCGTTGATGCCCTCGAAGGCGTCAAAAAAGGTCCTGGCGATCGCCCAATCGAAGAACAAAAGATCATTTCGGGCAAAGTGATTGATTAAAATTTGTTTTATCAGACTTCTACAAAGGCGACTTCTCACGCGGAGTCGCCTTTTTTACAGAATAAACCTCTACTTCCCGCAACGAAACAAAAACTAAAGCCATTTCTTGACTTTTTGAGTCAACAACTAAAGTTATAGATTAAATGACCGACAGTATCATATCGCAAACCCCACCAGCAAAGGAGTTGGACCTCGAGACCGCTTCCGCTGTGGATCGTGTGCGCTGGGCTTACGAGACGCATGACGACAAGCTAGTGCTCAGCACAAGCTTTGGTGTGCAAAGTGCGGTGATGCTTCATCTGGTAACGAGTCAGATTCCGGATATTCCAGTGATTTTCGTCGATACGGGCTACCTCTTCCCAGAGACCTATCGTTTTGCTGAATCATTGACTGAACGTTTAAGTCTTAATCTGAAAACTTATGTCCCTCGACAAACTGCTGCACAGCAAGAGGCAGTGCATGGAAAATTGTGGGAACAAGGCCTAGAAGGCCTCGAGCGCTATAACCGTCTAAATAAAGTTGAGCCAATGAATCGTGCGGTCACCGAACTTGGTGCCACAGCTTGGCTTTCCGGCCTGCGCCGTAAACAATCATCCTCCCGAGAAGATCGCCCGGTGGCGCAACAGCAAAATAAGATTTTAAAGATTTACCCAATCATCGATTGGAATGATCGAGACATCTATACCTATCTGACTGAAAACGATCTGCCCTATCACCCTCTTTGGGATATGGGCTACGTATCTGTCGGTGATTGGCATAGCACCAGTAAACTGGGTGAAGGCATGAGCGCTGAAGACACACGCTTCGGTGGACTTAAACGTGAGTGCGGACTGCACGAAATTACAGGAGGTTCAGACTACCAGATATAGTTTGTAGCCAAAAGCACTTCGACGCAGTCCCGAAGTGGGATGAGAACGGTTTCGGATTCACTTGCACTCATAATTGTTGAGCAGGCAAAACTGATTGGCGATGCTTGTGCCAGAACTCGGCGGTTGCGACGGAGCGCAACCCTCCACAAGTCGATAATAGCTTACGCCATAAGACTCGCAAGTGTGATACGATCCACTTTGCGGTCGGTCCGCAACTCCAGCACACGCACTCCTTGCGTGGGTAGAATCGAAATCAAATTCGTGAACGTTTCCCAATCCGTAACCACTTGATGTTCGATCCGGTGTGCCTTACAGAGGTTCGCAAAGTCAACTTTTTGCGGTGTTGCGAAATAGTCTTCGAAGGTCGATTTCATCGAAGCCACTGGTAAGTGCTCGAAGATACCGCCACCATCATTATTGATCAACACGATCGTCAGGCTACCTGCAAGTTGCTGCGCCACCATCAGCGCGTTACTATCATGCAGGAACGCAAGGTCACCGGTTAAGAGAATTCCCGGACGTCCACGATGTGCCATCCCGAACGCGCTACCTAAGGTGCCGTCAATTCCGTTGGCACCTCGATTTGCAAATACCGAGCAAGCCCGATTACCCGCGCACCAAAAAAACTCTGCATAGCGCACACTCATACTGCTCGCGAGAAAGACTTGGGTGCCTACCGGCAAATGGTTCGAAAGCAACCAAGCGGCCTTACCTTCGAAGAGTTCTTGTGTTTGTGCTAACTTTTTGTCGATACGTTGCGCTGTCGTGCTCTCCAATTGCATCCACTTCATCGTCCAATCGAGGTCGACTCGTAGATGCGGCACATGCTTTGCAAGTGTGTGCGCAGAGCCGTGCATGAAGGTTGCCACGCGATGTAAGGGGTCTGTATTTACGGGGCGATCCGTCAGCAGAAAAGAAACGGCATCCAAATCTCCAAGCCATTTACGTAGCACTTTACTCGTAGGTAACGCGCCGATCTGTAGAATCGCTGTCGGTTGTAAGGCTTCGACAGATTCCGGTTGACGTAGAAAGGCATCGTAATGAGCCACTAAAGCTGGGTTCTCAAAGGCATGGCCTCGTAACGGATTCAATACATCGCAAAAGACAGGCCAGCCTAACTTCTGCGAAAGCATCGTCACCGCATCTGCAAACGATTCATCTCCATCATTAGGGTTATGACTGCCAACGACAATCAAACCATGCTGATGACTCGACAAACGCTCCAGTGCCACTTCATCAAAACTGGCACCCGTAGCCACCGACTCACATGGTCGAGTGATTACCGTTGCTGCAGCATCGAGCGTGGGCGCATCGATAACAGCCTCTCCTTCAACCGGAGCTAGCGGATCACGAAAAGGGAAATTTAACTGCACTGGCCCAGGGTTGGCACCGAGCGAACCATTCACTGCATGCACGAGTGTCTGACGGAGATACGACAACATTTCAGAACGCACTTCAGGCAAAGCGACTTCATAGAATGCCCGCGCATAGTTCCCATACATTTTGAACTGATCAATCGTCTGTCCTGAGGAACAATCCCGCAACTCTGGTGGTCGGTCAGCAGTCAAGATAAGTAAAGGCGTGCCACTCATCGAAGCTTCCACCACAGCAGGATAATAATTCGCCGCCGCAGATCCAGAGGTGCAAACAATGGCCACCGGTTTACGCGTGCGCTTTGCCAAGCCTAAGGCAAAAAAACCTGCTGAACGCTCGTCCAAAACAGTTAAGGCTTCAAGTCTGGGGTTCCTAGCCGCAGCCACTGTCAACGGTGTTGAGCGCGAACCAGGCGAGACTACTACGGTTTCAACACCCAAACGTGCGAGCACCTCCATCGACAGTGCGGCCCATGCCGAATTCACAGTCGAACATGCTACGGAATCAAAAGTTGTCGTCGTATCTACCACATGTTTAACCAAAGCTCATTCCAGGCGAAAGACAACTACTGAGTCTATCGCTGACAGCAAAAAGAACGATTCATGCAAAGACAACTGATCAACTCCGCCAAAATATAGCAGCAAGTAAACATGTGAGCTTAGTTTAGGTTCAAAAAGGGTTTTTTCTTTAAATGAAGCACTGCAGCCTGCGACAATCTAGCCTACTTTCTGGACGACAGTGAAATCATGAAAAAAGAGGACGCACCCTTCTCCATTTCATGGGACAGCAGCAGCAACGGAAATGGTTTCCACGAGATCAAGAAGTGCCTGGAGACAAGCAGCGATAAGATCTTCTCGGATCCGATTACCTTTATCGTATGCAGCACGCCCATCGACGACTGGCGTCGACTACATTTCACCACCGAAGATCTCGCCGAAGCGAGCAAGTTACCTTCCAAGGCACAGGCTCGACATCACGGACGGTCGCTATTTAGGCCGAGTGCGTGTGACGAGCCCCTACGATTTCCTATTATACGCCGTCCCTACCTCCGCGAATTCGAGCACTTGATCGGGATACTTCGTGGCCAACCGCATCAAGACCTTAGCACTCGGCGGCGGTTGACGCTTGCCCAAGGCTCATTCGCGGACGATAGCGACTGGCGTATTCATTAGTTCGCAAAAGCCTCTTGCGTCATCTATGCTCGGTCGCGCTTTGTGTAATGCCGTCCCAGACGGTTGCTCCACGACCGTTCCGCTTAAGACCTCCCCTCGTAGCATTCGCCCTTCTTCAGCGGACTTCACGAGTAAAGCCCCTACAAAAGCGCCGCAATCTCATCGTTTGATAAACTCATATGCACTCTGCAAAAGCTTAACATGTCTTCTTGTAAAGGTGCTGAAAAAGTAACTGGCTGTAGTGGGAATTCAAACACGTAACGATAGCAGTGCAACCCTTGGCGCTTGATCGGCAACGCTTCGTCCATACGGTCTGACCAGCCACCTTCTATAAACTCAATATACAAGGTTTCATCGGGGCCATAGATTTTGTCTCCGACCACTCGATGATTGATATGTTCAGCATGCACGCGAATCTGATGCTTACGCCCTGTTTCCGGAAAGACTCGACACAGAGTGTATCCATTCTGACTGATTACAGGCACAAAATCGGTCACCGCAGTTTGCGAGGTGCGGTCGTAGCTAACCTCGGATTTCACAATAACTGGGCCGCCTTTGCGTCGCGCGATCGGCTCATCGACGTGGATCGTCTCCGTCCACTCTCCCTCCAAAATGGCGATATATTCCTTCTTCACGATCCGTTGCTGAATTGCCATCTGAAACTTGCGCGCCACTGCGGGTCGCTTGGCAAAAAAAATCAAGCCACTAGTTTCACGATCTAAGCGTGCCACCAAGTGTATTTTGCCCCCACCCAGATACTCAGAAACCACACCGACAAGGCTCGACATCGGTCCATTTTTGGAAGGATGGCAGACCAACCAGCCAGGTTTGTTCACGATCAACAGGTCATCATCTTCTTGCACGATCCACTCAGGAAATACCTCAGGGTCGACTAGAGGGGCTTCTTCGCCATATGGATCCATCATCAATGCTTTCTATGTTGCTCAAGGCGTAGCTTGCGTAAAATCACGCCACCGATTCGAGTGACCGCAACAATTGGAAATTTGCTACCAAAAAATGCAATACACTTATTCTTCCAGCCCGTAACAACCATTGAGCGCCCCTTAGCGAGCGCGTTGAGCGTATATTCAGCGACTTGATCGGATGTCATATCCAAAGTAGCATTCGCGCCGCTATTCATCGGCGGAGTTTCAAATCCCGCAGATTTAAAGAAGTTTGAACGTGTCGGCCCCGGGCAAACTGCTAACGCACGCACTGACGTGCCACGAAGATCTTCATTCAACGCCAAAGTCCAATTGAGCACAAAGGACTTAGTCGCGCCATAGGTGGCTAAGAAAGGCGTTGGCTGGAATGCTGAGGTCGATGCAACGTTCACGACCACGCCGCCACGTTCGAGCATTTTGGGCAGCAAGCGAAGCGTTAAATCGACAACTGCCTTCACATTCAAATCGATCATGGTTAGCTGCTTACAGCGATCTAGTTCTTCGATCCTGCCATAATCACCAAATCCACTGTTATTAAAAAGTAAAACCTTGCCCGGTGGGGCTTCATCGATGATTAGCTCTAGGCGCTCAGCAGCCGTCTGTAGAGCTGAAGCTGAGGACAAATCGGTGCTGATATGCAGCCCCGTTTTATCGGAAAAAATATCAGGTTTTGATCGAGAAAGGTTGCATACCACCGCATTGGTGCCTACAGTCTTAATTGCTTTGATAATTGAGCAGCCAATACCTGAAGAACCACCCGTAACAATGATTACGGCCGCATGGTTTAAATATTCTGAAGGTGTTGGCATTTTTTATGTCCAGTTATCTGAAAGCAGCGGATTCAATCGGATTCGTTAAATGGAACCAAGAAACAAAAGGAAAAAAATATGAAGCAACATGATGTTATCATCTCGGGATTGAACTTAGATTTAACCGAAGCGATGAAAAATATGGTTCATGAAAAAGCAGAAAAACTCTTCGAACACGATGATCGGATTATCCGTATGCGTGTAGAGCTAGAATACGACTCACATCAAGCCTCTCACCAAAAAGAATTTATTGCTAAGGGACAGCTTGAAGTCCGTGGCAACGACCACTTTGCCTCCGACGCCAGTGGCGATATGTATAAATCAATCGACGGCATGGTCCAAAAACTGGATCGAATGCTACGACGACGACACCGCCTGCAGAAGGTGAAACGGAAAAACACACACGACGTGGACATCCCCGCTGATATACCGAAGGCGATGTAAATACTCCCCATCCCCCAAACTCAAGCCCGTCTCTTTAACTAGAGTCGGGCTTGCTTTTTTCTAGGGATACGCAAACGTGTCACACATGAATCCTTCTATTTACCACATTCTTCATTTTATGGGCATCCTCATGCTCTTCCTCGGCTACGGCGCACTACTCGGTCGCAGCATCGCAGGCAGCAATGACGCCAAGGTCAAAAAACTAGGCTCGATCACCAGCGGCATTGGTTTACTGCTCATGATTGTGGCAGGCTTCGGCTTGGTAGCTAAACTCTATGGCAACAGCTTTGAACCGTGGATGATTGCCAAGGTCGTGATTTGGGTCGTCCTCGGTGGATTAATTGCCTTAATCAATCGTAAGCCTGCACTCGCAGTCGCACTTTGGTGGGGGCTGATCGCACTTGGCGCAGTCGCTGCGGTCATGGTTTACATCCGCCCGTTTTAACACGGATCACATACATTTTCAAAAAGCACGGACACGCTAAGCGTCCGTGCTTTTTTTGATTCTCGCCTACGTAACAAATCCGCGTGAAATCAAAGACCTATCTAAACATTCAAACACATAGATGGTAGAGACGACTGCCCTCAGGCGTCCACCCAACCGGGCTATCATTTGGACAGCTGAAGGCAGCAGTCTATACCTTTAGGACATCTGGACATTCAATATTCAAGCCTGAGCCCTCAAGTCTCAGCCACATTCTATATTCGATGTTCAAGGTTCCCTACTCATCTTCCGCACCATACTTCTCCAAAGTATAGACAAACAAGTCTTCCATTTTCTTACGCGCCCAGGGAGTGCGGCGTAGAAATTTGAGGCTGGATTTGACAGTGGGATCAAACATGAAGCATCGCACAGGGATGCGCTCCGCTAGTCCATCCCACCCGTAGTAATCTGAAAGGCTAATCACAATCTGCTCCAAAGTATATCCATGGAGCGGGTTATTAGGCTGCTCTTGATTGGCCATTTAAACGTCTGCGATGTCTTTAAAGATCTGCTCAAACGCTGAGATCGCATTTTCCATCAGTCCGATATCAAAACTTTCATCTGGAGCGTGCAAATTATCGAGCGGAGTAAACAATCCAACCATGACCGCATCGAGACCTGCGCGCTTCTTGAAATCCGCGATTACTGGAATGCTGCCGCCTTCGCGAAGATAGATCGGTGCTTTTCCAAAACTCTGCTCAATCGCTGCATCTGCAGACTTAAAAGCTCGCGCTAACGGCGCTGGCTGATCGGCTGGTGTATTGGGGCGCTCTGGAGGGACGACAAGATAGGCGGGAGCAACGGGCCCTTGGCGAACATCGACCGTGACGCCTTCTGGGCAGCGCTCTTTAATCGCCGTGATCACCTGCTCTTGCACCTTTACTGGATCCTGATCAGCCACCATGCGACAAGTAATCTTGGCAAACGCTTCTTTCGGGATGACTGTCTTTGAGCCTTTCCCCTGATAGCCACCACCGATGCCATTAAACTCAAGTGTCGGTCCGAAACGAACGGCTTCGAGTGGATTCAGTCCATTCGCCGGCGCAAACTTAGGCACACCTAGCAGTTCTCGATAGCTCTCCACCGTCTCTGGGTAACGCTTTAGTTCTTCACGTTCCCAATCAAATACCGGCAGCACATCGTCGTAGAAACCGGGCACATTCACACTGCCATCAGGATTGTGTAGAGAAGCGCAAATTTCGCTTAAAGCCTGCAGGGGATTATAAACTGCGCCTCCGTGAATGCCTGAATGTAAGTCTACTTTCGCACCTTTAACGCTTACCTCCAAATCGACCAGGCCGCGCAAAGCAGTGGTGATTACGATCTGTTCGGTATTCGGACTACCGGTATCTGAGACCAGAAGAAAATCTGCTTTGGAAAGTCGCTCGGCATGGGTGTCGAAAAATTTCGGCATGCTTGGACTGCCGATCTCCTCTTCTCCCTCAATAACGTAAGTCAAGTTGACCGGCAGATCGGGATACTCTGCCAACACACGTGAGAGTGCCGTCATGTGCACGATTGTTGGACCTTTATTATCAGCCGTGCCACGCCCGTAGATACGACCATCTCGAAGCATTGGCTCGAAGGCATCACTCGTCCAAAGCTCAAATGGGTCGGCAGGTTGCACGTCATAATGCCCGTAAATCACTATATGCGGCCAAGAGGGGTCGCCGTGCCGCTCCGCCAACAAAATGGGATGCAACTCAGTCTCGACCGACTCGACCTTAAAACCAAGTTGCTTGAGTAAACCTGTGGCATAATTGCGTGCTTCGTCCATACCCTCCGCGTAGGCGGGATCAGTTGAAACTGATTGGCAACGAATGTATTCTTTAAGTGTTTCGAGAGGATTGAGAGTCATATATTGTGAACGTGAGTGAAATAGAAATTCAAATGTTAGCGGCGGACGTCCCGACTGTCATGCAGTGTTATCAGCCAGCTTACCTATTAACCTTTAATTATTACCTATTAATCACCGATTACGATAGGCTTCCATCGCTTTAGGCATTAGCTCTTGCAACTTTCTTGCCCGAGTCGCTCCTGATGGGTGTGTGGACAAAAACTCAGGCGGCGCGCCTTGGCTTTGGGCGGCCATACGATCCCAAAAACAGATAGCTGCACGTGGGTCGTAGCCGGCTTTCGCAGCATACATCAAGCCGATCTCGTCTGCTTCACTTTCATGAAAACGGCTGTAAGGTAAAATAACGCCCACAGTGGCACCTGCACCATAAGCTGCCATAAGCAACTGGCGATCGCCACTATCCATATCTGAAGTGCCAATATCTAATGCCAACGCACCGCCGGCTGCGAGTAACTGGTGGGATACACGCTCATTACCATGCCCGGCCGCAACGTGCGCCACCTCATGCCCGACAACGATAGCCAGATCATCTTCAGTCTTAGCGACCTTAAAAATGCCCGTATAGACAGCCACTTTACCGCCCGGCATTGCAAAGGCATTGATTTGGCTATCATCTTCAAACACAACAAACTCCCACTGCGCATTTGGCATATCGGGATCTGCTACATAGGCGATGCGATCGCCAACGCGGCGCAGCATTGCATTATAAGTGAGATCTCGAGAAATCGGTGTCTCTTGCTTGAGTTGGCCAAACTGAGCAGCTGACATCGATGTCAATTGATCATTTGGCACCAAGTGTAAGGCCGAGCGCCCCGTTTGTGGCACAGTATGACAGCCTGTAGAAAAGAGCAAGGCACTGAGCACCAAGGTCGCAGATGCTGTGATAAACTTCATAATAGATGGTTTTGTAATGTAGACATTCAAAAGCAAAGAGAGTTCAGGACTTTCCGCAAGCGTTCGCTTTCATGTTTCCTAGATAGCTATCTAGGCTTCTATTATGAAGACCGCCTAGCAACAACCCAAAGCACTGCGGGCTTCATCAATGAAGCCCCTACGGGTTCGGCTAAAGGGAGTAGACGCCCCATAACTTTCAAGGCTCACTGATCTCAGCAAAGACCTAGATTACGAGTAAGATTAAGACAGCGACTCGTATGCCTGAAACACCTAAATTTTCGAAAACCCACCCTCACTCTCATAGCGCTTGCCATGGTTCAACCTCCAGACAAGCCAAACAAACACCCCCGCAAGGGCACCACCAAGGTGTGCCCCTCCTGAAACGTTCGAAATGCCCATAATCTGCTGACCAGCGATAACAAATTGCAAAATCACCCATATACCAAACATCCACAAAGCACTCATGCGTAACCAATAAGTTTTAAAGAAAAACCAAAACATGACTGCCAACTGGTGCTGCCTAAAACGCAGCGCATAAAAGGCCATCACTCCAGAAATTCCCCCACTTGCGCCCACACAAGGAACCGTTGAATCAGGCTCCATTAAAATATGCGCAAAATGCCCTGCTGCCGTAGCCAGACACAACAATAGGAAAAACTCCAAAGTGCCTAAGCACTTCTCAACGTTATCACCGAAAACAATCAAAAAGTATACATTACCCAAGAGGTGTAAAATACCTGCATGTAGAAAAAATGCAGTCAACCAAGTGAGCCCACCTTGGCGACCAAACTCCGCTGGAATTAAGCCATAAGCATCCACCGCTGCACGTAGGTCAGTCATCGCCAGTATACTAACGATGACAATACTCGCCGCTAAAAACCAAGTAAACCATGGTTTCTCATCCAACTGACGTGGCCCAGAGGGTTGTTCATCCTCAACTGGCATTCCGAGTAATGCCGGTATCCATTGCCACATTTCAGTCGGCCCTTCACCCCAACCACTCTTTCGCTTCGAAAACTCACGTCGAGGCTTTGGCTTAACGCGCCGAATTTCAGGCTTCGAAGCGGCACGTTTGCGCTGCTGACGTTCCGCCTCGATACGGTTATCTCGTCCCCGACGATTCGTTTCAGTGGATCGATTCCTTTTTGGTTCACGCCTCACTGGCTCAACTCGCTTAATCGGTGATGGCGTTGGCTTAATCTGAGTTGAAACACTTTCAAATACTTGCGGGCGCAACTCTTCGCTAAAGCTACGACCGGCACGCGCACGCCGCTATCTTTCACTCCCCTCACTCTGGAAAAAATGATTCTGTCGGATGTCCCCAGACCGGAGGCTGTGCGAGTTCGCGTGATTCATAGGCAAAAAAGACCGAGTGTTGCCACTCGGTCTTGAATTCAAAATTCGACGTTCAGCGCCGAAGGCGCGACTAGTGTTTAAAGTGGCGCTTGCCGGTGAAGATCATGACCATGTCGCGCTCATCGGCTGCGGCAATGACTTCTTCATCGCGAACGGAGCCCCCTGGTTGGATGGCTGCTTTGGCTCCGGCTTCGGCGGCGGCAATCAAACCGTCGGCGAATGGGAAGAAGGCGTCGGAAGCGACCACTGAGCCATCGAGCGACAAACCAGCTTCGCCGGCTTTCCACACTGCGATTTTAGAACTGTCGACGCGAGACATCTGCCCAGCACCGACACCGAGTGTGCGCTCACAACCTGCATAGACAATTGCGTTGGACTTGACGTGTTTAACAACATTCCAACCGAAGACCATTGCGCGCATCTCTTCGGGTGTTGGCTGGCGCTTGGAAACGACTTTCCAGTCACTTGGACGGTCGGGCATGGTGTCGCGATCTTGCATCAACACACCTCCAACAACCGAGCGAATCTCTTGCAAGGAATCCGCTGGTAGACTGTCTTTCACGATCATCAGACGAAGGTTCTTCTTTTTGGCGAAAATTTCGCGCGCGGAATCGGTAAAGTCGGGTGCAATGATGACTTCGCAGAAGATCTTGCTAATAATGGCTGCGAGGTCGGCATCCATCGTTTGATTGACCACGATAATACCACCAAAAGGTGCTTGTTGATCAGTGATAAATGCCTGTTCCCATGCTTCGACAAGCGTATCAGCAGAAGCCACACCACACGGATTGGTGTGCTTTAGGATGGCTACGGTGGGCTTTTGGAACTCTCCGATGAGATAAGTCGCCGCGGTGATATCGATGATGTTATTGAAGCTGAGTTCCTTGCCTTGTAGCTGTTCGAAACAATCAAAGAAACTGCCATAGAGAGCCGCTTTTTGGTGGGGATTTTCGCCGTAGCGCAGGCTCTGCACTTGTGGGAGTTTGATATCCAACTCAGATGGGATTCCTGAGAGTTCACCGAGGTTTGGCTCGTCACTGACTTGCCCCTCGAGGTATTTGGCAATTGCGCCATCGTAAGCAGACGTGCGTTGGAAGACTTTGAGTGCGAGCTCGCGGCGGAGTTTTGTCAGCGCGGCACCATCATCCATGGCAGCCAATACACGATCATAATCAGCTGCATCAACGACGACGGAAACCGACGCATGATTCTTGGCTGCTGAACGAAGCATCGAGGGTCCACCAATATCGATGTTCTCAATCGCGAGCTCGAAGGTAACGTCTGGCTTGGCAACCGTTTCCTCGAAAGGATAGAGATTGACGACCACCAGATCGATCATGTCGATACCGTGATCGGCGGCAGCGGCCATATGGTCTGCTTTGTCGCGACGAGCGAGCAATCCACCATGAATTTTCGGGTGCAAGGTTTTCACGCGCCCTTCCATCATTTCTGGGAAGCCGGTATAATCGCTCACTTCTGTGACTGGGATGCCCTCCTTTTCAAGGAGCTTGGCAGTGCCTCCTGTGGAGAGCAGACGGTAATCATATTTTTCAACGAGTGCCTTGGCAAATGGGACCAGGCCAGATTTATCGCTGACGGAGAGCAGTGCAGTTCTTTGCATAATATAATAAAAGCGAGAAGTTAGAATCTAGAAGTTCGCCCGAAGGTTTCGAAACTAGAAATTCGAGAAAGTGAAGTGCGGGATTAAAGCGGCTGTTGATTGTGCGCCAAGTCTTGAATTCTTTTAAAGTGTAAATAGCGTATACATTTATGAGTCAAAATACCATTTCACCGCACGAATTACCGCAATTATTAGCAAATCAGAGCACTGTGATCGACGTGCGCACACCTGGAGAGTTTAAGGCAGCTCATGTCAATGGAGCGCAACTCCAGCCACTGGATCAACTCGACCCCACTTCCTTCTGTGAACAGCATGGGACCGAGAACCCCGTCTACGTGCTCTGCCAAAGCGGTAAGCGTGCCAGTATGGCCGCAGAAAAATTGACGCGTGCAGGACATCAAAACGTGATCGTCGTTGAAGGAGGCACCGCGGCAGCAATCGAGCATGGTCTCGATATGAATTATGGTAAAGGAACAATATCAATCGAGCGACAGGTCCGTATCGTAGCAGGTGGTCTCGTCTTTGTGGGCACATTGCTCGGGCTACAGGTGCATGCAGGCTTTTTGGGTATTCCGGCTTTTGTCGGTGCAGGTCTTGTCTTCGCGGGAGTCACAGACACCTGCGGCATGGGAATCATGCTGTCAAAGATGCCTTGGAATCGGTAAAATGCTGAACTATGGCACCGTTTGGTCAGCGCCTAAAATTGGAGTATAAGAATCGCAGCACACATCATTAGTGCGCCAGTTAAACGCATCACCCAAAGCCGACCGTCGCCTTTCTTCGTAGGCATTCGCAAAAAATATGCCAGCGCCACACCGATCACGACCGACCAAAGGCCGCGCGTGCTATAGACGACATTAAACACCGCTGCATTTTGATAGTGAGCCAGTGTATAATTGAGCAATAATGCCTGCGCGGCCATAATCACCCCTGCGACCAAAACCCAAGTCCAGGCCGCTTTGGGCATCTTAATGAGCGGTTCATCGAAAAACGGCACCAATAGAAGCGACAGCACCGCATTGACCAAGATCACGATAAAAATAAATACAGAGGCATTAAACTGACTGCCATAGGCGCTCACCATCATATCCGTTGCGGCGAAGAATAATGAGCTTAGTAATGCGAGGCATAAAGTCATCCCCACACGTCGTGCCCCACCCCCAGAAAACCCAAGCAATGCCACCCCAAACATCGAAACCACTGCCGCAAGAATGATCGATTTTGAAATTGGCTCCGTGCCCAAAGCCAATGCAATCAGCACCACAAAGACGGTCTTCGTCCCCATGACTGGAGTCTGCAAACTAATATCTCCCAAGCGTATTGCCGCAAAAGTAAACATCTGCCCGAGAAAGAAAAATAGCCCCGTAAGCAATGGGAAGCCGATGTAAGACAGTGGAAAACTGAACTCATGCCCAATTAAGAGCAAAGCAAAGACGGGTAAAAAGAGCCAATTCGCAACAAATGATAGCCGAAGAATCCCTGCCCCTTGCGCAAGTGCGTGTTTAGAAAGTGTGGCGGCGATCGCATAGCCGAGGGCCGCGATCGCAGAATTGATGTAAATGGGCTCCATTTTGTCTTTTGGATAGATAGATCGTCCGATTTCACCTTATAATCAATTGAAAAGCTGATACCCGAATTGAAGACTCAGCAATAAAACTGTATTCTTTGAAGATTTGGTGCCTAATTTGCAGCCCAATCAGTAATAATACCTGTGAACCAGGATAATCCAGACTCCGAAAAGACAGAACGTCTCCTACGACAGTTCTACGCGCAACAGAGCAAATTGCGCGGATACATCTTTTCGGCCACTCGGAATTATCATGCTACCGAGGACATTCTGCAGTCTGTGGCGATTGTGACGGCTCAAAAAGCTAGCAGTTACGATTTTGATAAAAACCCAGCCCCATGGTTTATCGGCATCGCCAAAAATCACATAAAAAAATGGTATACGTCCCAAGGGCGAAACAGCCGTAATGTCAGCCTAGATATTCTCGAAGAATGCATCTCCGATTACAGTAATTTTGAGAGCGACTTAATTGCCAATCGTCGTGAGGCGCTCAATACTTGTATCGGGAAATTACCAAGCAAACAAAAGGAAGTTGTCAGACTACGCTATATGCATGACAAGAGCTGCCATACGATCGCCGAAGAATTAAAACGGCCAATACAGGGCATTTACTCACTTTTAAAACGCCTAAAACTAGAGCTCCGAAAATGTGTTGAGTTTAGACTCAAAGATATGGAGGCGCGCCCATGAAATCATCGAACAATAATGCCCACGACCTGCTATCTGATTACTTTTTGCGTGAGTTAGACGATCAAGAGTTAGAACAGCTTCAAGAGGCGCTCAAAAGCGACGAGGTATTGCGTGAAGAATTTGCCAACATCGCGCGAGATGAATGGCTCTTGCACCACATACATTCCGACATGGACCAGCAGTATGTCCGTGAATCGAAAACTGTGATTATCAAACCCAAGCGACGAGTGTTTTTGAGCCCAGCGTTTGTTGCCATTGCTGCTAGCCTAAGCGTTGCCTTTTTACTTTTCGCCTTGTTCGTCAATCAAGAGAAGCAACTCACTCGAAATGTAGTCGCCTCCACGACAACCGCCGTTGAACAAGCGTCCATTGCTGTGATATCGAGTATTTTCACCCTCCCTGGAGACAGTGTGGTGGCGAATAACAATGGCCATTTGCGAAATCTTGAAGCGCACTCAGAGCTTATCGAAGGTGATACCATCACACTCCCAAAAAGCGCTCGCCTCGAATTTAGTTACCTAGGCGAAACCACGACAGTCGGCCTTAGAAACAAATCGCAGTTCACTGTCTCAACAGTCAATGGAGCCAAAAATATATACCTTGAATATGGCGAACTGACAGCCGATGTCGCTAAGCAAAGTGAGGGCAAGCCAATGCGCCTAACCACTGTAGATGCTGAAGCGGTCGTCCTTGGCACCCGATTTGAGCTCCAAGCTAAAGACTATACACGTCTTGTAGTCTTAAGTGGCCAAGTAGGCTTCAACTCGCTCGACGCTCAACAACAGCTAAAAGTCAATGCAGGCTTCCTCGCCAAATCTACACAGTCCAGCGATTGGAAAACCCAAGCGTTTATTGTCCAAGAAGAAGAACCCATCTATAATCATACGCTAAATAAAAAGAAGGTGGACGAATTTATCGCTATTGACCCTGAGCGAAACTATATCGGCTTCTTGCGCTTCGACTGCAAAGAGCTCGCCGGCCCAATACTTGAAGCAAGACTTCGTTTACATGTCGAACGATATGTTAATGACTTTGGTGGTCGAGGCACGATACGTCTATTCAGAGTCTCACCAAAGTCGACGATTCACGATGTCTTAGAGTCTGAAATGGTGGAAGTAGATTCACATCACGGTAGGCTCGGAGCTGGAATGGATCTTGAGTTCGATCTAAGTTCCGAATCCATCCAGTCAGGCATCAACACATATGTCGTGAAGCTTGATAAAGGTGGCGACGATTTTTGGTTCAGTTCGAACAAAGGCAATACGCCTCCACGACTGACCATCAAGCTCGAAGGTGCCCACTAAGGATCACCGATGAATGCCTTATTCAGGCGTCCTAACCACACGCAAGCAAAGAGAACACGAGAATGTAGAACGGTGCACTGCCGCCGTTCTGGTATCGGCAACGCGTGAACAGATCGAAGCAGCTACATTCTAAATCAGTGGAGCTAATTAGCGCCCCATCCAGCCGCCATCGACCAACATGGTATGACCACTCATGTAATTGGATGCCTCAGATGCTAAGAAAACAATTGGCCCTTTAAAATCTTGTGGACTGCCCCAACGACCTGCTGGTATACGCCCTAGAATTTGCTCACTACGAACGGGGTCGTTGCGTAGCGCCTCAGTATTGTCAGTGTCGATGTAGCCTGGAGCGATCGCATTCACATTCACCCCCTTACCCGCCCACTCATTAGCAAATGCCATGGTGAGTTGGCCAATGCCACCTTTACTTGCAGCATAGCCTGGAACGGTGATACCGCCCTGGAAAGTTAAGAGGGATGCGGTAAAAATCACTTTTCCGCTTCCTCGCTCGACCATATCTTTGCCGAATTCCCGGGTTAACACGAACTGTGCGTTGAGGTTCACTTCAATCACTTTATCCCAAAGGTCATCACCATGCTCGGCAGCTGGCGCACGCAGAATCGTTCCTGCATTATTCACGAGAATATCAATTACAGGGAAGTCCGCTTTAGCCTGCTTGATAAAAGCATGGAGTGCCTGTCGATCCGAAAAATCACAACTGTAAGCCTTAAACTGACGTCCAAGGGCAGTCACAGCTTGCTCGACTGAGCTGTTGCCAGCTTCGAGGGTTGCACTCACACCAATAATATCCGCACCCGCTTCCGCTAAACCAACGGCCATCGCCTTACCGATACCTCGCTTACAGCCAGTAACCAATGCGGTTTTACCCTTCAGTGAAAAATTTTCTAGAATACTCATAATGTGTTGTTAGTTATGAAACATACTCGCTCAGCGATCAAGATTACTATCCGCCCAAATGCGTTCATTTATCAACAGATTCGACAAAGCCTACCGCGTCTAAATCGTAATCGACAAAAGTGTTAAATGTCCCTCGGTTCCAGATAACGACTCGTTTATCATCTTCACGCAAGACCACCGGGCGAACGTTCCTGACTGGCGAATCGCGAGTTACCGCCTGCCATTCGATTGTAGATACATTGTCGTGCTTGGTAACCCGTGCACGATAGATCTCATGCTTCCCACCGCGGTCTTCTCCAGTATTTGGGTCCACGTCGGTTGAAATGAATACATAGCTAGGATCGATCGGATCGAGGGTGATCAAGCCTGTGTAACTGGTCTCTTTTAGATACAGGCACTTACCCGCATGGGCGACTTCGCGATCATACCACTGCTGACCATCCCATGAGGCCATACGAAAGCGGAGATCCTCATTGTCTAAATAAAGGGTATATCCAATATGTGGATATCCCATAGCGTCGGTCGCGATAGAGCTCGTCCAAGCAGCCCTTGGTGCACTACCGCCATGCCCTTGACGTTTTTGCCCCGAACCAACAAATATTTTTTCAGCTTCACTAGGCGCCAAGGCTCCATCGCTAGCGAGGTTTTTAATTAGAGTACCATCTGCCTTGTAATAATTCCCATCACGAAACTCGAAATAATATAAGCTGTTACCGAAGTTACGCGGATGAGCATCTGTCACACTGACAAACACCGTGTCCGTGTAGTTACTTGCATATCTGGCGTAGGGTCGATGACGCCCACCCACCTCATTTTTAAAGAAGTGCACAGGTTCTGACCAAGTCTTACCTTCATCAGTAGACGTCACAAAAGTTGGGTTGAAGTCGATACCACGATAAAAGTTATACAACTTACCTTCCTCTTCTAGCTCGTATAGGTTCATGTAAGTCACCTTATCATTTCGACTTTTTGGAGTTCGCTTATGTTTAAACTCCTCACTCCATGTTAATGGATCGCTAGAGTCGGAAATGCGGGAATAGTGAAACTGATCACGATGATGTTTCGCATAGGTTGCCAAGACGCTACCGTCGTCGCGCACATGAAATACGGGTGAATTATGATCATCTCGATCAAAATTATCCTGCATCAGCACAGTTCCTAAAGGTTCCATCGTGGAGAGATCGAAAACACCTACATGCGCAGCACCTGAGCCATTGCCACGCACGGCACCGATAAAAAGTGTGCCATCATGCACGATCGCTCGCGGGTCTTGATACCAGCACCAACCAGCATGCTCCATAAAGGTCACCATCTGCCCATCAGCTACTGCCTTTGTCGGCGCGTTTACCTCAACCAAATTGATTGTGGATGCAAGCGCCTGCGCACAAAGAACAGCCGGAATAAGAGCCGAAGGAAACAGAACACGCATGCTTATTTCAGATCTTTAATCGCGATGTGATCCATATCGTCAAACCGCTGATTTTCACCGCCCATGGCCCAGCAGAATGTGTAAGCTTTCGTGCCACACCCAGAGTGGATCGACCACATTGGCGAAATCGCTGCTTGCTCGTTACTCATCGCAAGGTGACGCGTCTCATCGCCAGGCCCCATCATATGAAACACTTTCGAATCTTCTTCTAAGCCAAAATAGAGATATACTTCCGTGCGACGCTCGTGTGTGTGGCACGGCATGGTGTTCCAAACACTCCCGTCTTCAAGTGCGGTAAAGCCCATCACCAACTGACAGCTTTTGATACCATTTTCATGGATATACTGATAAATCGTGCGCTTATTGGCATCTTCAACCGTGCCTAGGTGCAAGGCATTGGCATCTGCTTTCTTCGCATGAGTCGTCGGGTATTCAGCATGCGCCGGATAGCTCACGAGGTAGAAACGTGCGGGCGCGGAGGCGTCAGCACTATTGAAGCTCACTTCCTTCGATCCGCGACCGATATACAAACCATCCAAGTTTTCCATAGGATACTCGGTGCCATCAACTGTGATCGATCCGTTACCACCGATGTTTAATACACCTACTTCGCGACGTTGGCAGAAAAAGTCTGCGGCCAACTCTTTGCCCGCTTCCAAAGTCAATGTCTCACTTGTCGGCACCGCAGCACCGACAATGCCTCGTTCCACCTCACAATAGAGCAAATTTAATCCACCGTCGGTGAATAAGGCCTCGATCATAAAGGCATCACGCAACTCCTGCGTATCCATTCGTTTGTATTCGTTGACTCCAACTGTATATCTAACGTCCATAATAGTTAATTCGTTTATTTGTTAAAAGTTGCAAGGTAGTCATTCCATTGTGCAGGCGTGGTAACCTCCCCTGCCCGCTCCCATCCGTAACCTGTCGCATATTCGACCTGACCAGAAGCATCAGTTTTGGTGATGACTAAAACATGGCTCTCCAGTTTCACCTTAGACTCAATAAGCTCAAAGCTCTCGATACGAGTTGGGTCGATCACGACTCCCGTGCCTAGACCATCGCCATCAAGCGTTTCCCAATATGAAATCCAGCCAGCCTTGAGATCTTTTGAGATGTCGTCTGCTTTGCCATGCATAACTAAGCCAATTGCAATTGGTAGATCCGTAGCCAGTTCGCCATTCTTCCAGAAGGTCGACTTCGAATGAAACAAGCGCTCTCCCAACTTGATAGTAATCTGCTTTGCTTCTTTGTATGAGTCACCTGCGTGCGACCACTCGTATGTCAGCACAAATACCGATTGCTCTGGACCATTTTGCAAGATCTCCCAAGCGGTGTAAACATCTGAGCTCACCATCTCACCATCAATCCAAAGGGCCAAGCCACCGCAACCACGTGAAGCGCCGACTTTATAGGGATCATACCCTTCACCATGATCAACATGATACGACTGGCCTGCCGCATTGCCCGCATACCATTTGTCAATAATCGGGTAATCGACGCGCTTCAACCAGCAGTCAAAGCCACTATCTTCAGCTTTTTCTCTAAGTGCAGGACCATATGCTCGAAAGGCAATTTTATCATTCTCCCATGCAAAATCGTCTGCTCGCTCTGGCACGAAACGGCAATAAGTAGCCGCTTCAGTCGCGGGCACCGCCATCGCGGATACTATTGGGGTGCATGAAAGTAAGGAGAGAAATAGTGATGTCAGTAATCTCATATATCAGTATTTAGACAGTGGTTCATCAGCATTCAACCAAGTAAGTCATGCCATAAGTAAATTCTTAATTACCATTGTGTGACATTCGAGCTTAAATCGGATTCCTCAAAAAATATATGCAGATTCAGGCAAAGTGGCTTGAGCAATCGTTTTGTCCATTGGCAACTTCTGCAACTGAGCCGTCGATCTATACACGGTGAGGCTTCCCAATTAATTAAACCTATTGTTTCAAAACAGGCTTCCAGACTCGAACCCGGAAGCGTCCACGTGTGAGAAAAGGTGGTGTAAATGGCGGCAGTCAAGAGATCAGTTTAACAAGTTGGAAGCTCGCGCAGTCACAGGATGCCTGGGAGGAGTCAATGATGCGTGCGACCTTACGCGGGGTGAGCACGCGTTGGATAGCGAGTTTACGTGAGACAGAAGTGGCCAAAGAAAGCCACAGTTCGTCCTCACGGCTTTGGCAGGAGAAGTCGGCGGCTTTAGTTGAAGAGCTGCAAGACTGTGACCTGAGTGACTTTAATATGGTGATCCTGATGTTGGATGCTGTCGTGCTCACCGATGGATTGGTAGCGACGGTTGCCTTAGCCGTCAACGAAGATGGACAAAAGCGCGTGCTAGGCTTTCGAGTCGGTCATAGTGAGAACCAACAGGTCTGTGAAGATCTACTGGGTAGTCTAAGTCGCAGGGGGCTAAAAGTGGCCAGTGGTGGTAGGCTTCTGGCCGTCCTCGATGGCTCACAAGCATTGAAGAATGCGCTTTTGTCGCGTTATCCAAATACGCTGATTCAAAGATGCTTAGTCCATAAAGAGCGCAACTTGCAGGGCTATCTCTCGAAGAGTCATTGGGGTGAGTTGGCCCGCTTATTTACACGGCTTCGCAAAAGCCAAGGTGCGCAAACGGGCAAGGAAGCTGTCGATGCCATTGAACTCTTTTGGGCCGATAAAAACGATCAAGCGCGCATCAGTTTAGAGGAAGCAGGTTCGGAGTTGCTGACACTTGCAAGGCTCGAAGTCTCCAACGAACTGAGCGTCTCCTTACTCTCGACAACTGTATTGAAAACATCTTCTAAAACCTACGCCGACACATCGGCCGCGTCTCGCGATGGCGTGAGCATACCGATCAAGCAGATCGCTGGCTGGCCAGTGGTTTATACTCGCACCGTAAGTCTTCCATCGGATCAAAGGTCTCAAAAAAATGCCACAACTGATCGAATCATTAGAACTCAAAGTAAGCACTGATGTTAAACATGAAGCCGTCTAATACTCTGAACGCTTCGCTTCGCTCTTGCCGCTTCGCGGCACCCTTCGGGACGACCTGCGCGAAGCATTCAGACTAACCTCAGTCATGAGCATTGACTTCATCAGACAAGCAAACCACTAAACAAAACTACGAATCGAAATCACCTTGCAGTTTTAACAACTCGTGAGACATCCCCATCGAGCAAATGCTCTAAATCTTGTTGGAAAAGTTCAAAGGATCCTTCCAGGCGAGGCTTCGGTTTCATTGATTTGACCAGTTTTTCGAGGTTTAAGCCTGTTTACTGGTCGGGCATAGAACACCTAAGGCATTATATCAGATTGATAATCAGATGGATGCGGTTTTTCAAAGGGCGACTAGCTTAGTTGGCTGAAGCAACCTGTCCAACTTTACGGGGCCAGCTCACAATTGGTTCGGCTCGGTTTCAGCTATTCTTTTTAGGAAGCTGATAATACAAACGTTTTAAACAATGTGAGTTTGCATCGAAGAATACTCACACAATGTTTTAAAACAAAAAAAGACGCCCCACTGGTGGGACGCCTTTTGATATAAAACTAGGAAGCCCGACTACTTCTTTACGTCCAACCAGCGTTTAATCCTGAGGATGGTCCACTGTTCTTCGTTACCTCCAATTTTGGTGGTGACGGTTTCACCATCTTCCTTGCCCAAGAGTTGCTGAGCAAGTGGTGTCTTATAAGAGAGGACGTTATTCTCTGGGTCCGAATCCCAAGCGCCAAGGATCGAGAAGGTTTCGGCCTTACCAGTGGAGCCTGCTTTAAGCTCAACCACGCAACCAATACCGACATTGTCGACAGTTGCTTCGGAAAAGTCGGTTACACGTGCACGAGAAAGATCGACTTCCAACTCATTCTTTCGAGAGAGCAAAATATCTTGATCTTGGCGTGCCATCTTATACTCAGAATTCTCCTTCAAGTCACCGTGGTCACGAGCGACTGCGATGGCTTCCTTATTCTCAGGGATCTTCGTTGCGAGTAGATCTTCGTATTCTTCCTTAGCACGATTGAAGCTTTCTTGAGAAACGATGAGTGCGTCGTCTTCTGAAGATTCAGCAGCCTCGCCAGCAAGCAGACTTTGAATTGTTGGGAATTTCTTAATGAAACGCGCGAGTAGCGACTTTTTAGTCAAATCCTCAAACCCTTGATTCAATAAGAGTGTTTGAGCAAGATCACGTGCGGTTTCGACGTTGGCATCGGCAAGCAAATCCGGGATCAAATCCTTGTCATCGCTGAGCAAGTCAGCAAGTGGTATGCGACGCGTGCTTGCATTCTGAAGCGACTCATAGTCAATTGCATAGAACATCGCAGCCAGCAAACGCGGAGTGACCAATGGCTCGATAATCGAAGCATACTTCTTGGAGTGACGATTCTTAACCACCCAGAAAAGAAGAGGACCTTTAATAGTTTGCTCGTTCAACCAGCGATTTAAGCAGTAGCTAATACGTTCATCGAGCTCCTGCTCTAGCATGAAGTTAATACACTCACTGGTGAACTTACCACTGGAATTGCGGAGCAGATCTTCGATCATAGCCTGCCATTTATCTGGGTAGGTGCGTCTGATCAAATCGAGGTAACGCTTAAAATAGGTCGCAGGCAGCTCAGCAGCCAACTCGGAGTAATCGACTGTGGAGTCGAGGATAGATGCAGAAGATGGCTCGAGCACTTCAACATCTTCATGCAAATCGCGTGCGAGATTGTTACGCACCCACACACCATGCAGGCGATCTGCTTGGCTGAGACTTTTCGCGTTGGCAATCGAATCGGTCAACTCCTCAAGAATTTGTGGCATTTCTTCGCGAACAACTGAGATGTCTTCGGAAAGCGCATATAGTTTTTCGCCAAGAAGGATCTTTTGCTTAGAATTTTTTGTCGCGTGAAACTGCTCAAGAATTTCTTCTTCAGGCTTCACTGGCTCGTCGCGATAAATGTATGGATCCGATTTTTTGATCGGGGCTCCCACACGAGGATCTACAACGAGAAGTTTCTTGGTCGCGGTCCACCACTTCTTGTATTTGATTGGCCCTATAACGCGTGACAGAATACGTTCGATCTCTGTAGTCATCAGCGCCTGATTGTCCGATGTCTTTAAAATATCACACATCAAATCAGCTGGGCGCTTCTTGATCATTTCTTCAATCACATCTGGTTCGATACGAGAACGAACCAAAACGTCATCTGGCTTTAATATCTCCAACTTATCGACACAGAATGCTGGTGCCATGGCGTGACCGTCTTTACCATCTTCAAAGTCGATGATGATGCGATCATTCGCTTCGTCATAGTCCACGATCTTACCGAAACCCCAGCTGCGGTGTAGGCAATAATTGCCTGCAGACATGGTTTCAAGTTTCGCGCGAGCCGAAACAAGTTTAGGATTTTTCTCAATGAGTGCGTCAATTGCCTCTTTATTCATAATAGTTTGCGAATGTGGTTCTAATTCGTAAACGATAACTATGCACAGTTTATTCACCAATGAGAAGTATTAAGTTAAATTTATCGAAACAGTCTTCTACCGGCTGGGATGGCGCCGTCAGCCTAGTCGACGGCTACTTCTCTGGCAACTTGAAGGCAAACCAACTACTCGAGCGCTTACCAAACGATTTCACTGGCGAAAAACGGGCCATTTGCCAATCACTTTTCTTAGGTGCATTGCGCCACGGGCACCGTGTTCAAGCAGCTTTAAAGCCATTGCTACGCAAGCAACCGCGCTCGCTCGTGCAGGCAATCTTACTTGTTGCCGGCTACGAAATCCTGGTCGCTGATGACGAGAAAAGGCCCAAAATCGTGCACCATGCGGTCGAACGGGGCAAACAGTTCGTGGCAAAATCGGAGCTCGGCTTTCTTAATGCGGTGCTACGCCGCCTCCCCGAATCGCTGGCAAATATCACAGAACCCGAACAACCCGCAGATTACTACAGTCATCCACAATGGCTTGTTGAACGCTGGAACAGCGAATTCGGAGCGCAAACTACGGCTCAATTACTGCAATGGAACCAAGGCACGCCGCAAACGTATTTCAAACTTTACCAGACTCCCGGGACGATTCCGTATGGTCTTGAAGCCACCGAATGGCCTCAATTTTATAGCGCAACTGCTGACGCCTCATGGAATGATGATTTGCGCCCACTCTTGAATAACGGTGACGCCTATGCAAAAGACCCTTCCACGCGAATCGCCCCAGGTCTCTTAGCACCTAAAATAAATGAAGCGATCCTCGATCTCTGCGCAGCGCCAGGAGGTAAGGCTTTCGACATAGCACATGCGATGCAGCAGCAAGGCTTGATCATCGCAGTCGACTTGCCTGGTAAGCGAATCGCCCGTCTCCGAGAAAACCTATCGACACTCAAATCAGAAAAACTCTTCTGTAAAATCGTAGAGAAAGACGTGCTAAAATTAACTCATTCTGATTTCGCAAAGCAAAAGCTACCGGAACTCTACGATGGTGTCATGCTAGATGCACCCTGCTCCAATACAGGTGTCATTCAACGTCGCACCGATGTAAAATGGCGTCTCAACGCAAACGATATCGCAGCCTGCTCTGAACTGCAGACGCAACTCTTGAAAGTCGCTTCCCGATTTGTGAAACCACATGGCCGACTCGTTTACAGCACATGCAGCATCGAAAATGCCGAAAACAAAGACGTGGTCGACGCTTTTCTACAATCACCCGAAGGCACTAACTTTGAGCTTAAAAAAGCCGAGCAGAGCCTACCCTGGGAAAGTGGCCACGATGGCGCTGGCGCATTCTTACTCGTAAAGAAACAATAAGCCTCCACTCAGCTTTTAAACTGTATACAAGGCGTTACCGCTTAGTCGCCGAATACCGAGTTAAATAAATCCAGCCCGACATCGATGTCATCGCGTAACCGCTCCTCTTTTGTCTTCTCGCGAGACTCCTCACTTGAGGTCTGCTGATCCGGCGCGCCTGACTGCGCATCGGTTTGCACATCCTCGATTGGATCAGCATTGGACACGGGTGGTGTATTCTTAGGCTTATCTAAAGCTGAACGAGCCGCCGACTTCAATAGGTCCATAATCTCATCAGTATCTGGATCACGTAATGTGCCGCTGATATTCACCGATTTAGTCCAGCGCCGAAAGCCATCTTCCGAAACCGTGGGCTGTAACAGCTGCAAAGTTTCTAAATATTGAGTAAGCCGACCTTTGGCACCGAGTTCTAGGCCAAGCTGCAATGGCTGTTCCATTATATCCTTAAAACTACTGGCCGCGATAAAGCCCGATCCATTGATCAATAAACTCTGCCCCTCAAATCGTAATTGAGGGACCAACACTTTTCGATCCACGCCACGCTTCAGCTCCAAGATGAAGTTATCAAAATGAATGTCTTTAAAATAAGGCACCGTCTCTGCAAGTGCAGCAATACCAGGCCGATCAAATTGTTGCCCCAGCAGGCCAACGATACCAAGTCCTAGCTGACTGCGGTTATCGAGCTCAAAAGCAGTCACAACGCCTTTACGTCCCGTAATAATTAGATCACCTACTGAATTATCAGCTGCCTCTTCAAGGCTCGAACCGGCACCTGTGAATTTGAATTGACCATCGAACACACCTTTCAAAGGAAACCCCCTTGAGCGCTTCTGCGAAAATACCGACGGATTAATTTGTTGAAATCCAAAATCAGCAAGCATCATATACGCATTTGCTTGAGTCTCTTGATAGCGAACTTCACCCGCGCCTTGAATCCTGCCCTCGCCCAGTTGAGCAGTCACGCCACTCACTTGAAAGAGTGGTTCAGAAATGACCACATGAGCGGCGATATCACGAACCGTTTGCCCCGATTTCAGCACTACACGATCCAGATGAATCGATGCTTTACCGTTAAGATCCGACCAAGGTGGCGGCATAGGTGATTCGACTGGTGCCGGTGTCGACGAATCGGCTTCCATTGGCCTGTCATTTATCCGGGGCAAGATATTTGAGGCAGGGGGAATTCTTGTAGTAGACTCGTTTGGCGAGAAGGCAGCTACAAATACATCTAAATCTGCTTGGGTGACTTGAGCTCCTTTAAGGTCGACTTCAAAGGTTAACGGACTCGCCTCAATATTGGCCTGCCCCGACAACTGAAAAACAGTGCTGGGACGATCGACTGAACCAGATTCAACATTCAAGCCAAGCTCCCAAACATTCGATTGTATTGCCTTTAACTGGGATGCAAAACGATAATCTTTAATGCTACCAGGAGCCGAACGTGGCCGTAAGCCCTGTATAGCACCTTGAGCCGTCAAAGGATATGCACTCTCACCGTCAACTTTTAGGCTTAGGGCTAAAGTGCCACCCAATATCGATGCTTTATCCTTAAGTATTGGTTGTTGAAAGAGCTCTTGAAGCCCAATGTTCAATTTCACATCCGCAATATGCCCAGCAAATGGGTGACTCCGCACCTCCACCTTTTTTGACTGACCACTGAGCGTGCCGCTCATTACTTCACCATAGCGGTCTATTAATTGGAAGGTCTTGAAATCATAATTAATGGACTGATCCGCATTCACCCGAATCACAGGATCGAGCACCACTGTGGCTTCTTGCAGCAGATTTTGACCCGCATTTTGCACTGTAATCGGACCGATGCGAAGAGGTGCTTGAGTGGTCACTTCCATCGCCCCATCCACAAGCCCCTGCACGCCGATCTGAGCATTTATCGGAGCCCCGACTATAGACATTCCCTCTGGCAACCACGGAGCCAGCCATGTGAATGGCAATTCGATGAGCCTCAACTCTAGTAACTCGCCACTCAAATCTTGCTTACCTCCAAGATTCAAAGTTTTCTTCAAATCAAGAACCAACACTTCTACACCATTGGCGGAGAGCTCAAGCCCTGCATCCGATAAGGTCGTCACAACTCCATCAACCTTTGCTTGCGCGCGACCGTTCAGCTTGAGCACACCCAGACTTGCCAATTCTGGCACAAACATTTCAGGCCGTTGCACGTCCGCATTAAAATCGACTTTCAAACTTGCAGTCTCTTGAAATCCGTCGAATACCAAATCCACTTCGTTGCCGAGCGATAAGACCTCGCGACCGCGGGCATCTTTACCTGAAGTCTTCGACGCGAAATGAATTTGCTCAAAGCCCCCATGGGTCTTCTGCGTAAAGCGCAACAAAACGCTTGAATCAAACTCTTTCAAACCAGACTGAATAGGATCGCTGGAAATTAACTGCAAAGATGCATCAACTACTGTCTCAGCACTTGGGCGTATCGCTCCGGATTTGACATCAAAGGCATAAGTCGTGCCCGCGGCATCCTTGATCTGGCCGTTAAACTGAATCGTTTCAATATCCAGCAACCATTCTAAATTACCGATCGCATTCACCAGGTCCCATGGATTCCCTGCGGGCTGAACTTCCACAGCCCCCCGAGGGACCATCGGTTGATCTGCTCCAGTTGCGACGACTCTATCAGTCGACACAGAACTGGGCTCACCCCCAACGACTGCGGCACTTGGCAATTGCACCATCAACCCATCAACTTCCAAAGCCCCTAGTTGAATCGTGTTCTCAAAAAGCGCAGCTAGTGGCGAAAATGATGTATCCACACCCTCCACTTTCACACGTGTGCCGTCTGGCAAAACGAGAATCAGCTCAGACAACTTAAGGGCGCCGGTAGTCACGTGAACATGCTTTACCGAACTACCTGCGGGCAATTTACCTTCCAATATCCGCTTCTGAAAACCGGCATTTGTGAGGACTAAATAGCCTGCACCCAAGATAACAACTAACAGGACGAAGCAGATTAAACAGATACGGAACAGTGTCTTCATAAATAGATTTACGGGTATAGAATGTAAGCTATTGGAAATGTAGAACTGCGCAAGGTTCCTGTTTACCTTAAACAAGAATCTAGAACGCACGCAGAATGAAATAGCCGCTAGCGTGGGTGCTTAATCGCTCTATCACTAAGCGATAAGGTGCTCTTCAAGCCGTAAAACTTCCAAGAATTCTGCACAAAAAAGGCGCACTTCCTACCCCTAAGAAGTGCGCCACCATTGTCTACTTTATTTGTTACCCCAAACTCCCTTGCGGGAGAAATGTTGATGAAAATAACAATCCACAAAAATAAAATGCAGACAAGCCCATTTGCATAAAGATGAGCACTTACTTAATTCACTTATAACTAGAATTAGTTCACCTAATCACAAAGGCGAGAATTTAGCGACAAAAAGAACTACGAGCAGCGGATACAATTCGATGAATTACCGGGTCCGTCGAGACATCGAAGCGACACGTGTAAAGGGATGCTCTCCGACATAGAACGTGTGAATCATTTACCTAGGCGATTGGTGCGCAGGAACTTTTGCGCACAAAAAGGCGCACTTCCTACCCCTAAGAAGTGCGCCAACCATTGTCTACTTTATTTGTTACCCCAATTTCCCATGCGGGAAAAAACTGATTTCACATACAATTCACACTTATTAAGTATTTTCAAGTGCATTTAGAGAAAACCGTTAAAATACTTAATTTACTTATTCTTAGAATAAGTTTTAATAATACAACAGCTATTCATTTACACCCTCTCTGGTAAAACATTAGTGGCGCGAGGCCTACCCCTAAACCCCGCGCCACACTGTTTTCTGCTTTGTCTTATTACCTCAACTCCCATACACGGGAGAAACAATACACAACAAATATAACACTAAGTATGCCAACTAGGAAAAAGGATCCATTTTTGCTCAAATATTTGCAAAAAATAGACTATCCGAATAACACATCTAGATACAGAGTATGAAATTTACCAAAAGCACCGAAGATATCATCGCCGACTTTCGCGGACTCCCGCGAACAGTGACAACTTCCGCGTGCAAGGACCCCATGGCACTCGATAGCTTATTGGTGGTTTTACAGGAGCAATATAAACTTGAACAACCAAGCCCAGAACGAACTCTAGTTGAAAACTGGGAAGCCATTTTTGGCCCCAAGCTTGCCGGTCGTTGCAACCCCGTTCGAATCAAAGATGGGCGCACACTGGTCCTATCAGTGACGAATCAAACCTTGCGCTCCGAATTACAATTTCAGAAAAGAGCCATTCTCAAGAAGATCCACGCTCTCGAAAACTGCAGCGATATTATGGATATCGTAATGAGGAGTTAACCAAGTAGTTCAGACGCATGCGCTATGGCGGAAGCAGACTTGCGATCACCCAACATGCGCGCCAACTCTTCGAGGCGCGACTCACGTGAATCATGTATTGGAAAGATTGATACATTGGTCGAATCCTCGCCCTGCGATTTAGTGACAACAAAATGATTCTTCGCAAGCGACGCCACCTGGGGCAAATGCGTCACACAAAGCACTTGATGCTTTCCCGCTAGCCGCGCTAATTCGGCCCCCACAGAACGACCGACCTCGCCTCCTACATTTGCATCCACTTCATCAAAGACCAGCAGCGGTGTCGCATCAGCCTCGGCTAACACTGTTTTCAAAGCGAGCATCACGCGGGCCGTTTCACCACTTGAGGCAATCTTATTCAAAGGCAAAAGTGACTGCCCCGCATTCGGCGCGAACAAGAAACGACAGCTACTATCACCCGTATCAGAAAGCGTCTTTAGCTGAACGACCTCAATCTCTAAACGTGCTTTTTTAAATCCCAAGGCCTTGAGTAATTCCGCAGCTTTACTCGACAATGTGTTAGCCGCTTGAACTCGAGCTTTGGTAATTTTTTGTGCAAGCTTCCCCAAAGCCACCTCTTGCTTAGCAGCACTGGCTCGCTTCTTCTTGAGCACCCCTTCGATATCTCCTTGCACGGCTAATTTCTGCGCCAACTCGTCGCGCCTAGATAAAACCGCCTCCACACTACCACCATACTTTCGACGTAACTCTTGCCATAAATCCATGCGCTCTGTGGTCGCCTCAATGGCATCTGGATCAAAATCAAAATCACTGGCTAAGCGCCCCACCTCATCGCCTACATCCTGAAGCTCTATCAACAAGCTACGGATGCGCTCTAGAAGTGGCTCAGAGCTAGGATCTAATTCAGCTAAAGTTTCAAAATGCGCGACCAGAGTAGACAACTGTTCACACACGCCTGCATCCCCGGCGACGCCCTCAGCACAAACGGATGCCAAACTAGCCAATTCTTGCGCACTCGACATGCGTGAATAATCCAAATTCAAAGCTTCAATGGAAGCCTCACTCACATCGGCAGAATCAATTTTATTTAACTGCTTTTGCACAAAATCAATCTCATCGTCATCTAGACGTTCGCCTGTTTCAAGATCCGCAATTTCCTGTAAAGCCTTACGCCATGCTCCAAAGGCGCTTGAATATTCCTCCAGTGCTTTTTCATTTCCTGCATAGATGTCCAACATCTGTAACTGACGCTTCTCCTGGAAGAGTTTTTGCGGCTCACCAGGTCCGTGAAAATCGATCCAAGACTCTCCGAGGTTCTGTAATTGGGTCAACGTAGCCATGCTGCCATTAATTTGAATGCGCGGCATTTTCGTCCTGTGAATACTACGCTGCAACAGCAGCACTCCATCATCACATTGCGGCAGCCCTGCAGCATCTAATATAGCATCGATCTCCGCAGACGCTTCAAAATACAAAGCTGCTTCCACCTCAACCGCATCTGCACCCTGACGGATGAGCGTCTTGTCTGTGCGTGCACCAGCAAGCAACCCAAGGGCTCCCAACAAAACACTCTTACCTGCGCCTGTTTCACCAGTCACAGAAGTAAAACCAGCCTCAAATTCAAGTGTGACCTCATCAAGTAAGGCCAAGTCTTTTATTTTTAAATACTGTAACATATCACGAACCTACCGGAGCCACACCAAATGCTTGCGCGACGAACTGACCCAATAAAATCAGAGGAAATATCGAAACCGCGCAGGTAACAACTAAGCAAAGGAATGCTTTTAATACTGAAAGTCGAAGAGCCGCTGAAATCGAGAGCAGAATCAATACATAGCCATAAATAAAACCAGCAAAGAGAATGGGAGCTATAGTGACTGCAGATTCAGCGCCTTCGACACGAACCATTGCCGTCAGCAGAACGAATAAAACAGTCCACGGCATCAAGCCCCATCCTAAGGCAACACGCATTTCATACAAACGGGCTTGTGCACCAAACCAGCGGCCGAAATTTCGCAACAGCCAGGAAAATAAATACAGTCCAAATAAGCCAACCGCAGCACCAAAAACTAATATTAACGGTGAAACCGTTTCATCGGACATATACACCGGCAACGCTTGCATTGTTCCAAAAGCAAGCGCACAAACAAGCGCTAGATTGTGGCCTTGCTTTGCTTCAACTAAGGCACGGACAACAGTTCCAGGGCGATACCAGAATTTTAAAAGATACGGTTGAGCAGATATTTCAGACATAATAACACTTGGACAGAAAACAGAAGCGAGGCGGGGCGCAAGTCTGACTCGAAAAGAAGACTTTAAAAGCCTGCACTTATCGGTATTCCTCCGGCTCGCATATGCTTACTGTTTCCAAAATCAGCAAAGGCTTCGGCCAAAAGACACTCTTCACCGACATTTCGCTCCGCTTACTGCGTGGCGAGCGCTTCGGCCTCGTCGGTCCCAACGGTGCCGGCAAAACTACCCTCTTTTCGATCATACTAGGCGATGCCGAGGCCGACAGCGGCTTGATTGAACTGGAGCGCGACATACAGATCGGTTTTTTGCCTCAGGAAAGTGCACCCACTGGAGACGAAACCGTAGCAGAACTTGCGACATCCATTTCGCCGAAGATGACGGCTATCTACAAAACACTTCGCGAGCACCCAGACCCTGACGATTCCGCGCGCATCGATGCAATGGAGCAATTCGTCGAACTGGATGGCTACAATCTAGAAGCTAAGGCGAAACGTATTCTAGCTGGCCTTGCCTTCCGCCCTGAGGACTACGACATCCCTGCTCACACGCTCAGCGGAGGATGGATTATGCGCGCCCATCTCGCCCGCCTCTTAGTCATGGAACCAGATCTGTTAATGCTGGATGAGCCGACCAATCACTTAGATTTGGAGACACTCAGTTGGTTTCAAAGTCAACTAACTCGCTACTCTGGAGCAATTTTGACCATCTCACACGACCGCGAGTTCCTCAACGCGATCTGCGACGGAATCATCGAGATCGCGCACGGGAAGCTGAACCGCTACCACGGTAATTACGAAGACTATCTCAAACAAAAAGCGGAGCGTGAAGCACAACACCTAGCTGCCTATACGAACCAACAACGAGAAATCGCCCACCTTGAAGATTTCGTGCGTCGCTTCCGAGCTAAGGCGAGCAAAGCCTCGCAGGCACAAGCTCGACTTAAAACTCTAGAGAAAATGGAACGCATCGAAGCTCCAGTCAACGATGCCGATACCATTTCTTTCTCTTTCCCACAGCCCATGCGTAGCGGACAACGAGTCGCCACACTAGAGCACGTAGACCAAGCCTACGATGACCATATCGTTTACACGGACATTAGCCTGCAAATTGAAAAAGGTCAACGTATCGTTCTCGTCGGACCAAATGGCGCAGGTAAATCCACACTTTTGAAAATTCTCTCTGGCGCGATCGAGATACAAGGCGGCAGCCGTGAGCTTGGGCACAATGTGAGCGTTGGCTACTTCTCTCAGCAGCGAGTCGAGGTGCTCAACGTAGAGCGAACTGTCCTCGACGAAGCAATGGAACGTATTGAAAACGGCATGAACGAGCAAAAAGTGCGCGGCATACTCGGGGCCTTTCTGTTTCGCGGTGATGACGTCTTCAAAAAGGTTAAGGTGCTCAGTGGAGGTGAAAAAAGTCGCCTTGCTCTAGTGAAACTACTGCTTGCTCCGCCGAACTTCCTGCTCCTCGACGAGCCAACGACTCACTTAGACATGCCAAGTATCGATGCACTCATCGGTGCAATTAAAGAATATACAGGCACTTTAGTCTTCGTCAGCCACGACGTGCACTTCATTCGAGCAATAGCCAAAACCACGATCCAAATACAAGCGGGCTCTATAACCCCTTACGCTGGTGACTACGACTACTATTTGCGCAAGTCTGGCGCCAGTTCAGAGCAAAGTGGCTTGGTTGCTGGACTCAAGAACGCGCGTCCAGATGGCAGCAACGAGAATCAAGGGAAACGCGATAAAATGAGCGCTAAAGATCGGCGCCGCAAAGCTGCTGAAGAGCGCAAGAAAGACTCGGCTGGACGCAAAAAACTCGAAAAGCGTGTAGCTGAGCTCGAAGAAGCCATCTTGCAGCTGGAAACAGAGCAAGCCGAGGTTTCAAAACAACTCGAAGACCCTAGCTCATATAGCGACCCCGAACTTGCTAAAGAACTGAATATCAAAGCAGCACGCCTTTCCAAATATCTTGATGAAAAAAATTACGAGTGGGAATCTGCAGCCGAAGCGCTCAGCTCAATCAGTCAATGACATTGCTCAAACACACTAAATGACCTGTTTGCGCTTTACAATCCCCCCCTCGAAACCGACCTTAAAGCTTATCCCAACAGTATTCTTCATTATATTAGCATGATGCTTAATCGATTTACCTTCAAGAAGTCGCTCTTTGCTGCCCTCGCTTTGGCAGTCAGCTCACTCCCCACTGTCGCACAAGACGAAGCGGGGCCAGCGAGCCAACTCAGTTTCAGCAACCTACAAATTCAAGCAAATCTCCTCGTGGAGCACGGCAAGTTAATAGAAGCCATGCCACTACTGAAGGAACTCATCTCCCGCGTCGAAGGCATGTCGGAGACCGGTGCCGAAAAAATCAAACTCGATTTCCCCATCTTCTTAGTGGGCACTGGCTACATTCAGATCTACCTACAAAGTGGCGACAAGTCCGACCTCCAACAATGCCTAACTTGGTATGATAAACTTGAGGAGGACTTCCCACGCTCGCCGAAAATTAAAGATGCGTGCCTCAAGCGGATCGATGTGCTTAGAACGCTAGGCGAAAACTCTGCCGCCACGCAATTGATGATTAAAATGCTATCAGGCGACTTTAATTTTACTCTAAACTACAAAGAAAGTCAAAAAATCCTCCGTGACTTAGTCATCACCTATTATGGAACCGGCAACCTCACAGAAGGCATTCCATACTTTGCTCAACTGACAGCCGAATCACGCGACCCAGAAGATCGAGCCCTTGGGGCCGCAGCGAGTTTCGAAGCCTACGCCAACGACAAAAAATTCGACGAAGCGATGAAACTCGTATCTCACCTCGCGATTGAATCGGAAACGCGCTATCGCCCACGCTTGAATGTCGCGCTACTAAAAGCCAGTGATGCCGTCGTAGAACTCGGGCGAATTAATGATGCCGCGATACTTCTAAACTTAATCAAGACGACCGACATCATTATCGAATACAACGAAGAAAAGCTCGCCAAAACCACCGCAAAACTGGAACAACGCGTTGCATTTGGAGCGTCGGCAGAGGTCACCGATAAGTTGGAACAAGAAATTGCCACGATCGAAAAGAATCTAGTCAACCTGCGCAAACTACCGACACTACGTAATGAACTGCTCGTGCGCCGCGCGCGCAATTACACACAAACAGGTCGTCGTTTCGAAGCCTTCTGGATGTTTGACGACCTTCGAGCCGAAAACCCAAATGATGAGCGCAATGAGTTTTACCACTACGCATCGTTCGCGAATGCCCGACAAATCGGTAAGATCCCTACCGTCATAAAACTCGGACGTTCCTATCGCCAAAAATTCCCACAAGGTGATTATTACTCCGATGTAACTGCCGTACTGGCGACAGAGCTCAAGAATACTGGCAAATTTGCTGAATTCTCTGAAATAGTTATCGATTTCTTGAACACAAACCCAGTCGACCCAGTTTCAGCGAACCTGCTCGCGCAATGGGGTGCCTACAAATTTGGTGAAGAAGCCTTTGAAGAAGTCGTTGAGCAATGCACCAAATGGTTAAGTATGCACGCCAACAGCTCCTTCGAAGATGGTCTTCACTACTGGAAAGGCCTCGGCGAACTTCAAATCTCCGACTTCTTTCCAGCAGTCGATAGCTTTGACCAAGTTTTGATTAAGTTCCCCACAAGCATCTACGCTGAAGATGCACTCCTTCGCAAGGGCACTGCACAATATTACGCACAAACCTTTGAGGCCGCACGTGAAACGCTTCTGCTCTATCTGGAAAAGTATCCAAACAGCAACAGCCTCGATCAAGCCAACTTCTTCCTCGGTGAAATTGAACTCCTCGCGGAAAATTATCAGCTATCGATGGATTACTTTCAAACAGCGGATGCCATCACAGACCAGCAAGATATCCACGACAGCTCTGCTTTCAAGATTGGTAATATTTACGAAATACTCGGTCAATATACCGAAATGGCCACACACTTTGAAGCTTACATCGAAAAATACGGTGAAATTGGACGCTTAACCGACGCCATTTTCGAGCTCGGTCGCGCTTACGAATACAATCTTGAAGTCACCAAGATGCTCACACTGTATCGAGAAAGCATAGAGCGGTATATCACATCCCCTAGCAATAAAGGTGTCGATGCGCTGATCGAAGGTTACGCCGAAAAATACGTCAGCAACGAGAAGATGCTGACGCGCACAATTCAATTTCTTCATTCACTCGACAACGACATAGAGTTCCGCACCAAGATCGTGACCGACCGCGGCTTCCTATTTGAAGAGTTCTACAATAATCCAAGCTTGGAGCAATCGCTCTACAATAAGCTGCGGACGCATCCAAGCTTTCATGAGGGCTTACTTACAGACCTAAGCCCAATTAGCGATATCACTAGTATCTACAGAGATGAAGGGAGCCAATTTCCTGCACAATCCCCTGAAGACTTCTTCCGCGGCCTATTAGCTAAACATGCTGGCTCCAGCCGAATTGCCGAAGCGCGTGCATTGATGGGGCTTTACCGCCTCGACGTAGAAGTCTCCCCTCGAGAGATGTTTGACGAAGCCCTACTCACTCAAGTAACACCACGCGTTGTGCTGTATATAGCCGACTACGAACGCCTGAAACGCAGAGATTTCGCCATCAAAGCATGGAACCATATTATAAATAAATACCCTCAGGACGATGCAACCATCGTCGCCTACCTGCGCCTAGCAGATGTCACCGCAGAAAGTGGCGATAAGGATGGTGCATTGAATTACTTAGAGGCCATTATCACCAAGTTCCCTGGTTCACCACAACAGCCAGCCATTATTCTCCGCCAAGGAGAGCTGCTCTCTTCAATGAATCGTGGTGCAGATGCACGCGAAAAATACCAATACATTCTACGCGTTCCAGACTGGCGCGGAATCCTACATGCCAAGGCACTCTTCCAAACCGGCGAGTCCTTCATGGAAGAAAAAGCTTACGCCGAAGCACATGGATTTTACGAACGCACATTCCTCGGGTATTCTCAGTTCCATGAGCTCGCTGCAAAAGCATACCTCGGGGATGCAGAAGCACTCATAGGTATGGGTGAGCGAGACAGCGCAAAAGCGACCCTACAAGAAGCAGTCGACCTCCTAAGCGAAGTAGCTCCGAAGGAGCTCATGGCATCAATCGAAGCAAAACTGAAGGAGTTAGAATAATGAGCCACTCCATTTTCACTAAATCACGCATTATGCGATACTTCACACTAAAAGCCCTCTTGATCGCAACGATTTCAATTGGCATCAGCCAAGCTGCAATCGCACAAAATCAATATTGGGATCAATACGGCAAACTGCCAGTATTGATGCAGCAAAATAACAACGGCGCTAAACAGACGCTCAAGTTCGTTGCCTTTAAAGACGGCATGCTCGTCGCCGAACTTGATGGCGGTATCGGCGAGGCCTCGCTCCCCATTACTGAATCGATGGCTAAATCACTTCGCCTAGCAGTCGATACTCAAAAAGCAACGACCATGATCGAACGCGAGAACTATACGGGCGCACTCAAATTATTGAGACCGGAAGTCTATCCACTGATTAAGTTTCACCAAGTGCCTGACATGCTCGTGCAACTACACGGCCCACTTCGTCTACTCATCGACACATTAGTGGATGCTGAAGAATTTGCAGAGGCAGAAGATGTAGTCATGCGCCTTCAACTCGATAAGGTCGGCATCAAATACAGCGAAAGTGTCATTCGCTTAATGAATGCAATGATTTACTCTGAGATGTATGAGGATGCAGCACGCATCGCTAAAATCCTCCCAGTCACAGGAGATTATGCAGTGAATATTGCTCCTTTAATTGATGCGGCAGATGCCCTTCGTGGAGCTGGAAAATTCGATGCAGTGATCCCCCTTTATCGCGCCATTGAAGCAGCGGTGCCCGAAGAATCTCGCGCCAACGTTCAAATGTGGTTAGCATACAGCCTCGTGCTTGCAGACAAACTAGACGAAGCCACTTCCATCCTAGAAACCCTACAGGAGCCAGAGCCTAAGGAACGACTATTCTCCCTCTACAAGCTCCTCGAAGGTTCAAAAGCACACCGCGAAAAGAACTACCTTGAAGCCATTGATTTACTGACCCGTGGCTTCGTCCGCGCACAAACCTCCTATGCTTGGGTGCCTGAAACACTTTACCTAATTGGTGACTGCTACTCAAACTTAAATGACAACATTGCCGCTCGCAATGTTTGGACCGAAATCGTCATCCTCTACCCCTCTTCACCATGGGCAGACAGTGCCCAAAAGTCACTCGATACACTCCCCAAAACATCTACAAATTAAATCACTTCTCCCGACAATCTGATTCACTTTCTAAAAAATCAACACAACCGATATGAAAAAAACAAAGTTCCCACTACTACCCTCCTTTTTTGCGATCGCGCTATTTGTTGGCGTTGCGCAATGGACGCTGACACAAAGCTTGCATGCGCAAGACACTACAGACGAAGCCGCTGCTCAAGAGGAAGTCCAGCCAGCAGGTGGCGAGAAATCACTCTTCGACATGTTCAAAGCTGGTGGTTGGGCAATGTATCCACTCGGACTACTCTCCATTAGTGGTTTTGGCCTAATCGTTTACAACTTCATGGCAGTGAAGCCAGGTCCCATCCTTAAGACTGACGTCGCCGCGCAAATCGATGAAGCCCTTCAAGGTGCAGATGTCGCCAAAGCGAAACAGCTCTGCGAAGAAAACCCCGCTCCTATGACCAATATTATCGGCGCAGGACTCGTTCGTGTGGATACAAACGACTTCGATCCAGAACAAGTTAAGGAGGCCGTAGAGGAAGCCTCCGCAGAAGAGCTCGCTGGCCCATACATTTTGATCAACTATTTGTCCGTTGTCGGCTCTCTATCTCCAATGGTTGGACTCCTCGGAACGGTCTCCGGTATGGTCAAAGCCTTCAACGTGATCGAAGCAGAAGGAGCTGGAAGTGCTCAAGCGCTGGCAGGTAACATTTCTGAGGCCTTGATTACTACAGCTACGGGTATGATTGTTGGTATCCCTGCCATGTTCTTCTTCTTCTTCTTCAAGAATCGCTACGGCAAGATCACATCACGTGTCGGTCGTATGGTCGGCGACCTTCAATTCACATTGGCAACTGCGCTTAAAAGCCGCTAATCCAATCGTAAACTACTACAACGATGAAAACATGGACCCCAGACGAGGTTGACCCGGAGTTTGAACTCACTCCGATGATCGACGTCGTGTTCCTGCTCATCGCTTTTTTCATGACGCTGATCAGCTTTATCAGCGCGGAATTGATTGATTTGGAACTTCCGGAAGCGGAACAGGCCAGCATCCCAGAAGAACCGGGTGAACGCCAATACATTTCAATCGATGCAGCCGGCGACGTCTATCTGGGCGCCACACCTGTTGCATACGAAGACTTAGGTCCCTATCTCGCTAACAAGCGAGCTGAACTACCTACACTGAAAGTCTTTCTCCGTGCCGATTCTGTTACTCAGCATCGTCATGTGAATCGCGTCATGGCTGCTTGTGCACAAGCAGGCATTTACGACCTCATATTCGCCTCAGCAAAGGACTAAATCATGGCTGTAAATAAAATTTTAGAGTCCGAAGATAAAGTGGACATCACACCGATGATCGACGTCGTCTTCCTCCTACTGATTTATTTCATGTTCTTGCCGCTACAACAAGAAGCGGATGTCGGAATAAAACTTCCTAGCGATGCGCCCCCTGCTCAAGATCTACAACTCCCAAGTGAACATATTGTAGAAGTCTTCCCCAATGGGTTAGTGCTTCTAAACGGTGCACCTATGGATTCTACCAATGATCGCGACATGGCAAAGTTAACCAATACGCTCACTCGCCTACGCATGTCCTCGGACCGCGCAGGTATCGACACAGTGGTAAAGATTCAGGCGGACCCTGATTCACCTCACCAACGATCGATTGATGTATTGAACGCGTGCGCTAAATCTGATATCACAAAAGTTTCCTTTGCCTCTTACGGCCTCTAGTAACGAGCAAACAGAAATCATTTCAGCAAACAAAAGCCCTCACAAATCGTGAGGGCTTTTTCATGTAAAACATTGTTTCCAGAATTACTTATCCCGCGACTGGAAACGAGACTTATCAATCGCTTTCATATACGCTTCATGCTTAGTAATCTGCCCTTGATTGACCAACTCGGTCAAAGACGCATCCATTGAAATCATTCCTCTGTCGCGATTTTGTTCGATGATGTTGCGAATATTCGACAAGGAGCCCTTACGAATACAGTTCGGTAAAGAGCTGTGCATCAACAAGATCTCATGAACAGCGATACGCCCGCCATCAGACTTCTGACAAAGCAATTGCGAGACAACACCACGCAAGCAGTCCGCAAGCATGATACGTGTTTGATTTTGCTCCGCATCGGGGAAGGCATCAATAATTCGGTCAATTGTTTTAGTCGCGTTATTGGTATGCACTGTAGCAAACACAAGCATACCCATTGCCGCACAGTTCAGCGCCAAGCGAATCGTTTCCATATCACGCATCTCGCCAATTAGAATAACATCCGGATCTGCTCGAATTGCCCCTCGTAGTCCACGCGCAAAACTCTTGGTGTGCTCGCTAACTTCGCGGTGTATTATGGTGCTACGCTTATCCGTGTGTGTAAACTCGACTGGGTCTTCTAGAGTAATGATCTGCTTTTGAAAATTCTCATTAATATGATTAATAATCCCTGCAAGCGTCGTAGACTTACCACTTCCCGTTGGACCAGTAACCAATACTAAGCCATCACTATAGGCTGCTACGTCTTTCAGCGCTTGTGGTAAACCAAGCTCGTCGATACTCGCGATACGAGAGGGGATTTGACGCAATACCGTTGCGATTCCATGACTATTACGAAATAAATTCATCCGAAAACGCGCGCTTCCAGGTATCTCATATGCCAAGTCTGCATCATTCTTTTCCTCAAAAATCGCCCAACGATTAACCGGTGTCACCGCACGTAGCATCGTCTCAAGTTTTTCCGCACCGATCACAGTTTCGCCCAAGGGGCAAATCTCCCCATCAATGCGGATTTTAGGCACGGTTCCAACGGCTAGGTGCAAGTCTGAGCCCCCACGAGCGAGCATCTCTATCAAAATTTGGTCTAATGTTTCCATATTAGTCTATCTCTATTCGCTTAGTTTTCTGGGTTCACTAGGTTTGCCGCGGCAACTTCTTCAGTAATACGACCTTCAGCGAGCAAGGTTTCAATTGATTCATTCATTGTTCGCATGCCTTGCTTACGCCCCGACTGCATCGCTGCTTCCAGGCCAGTCTCCTTGCCATCGCGTATAATACTCGCCACAGCGTTGGTATTCACCATTAGCTCACAAGCGAGCACCACCCCATCATTAACAGATGGTATTAAGCGCTGACATAAGATCCCGCGCAACGACCCAGCAGTCATCGCACGAATTTGATTTTGCTGCGTCGCTGGAAACACATCCAACAAACGATTCAAGGTCGCTTGCGCATCGCGCGTATGCATCGTAGCAATCACCAAGTGGCCTGTCTCTGCTGCAGTGACTGCCATTTCAATCGTGGCCAAATCACGCATCTCACCGATTACAATAATATCAGGGTCTTCACGCAGTGCTGATTTCAGCGCGGTTTGGAATGAATTAGTATGCTCTCCCACTGCCCGTTGAGTAACGATCGAATTCTCAGAATTCTGCATCACCTCAATCGGATCTTCGACCGTAATAATATGCTCTTTTCTTGTTACATTCAGTTCATGGACGAGGCTCGCTAGGGTTGTTGTTTTACCACTACCAACAGGGCCAGTGACTAAGATAATTCCGTTATGATAACTCAATAGTTTTCTAATTTCATCTGCATTTGGAAAACCCAGCTCCTCAATAGTCAGCAAATGATCCGCAACAATACGATATACCCCTGAAATACCTTTAGACTGTTCCATCAAGTTTGCGCGAAAACGCATATGGCAGCCCCCTTCGGCACCACTCAGAGTCAGCGCATAGTCAAGATCGAGATTGTCTTGATACTCTTTGCGCTGCTCTGGCTTCAAAAGAAGTAAATTCATTCTGCGAGCTAATGAGTCGGGTAAAACCTCATCTGACAAATACACGATCTTTCTGTGGTGGCGCACACGTGGGCGAGAGCCACCAGTTAAGTGCAAGTCACTCACTCCAACTTTTTGGCAAGTCATGAAAAGTGCTTTCACCTCACTTAATAATTCATCATCTCCCATTCCCTCAAGTTCAACCAGCGAAGGGAACACGCCAAATCCAGCGATCTCAACCTCGCTAGACGCATTTGGGAGTGCTGGTAATTCGTAGCCTTCACGCGCATTTGTCTGAGCTGCACGTATCGCATCGTCCAAAAAATTTTGATCACTCACCCAACCGCTTTTCAAAAGCATATTGGCGCACGCCTGAGCGTCTGTCGATGCGTCCAAGTTGGACATCATTCCAGTGACTTGCCCTACAGTTAAGAGCGAATTTTCGTAGCAAAAGTGAAGTAACCAATGAGTATCCGAAAGCATAGGATTTATTGTGGGGGGTGTAATAATTAGGGAAAATAAGGATATAAGTTTGCTGCCAAAAATATAATAATCAAGCCTACGACCGAATCATCTCCTAACTTTATGAATACAGCTCAAGCATCGACCTCTCAATTTAGGGTGCTCTGGTCTGACAAAACCAACACTCAGAAAAATTCCCCTCATTTTTTTCGCCACACTTTTGACACACCCAATCAACGGTAGTTTGCCCTTGGACACCACTCTCATAAGCTTCAAAGATCTCTTTTGCCATCATCGCATCTTCTTCCGTATACACACAAATGTTCGGATACATCGTAGGAATTGGAATAGAGGTGGTCATCGATACAGAATTTCGGTTCCGCAAGACAGTTTGAATCCCTGCACTCTCTAAGAGCCCTTGGTAGAGTCCAACCTTGGTAAAATCTAAATCCCTATATACTTCGATCATAACAAGTTAGTTCACGGCGCTGATTCATCAGCGACTTCGAATAGAGCAGACATCTCACGCCTAGTCTTTGTAACCATCTGGGTTAGCGACGTGCCAGTTCCAAGCTGATGAAACAATAGATTTGAGCTGAGGGTATTCCGGCCTCCAGCCAAGTTCGTTCATGATCGTATCGCTAGCGGCAATCAAGGTTGCTGGGTCGCCAGCACGACGTGGCATCACATCAGCTGGAATCGCGTGTCCAGTGACTTCACGGGCAGTTTCGATGACTTCTTTAACCGAGTAGCCTTTGCCATTACCCAAATTATACACCCTATTCTCGGATTCAATCGCACCAAGCGCAAGAATATGAGCCTGCGCAAGGTCGACCACATGAATATAGTCACGGATACAAGTTCCATCTGGTGTATCGTAGTCGTCACCAAACATAAAAATCTGATCACGCTTACCTAGGGCCACTTGTAGCACCAATGGAATCAGGTGAAGTTCTGGAGTATGGTCTTCGCCTCGCGCTTCACTGGCCCCTGCGGCATTAAAGTAACGCAAGGCAGCGTAATTAAAAAACGGATACACTCGAGACATCCAATAAAGATAGCGCTCAATGATATACTTTGATTCTCCATACGGGCTACCAGGAACAATACGCTCATCCTCCGCAATCGGGATGCGCTCGGGATCGTCAAATAGGTTTGCAGTCGATGACAGAATGAAACGTGGCACTTCAAATTCGACGACGCACTTCAAGAGATTCAACGCATTGGAAACATTATCTCCTAAGTATAAGAAAGGGTCTTCCATCGATTCGCCGACCAATGACTTCGCGGCGAAGTGCATAATTGCTTCAGGCTGAAAACGGCCCATCGCCTCTCTTATTTCGGCAACATTAGCCAGATCGCCAACGACGAGCTCTGCAGATGGATGAACTGCCGCACGATGACCGAGTGAAAGATTGTCGAAAACCATTACATCGTGCCCTGCGAGAACGAGCTGCTCTACGGCGACACTGCCAATATAACCGGCACCTCCTGTTACAAATACTTTCATAGTTTCAACCTTTGCTGATAATTGTGTCAAATCGAGCTCCGAAGAAACCACCATAAATTGCCATAAGCTAGAAAAAAAACAACGCTCGAACCTGCAAAGACGTATTTATATTGCCAGGGTCCCCTGAATTAAGTCCAACTTGAGTGATAGGATTTTCCGGCTAAGAAAGGAAAATCCTGATGAAAAAGACACGTAGAACAACCGAACAGATCATCCGCATCCTGCGCGAGAGCGAGGGGCTGAGTGTAGATGAAGCCTACCGCAAGCACGAGATCAGCGCCCCGACCTACCACCGCTGGAAAGCGAAGTTTGGAGGTATGGGCATCAAGGAAGCCCAGCGTCTGAAGGATCTTGAGAAAGAGAACTCTGAGCTGAAGAAGCTACTGGCTGACCAGATGCTCAAGGCGAAGGCTCTTGAGATCGCTTTGGAAAAAAACCTCTGAGCCCGGAGCGCCGGCGTCGCATGGCTATGAAGGTACAGCAGACGTTGTCGTGTTCCGGGCGGAGTGTCTGCCGCTGGTTGGGATTGAACCGCAGCACGCTGCGTTACGTCCCCAGACCGGTGCCGGACAAGAAGAAGCTGCTTGAAGCAGAGATCGTAAAGATGTCCAAGAAGTATCCCTGTTTCGGTTACCGCAAGATCACGCGCAAGCTGGTCGAGCAGGGCTGGGCCGTGGGCAAGAAACTGGTCCAACGTGTACGGCTGGAGGAGGGATTAAAGGTTCCTCCTCCCAAACCGCGTAAACGGCGCCAGGGGCTCTCCACAGGGCTTCCCCAACAGGCGAAGCATCGTAATCACGTCTGGGCTTGGGACTTCGTCAGCGATCATACGGTGCTCGGAGGCAAGCTTAGGGTGTTTAACATGATCGACGAGTTTACTAAGGAGTGTCACTGCATCCATTCCGACCGAGCGATCAAGGCAACAGACGTGCTGGCCGTGCTCGAAGAAGCGATCAAGGAACACGGGGCACCCGAGTATATCCGCTCAGACAACGGCCCGGAGTTTATCGCGACAGCCATTCAGCAATGGCTCAGAGAAAAGGGCATCAAGACCATCTACATTGATCCGGGCTGTCCCTGGCAGAACGGCTATATGGAAAGCTTCAACGACAAGTTCCGCAGGGAGTGTCTCAACCGTGAACTCATTTACACGCTCAGCGAATCCCGCGTTATCTTCGCCGATTACCGGCATCTGCATAACTATGAACGGCCACATCGTTCTCTGGGCTTGCTCACGCCCAAGGCATATGCCAAACAACTTACCTGCCTATCTGGCCTCGGTCGGGCTACGCCCTCCCTCAGCAAGATAGGCGATCAACCGCAACCTAAACCACTAGAATCCAACAACAACCAACCGCTTGGAAACCTATCACAATAAGTGGGCCGAAAAGGTGGGCTCGGGCAATATCTCTTACAACTGCTCTGCCTCGTGGTAATTCACGACTACGGTTCGAACATTGCGATTGTGCTCTTAGCAATGAACAATTCTACTAAATATAGAAATTACGTATATGAGCTCCTCCACTACTTCCGTCTCTGAAACTTTACATGCCGTGCGCAAACGCGTTGCCCAAGTTGTGGTCGGCCAAGAGCTTCTAATTGATCGACTGATGCTCGCCTTACTCTGCAACGGGCACGTCCTACTCGAAGGCGTGCCTGGTGTCGCCAAGACATTGACAATCAATAGCCTAGCTAAAGCGATCCATGCGCAGTTCAGCCGAATACAATTTACACCAGATCTACTTCCTGGCGACCTCACAGGCACCTTGGTGTATGATCCGCGCGAGCACACTTTCACGGCTGAGAAAGGCCCAATATTTGCAAACCTCTTACTCGCCGACGAAGTCAATCGAGCTCCTGCCAAAGTTCAAAGCGCGCTATTGGAAGCGATGCAAGAGAAGCAAGTCACACTAGGTAAAGAAACCTTCAATTTACCAAGCCCTTTCCTTGTGCTGGCTACGCAAAATCCAATCGAGCAAGAAGGCACCTACGCACTGCCAGAGGCGCAAGTGGACCGCTTTATGTTTAAGTTGAAGGTGAGCTACCCAACGATGGAAGAAGAGCACCTCGTCATGCAACGCATGGCAAGCACGGTGGCGCTGCCTGAAATTGAACCCGTGCTCTCTATCGAATCCCTGATGGAGATGCGAACTCAGCTAGAAACTGTCTTTATCGATGAAAAAGTAGAGCGCTATATTTTGCGGCTCGTTAATGCCACACGCCACCCAACAGACTACGGCCTCGACATGGCACGTTATCTACGTTTCGGCGCTTCGCCACGAGCATCAATCTACCTCTCTCTAGCCGCACGCGGTAACGCCCTAATGCAAGGACGCGACTACACAACGCCACAAGATGTGAAAGACGTTTCTCATGATATTTTACGCCACCGAATGGCGATCTCTTACCGAGCGGAGGCCGAGTCGATTACTTCCGACGATCTGATCGACCAAATACTTTCCCAAGTTCCTATCTCAGACTAAAGCTCACCGTCATGCTAGACGAATTGGATCAACGCCTCAACTTGATTGAGTTGAAATGTCGCCGTCCGGTAGAACACTTACTTGCAGGCGAGTATCGCTCGGTCTTTCGCGGACGCGGAATTGAATTTGAAGACGTGCGCCCTTATCAACCTGGTGATGATGTGCGCACAATGGACTGGAAGGTTACGGCACGCACAGGAGAACCACACATTAAACGCTATATCGAGGAGCGTGAGCAATTTTTCTACCTTCTCGTAGATGTATCTGCATCAATGCGACACGGCACGCACGGTCAAAAGGCAAAAACAGTCTCTGAAATCTGCGCGCTGCTGACTATGGCAGCGATTAAAAACCAAGATCGTGTCGGTCTCATACTGTTCAGCGATGAGATCGAGCAAATCGTGCCCGCCAGGAAAGGGCGAAGTCACGCGATGCGTATCATGGATAGCCTAGTCAACTTCCAACCAAAAAAGAAAGGAACCAACTTTGCTGAGGTAATCGGTCGCTTTGGACATATTGCACGTAAACATTCAGTCGTCTTTGTTGTCTCTGATTTCCTAACAGAAGATTACGCAAGTGAGCTCCAACATCTCGCCTTTAGGCACGATGTAAACGCCGTCCACATCAGCGACAATCCATTACAAAATACTAGCGCCTCAGGGTTGCTACGCATGCGCGATGCCGAAACCGGCATAGAAAAAGTCTTCGACCTTAAAGCAAATACACATGCGAGCGAAGCACACAGCCAAAAATTACATCAACAAATGCTGGAAGCGGGAGTTGGCCTCCTCGAGTTACCCGTCGGTGACAATTGCGTAGAAGCACTCGCTGGCTTCTTCCACGAGCGCCACCAACATGTGGCCGATCATACTGGCGGCTAAGGCATGGATCTTTACGTGATGTATTTTCAAAAAAGAAGGAGCTCCCCGCTAGGCTCTACACTCGGCCGTTACATAAAAATGAATATAGCGATGGTCGCGTTCCTATGCGCATACCCACTCCTGCATGCTACAGGCGTGCAGGTGTGGCTAGAGCCAACAAGCTGTAAGCCTGGTGATTTAGTGACTCTACACGCGCAACTCGAAAGCTCAGAGTTTGCGGAATTCTCCCTACAATTTAATTCTCATAAAGCGCTCCATTTCGTGAGCCAACAAAAACTACCTGTCAGCTATGACGGTCAGATTTATCGACAAAAATTAATTTGGCTGATGCAAACAATGGATTCGGGCTTGATTGAGTTGACTGATATCAAAGCAAGCATTCAGCGCGGTGCAATCAGGCACGAACAAACGATTGCACCGCAAACCATAAACGTCGTTGGTTACGCTGCTGCAAAGGACCCAAGCACCCCCCTACCCCTGCCGCCCCGGGCCTCCGAAGACAACAATGAGCCAACTCTGGCCTTATGGATCGCTGGAATGGCACTACTCGCCTTTGGGATATACCTCTATTTTGCACGCAAGAATCGCAACAAACCTGACAACACGAGCAGAGCTAGTGCACCCACTCTCGCGAATTTAATCTCAGCGCTTGAAGCTGGTGAATGGTCGCCAAAGCTCATCGAATCGATATTAAGTAACCCCAAGGTCGCACTCACTCAAGAGACTCAAAGCGCCCTTGAGGACGTTCTTTACAGCAAAAGAAAAAACGCCGATGCAAATACACTACTTACGATCATACGAAAGGAGCCCCGCGCATGAGCTTCGCCTACCCATGGGTGCTGCTGCTGATCCCGATCTTGCTGTGGCTACTTAAACGCCAACGAAAGCGCGCATCGATCCCTGTGCCATCAGTTAACCTCTGGGCAAATCAAGCTCCAGGCAAAGCGCGCTTTCTATGGATCCCTGTCACCCTTCGTTGCGTATCCATAATTTGGATACTTATAGCCATCGCACGCCCACAAATAGAGTCCACCTATTCACTGGAAGTCATAGATGGTATAGCCATACAAATGCTTGTCGATGTTTCTAGCAGTATGGATATGAGCATCAAAGATCAGGAGGGACAAAGCACGAGTCGCATAGAAGTCGCCAAGAAACTAGTTGAGCACTTTATCGCGGGTGATGGAGACCAACTTAAAGGGAGACCACACGATCTTATCGGCTTAATTACTTTTGCGCGTTATGCCGATACACGTAGCCCGCTTACCTATGGACATGATGCTCTCCTGCAAATCGTTCGACACTTAGAGATACAAGAACGCCCAAATGAAGACGGCACCGCATATGGTGATGCCCTAGCAATCGCTGCCGCACGTTTACGCAATCCAGAAGCGCTCAAATACGGCTCACAAGCAGTCAGTGCAAACGAGATCAAAAGTAAGGTCATTATTCTTCTAACAGATGGGGAAAATAATTCTGGCGCCCACTTGCCCATTGAGTCTGCAGGTCTCGCGAAGCAATGGGGCTGCCGCATTTATACAATTAGCCTAGGAACACCCAACCAAGGCAGCGACGATCCGACTCTGGTAAGTTCGCTCACTGCTGCTGAGAAAGTGCTCAATCATATCAGTGTGCAAACAGGTGGTCTATTCCGACAAGCAGACGACTTTGAGTCACTACTCTCGGTTTATAAAGAAATCGACCAATTGGAGCGCTCACAAATCACAACACAAAGCTTCGACCGCACAGCCGATTGGCTATGGCTGCCACTAACCATCACCATTTCTAGTCTACTCCTAGCCTTAACCTTAGAAGCAACTTGGTTGCGTATCGTGCCATGAGCGAGTTCACCTTTCAATGGCCTACAGCATTGGCACTCCTATTGATTTCGTTCCCTCTGGCTGGACTGCTACTCCATGCACGTAAACAACGATTGCTACTGCTTCAAGCAATGGACGGCAACCATCCGACACACCGTAAACGGCGCGACATACTTCGCATTGCAGCATTCATCCTATTGATACTCTCACTCGCACGACCAGGCTACGCACCACACACCGAAGCTACATCTCGTTCGGGGCGCGATGTTGTTTTTGCCATCGACGTTTCACAAAGTATGCTCGCTGAAGATGCGAAACCTTCCCGCTTAGAGGTTGCCAAACAAGGCATTCGCGACGCACTCAACATATTCCATAGCGAGCGTGTTGGTCTAGTTGTCTATGCAGGTAGTGCATCTATCCAGTGTCCACTCACCTACGATTACGATTTCGTGCGCTACATGCTGAACAACGCCCATACGCGCACTGTCGACTTTGGAGGCACCACACTCCAATCAGCTGTAGAAAAAGCAGTCGATCAAGTATTCATCGATGGTCGACAAGGCGTGCAGGATCTAATTGTGCTAACAGATGGTGGTGACCATGGGTCCATCATCCCCAAAACCATTGATCTATTAGATAAGAAAGGCGTCGACACTCTACTCATCGGCCTCGGAAATCCACACCAGGGAGCGCCGATCAAACTTAAAGATCTCGAAGGCAATACCCGACTACTCGAATATCAAGGCAGCCCCGTTTATACAAAACTCGACGATGCGGCTTTGCGAGAATTTGCCGCCCAGAGCAAGCGTATCGACTATTTTGCTCCGGGTATCAGTCCCTTTAACCTCGGGCAAGTATATAGCGACTACGCACACAATAAACAGAGCAACTCCACTGATACTGAAAACGGAATCCTTGTCTATAAGGAAGCTGCAGTGTTTTTTCTTATTCCTGCGCTGATCCTTCTACTCTTATCAGAACGAGTTGGTGTGCGTGGCATACAACTTACCCATGCCGGTTTAATTCTTGGCGCGACATTCATGCTGGCTCCCCGTTCAAATGGAGGCGAAGCCCTTCAGGAAAATTTCAACCAAGCCATAACTAGCCTTCAAGCTGAGACATTTGAAGAAGCCCAGGCACTCTTTGCGGAGCTCCATCAACAAGCCACACAGCACACCGCAACAACCGATCAATTAGCTGCCATAGAATTCAACCGCGGCCTTGCTCTAATTGGTCAAGCCAATGCACAAGAATCACCGCAACTCGCACTCAGTTATGCACAGCAAGCGCAACTCGCATTTTTGTCGGCCAAGCGCAGCGCACCAGACTTAGAGCGCGCGGGTATCCGCCTACAAATTACCGCGAGGATCGTGACTGAGCTGCGAAAACAGATCGCAAATACTGAAGCACAAAACAATCAACTAAGCCAAGAGATCGAAAACATTATAAAGCGCCTGGAAGCCCTCTTAGAAGCACAATCAAATCTCCGTAAAACGCTTGTAGTGCATGCGTCGGGAACTAGCGCAACGACACAAATCAAAGCATTCATTAAGCATCAAAACGAGCTGCATACCGAGACAGCTGAGGTGCAGTTGGCCATGCAGAAAGTCGACGCCATGAAACAGCTTCCAGATAAAGGCACCGCGTCGCATAACACGCCAATGAGAGCAGCTATACAACTCATCCAGTTAGCTCAAATTTCCCAAAAATCTGCGGCCACTCATTTGCAGCAGTTCGAACAATGGCCAATCAGTATACAACTTCAACTTGATGCAGAGTATCAGATTGAAAAAATCCTAAAATTACTTGCGAACGATTCACAAAACGATCCGTCTGAAAACCAAGACTGGGATGAATTCGAAGAAGACTTTGATTACACCGAAGAATCTCAACAATCGACAAACCGTTCTGAAGCACTGAAGGGTGACTTCGCTGCGTCATCAGAGATGCAGGAGCTCCCAGTTCCGAACTACTCGGCTGAAGACATCCTAATGGAAGAAGTCGGCAACCAACAATTTCGTCAGCAAAAACGGGCAAGCGCAAATGCTGCTAAAGTAGAGAAGGATTTCTAATGCGCACTTGCTTCTATATAACTCTCATCGCCCTACTCAGCCTGCGACTACACGCCCAGCAAAGTGACCACTCAAAAGAAGGCACTCCATCGCTTGATCGTTTGACGAATAAGGAGTCGACCACCGCGATCACACCAGACAATGACACTCTACAGTTTTCAGTCGTCACTTACGAACTCGCAGAAAAAACATGGTTTACAGATCGATTAGCCAATGCCGTGGTCTGGTTCGATGAAGCGGTCGAAGTGGCAGAAGATAGCTTCGGTGCTTTAAGTGACATCAATATTCTAGAAATTAAAACGCTCAAAGAACCCAATACAAAATCGGGTAGATACGCCGCTGTCATTCGTTTTATACCACGTCACAATGGCGAAGCCACACTCCCCCAGATCACTTTCAGCAGTGATCGTAGAACTTACAAAACGCGGCCTATATCGATTAGTGTTAGCCAACCAATACGCTCTGAAAATATGTCGCTCTCACTCTCACCAGAGAAGCAAAGTGTGTATGTAAGTGAAGCACTAAAACTAAAGCTATCATGGACTTGTTCGTTGAATGCAACCGAACTGAAATCGCTCAAACTATATCCAGATTTCTTCAATAACGCTTCGATCGAAGTCGTCATTCCAAGAAACACTTCCGAGGAAAATACACACGTAGGGATTCCTATTGGAGGCCGTCGCGTGATCGCAACGCGCACGCTACCGAATGACGAATCGAAGGCGCTCGGCACGATTGACCTAGTCCTCTATCTACGCTTCACAGAACCAGGCAACTATACACTGCCCGAAACAAGGCTGGAATGTATTCGCCTTAAAAAGGCAGACAGCGACTTCGCTCGCTATGCAGCACACTTCAACAACGGATTGTTCGAAGCAGTCGAAGCCGACCAGCTCTACTCACGAATCTACGCCGTCGCACCCGCAATCGATATCATAGTAAAACCTCTCCCCGTCAACGATAGTGGATTAGAATACTCGGGATTGGTTGCGCCAATTGATTTCGAGGTATCCATAAATCCAACTGAGCTTGAAATCGGTCAAATTTTAGAAATGGATATTAAAGTCAGTGGAAATACGCCACACAACATGATCGAATTACCAACACTAAGCCACCAAGCTGGCCTGCGTGAACGATTCCTCGTCGACAACGACCTCAACCGAATATGGCACAGTGAAGGCACCTTATTTCGCACTTATCTGCGGCCACTAAGCACAACCATTCAAGCCCTTCCGGCGCTTCATTTTCTTATACTTAATCCCAACAGCGGCGTTTATGAAACTCACTCGACTGAGGCCATCCCACTAAAGACGTTGCCTAGTGAAGGACGCAGTTTCATTCCACTCAAGAACTACAAAGGTGCAAGCATCACACTAACGAATCAGCCAGAAGGCATCTGGCACAATCTGAAAGTTAATCTCATGAATGATATACTAAACATGCTCTTCGACTTACTCAGTCGTCACTTTTGGCTCTGCATCGCCCTTGGCCCATTTGCTTTCATTTGCCTGCGACCGATCGTAAACAATCAACGGCGGCGAGCCTACGACCACAGTTATCGACTCCGAATGGATGCCTATAACCGCTTCAAACGCGCGACCAAGCAATCACCTGAAAAATGGAACACATTTCTCAACTTCATGGCTGTAAATTTTGAAAAATCTGGCAAAGCATGGACAATGAGTGACTCGATAAATGCACTCAAAACAATCAATGCAAGCGACACTGATATCGAAAATATCGTCCGTATGCACAAAGATTTGGATGCACGCGACTTTAGCTCAAGCTCTAATGAGGTAACCTTTTCTCAACTCGATTCAGTCGCGAAACAAATACTCAAAAGCATCAGCAAACTATCGATCATTCTACTACTTGCAGGACATTCACTCACACCGAAAGCAACAGCAGCAAACTGGAGCGAAGCTGAGCACCTCTTCACCCAAGCACAGAATGGAATCCCAGGAAGCGAGGCAGCAAACGCACTCTACCAACAAGCGGCACTAAAATTTCAAGCCGAAGCCACGATCGAGAAGCACCCTGGTGAATCTTGGGTAAATGCTGGTAATGCATGGTTTAAAGCAGGTGCAACAGGTCGAGCCATCGCGGCCTATCGAAACGCGCTCAACTACCGCCCTTTCGACAGTAAGCTCACAGAAAACCTCGCTGCCGCACGCGCCATGACGTTAAACGAAATACCAGAGAACACGCATTGGTGGCAACGTGTGCCATTACGATGGCTCAAAGCGACGACCGTCATCGCCAACCTTATCTTCTGGATCGGTCTATTATTTTGGATACGTTATCGGAATCGCCAAGCACTCATCTTTGCGACATTTTGCACGACATTTCTACTATTCGTATCAGTTTTTTTACTACAACGAGCATACAAAATCCGAACTGCTGGAGTGATCATCGCAGATGTATCCTACGCAAAAAAAGGGCCGAGTCACGCATATGCCAGCGCCTTCAATGAGCCACTTCATGATGGTGCTGAGTTTATCGTCCTCGAGAATCAAGAAAACTGGAGCTTCGTGGAATTCAGCGACGGACGCCGCGCGTGGGTCCTATCGAGTCAAACTACCACATTCACCCAATAACACAGACCCCAAGTAGCACTTCTAAAACCTAATTGCCCGCCATTTCTCCAATCTTTGGATTCTTCATCACAGAGTCAAAGACCGTAGCAATACCACCGCGCAAAGCATCGTCACCAGAAGTGCCCACGATTAATTCAAGAGGATCTGTCATATAAGCCAGCGTATCATTCAAAGTCGCTTCACGAATCACAGGTTCGACATATTTCAGCAGCTCAGAAAGACGCCCGCCAACAACCACCATCGATGGATTAAACGTCTGAACTAAACGGGCTAGACCAGCTCCAACGCTCGCACCGATTTCAGACAATACGCCAAGGACGACTTCATCACCCAATTCCACTTTATTTAAAACACAGTCTATCCACCCATTGCCCGAAGCATTATTAGTCGGAAAATCAACGCCTGCCTCAGAAAGTTTTCTAAATAAAGCTGCCGCACCAATTTCAGTAACCCAACAACCCTGCTTACCACAGCTGCAAACAACACCGTTATCAGCAAAGCTAGTATGCCCGACCTGCCCTGCAAAGCCCAGTTTACCACGCAACAACACTCCATCTACGAAAACACCTGCGGCCAACCCGCCCCCCAAACTGAGATATATTAAATTACGGACTCCAGGACGCTCGCCAAAATGGTGCACACCGATAGCGCCAGCATGCGCCTCATTCTCAACGTAGACCGACACTTCGAAACGTTTCTCCCAAGTCGTCTTCAATGCCACACGCTGCCAACCTGTAGTAGGTCCAAAAGCCAATTGACCTTCTTCGCGATCTACCAAGCCCGCCCAAGTCACACAGATACCGAGACACTGCAAGCCCTTCGATTCACTCAATTGAATTGCCTTCTCAACCATGGAGACCGCAATCGCCAAAGTAGCTTCAGACGATCCCTCTGAATCAATTGGGTTTTGTGCACGATAAAGCACCTCTTGCCCAAAATCAGTCAGCAGTATGCTTATACTGTCGATATCAATATCAACTGCAATCATCGCCCCGAACGCTGGATTCAAATTCAACAACAGACCTGGGCGTCCTGCGCGACCCGAATCATACTCTGTCTCACTGACCATTGACGCATCGATTAGATTCGCGATTATATTCGAAACTGTCGCTCGCGTCAGTCCGAGTTCAAAGGCAATGTTAGCACGTGATAATGCACCCTTAAGACGTAACTGATTCAAAACACTGACAGCGTTCAAGCGACGGATATCACCACGATCAAATTTTTGTTGGCTCGGCATATTTTTGACAAAAAAGACTTTTTTATATTGCTAAGTTTGTAATTAAACCTCAATTAGTTTACTTAGTAAACTTTATATTTCAAAAAAATCAGGAACCTCTGCCAATTCGGCAAACTAAATACTCCATGAACCCAATAAATAAGAAGCAAACCACCCTAGCCAGTCGTCGCGATTTCCTCAAAACATCCGCAGCATTTGGCGCCTTAACAATCCTGCCTTCATACGTTGCATTAGGTAAGCAATCTGGAACTGGGATCGGACCCAATGAGAAAGTCAACCTAGCCGTCATCGGCATTGGCAACCAAGGCGGTAACGACCTAAAAACACTCTTTGGATCAGGACATTGCAATGTCGTTGCACTCTGTGATATCGACCTCGAAGGCAAGCATACTCAAGGTTCACTTAGGGCGCATCCTTCCGCACGTAAATTCAAAGACTTCCGTGTGATGTTTGATAAGATGGCAAACGAGATTGACGCCGTCCTCATTGCAACCCCCGACCATTCACACTTTGCCGCTACGATGTTAGCGATGTCCTTGGGCAAGCACGTATTCGTTGAAAAGCCCCTCGCACACACCTTTGGGCAGAGTGAGCGCTTGATTCGTATGAGTGCAAAACACCCCAATGTCGTAACACAGATGGGCAACCAAGGACACTCTGGGGCCAACTATTTTCAATTCAAAGCATGGCGTGAGGCAGGTATCATCAAAGATATCACTCGCATTACTGCCCACATGAACAGCCGACGCCGCTGGCACGGATGGGGCAGCAAAGCGACCAAATATCCAAGCGAGCCACTACCTGCTGGCGTCGATTGGGATCAGTGGATGGATGTGGTCGCACAACCACACCCCTACAGTAAAAAACTTCACCCACAGGAATGGCGCAGTTGGTATGACTACGGCAGTGGATGCTTCGGCGATTGGGGTCCACATATTCTCGACACCTGCCACCGTTTCCTAGAACTCGGTCTACCAACTGATGTCACTGCAGTTCACCTAGATGGCATCAATAAGAGCGATTTAATTTATCCAGCTTCATCCACTATTCGCTTTAGTTTCCCAGAGCGTGGCCCTGATTTACCTGCCTGCGAAGTCACCTGGTATGATGGCGTAAAGAACAAGCCAAAACTCGAAGCGGAATTCAGCGAACCGGCTAAAGGCGAAACCGTTGCCAAAGCGACCGTGCTCGATAGACCTGGAAAAGTCCTCTACAGTAAGGACCTCACATTCAAGGGAGGTCACCATGGCGAACCACTCCAAATCGTGCCACGCGAAAAATATATGGACATGCGCGGGAAGCTTCCGAGATTCCCACAAAAGAACTCGAACCACTACGCTAATTTCCTACTCGCCTGCAAGGGGGAAGAGGAAGCACGCTCACCTTTCAGTGTCAGCGGCCCACTCACACAAGTATTCAACCTCGGCGTTCTAACACAGCGCTTTGGTGGCACAATCAAGTTCGATACTCAAAGAAAGCAGATCACCAATAACACAGCCGCGAACACACTGCTCGACCCTGTACCTCGCAAGGGATGGGAACAATACTACGTGCTTTAATAAAACAATTCCGACACAAACATATACATGAAAACAATCACAGTATTCGCACTCTGCCTAGCCACACTATCCGTGGCCTGCGCCAATCAAGTTTCTGAAAGCCAAAAACGATACATTCAGAAATATGCAAAGCAGGAAAACACGCCCAACCCAAAAGACATGCTCATCAACACAGAGCCAGAGCCAAGTTTGGTTGGCCGGGGCTTTATAGAGCTATTCAATGGTAAAAACCTTGATGGGTGGGTCCCCTTAGGTGGCCACTGCACTTTCGAAGTCAAAGACGACGTGATCGTCGGAACAACGATTAAAGGCTCGCCGAGCACTTACCTATCCACAGTGAAAGACGACTATACAGACTTCATCTTCACAGCGGAGATCAAATGGGCGGTGAATGGCAATACCGGCATCATGTTTCGTGCCCAGCAAGAAGCTAATACAAATGGTAAAGTCAAGGTCTACGGACCACAATGCGAAATGGAAGGCGATGTGGGCACACGTCGCTGGTCTGGAGGCATCTATGGCCAATCGGCAGGCGGATGGGCGTACCCACTCTGGCTAGACGCACACGAAGAAGCGCGCAATGCTATCAAGAAGGGCCAATGGAATCGCGTAACCATTCAAGCCATCGGCACCAACGTAAAAACCTGGATCAATGGCATCCCTGCAGCCAACTGGGAAACCGAAGAATATAAAAAAGGCTACTTCAGTCTCCAAGTGCATTCAGGTAAGGCCGGTGAAATTCACTTCCGAAATATCAAGGTCAAGGAACTTGCCGCAGCAGCTCACTGAAAGGATCTCTTCGCTACAGGCGACTTCTCGGAGTGGACTCGTATCAATGGTAAACCTGTCAAAAACGGCTGGCATATTGAAAGTGGTGTCGTTCACCGCACAGGATTTAGGCCTGGAGATATCATCACTCGCAAACACTACAAAGACTTTGAGCTACGTTTCAACTGGAAGATATCCGAAGCCGGCAATAGCGGAGTAAAATATCGAACGCTCGGCAGCTTAGGCCTTGAATATCAAATTCTCGATGACCACAAACACAAAGACAGCAAAGACCCCACGCACCGCGCGGGGTCACTGTATGCATTGGTCGCCGCGCCTGACAATAAACCAATCAATCCGGTAGGAGAATGGAACCACAGCCATATTGTAGCCAAAGGAAACCAAATTGAGCACTGGCTCAACGGCAAGAAAATCGTCGAAATCGAATATGGGAGCGACGATTGGAAAAAACGTTTTCAAAAAAGTAAATATTCCAAACACGAAGACTTCGGTAATCGAGCCGGTCCCATACTCTTACAAGACCACCTAGACGAAGTCTGGTTTAAGAATATTCAGATCCGCGAACTTTAGCACACATAACCGACAACAACTCCCCTAACTAATGAGTAAGCAAATCGAATCGATCGAATCCATCCAGCAGCGCGGCTTTCTAGGCAAGCTAACTGGTTACGGCAAAATGACTGGCCCTGGCTGGGTCCAAGCAGCAGTGACCCTTGGAGGCGGCTCCCTTGTCGGCGCACTCTACCTCGGCATTATCGGAGGATATGAATTCCTCTGGTTACAACCTTTAGCGATGCTGTGCGGTATCATTATGCTCGGCGCCATTTCCTACGTCACGCTTTCATGCGAAGAGCGACCATTTCGAGTGATGCAAAAAAAAGTCTCCTCGACGCTCGCATGGGGATGGCTGATTGCCACAGTGATTGCTGACACCGTTTTTTGCGCCGCGCAGTTTTCGCTCGGTCGTGGTGCCATCGAAGATAATCTGGGATTCAATCCTGGTCCTTACGTGATCACAGGTTCTCTCTTTATCATGGCACTCTCACTCATCGCACTCGGTCAAAAAAATGAGCGCGCATCGCGATTAATTGATAATATCCTAAAGGGCCTCGTCGCAGTTATCGTAATCGCCTTCATGGGCGTAGTGGTCACTCTCATTAAAAATGGCGCCGTATCATGGGGCAGCCTTTTCTCAGGGCTGATTCCTGACTTTACCGCACTCTTCAAACCAACCGATTTAATTGCATCAGCAATTGCAACAACTGGCGAAAGTGCCAGCTACTGGACCGAATACGTCACCTCTGAGCAACGCGGTAAAATCATCGCTGCCTTCGGCACCGCTGTCGGCATCAACATGACTTTCCTCCTTCCTTACAGCCTCAAGAAACGGGGCTGGGGCAAACAACATAGAGAGCTCTCTCGTTTCGATCTCGTGCTTGGACTTTTCGTGCCATTCATCCTCGGCGCTTCAGCACTGGTGATCGCATCAGCAGCTTCTTTCCACGCCAAATATGCTGACGTTCTCGACGAAAACGGCATTCCTTACCCAGAAATGCAAAGCGCTTACTACAAGGTATTAGACAAAAGCTTGGCACATCACAATGCAGACTTCGTCACCCTGGACGACGCTGCAAAAGATGTCGCGCGCAGCTCTGCACCACTCGCAGACAAACAACTAGCTGCAATGCTTTCAAACCGCGACTCTGTAAACCTCGCACAATCACTAGAGCCATTCCTTGGTAAACACTCACAAACGATTTTCGGAATTGGTGTGCTTGCCATGGCGATTTCTACAATGCTCGTACATATGATGATGAATGGCTACGCAATCAGTGAAGCATTCAACAAAGTAGGCAGTGCAAAGATCTTTATACTCGGCGCAGCGATGCCAGCCATCGCCGGACTCTTTTCACCCTTTCTCTGGAGTGGCGACGCTAAAGCCGCCATGGCGATCCCAGCATCTGTAATTGCCACCACCCTACTGCCGATTGCTTACCTAGGCTTTCTGCTACTGATGAATTCTAGATCCGCACTTGGTGATGATTTACCGAAGAACAGAGGACTCATCAATGCACTCATGGTCATCTCTGCAGGTGTGGCAACGTTCGCCTCAGTCTGGGCGCTTTGCAACAAAGGCACACCTGGCATGATTGGCATTGGCTGCCTAATCGTCCTCGCGGCACTCGGCATTAGAGGCTTTATCAAGAATCAAAACGCAACCAGTTAAACATATGAATTTCGGAATTATTGGAACAGGAATGATCGGTGGCTTTCACGCTAAAGCCATCGATGCGATGGAAGGCGGCACACTAATCGGTGCAGCAGATCGTATACTCGAGCGCACACAGGCATTTGCTGAGCAATATAACACCAAGGCCTACGCCTCAGTCGAAGAAATGCTCGCAGACCCAGCGATCGACATCGTCACCATTGGCACGCCATCAGGCGCGCACTTCGAACCTGCCATGGCAGCCATCGAAGCTGGTAAACACGTGGTGATAGAGAAGCCGCTGGAAATCACCACAGAGCGCATTGACCAAATGGTCGCAGCCGCAAAAGCAAAAGGCGTCACCATCGCCGCAGTATTGAACCGCCGCTTCCACCCAGGTATGGATGCCTTCAAGAAAGCCGCAGACGCAGGGCGCTTTGGTAAACTTACCTCCGCCTCTGCCTATGTAAAATGGTATCGCGACCAAGCCTACTACGACTCTGCGGGTTGGCGCGGCACATGGGCGCTCGACGGCGGAGGTGCCCTCATGAATCAATCCATTCACACCATCGATGCACTGATCTATCTCGCTGGACCAGTCAAATCAGTGCAGGCAAACACTGCTTGCTTGGCGCACACAGACATTGAGGTTGAAGATATTGCCGTCGCCATTGTTGAGTTTGAGAACGGTGCCCGCGGTATCATCGAAGGCAGTACCTGCACTTGGTCAAAGGACGGCCACCCTGCTCGTGTTCAATTGGCCGGCACTGAAGGCTCTGTCTTTCTCGCTGACGAAGCTTTCGAAGCCTGGGATTTCATGAACGAAACCGAAGAAGACGAAGCCATACGAGCTCAATTCATGCAGGGAGCCGAAGCTGGCCTCGGCGCAAACGACCCGACTGCAATCAACTTCTATCAGCACCAACGTAATTTCGAAGAAGTCGTCAACGCCATCAAAGAGAACCGCGAGCCCAGCACTGGCGCAAGCGAGGCTCGTAAGTGCGTTGAAGTCATTCAAGCAATTTACAAGTCTGCCCAAAACAACGGCCTAAAAGTCGAATTAAGCTAAACGTATTCATGATCTTAACAGGATTCACAGACGAAGCTGGACAGTCTCTAGCCACACAAATCAAAGCCACCAAGGACTTAGGTTGGAATCACCTCTCGGCACGCAGCATCGATGGTCAAAATATACACGACCTATCTGAAGCTGATTTCCAGAACTCTGTGGCTCAACTCAACGAAGCGGGCATTCAAGTCATCGAGTTCGGCTCCCTAATTGGTAGCTGGTCAAAGCCAATTGAATCTAACTTCGCCGTCACTATCGGCGAGATCGAGCGTGCGATTCCCCGCATGCAGCAGCTCGGCACGAAGCTAATTCGCATCATGTCCTACGCTCAAAAGCCATGGGGCGAGGATCAACAAGAAGCTGAACGCTTTCGCCGCCTAAGGGAAATCGTGCAACGCTTTAGCGACGCAGGCATTGATGCCCTCCACGAAAACTGCATGAACTGGGGAGGCTTCTCCGCCCAACACACGCTACGCCTTATTGAGGAAGTGCCGGGCTTGAAACTAATCTACGACACAGGCAACCCGGTCTTCCAACGCGACCGCTCAAAACCACAACCCTACCCTTGGCAAGACCCACTTGAATTCTACCAAACGATCCAAGCGCATGTAGCTCATGTCCACATTAAGGACTGCCTACATCCGCCAGAAGGCAGCGATGAGCCAGAGCGTTATACCTTTGCCGGCGAAGGCTTAGCCCGAATCAGTGAGACATTGAAAGCCTTGCAAGCAAATGGCTATACTGGTGCCTACGCGATCGAGCCGCACATCGCAACCGTCTTCCATGCAACAGAAGGCGAAACCATCAACGAGGAACAATGCTACAACAGCTATGTCGAATATGGGCGTGCTTTTGAGCAAACACTGACACAGTCCTGTACTGAGTAAGCTAACACATACAACCACGACAACAATAGAATGCGCCGCCTACTCAGTTACACCCTACTTAGCCTACTAGGCTTAAGCACTGCCCTTGCCCAAAAGCCCAATGTGTTACTCATCTGCATCGATGACTTACGCCCAGAACTCAAGTGCTTCGGTGCTGAATATATTCATTCCCCCAATATCGACCGTCTTGCATCGCAGAGTCGTGTCTTCACTCGCCACTACACCAACGCTCCGACCTGCGGGGCGTCTCGCTTTACGCTGCTTACTGGTCAGTATGGGCCTTACACGAACGAAGCCCTATTCAGGCGCGCAGACGAATTAAAGCAGTCCCCCATAGGGGTCACTCCCAGCATGCCGGAGTGGTTCCGCCAGCATGGTTACACCACTGTATCGGTCGGCAAGGTATCACACCACCCAGGCGGACGTGGCGGAGATGACTGGGATGATTCTTCTAAAATCGAAATGCCCGACGCTTGGGATCGCCACTTAATGCCTTCAGGCGCATGGCAACACCCACGCGGCATCATGCATGGACTCTCCAATGGGCAAATACGCAATAAGCCAAGCCAGTTTGACGTGCTTGAAGCCTTTGATGGCGACGACTCTAGCTACCCCGACGGCCTCATCACGGACGAGGTCATCAAGCAGCTTAGCCAAGTATCCAAAACCGAAAAGCCCTTCTTCTTAGCCGTCGGAATCATCCGCCCACACCTCCCCTTTGGCGCGCCGAAAAAGTATCTGGATCTCTATGACGGCGTCGAATTGCCGCCAATACCACACCCAAACAAACCCAGCTACACAACGACCTGGCATGGCTCAGGAGAATTCATGAGATACAATCGTTGGCAACGTGACCCTCGCCAAGACGCCGATTTTGCAGATATGGTTCGCCGACACTATGCGGCATGTGTCAGCTATGCCGACGCGCAAGTGGGTAAGATCCTAAAGCATTTAGAAAGCTCTGGCCAAGCAGACAACACCATTGTTCTACTCTGGGGCGACCATGGCTGGCATTTAGGTGAACATGCCATCTGGGGTAAACACGCCCTGTTTGAAGAGTCTCTGCGCTCACCATTGATAATATACGCACCCAACATGCCCAAACAGGGCAAGCAAACTACAGCAATTGTCGAAACAGTAGACATTTTCCCCACCCTCTGTGACTTAGCAGGTCTCAAAAAACCGGACTTTTCAATCGGTCGCTCGCTACTTCCTCAACTCAAAGACCCACTCACACAAGGCCACAGCGCAATCGGATATACCAACAAAGCCCGAACCATACGCACAGACCGCTACCGCTTAATCCAGCATAGAAACGGCCACATGGAACTTTACGACCACCGCAAGCCGGATGCTGAAACAAACAACCTTGCAGCAAAGCATCCTGAGATTGTAGACAAACTGAAAGCACAACTCGATAAGCGCAAAAAATAAGAGAACGCACAGCAATCGTGACGATATTTGTCAAAATTAGGTCATTTAAAAGAGAATAAGAACAGCGCATACCGCATAAAATTAAAACTAATAATAATTCTTAAATAACTAGTATAAAGCCCCTTAAGAAAAAACAAATCACTAAAAAACACTCACACGCATGAAGATCGCCAAGCGATTGGCTGAAATTTTATTTGTATATTTTACTATTTACTGCATATAAACCTGCCCTGTATCGTCACCATTTAACCCAATAACACACACTATGTCTTCACAAGAAAACTCCTGTTCCAACGACCTCGGATTAAGCCTTGGTATGCTTTCACTCCGTATTTGGCTCGGTCTACGTGCGATTCAAACTGGCTTAGAGAAGTTTGCTGGTATAAAGAAAATTGAATACGTGCCGGTAGAAATTGACGGCGCACCCAATGTTTATGAACTCACACGAAGCATCGAGGTAAAGGCATATGGACTGTCTTACTACAAGGGTGTTCCAGCTGCATTAGAAGACAAGTTTAAGGCAGAGCCGCTCATTCCAGATTTCTTCCTCGCTATTTACGACAAGATTCTAGGACCGTCCCTCCTACTTCTCGGTATTACCATCCTACTGGGTATCGCAACTCGCATTTCTCTCTTTGCAATGGGACTTGTTTACACAAGCCTGACCATCGGCCTGATCTTAATCAAACAAGACGCTGGTGTCGCATGGCTCGGCATACACATCATCATGGTAGCAATGGCGCTCGTGCTTGCGAAACACGACAAGTTTGCTATCCTTAACAAGTGGTAATTATAGCCCTTACAAGCCATGAATTTTGATCTACCCAGTCTCTCCCGAAGAGAGTTCCTATCGAAGTCGACACTTGGAGCAGGACTTGTTCTCGGAGCACCTTCTATTTTAAAAGCTAAAGAAGCGGGCGCACCCGCAGATGATATACGCGTCGGCTTTATTGGCTGTGGCAAACAGCACGAAGTCTTGTTCAATGCCATGGTTAATATCCCAGGTATCCGCTATGTTGCCGCTGCAGATATTATGAAAGACCGTCTAGGTCGCACATTTGGTGCAATCAAATCTCGGTTCGATACCAATATTAAGCGTTACTACGATGCTGAAGAGATGCTCGAAAAAGAAGAGCTCGATGCCGTCTTTGTTGCGACGCCAGACTTTTGGCACGCCCCACATACTATCATGGCACTCGAAGCTGGCTGCCACGTTTACTGTGAAAAGATGATGTCCGATACACTTGAAGGTGCTCGCAGCATGGTCGCAGCGATGGACCGCACAGGAAAACTCTGCCAAATTGGGCACCAACGACGTAGTAACCCGCGCTACCTCTTCACTCTAGAAGAATTGATCAAAAAAAATAAAATTTGCGGTCAAATTATCAACATCAATGGTCAGTGGAACCGAGCACTCAGTTCCTCTCAAGACATCGCAGCAAAACCAGACATTTTGCCCAAAGCTGATGTTCTCCGTAAATATGGGTTCAATACTGGGGCCGATCACGAGCTCTCACTCGAGGAACTACGTCACCGTTTCTTGAACTGGCGCTTCTACAAATCACTTTCTGGTGGCCCCATCTCAGACCTGGGTGCCCACCAAATTGACATTTTCAATTGGTATCTAGGCGTTCAGCCAACATCACTCATGGCCTCTGGAGGGCGCAGTTACTTCAAAGACCGAGAGCACTTTGACAACGTGATGTGCGTATTCGATTACGACACTCCAGAAGGCAATGTTCGCGCATTCTACCAAGTGCTTACGACTACTAGTTCTGGCGGAGGCTATTACGAGTCGTTCATGGGCACCGAGGGCACTATTAATATATCCGAACGCGAAGCCTTTACAAAAATCTATAAAGAGTCAGGCACAACAGATGCAGTATCCGATCAGTGGGATAAGCTCGTAGCCCGCGGCGTCCTAAAGAAAGTCGCTGCTGGTCAAGCCGCAGGTGGTGCAGACGCCATTGCATCTTACGAATCAGCACCGCCTGACGAATACTCACTTCCAGGCGGGCTCAGCAAACAGCCACACACAAATCACATCGAGAACTTCATCGCTAGTATACGAGGCAAAGCCACACTCAATTGCGATGCGCGCCATGCACTAGAATCTGAAGCTCCAATCTACTGGGTGAATCCAGCAGCAGAAAGCAAAGAAACAATCATTTTCACCGACGAACACCTACACACATAAAACTCTTATGAAAACACTCGTATCTCTTACACTCGCAGCCAGCGCATTGATCTTCACTGCATGTGACGACAACAGTGGCGCATCAGATGATGCATCCGCTTCGTCTAGCTCAACTTCTGCTGCATCTGGCGGTAAAGTAGCTCTCAGCACTGGCATCCCGCCAGAGCTCATCGAGGGCACACCACAGCCAATCAAAGTTCCCAACCTAGAACAGGCACCCACCAGTGCACCAGTGCTCATGGTCCCTGAGGGAACGACACTTCTATCTGCGGGCAAGCCGATAACTGCAAGCGACGACTTCCCAATCATTGGCGAACTGGAATACATCACCGATGGCGACAAAGAAGCTGGCGAAGGTTACTTCGTCGAAATCATGGACGGTGTCCAATGGGTGCAAATCGACCTAGAGGCTCCAGCTGATCTAGCAGCAATTTGGATCTGGCACTACCATTCTCAGGCACGCGCATATCACGATGTCATCGTGCAAGTATCCAATGATCCTGAGTTCGCAACTGGTGTCACCACACTGTTCAACAACGACTACGACAACTCTGCCGAGCAAGGCAAAGGCTCCGATAAACCCTATGTCGATTCCCGCTACGGCAAACTCATCGATGCCAAAGGCACCAACGCACAATACGTTCGCCTCTATAGCAATGGCAACACCGCCAATGACATGAACCACTACATCGAAGTGGAAGTCTACGGCCAATAAGCATACGATTCATTTCACTAGAGCCCGCATTTTACCATGCGGGCTTTTTTGTATCTATCGACAATTCCTCTCAAAATACTTCATCTAAGTTTGAATCAAATTCAGACCCACTACTCCCCCAACCTAGCACTCAAAGCACTGAATAACATACAGTTAAGATACTCCAAGAGAAATTAATGATCCACCAACGGCTCCCTATTATCTTGACAAACATCCATCCCAAGGCATACTGCGCCGCTTAGTTACTGCACCACCTGCGATACATCGAGCATTGCAGTTCACTACCGAAGGTGCAGCACTACTGCAGTCCTCAACGACTGCTTGCTAGCCCCTGTAAACCACGGGCTTTTTTAACATACAAATATAACAACAAACCATGATCCACTCTGGATCAAACACCCGGTAAACCACGGGCTTACAACAGTAAACAAATCGTCATCCAATAAAATTGACACCGTCCCTGTAAACCACGGACACCCTCACATACACACTAAACACTTTCACTACATGAAAATCAAAAACTGGGATACCTTCGCCTTCGTTGCGATCTACCACCTATTAATTTTGGCTCTCTTGCCAGCATTCATTTCAGTCGCATCTTGGGGTGCTTTCTGGCTGTTCATGATTACATACATCATCGGCGGCATGACCATTACAGTTGGCTACCACCGCCTTTACGCACACAAAGCCTACAATGCGAATCCATTTTTCGAATGGGTTATTCTTCTAGGTTCAGCACTCTCATTCGAGATGTCCGCGCTCATGTGGTCACACGACCACCGCATCCACCACAACCATGTGGATACCGACAAAGATCCTTATTCAATTAAGAAAGGCTTTTGGTATGCACACGTGCTTTGGCTGTTCGACTACAAGCGCGAATACGATAAAACCTTAGTCTCAGATCTTCTCAAAAACCCACGCGTCGTCCTGCAAGATCGCTACTACCTACCAATCGTTGTCGCGGTTAATTTGGGCGTCTTTTTGATCGGCTGGGCACTACTCGGTAGCGCACTAGCATCTTTCTTCATGGGTTTCCTTGTGCGCTTAGCAATGATTCACCACAGCACATGGTTTATCAACTCCCTATGCCACACATTCGGATCTAAGACATATGCCCGTGAACTGAGCGCGGTGGACAATGCCGTTCTCGCCCTACTGACTTTCGGCGAAGGTTACCACAATTATCACCACGCATTTGCCGCTGACTATCGTAATGGTATCCGCTGGTATCATTTCGACCCATCAAAATGGACCATTTGGCTCGCTTCTAAATTCGGCATGGTCAACAAACTTCGCACCATCAATGAAGTCACAGTGCAAAAGTCACTAGTTCTTAAAGATAAGAAAATGATGATAGAGCACTTAAATGAAGAAGCTGGCGAAATCGCAGCAGAATTGAAATCCAAGCTCGAAGAAGTTTCGACTATTTTTGAAGAAAAGGCTGCAGCTGTCATGGTCAAAGTTCGTGAGTTAAAGCAAGCCACAGATGATCAAAAGGCCACTCTTGAGCAAGAAGCCAAAATACTGCGCGCATCTCTCAAAGAAACATGGGATGAGTGGGTTGCTCTCACTCGCAAAGCAACGAAGCAATTCGACTTTGACCACGCGCACTAATTAACTACACACACTTTCAAAAGCCTCCGCCACCAGCGGGGGCTTTTTTTTTGCGCCTGCCGACTCGTGATACCTTTTCGAAAAATGATAGATCGGCTCAATTACAGGATAGCGCGACACCGCCCTCGAAGCGCATAGAAGCTGTGTGGCACCACAAACTTTCGTGCGGCGTGAGACAACGCCTGCGCTACCAGATCAAACAATACTAGAAAAAGGTATCAGTCATTGGTAAGCGCCTGTAGCATACTGAACATTCGCCATAGCGCAACCAGCTGTAACTCAAAGGAAGCATTGTGGTAAATCAGCTCCACTCGAATCATCGTTCACTAGACTTAAACGCTATGTATAAACAATCTTATAGACTTACTAAGTTTCTTTTTTAGTTACGGGGATCTGTTGCCATAATATTCAACGCAGTGTCACAAAAGTTGACCATAAACTTATTTTGGATGCGTCCACTTAAGTTCATAATTCCCCGCAGGCAGTTCATAGATGTCTTTCTGGCTTTGCACCTTATTACCTTGAGCATACAGATTCTCAGTCACTGGCAGTCGAACTTCCGCGACCGAATTCGGCGGAATGGTAAATGTCCATGTCACAGCCCCATCCTTCTGCCTCCATGCACTTTTTACGGTTCCGTAGGGCGTCTCTTTTTCTGCCTCCACCCACTCAAGATTTTTGGGGATGTGCGGTTGAAGCAATAAACGACGTGAACCGGGCTCATCGGTGTGAATTCGAATACCTGCTAAATAATTAAGCATCCAAGCGGTCGGGTGGTTCATCGCGTGATGCGCGAGTGAATGACGCATTTGACTGGTCCTAGAATCGTCACGGTAGCGTTCATATATCGTCGTCGCGTCATAATCACGAATACTTTGCGCAATGCCCGGATAATCATCATTCAAAAGCATTTCCAAAGCTAGATCCACATGTCCATTTTCGGTCAACTGTGTGTAGATGAAATAAGACATAAATCCACCATCGAATTGCTTTCCGTTTTTTTGATAAGTCCTAACCAAAGTCGCAGCCAGATTTTCTCGATTCCCTGCGCCTAACACACCGAACTCAAGTGCTAAGCTATCATGCGTGCCATTGCCAAAGCTATGAGTCTCGGAGTTGTAATAATTATCAATGATCGACTTACGAATACGCTCGGCTAGCCCCCGACTCCATTGGGCATCTGCAGTTTCACCTAGCTTTTCTGCAAAAACCGCAAAGCGTTTCGCCGCAGCGAAGAAATTCATGCCTGCAATCAGTTCACTGTCTGCTGGTGTTCGTTTAATCGTTGGTGGAGCATGGTCGCCGTAGCGGTGAATATTCGGCATTAGCTTGGTCGAATCTTTCTCCGTAAATTTAAGAAAATGTAAGATTAGATCATAGAATTCCTGAGGTGTCTGAAGGTCGCCATTAATCTGATAATTACGCCACGCCAAAAATAGCGGAGAGACCGACCACGTAAAATCCAATGTCTTATTGGTCGATCGTCTTCCAACTCCGATCCGCCCAGGTATTCCCTTTGGATCAAATGGAGGTGTGTAAAAAAGTCGAACCTGCTGACGATAGAATGTCGCAGCATCCAAAGTGTAGAATCCAGTAGCCCATGAAGAATGAGCGTCTCCTCCCCACAAGCATTTCTCGCGATGCGGGCAATCTTCAAGGATCGAATGCATGTTATTGAGATGTGTTTGAATGCCCATTGTGTAGATACGATCCAGCAATGGTTCAGACGACTTAAAAGTCGCCGTAACGGGTGTATCTGTATGCACAACTAAACCTCGGACTTCTCTAGGGCTCGGCGCTTTGCTCAGTCCATGGATTTCTGCAAAGCGAAAACCTTGGTAATTAAAATAAGGCCGCCAGCTACGTGGCTTACCATCAGCAATAATTCGATGCGGTTGTGGGGCCGCATGACAACTCACGAAGGATGCGGGAACATTGTCCAACTTATCACCCTTTTCGGTTAGCATTTCGGTGCAACGGATCCTGATTTCAGTTCCAGTGGGTTCATTAAAATCGAGCCCGATCCATCCACTAATATTCTGGCCCAAATCGACGATCCAAGTCTTTTCACCAACCTGCCAAATTTTAATAGGCTCAATCTCACGCACGACTCGAATCGGTGGAAAATCTTGAGCGATCAACGTTGGTGAAAGTGGCTTTACCTCTTGGACATATTTCCAATTTGTGCATGCACCTGGCGACTCCCATTCCGAGTGCCACTGACGATAATCGATATCGTCTCCCATGAAGATACTAGACATGGCAATACCAGACGCTTTCCATTTCCAGTCCTTCCCAGAAATCACTTTCGCACTGGAACCATCCACATAGCGTATGTCCAAATAAGCCCGCAAGCCTGGTTTACCATAAACATACTTGGATTTTGAAAACATGCGGTCGTTGTTATACCAACCGTCGCCCAACAGGATCGACAGCGTATTATCACCTGGCTTAAGCTGCCCTGTAACATCAAAGGTTTGATAGTGTGCCAGGTTTTCATAATCCATTTGCCCCGGATCGAGCACATGATCCCCCACTTTATGCCCATTTATATACGGCTCATTATAACCGAGCCCGCAAATATACAAGCGTGCAGAGGCCACTTGTTTATTTACCGAAAAATCCTTTTTATACCATGCTACCGGAAGTGGCGCACGCGGTGAAATCTTGGCTTCACCCAAAGGAGACTCACCATACGCACAAACCATTTTTACGGTTTGCTCCTTTCCTTCGAGGGTTACGTTCCAATCAGTAGAAGACTGTATCAACTGCTCACTACCATCCGCGAATATGACCCTCATGCCAAACGAAACAGGCGTAGAAATATCTGCCTCAGACAAGGTGATTACGACTTCATTCCTAGACTTTAGAAAAAAACTAAAATCTTTGAAAAAGACAGTCGGCGGGCCTTCAGTGCTACTAGCTCCTTTCTGGCCATTAATTTTAATGTCAATGGAGCCTGTCTCCACATGGTTCCACCAAGCACCCGCGTAAACAATGAGCTTATTCGGCAGCGAAAACTTATGTGAGTAAGTAAGCTCTTTTGCTCTTTGTGGAGCATCCTTTACTGCAATCCAATCACCCATCACATCGGCGGGAGCGTATTCATCCTGTATTTCACGCGTGCAAGAAATCCACTTCGCTCCGAGCCAGTCACTATCCACAAAGAGTCCACCCTCAAACCAGGTCGGTTCTGACCATGCCATTATAGCACCCGTTTCATCCTTAATTCGAACGCGCCAATAAACACGCTGTTTTGAAACAAACGCTGCCCCAGTATATTGAACGCCAGTAGATTTAGCTCCTCTTACCCAACCACTGTCCCACAAATCAGGAGTTTCCAGCCCAGTCAGCGATGAGGCCGCTTGTATCTGATAGGCCGTTTGCGCCAAGCCCTGACGCACTCCATCTAGACGCCATGACAACAGTGGATTCGAACGATCCACTGACAACGGAGCATCACGGTAGTCGCATTTTAGATCTACAATTTGTGCAACAGTGCCAAATACTTGAAGGCTATAAAAAAGAAACCCGAAGCTAAATGTTAATATCTTAATCATCCTTTTGATCATTTCAAATTACATACCGACTAGTTAAATAAACATCACTATAAATTGCCCAAAAAAATCTGACAAACACAACTTTTGAAGGACAATTTTCAACTTATAAGTCTGCTATTTCAGCAAGACTCTCCAAGTCTCGCTCCGCCACTTGGTCGACATCCTAACCCCCGTCATAGCCACTTAAAGCATCTATATCATTCGACCAGTCGCTACCCACTACAACTACAAACAACGAGCCAAGCTTGACAGTTCACGCCTACACTGACACATCAGCCTATTTAACCTCAAAAACATACCATGGCATCACCTACAGTAGTTCGCAAAGGCAAGGTCCTCAACTATCAGAATAATCCGCATCTAGTTTTAGATGTGCAACACCGCACACAAGGTCGCCAAGCTGGCTTTATGCAAGTCACGATGCGCAACCTCAATACCGGCTCGAGCACCAACACTAAAATCCGCACTACCGACTCGGTTGAAATCATGCACACAGATATGGTGAAACTTGAGTTCAGCTATATCGACGGCCAAGAATACCACTTCATGGAACCCGAGACCTTTGAGGATATCGTCCTTGATGAATCTCTGGTCTCAGACGCCAAAGACTTTCTTGTTGAAAATCAAGTTTACAGCATTTTACACGTCGACGACAAACCGATCTCTATTGAGCTTCCAGCATCGATCGAAATGAAAGTCATCGAATCAGCTGAAGGCGTCAAAGGTGACACCGCAAGCAACGTTCAAAAACCAGCGACGCTTGAAACCGGACTTATCATTCAAGTGCCGCTCTTTATTAAAGAAGGCGATGTGCTAAAAGTGAGCACATCAGACAAGTCTTACATGGGACGCGCATAGTTTCCAGTTATCACCCATTTTAGACAAGGCGCATGGTGGATCCATGCGCCTTTTTTGTATCGTCTCGTATTCCAATACTTCGTTGCTACGAGCTATCAGGGGGCTAGATTCGATCAACGAACCCCATTAACAGACTCTAGCTATCGAAAAATGATCCTTACATACGATTAGCGATGGATCACCTCTAAGGTAGACTTCTCTTTCACCAATTTGTCGACACCCGCTTTCGTAACTTTAGTATCTGTTAAGAAAACTTTCTCCAAATTCGGTAGCTTCAGGAGCACCTCAAGAGATGAATCCGATATCTCTGTATCAAATAAATTTAAATAAGATAATTTCGATGATCCTACCAGACCTTTTAAATCCATATCGGTCACATTAGCACGATCTAAATGCAAGCGCTCCAAATTCGAGAACTGCAATAGCTGCTGATAAAAGGCTTCAGGAAGCTTCAGCCCACCGGCATCTAACCATATGAGTTTATCGCCGAATGCCCCGAGTTGCGAAATTGCGGCCTCCAATTTGTCCTCATCTGTAAATGATAAATCCACACGCACACGCGCATCATCCCAAGAATTGTATTCAGCCTTGGCCCCGGTGGCATTCAATTGATCAATCAGCTTAGCGGTTTGCTCATCATCAATTTCTACGTAGTTCAACTCCCGCTTATCTCGAGCGCGCATATCTGGCCAAACCGCACCTGCTTGAATCCAAGCAACCACTGCTTCAATACCTTCAGCTGATACTGCTGGCTTCTTTTCTGGCGGCATCGCATCATCATGCTCACGTGGTAAGCGCATACGTTCGACGATCAAACTGCCCTCCGCATCGTGTGGCACAATTGAGATTGCGCCAGCGTCGCCACCCGCAAACGCAGCCTCTTCGTGATCTAAGCGTAAATCACCCTTCTGCTTTGTGGCACCGTGGCAATTGTAGCAATGATTCTTAAAGACAAGCTCAGCTGCTTCAAAGCGCTTAATTGATTCATCACTGACCAATGCCTCAGAAACAGGCATAGGCGGCACAGTTCCTCCCATCATGCTCATTTCCATCGCCGAGCTCATTTCCATACTTGAATCATCCATTTCCATGGTGCTCGACTCATCGATTTCGACAATGGAGTCGTCTATACCCATGCCACCTTGTTCTATTGAAACGATGCCTGGCTGTTTATCGACTGCAACTGATTCAACCACCTGCGTTGCCTCCGCTGGCCGAGTAACAACTGGTTTTTCTTCAACCTTCCTAAAAGGCTTTAGTAAAAATCCTTTGCCGTGCACAAGCTCGCCTCCTTCATGACTAGTTACAATCATGGCAACCGTGGCGACTATCAAACTAAAGAAATACAGATATTTAGTTTTAACCTTACCAGCGATACGATGCAGCCAATAGCATACAAAATTTCCAATCACGACGCCTCCAAAAATATAGCCCCATAGCTCATGTCGTTCCAGTTCTTCCTCATATTGGCCATAGGTCTCATATGCGAGGCCAAGCACAATTGTTAGCACCGTCACGATCAATAAGAATAGGTGTAGCAGACCTATGACGGGTTCTTTGTGCTTCTGCCCTTGATTCGGAAGCACAAAAAGAACGAACCATATCGCAACAAGTCCGCCAATAGGCAGGTGTAAAAAAACAATATGCAGTGGCCCAAACGGGAGTAAAAAATCCGGAACAGTCACAATGAATTAAAACAGTGCTTTAACAGGTTGCCCCTTGTGCGCAATTTGAAATGGACGGCCGCTTGGCGAATAAACAACCTTATCCAAAGGCAAGCCTAAGGCGTAAGCAATGGTCGCATTAAAGTTCGGAACAGTGACACCATTTTCTGTAATTGAATGCCCTCGCTCATCAGTGGCCCCATATACTTGACCACCCTTAATACCACCACCAGCAAGAACACATGTGAATGCAGTTGGGTGGTGATTACGGCCCGCATTGGCATTGAGATCTGGCGTGCGCCCAAATTCGGTGCCGATAACGACTAAGGTTTCATCTAAAAGGCCTCTATAATGTAAGTCATCTAGTAAAGCCGCAACTGACTGGTCGAGTGGATTAGTCAACTGCTCAACATTGTCATGATTGTCATTATGAGTATCCCAACCACCGAGCGTCAACTCCACGAAACGCACACCGTGTTCAACGAGGCGACGTGCTAACAGACAGCTCTTACCAAATCGACTGTCACCATATAATTTGCGTGAAAGCGATGGCTCTTTGCTCAAATCAAATGCCTCTAGGTCCTTGCTAGTCATCAGTTTCATCGCCTCTTCGTAAACGTCACTATAAGCACGCACTTTTTTGGAAGGATATTTTTGATGAAACGACAAATCCATCATTTCAGCCAGAGCCATACGTTCCTGCATCTCAATATCGTCAACGCTGCGATGAGCCTTTATATGCGGCAAACCTCCCTCTGGATTACCTAAGTGTAAAGGCTCATATTTTGAATCGAGAAATCCTGCACCACCTTGGGCATTATTACTCCCTCCAATACGCACATTGCCTGGCAAAGTTGAATTCGTTTTACCTGACATACTATTCAGCCATGCACCGAGACCTGGATGCCGAATTGTGCCACGTTTTTCATAGCTCGTATGCATGAAATAGTCACCCTGTTCATGCGCACCTTGATTCGAATACATTGATCGAATAATTGCCAACTTATCCATGCGTTGGGCTAAACTAGGCAAATATTGAGAAATTCGTATACCGCTAACATTAGTATCAATAGCCTGAACGGGGCCTTGATCCTTCCAGCCTGGCTTCGGATCGAAAGTGTCAATATGGCTCATTCCACCACTTAGATAAATGTAGATCACATTTTTTGCCGTTGCTTTTCGCACGACCTCAGATGCCCAAACAGGGGTCTGTCCGACGGATGCAAGTCCGACTCCGAGTAATGCCTTAGCAGAATACTGTATGAACTTACGACGTGAAAGTTCATCCATTTGGTTTAATTCTTTATACATAATGTCTAAATGGTTGAGTATACACTTACTGAATAAATAGAAATTGCTGAGTATTCATCATCGCCCAGATGATGCGTTCACGCGCCTTCTTCGGGTCTTTCTTATAGTATTCTATAAGAGTATCTGTTTCTGCTTGAGTGGGTTTACGTGATAGGAAACCAATATAGAGCGTCTCAATTTTTTCTTCGACTGTCTGGGCTAAGCGCGCCTCCACAACTGGTGCCGATTTACTGGCGAGTAACCAATTGGTTTGCCATGAGTTCATCAAGAATAACGCCTGCAACACATTTCCACTATCATCTGCATTTTCGATCAACATCCGGTCTGATTGCCCGAAAACTTCCAATAAGTGACCAGATGCCTGTGGCGACTGCAGCTCGGATGCTCGACGAATCCCCCTCATCCATTTCTCTTGTGATCTTTGATCTTTGCTCGGCTTATCTGACAGTAATGGCGTGTTCGACATCATCATGGTCATGCCTATTGGCGCATCATCAGAATCTTCGCCAACATCAGGATTCAACATAGCACGCCACTCGGCAGTAGCCTTACGCATCGCGCTCAAGATGGCTTTCCCTTCTTTCGTATTCTTTCGCTTCGGATCATTACGAACCTCCGCGGCCTTGGTTCGCATTTCAGTGTAAGCCTTATATTTAACAGCATACTCTTTAATATATTCTACGAACTCAGCTGATGATTTTTCTTCTAGAAATACAGCCGCCGCAGGTCGCTTTCCTGTCTCATAGACAGTGCCTTGATTCGTCGCCCTATAGCTTTGCTGATAGATCTGATCAATATCTGGTGTCATCAAAGTCGCGATCGAATCCCAAATTTGCTCTGCGCTCATACGCTGAAAGACCGGACCCTCCAGATTATAGTCATCATCGAGGTCGGGGTTATCAATGACGGCCGCCCGTTGAAATTGATCAGTATTGTAAAGGACTCGCAAATACTGCTTTAAATCGTAGTCCACCGATTTCATCAGCGATTCTAAAAAGGCCATTAGCTCTGGCGAATCTGCGACACTCTCATCTGTCAGGTTATCAACAGGTTCAATCAGCCCTTTGCCCATCACGTGCTTCCACATTCGGTTAGCAATGACCTTAGTAAAACGTTCATTGTTTTTAGAAACCATCCAGTCCGCATAGCTCGCAACGCGGGTCGTAGAATCATGCAGTTCAGTTGTATCGAGCTCACCATATAAAATACTTGGCTTAACAACCGACTTCGGTGCTGCGTCGTCGTATTGATAATCATGAGGTAATTTCAATGGCCTCTTTGTATGCTCAACCCCCCATTGTAGCGGCTGCATAAATTCTTTTGCAGCACGCATGACATAGGTATTGTTGGCTTTACCTTTCTTTCCGCCGTTTTCCTTGCGTGCCAACTCAGTAATTTTCTTATAGATCGACTGCGTCTTTGTATTTGCGGCTCTGGTATTCACCCGTGTGTTGATTCCATACGTGAATGCAGAAAGCTCATAAAACTCTTTCTGAGTCCAGTTATCAGTAGGATGATCATGGCATTGCGCGCACTGAAGCTGGGTCCCCAAGAAGATCTGAGCAGTCATCGACATATTATCTAAGGGCATACCGAAATCACGGAGGTAGTATGCCGTCGCTGGATTATCCCACGGATAGCCCTCTGCAGTAATCAACGAAGCTACAAAGTCATCATAAGCAACATTTTCACGAATCTGATCTTTTAGCCACTGAGCGTAAAAAATACCACCAAATCGACTCCCCTCGCGTCCTGTAGTTTTTACACGAAGCACATCTGCCCATAGATTAAAGTTATGGCTGATATAGCCTGGTGAATCTAGCAGCTTGTCGACAAGTTGACGGCGCTTATCTGGCGACGAACTATTCAGAAAATGAACCGCTTCGGCATGAGTCGGAATGCGCCCAATGATTTTCAAATAGGCCCGCCGCAAATACGTCGCGTCATCTACAATGGGCTCAGGCTGAACACCTTTTGTCTTTAAATGTGTAGCCAGCATCTGATCGATCTGCCGGCTCGCATTTATGTGCAGTTTATCCTTCTTAACTTCTACCACAGATGGGACATTTAGGCCTGCGTAGCCTGTAATCGTTAATCGCCCCGACTTCTGCTCGTTCCGAATAAAACTCTGATCCTTCAAAGATAGTGCCTCCAGAGGGAACTTATAGAGACGGCCATCGGCCAAATTTTTAAAACGGACTTGATCCCCCTCATACGAGTGGAGTTCTGCATCAATTGTCTTGCCCTCAAGATTCGTAAAAATCCGCGCAGAAGCCGTCAGCGCAGGAACGACATAGGCGATTAGATTGAGCGCTAAGAGAGCAATGATTTTTTGTATCGGGAGCGTGTCTTTTCTCATGGTTAGGGCAAAGGGTAAGGGCTTATAGGGCATTTACTAAAAATGACTCTATGAAATTACTAGGTTAATTTAGGGCATTTCTAAACTGGTTAAAGATTAATTTAGAATGACTATAGATCGCTATCGTGCGTTTTTTCTAAAAGTTTCAAAAAAAAAGCTCCGACCTAATTCGGTCGGAGCTTAGTAAAGATATAGCTGTAGAATTAAGCGACGCGCTCAACAATGAGCTCGGGTGGATTCGGACGCTTAGGAGCCAAGCGATACGCTGTCTTGAGGTATTCAAGAGCCTCTTCCATCTTCGCTTCATCATTGTAATGAATCATCATAAGTGGTTCACCCTGCTTAACTTGCGTTCCCACCTTCTTGATTTCAGACACGCCAACCGCTGGGTCATATTTACCGTTTTTCTTGATTGCCAGTTTTTGCACACCTTCAGCAATCAAACCTGCATTAATCGTATGAACATAGCCACGCTTTGGAGCCGGAAGTTTACGCACATGCTTTGCTGTTGGAAATTTTTCTGGATCATCAATCACAGAGATATCACCACCTTGAGCCTCGATCATATCCTTAAATTTCTGAAGCGCACTGCCATCTCTCAGGTGACGCTGAACGGTTTGCTTCGCAGATAATGTCGAACCAGCGACACCTGCAAGGCGCACAATCTCCATACCGAGCTTGAGAACCAGCTCCTGTAAGTCTTCTGGACCTTCGCCACTGAGCAGCTGAATCGCTTCCTTAATTTCAAGTGCAGTGCCGACTGTATCACCGAGTGGCTGATTCATATCAGTAACCAATGCCACACAACGACGCTTCATAGAGCGCCCCACACGAGTGATCGAACGCGCCAACTGTTTTGCCTGCTCAACGTCTTTAATAAAGGAACCATTACCCCATTTTACATCGATCACCAAACCTTCGGCACCTTCGGCAAGCTTACGGCTCAATACAGAACCTGTAATTAGCGGTAAACTAGGAATCGTGCCCGTTTGCAAACGAAGCTTATAGAGAATCTCATCAACAGGAGCGATCTCAGGGTCCTTATGAATAAATGTGCAGCCGACCTTCTTCAACTGGGCTTTAAAACCCTTCAAATCCAATACTGGATTAAAGCCAGGAATGGATGAAAGTTTATCAAGATTACTGATCACGTGCTCTTCATCGACACCATTCATCGTCGGCATAACCACACCACATGCAGCTGCCAATGGCGCGAGAACCAAGGTCGTTTTATCACCGACACCACCCGTTGAATACTTATCAATTTTAGGGCGTGCGATGCCTGTCAAATCAATGACTTCACCAGATAGCATCATCTCCTCAGCAAAAACAGCCGTCTCCTGAGCAGACATGCCCTGGAAAAAGACCGCCATCGCTAGGGCAGCTTGTTGGAATTCAGGAAGATCTTCGTCCAATATAGAGTCGACAATGTAACGAATCTCTTCATCGGAGAATTCGCCGCCATCACGCTTCTTCTCAACCAAATAGCTAAAAGAAGGCTTTATGAACTTACGGGCACTAATAATTTTCTTTCTCATTAAATGAGCTGTGTGTGAACTTAATGTGAACCGCTTAAGCGGTATAAACCTATGTGTATCAGTCTTTTCGCCTCGCCTGTCGAGCCTAAAATGCCGACAAGGCCCTATTTTAGACGCCACGAGAGTCGTCATGGATCAACTGTTAGCTCCGATTAAAATACGATTTTCCGCAAAACGATAGCTTGACCCATTCAATGCAGCATCTTCCCTGTTCGCATGAAGGTCTGGTTTAACCCATCCAAAGCAATTGAAAGTGAACTGAGTGCAATCGCAGCCGAAACCGAGGGTTTCGGCGCAGATTTTACACCCGGTGTCCGTCCTGCAGATCCCAAATTTGGCGACTACCAAGCCAATGGTGTGCTGGGATTTGCCAAAAAAAATGGTGTCAACCCGCGCGAACTAGGCCAAAAGCTCATCGATGCTGCGATCACATCGGGTCGCTTCGACCCGGAAATGGTTGAGCTCTCCCTCGCAGGGCCCGGATTCATCAATTTCAAACTCAGCCCAGCCTTTATTTGGCAGTGGCAACTCGATTTCTCAACCAAGGCTGACTACCAAAGTGGCGCCAAAGCACTCAAAGGCGGTCGCAAAATCATCATCGATTACCCCAGCGCCAACACTGCTAAGCAAGCACATATTGGACACTTGCGCCCGATGGTGATCGGTCAAGCGATCGCGCGCCTGCTCGATTTTTGCGGAGCCAACCTCGTTCGCGACAATCATATCGGCGACTGGGGCACCAATTTCGGCACATTGATCATGAAGATCAAACGCGACGGCATCGACCTCTCTTCGCTAGGCGACGACGCACTGGTGACGCTCGACCAACTCTACAAAGACGGCAGCGCTCTTGAAACTGAGCAACCAGAACTACGCGATATCTCCCGCAACGAGCTCGTGCTGCTACAAAACGGTGACCCCGAAAACACCGCAATCTGGCAGCAAATCGTTGAAATTTCCAAAGTTGCCTTTGACAAGCTCTTCGCGCAAATGGGCGTCGAAGTCGACATCACACTCGGCGAGTCCTTCTACCGGGATAAAGTCGACCGTATTTACGACGAACTCAGCGAGATTGGCCTCGCAGAGGAAAGCGACGGCGCACTCGTCGTCTGGCACGATGAAGTCAAAAAATTCGCTCGCGACAACGAGCGGCCCTACCCCTTCAACATTCGTAAGAGCGACGGTGCCTCCAACTACGCATCGACGGACCTCGCCACAATACTTTACCGCCTCGAAGAATTCGATGCAGACGAAGTCATCTACCTCACCGATGCCCGTCAGCAAGATCACTTCCAACAGCTCTTCTTGACCACTAAAAAGTGGTTTCAGGCGAAGGGCTACAAGTTGCCAGAATTAAGCCACGTCTTCTGGGGCACAATTCTTGGAGCGGACAAGAAGCCGTTCAAAACCAAGTCTGGCGAATCAATCAAACTTCAAGAGCTGCTCGACGAAGCGCGCAGCCGCGCTTTTGACGTGGTCACTGAAAAAAATCCAGACCTCAGCGAAGCGGAACGTCACGAAATCGCCGAATCCGTCGGTGTCGGCGCAATGAAATACGCCGACCTCTCCAGCAACCGCACACAGGACTACGTTTTCAGCTGGGATCGCCTGCTTAGCTTCGAAGGCAATACGGCGCCCTACCTGCTCTACGCAGTGGCACGGATCAATAGTATCTTCCGCAAGGTCGGCGTCGATCCGGAAGCACCAATTGAAGGTGCCAGCCAGCTAGAAACGGATACCGAACAAGCCCTCGCCCGAAAACTCATGGGCTTCGTCACCGCGCTCGAGCTCACGCTCAATGATCTGCGACCACATTTTCTCTGCACATACTTGTATGAGCTCACCAGCGCCTACAGCAGTTTCTACAATGCCGACAAAGTCATGGTCGACGACGATGCCGTCAAAGCACGCCGCCTAATCCTTTGCGCCCGCACCCGCACGGTGCTGAAGACAGGTCTCGAACTCCTCGGCATCAAGCCGTTGGAACGTATGTAAGCTACTTCAGCTCCCACCGATAAGGGCAGGACGAGAGCATCTCACAGCCGTCTTTAGTCACTCGCACGACATCTTCGATACGACATCCGCCGATATCGGGGTAATAAAGCCCTGGCTCTACGGTAATGACATGGCCTTTGCGTAAACGTCCAGCCTTTGGGGAGACACGAGGTTCTTCATGCACTTCCAAGCCGAGGCCGTGACCTGTGGAATGAATGAAACCAACAAAACCATCGTCCACGCGCTTGGTCTCATAGCCATGTGAGCTAAAAACCCTAGCGGCAGCAGCATGCACCGTAGCGCCGCCCACACCAGCTTTGATCTTAGCTATAGCAGCGAGTTGGGATTCGCGCACCGCTGCGACCAATGCACGTTGTTGATCATTTGCCTTTCCCTTCAAAAAGGTCCGGGTCATATCGCCATGATAGCCAGTCTTCTGAACACGAGGAAAGACATCAACAATGATCAATTCATTCGGCTTCAACGGCCCATGACCACCTTCATGTGGATCTGTCGCCTGCACGCCGCCGGCAACAATCGTATTATGTGCCACAGCACCTTTGCCAAGACAGGCTTGATCAATGATGGTGCGTAAACGCTCCGAGCTGAGCGTTGCCCCTTCATATTTCAGCCGTTTACCAACAATCTTACTGGCTCGCAAAACCTGCTCTGCAGCGCGAATGCCCGCAGCGCTGGCAGCATTGCCTTCACGAATTGCAGCGGCCTCGGTATCAGTTTTCAGTGCACGTTCAGGGAAGAAGGATTCCTCAGCTAGATGCACGTTCAGCCCCACATCACGTAATTGAGCATAATACACCGCAGGAAAATTGGCCGGTAATTCGACGTGCTTCGCTTTGAATTGCTTGGTGTAATACTGCATAAGCTCCCCAGGGCCAGCATCCGCCGCTAGCTTTAATCGCTTCGCCGCTTTTTCTTGCTCCTCAGCAAGTAATAAGACCTCTGTATACCGAGACTGCGCCTTCACTCGCCCATATTCCAGCTGACTGACAACTGCATACGACTTTCCCTCGACCACAAAAGATAAGTATGCATCGGGAACAAAGACGCCTCCGAGGTAAAAGACATCTGCGGAATACTCAGATGCAGCATAAAGGAAGCGGATTATTGAGGATTTACTTTTCTTCATAACAGATTGAGTTATCAATCTTGTCTTCACCTCGTGAACTGTCACGCCCTATTGATATTCAGATCCATTTCATGAAAGTTTGCTGCCGCATATTTATCCTTTTCAGCCTCGCCTGCTGCTTACTTGCTTGCACTCAACAAACTAAAGTAACTACGCCAGCATCAGCTGATACTTACTTCCCTATAAATATCGGCGATGCCACCGCTCACTTGCAACTCGCACTCACACCTACTGAACAGCAGCTTGGACTTATGCATCGATCATCTTTGGATACAGATCATGGCATGCTCTTTTTGTTTCCTAAAACGAAGCAAGCGGAATTTTGGATGCGTAACACCCTCATCAAGCTAGATATTGGTTACTTTGATGCCTCCGGAAAACTTCTCGAAATACGCTCACTCTATCCACATGACGAGACTCCAGTTGTGTCTTACAGCCGTAAAGTGCTCATCGCTGTAGAGATGAATCAAGGATGGTTTGCAAAAAATAAAGTCCGACCTGGTGCCCACATCAATTTAGACCAATTAAATGAGGCACTGACGCAGCGTGACAAACAACTCAGCAATTACCCAATTAAGCCCGCAAACTAATGTCGGAAGATACTTACGAACCTACACCTCTACAACCTCGTCGTGGCGACTTAATCATCCCACCTGAGGACCCGCGCGATAGAGCAGCACCTCGCAGAAAACGAGCAAATCTCTCGCCGATAAAACCAGTCGGGTTTTTCGCCAAATTTTGCCTACTTCTTTTTATTATAGGCACCTTTGCGGCAATGTTTCAATCAGATGTGCTCTGGACAAAATACGATTCCGTTGAGCGCTCGCCGCATCAGTCGATGGAAAACTGGACAGACGCTTGGAATATTCAATCGATTCGAAGCCATGATCCCGTATCCACCTCTAGCTATCTCTGGGAACAATCAATTTCGCTACCCACAGCACATGCACACCGAGGTATCAATCTATTGCTACATATTATTGCGGTATTCTTATTCTTAAAGTGCCTAGAAGCCCTGAAAGCCCCAGCGGCATTTGCAGCCGCCCTAGTCTTCGCGACACACCCTGCCGTGCTTCAACCATTATTCTGGCCTGGCTATCGGACAGAATTCCTCGGCCTCATCTTCATCTTATGCGCTCTACTTGCAGGCATTCGCAACCGTGGTGCCTCGGGCTATTTCACCTCACTATTCTTCTCAATCGTCGCCTGCGTGATTCATCCAGCTGCCATTGCGATTCCAGTGATTATGATTTTCATCATTATTACGCAGAATAAAAAGTTACACTTCCACACCTTCAATCGTGTGCTACCACTGATTTGCATTGCGCTATTCATTAGTGTCTGGACCCAGAATACGGCCCAAGCAGCTGACACCGCGAAAACCATCAATATGTATGGAGAGAACATGTTTTTCTTTGTAAAACAGGCACTCTTCCCGTTGACTGTCGGGCTATTTCACCCGGCCAGTAGTGCAGAAGACTTTAAAGTTGGAGCCGGCTTAAACCTGCTACCATTTCTACTGTTCATTCCCTTCTACGCACTAACAGCAATCAATTTCCGCAAATCTTGGGCAAGAGCCGGCTTACTAGGTATAACTGCCTTTCTACTTTTATCACTAGCCGGCATTAGCCAGACGGGTCAGTTTATCAATGGTGAAAACGCGCATGAAGATCATGGGCTCTACGTAGCATTGCCAACAATCATTGCACTCATCTTCTGTGGCATAGGCGAAATAATGAGACGCTTAGGCGCTGCGGGTAAAATCCTTTGGATCATGGGATTCTCACTGTTCATGCTCATTCAGTTATCCATCACTGGCACCTATGCATACAAAGTTGGTCAACCCTCACAAATGTGGCTAACGATGTCGGAGCAATGGCCAAACGCTTGGGAAGCAAAGGCAGCCTTTATTGAAACAATCAAAGCTACCGGCGAAAACGAACTACTCAGCGAGGAGGATCAGATTGATATGCTCAATAGGATCCTTGATGCAAGACCTGAACTGGTTGAAGAACGTAAACTCTTAGCGCGAATCTATCGTGATGAAGGGCAAAACAGCAATGCCGTGCGTGAGTATAAACGTATCCTACGCGAAGCGAAACCAGATAATGAATTCCTCGAAGAAGCGGCGAAATTCTATGACAAAGTCGGACTTCAATGGGATGCACGAAATGCACGTGAACGTATTCAAAACTAAGCACATAACTCGATTTAAACATTAGAAAGTATATTATGACACAAAAGAACACACCTAGCTTCGGCACTCTGTCTCTCCACGCAGGGCATACTCCAGACGCAGAAACTGGATCACGCGCAGTTCCAATCTATCAAACCACTAGCTACATGTTTCGCGACACCGACCACGCCGCCAAACTCTTTGGCCTTGAGGAGCTCGGCTATATTTACACTCGCATCATGAACCCCACGACCGACGTATTGGAAAAGCGCGTCGCAGCACTTGAAGGCGGCGTCGCAGCTCTCGCACACGCGAGTGGACAAGCGGCGATAACCAGTGCTATTTTAAACATAGCCCAAGCCGGCGATAACATTGTATCCGCCGCTCAACTCTACGGCGGCACGTATACACTTTTTAAATACACATTGCCAAAACTCGGCATCGAAGTGCGTTTTGCAGATGCAGAAGATCCATCAAGCTTTGCCCCATTAATCGATTCAAGAACAAAGGCTATCTATGGTGATACTGTCGGCAATCCAAAGCTAAACATCTTCCCTTTCGAAGAAGTCTCGACACTTTGCAAAGCAGAAAAACTGCCACTAATCATCGACAACACAGTCGCCTCACCTGCAGTCTGTCGACCACTTGAGCACGGTGCCAATATCGTCGTCAATAGCCTCACAAAATACCTAGGCGGACACGGCACTAGCATTGGCGGAATCGTCATCGATGGCGGTAACTTTGATTGGGGCAGCGGCCGGTTCGATGAGTTCACTTCACCAGATCCAAGTTACCACGGACTCGTCCATTGGGATGCCTTTCAAGCCTTCCCACCCGCTGGTGGCGCCAATATCGCTTACATTATGAAGATGCGCCTACAGTGGCTACGTGACACCGGAAATTGCACGTCACCATTTAATTCTTTCTTACATATTCAAGGCATCGAAACACTTCACTTACGAATGGAGCGTCATTGCGAGAATGCGCTTAAGGTCGCTGAATTTTTGCAAGATCACGAAGCGGTCAGCTGGGTAAATTTCCCAGGCCTTCCAAACAGTCCACATCATGCCGCTGCTAAAAAGTATTTCTACGAAGGTAAATACGGCGCACTCGTTGGATTTGGTCTCAAAGGCGGCCTCGAAGCCGGCCGTAAGTTCATCGATAGCCTCCAGTTATTCAGCCATCTCGCAAATATAGGTGACGCGAAATCCCTCGCGATTCACCCAGCCACCACTACGCACCAGCAGCTCGACGAAGCACAACAACAATCCACAGGTGTTACTGCTGACTTTGTTCGCCTCTCCGTGGGAATTGAGGATATCGCAGACCTGCTCGCCGACCTTGATCAAGCACTGAAAGCCTAAGTCGCTTAACAACTCTTGCATTCAAAAGCTCGCTTCGCAAACCGCGTAGCGAGCTTTTTGTCTAGATCTAATCTCCAAACGGTTGAATCACATCAATATCAACCGCGGGAAACCAATTTGCTTTCATCGCAGCCATACCTAACTCAGTATGCGGACAGCGAACTACGAGCTGTTTATACAAATGATTCGCACCTTGCGGATCGCGTAGCTTCACCCAACTACCCGCGACCACATAAATTCGCGCGGCATCCTCGCTATTGTTTGGCAGAAGTCCGGCCGCCAACTCAGCAAGCTGAATTGCTCGATAGCGATAATGGAAACGCTTATTCGGGTGAACCTCAGTCTTTTGGAGACGCTCCCTTTCATCATCTGTGACATAGCTGATTTCATGAAATGAACTACTAACGCCATAATAATAGCCCTTCAAACGTTCCGCCGAAGTTGAACTCCATTCAAAAGTTCCTTCGAAACGCGCGAAGTCAGGTTCCAGCTCGGTCCCAAATAATTGCATTCCATGATGGCGCATAATTTTAGCAGCATCCCAGTAATACTGTGCACGCACATACGCACTCGTTTCGGGATCGCTCGCTAACTGCATGGCTTTTACATACTCTCGGGCTTTGAGCAATACAGTCCCATCAAAAAACTCGATCGCCGCCTCAAACTGGTCTTCTCGCATTAAGCGACGAGCCACTAAAGCACAAACCGATCGGTCGTTATCGTAAATTCTACACTTCATAGAGCCTTTAAAAGTTCTCGCATATTTTATCAATGAATCACGCTCAAGTAAACGCTCTAGCACATAAGCTTCGTCTTCCCAGCTACCCGAGCGTTGGAAACATCCAGCGGCTTCATAGTAGCGTGACTCCCGCAGCATCAACATGCCTAGCTCTGCCCATGCTCGTCGTGTATCCAATCGCCGCCAATCTCCACCCTTGCCTTCCATTTCCTTGGTCAACGCTATCATCAAAGTGCGTCCCTCGTTAATTCTTCCATCGCGTAAAAGTAACTTACTTCGCACCCATAATGCCAGAGCATCAGAAGGCCCCGCATAATTAAGCCAAAGCTTGGAAGCTACCAACTCATTTTGTTGATATTCTAACAATGCAAAGCGCCCTGCTTCTGCAACCGTGACGACCTTCGGATCGGGCAAGGCATTCATCAAACGCCGACGATTGTGAGCTGAATTCCCATCACGAACTGTCAATAGATACGCAGTTAATACCGCTCGACTCTGAGCATCTTGCACCAATTCAGCAATCACCTGCTCTGATGCTTCTCGCCAAATCATGCTCGCAGTGACACGCAAACTAAACGAGACGTTAGGATACCCCGCGCGCCACTGTTTAAAGTATAAATCCATCGCTCGTTTATAGTGCTTCGTGGATCGATGGGGAGATTGACCATTACTACCATATAACAGCTGCCGAGCCTCTCTTCCGTAGCTCGCGGCAGCTAGACCCTGCGCATCGACAAAGCCCTCTGCAACGAGCTCTCGCACACGTTGATAATCTTGCGCCGCCGAATACCCACTGGTTCTTGCAATCATATATGCCGACATCACGGAACGATAGCGTCGCTCAGTCTTAGGCAAATTTAATACCGATTGCCAATACGCTCGCGCCTTCGAGACGTCAGAAGTGAAGTATGCCAAGGCCCCCTTTAAATATAACTCAAATTCAACAGGTAAACCTTCAGGCACAGACAATTGCTGCAATAACGCTAACTGCTCAGCGCGATCTTCTTTATCCACTGGCGGCGCATGATAATCAAAAACTGGCGTTTCCAAATATCGCTTCGCATTATTTAATTGAAGACGAAACAAACGAAACTCCTGCACAATCTGTTCACGTTTCAAAAGCGATTCACCCATTGCTAGCAAAGCTTCCTCCAATTCCTGCTCGGCACTTAAGGCCTCCTCTTCGTCTACAGTTAATACGGCTTCATGAGGCACCGATTCAGGGAGTAGATGCCGGAGCTCCGCAGCAAAACCCACCGTTGGTGGTTCATAAAACATCGTATCATTCCTCGACACGAAAGATGCGGGTAGCCAAGGGCCACAGGCATTAGAAAGGGTGACAATAGCCGTCTGAAAAACAGCAATAATGTAAGCTGTCAGTTTATTCTGCATCTTGTAACTGTGACAACTGTAGTTCTACCATTTCATCTAGACGCAACCAGCCAATCGTCCAGCGCGTCCCTTGCGATAATTGCGGAGGCGTCATTTGCTCCGGCCATTGCCACATTAATCCATGGTCTAAAGTGCTCTTAACAACATAATTGCGCTGCCCATCCCACGCCAAAGCCTGTGCTCCTGCCCAACGAACAGTTACCTGAAATGGAGGCGCTTGCTCGACTGCGGAAGTCGATTCGATCTGCAGTTCAATTGCACCAGCAGCTTGTGGCACAGCATAAATCTTCCAATCAGATCGATCCGCAACGCCCGCCATCACCGCATGCCAAGTGTGAACATCCCAATTGCGCGGTTCATCACCGATCGGCATCCGATACCATATGATGCCCTGACAGCTTTTAGTGGCGAAGCATCCAAGCCTAATCGCACCTCAGCCCCGCGCGTGCACCGAACTGGGGGCGCACCCCATGACTTTACGAAAGACTCTGGAGAAGTGCAACGGATCGTCATAGCCCAACTCTTTCGCCACCGCTCCAACTTGTAATTGACCTGCCCGCAACAGGAGCCATGCCGCGCTCATTTTACGATGCAGCAGCACCTGATACGGTGAATCGCCATGATACTTTTTAAAAATCCGACAGAGATACTCACTGCTATAACCGGAACGTTGCGCCAGATCCGCGAGTGAATGCAAACTACGATAATCGCGCTGCAAGATCTCCATGCTTATGTCATATACTTTGCGCGAGCGTGATCGATCCCCTCGTGCCGTGCCCTTATAGCGACTCACTTGGGCGAGCAGCACCGCCCCCAATCCGGAAATAATCGACGGCGTCTGCGAATCACTGCGCGCTCCTTCATCCAACATCTGATCAAAAATTGCCACCACGGGTGTTGCATTGCCCAACTGAAGTAGGCGTCCAGGTTCAACCCCCGCCTCCTGCCAAGCAAGTGGAAACTCCCTACCTCCGCTCACCATGAAATACTTGCGAAAAGGACGCTCCGTTTCATTCCAAAAGCGTTGCCCAACACCTGGCCCGTAGGCAAATACCGCTCCGTGCGTCACGCGTCGCTGAAGATGCCCTTCTTGGTAAAATCCCTGACCGCCGACAATAAATTCCAAAGTCCAGAACGGAAAGTCAGACCGATCAATACTGTATTCAGGCGCACACTCCTCATAGCCGACCATGAAGATCCTCTCAACCCCCTCCGCCCCTCTGGTAAAGTTGGCATAGCGCCCCTTCTTTACCTGCGATGACAACTCTAAAGGGAACGTTTCCATGACTTTAACCAAAATGATTTTTATTCAATAATATCCATATTAGGCCAATAATCGCTCTATTCAGCAAGTCTGATCTGCAGTATAGTCGAGACTGTTTAAACCACTGCTTAAAATATGAAGAACCAACACCCATTCACCTTCCCTAAAATTGGCATTCGCCCAACCATAGACGGCCGCCTTGGTGGCGTGCGCGAATCGCTCGAAGACACCACCATGAATATGGCGAAGCGTGTCGCAAAGCTCTTCTCCGAGAATCTACGTAACCTCGACGGCAGCCCGGTCGAATGCGTCATCGCCGACTCCAATATCGGTGGAGTCAAAGAAGCCGCCACATGCGAAGAAAAATTCCAGCGCGCAGGCGTGGGCCTGAGCCTCACCGTCACCCCTTGCTGGTGTTATGGCTCGGAGACGATGGACATGGATACCCATCGTCCGAAAGCGATCTGGGGCTTCAATGGCACCGAGCGCCCGGGCGCGGTTTATCTTGCGGCCGTGCTCGCTGGCCACACCCAAAAAGGCATTCCCGCCTTTGGCATCTATGGCAAAGACGTGCAGGAAGCAGGCGACGAGACCATGCCGCAAGACGTCGTGGAAAAGCTACTGAATTTTGCACGTGCCGGGCTCGCCGTCGCCTACATGCGCGGCAAAGCCTACCTCTCCATGGGTGGCACATCGATGGGCATCGCCGGCTCAGTGGTAGACACCACTTTCTGGGAACGCACACTCGGTATGCGCGTGGAAGCGATCGATATGTCCGAACTCGCTGGCCGTATGAGCAAAGGCACTTACGACCAAGAAGAATTTGCCAAAGCCCTCGCATGGGTGAAGGAGAACTGCCCCGAGGGTAAAGACTACAATAGCAAGGAAACCCAACGCAGTCGTGAGCAGATCGACAGCGAGTGGGAAGACTCCGTCAAGATGGCGCTCATCGCACGTGATCTCATGGTCGGCAACCCAAAGCTCGCAGAAGCGGGCTACGGCGAACAAGCCCAAGGCCACTACGCCATTGCCGCCGGTTTCCAAGGTCAACGCCAATGGACCGACCACTTCCCGAATGGCGATTTCATGGAAGCCATCCTGAACACCTCTTTCGATTGGAACGGCAAACGCCCACCCTACATCGTCGCCACCGAAAACGACGCACTGAACGGCGCAGGGATGCTCTTCGGTCAATTATTGACCAATAGCGCGCAAATCTTTGCCGACCTTCGCACCTATTGGAGTCCCGATGCCGTCGCACGCGTTGCCGGTGGGCACCAACTCGACGGTGTCGCAGCGGACGGCCTGCTGCACTTGATCAACTCCGGACCCGCCGCACTCGATGGCACCGGTGATCAAAAGGATGCCGATGGCAACCCGACGATGAAGGCCTTCTGGGAAATTACCGACGAGGAAGTATCTGCCAGCTTGAAGAACACCACTTGGCACCCATCCATCACCGAATACTTCCCTGGTGGCGGTTTGAGCACACGCTTCAAAACCAAAGGCGGCATGAAAGCCACCATGATCCGTCTCAATCTGGCCGCAGGCTTAGGGCCTTGCCTCCAAGTTGCTGAAGGCTGGACGGTCGAGCTCCCCGAGGACGTGCATAACGCACTGGATGAGCGCACCAACCCGACCTGGCCAACCACATGGTTTGCGCCACGCCTGAACGGAGCTGGAGCATTCCGCTCGACTTACGAAGTGATGAATAACTGGGGTGCCAACCACTGCGTCATGACTGCTGGCCACGTCGGCGACCTCTACATCACCCTCGCTTCCATGCTGCGCATTCCAGTCTACATGCACAACGTCGAAGAAGAACGCATCTTCCGCCCAAGCGCATGGCGTGCCTTCGGCACCGCCGATCTGGAAGGTGCCGACTTCCGCGCCTGCAAGTCTTACGGCCCGCTTTATGGCTAAGCTTTTGAAATCAACTCCCGTAATGCATCTGCATTACGGGAGTTTTTTTGTCGAACTCATCATTATCTACTACAGAATCTACTGTTTAAATTTCACCATAAAATAATATGCTTAAAGGAATCTCACCACTGCTCTCCCCTGAACTTCTCGCGACGCTGTCACGTATGGGGCACGGCGATGAAATCATTCTCGCCGATGCGCACTTCCCGGCTGAATCGTTCAATGCCAATGTCATCCGCGCCGATGGACTGCGTATCCCCGATCTGCTCGATGCGATTCTACCACTCTTCGAGCTAGACGCCTATGTGCCGACGCCGCTCTTTATGATGGCCGCCGTCGAAGGCGACACCTTGGACCCACAAGTCGAAACCGACTACCGCGCAGCCATCGAAAAGCATGTGCCAAGTGCCCCCGCAACCGAGCGCATCGATCGTTTTGCCTTTTACGACCGCGCCGAAGACGCCTTCGCCGTAGTCATGACCGGCGAACTCGCTAAATATGGCAACATCCTCCTCAAAAAAGGAGTGACGCCGGTCTGAGACCGAATCCACAAAAGCTAGTCAACAAACGGCTGAATCATTTCCACATCCACTTCCGGAAACCAGTTGGTCGTCATTGCCGCCTGTCCTAATTCGGTCCGCGGGCAGCGTACCACTAATTGCTTATAGAGATGATCCGCGCCTTGCGGATCACGTAACTTCACCCAACTACCGGCGATCACGTAGATACGCGCGGCATCCTCGCTATTATTAGGCAGGAGTCCC
>CAKZOI010000020.1 GCA_937136395.1 uncultured Opitutia bacterium | reverse complement strand
GACCTGAACCCTGTGCGTGCAGGAATCGTTAAAGATCCTAAGGATTACCGTTTCTGTGGCTATGCGGAAGCGGTGGCGGGTGAGTCACCAGCAAAGCATGGGATACGCTTTATCTGGGGCACATATGCGGATGGTGGGATGCGTCAAAATGTGTCCATGGCAGATGCCTTAAGGGCGCATCGCTCGTTGATCTTTGGGAAGCGTGCTTCGGAAGCTGGACTTACGGAGATGAGCCGAGAGCAGGCCTTGAAAGTATTAGACGCCGGCGGGCATTTACCAAAGGCGGCAATGTTGCGTTGCCGTGTGCGCTATTTTACCGATGGAGCGATTCTAGGCTCTACGGAGTTTGTGCGTGGCTTTACCGGCGCGTGGCAATTGGAACGTCAGCGAAAACACCCTCCGAAGGTGAATACTATGCGCGGTGACTGGGGCGGACTTGCGGTGATCCAGGGACTGAGACGGCAAGTGTTTGGGTGATTCTGTAGTTCCGACCAAAAACAAAACGGTTTATGAAGTTTTGATGCTTGGTGCAGTGGGTTTACAGTTTATGCTTCTAAGATATGCCACGTGTCCGCTTTCTTTTCATCATTTTATTTTTGTTTTGTGGTGATGTGTGGGCAGGTATTAGTCAGCAAGCTTATGTGTGGCAGAGAGCGTGGAGTGATTCGCTGCGAGAAATGGTGGTGCAGAGTGCTGATAAGTTGGATGGGGTCACTGTGCTTTTTGCGGAGGTTCACCCATCGCAAGTAAATGGTGTATATCGTGCGGATGTTGACTTTGATCGTTTGAAAGCGTCAGGGCTGCCAGTGACATTGGCACTGCGGTTGAATTTGGATACTGGATACGATGTCGAACGTTCCTTTCAAAGTGGTTTTCTTGGCTGGGTCGAGTATGCGATCGAGACGGCTCGTTCGCATGGAGTGGATCCCGTTGCACTGGAAATTGACTTTGATTGTCCTACGAGTCAGTTGGAAAGCTATACGGCTCAACTGCGTGAACTGCGTAAAGTCTGCAGTGGGGTGCCGTTATCGATTACGACTTTGCCGACATGGATGACACGGCCTAGGGCGTTTCGTGACTTGGTGCAGGCGACGGATCGCTTTGTCTTGCAGGTGCACAGTATCAAACGACCGCAGTCGTATGAGGATGTGGTGTCGTTGTGCGATCCTCTCGAGGTGCAGCGCTGGACCGAGCAGGCTACGCGTTTTGGCGTGCCGTTTCATGTCGCACTACCGACCTATGCTTATCGTATCGCGTTTAACGAGGAAGGGGCACTGGTGGAGGTGAGCGGTGAGAATGCTTCACTGATGCAGAATCCGGACTGGCGTTATCGTGTGGTGCGCTCTGATCCCGAGGCCATGGCCGGAATCGTGCGGAGCTTACAAGTGGAGCGTCCGGAAGTATGTGCAGGCATTATTTGGTATCGTTTACCCGTGGGTGAAGAGCGTCACAATTGGGATACGCTCACCTGGCATGCGGTGATGTCGAATCAGGTCGGTCCATCGGGCTGGCAGATACATGCAGTGCCGCAGGCTGATGGCGCGATAGAGATGCAGATCGAGTCGACCTCTGCAGTCGAGCAAGCGCCTCCGTCGCAGGTGACGGTGACTTGGTCGGGTGCCAATGCCTTGGCATGGGATGGTCAGCGAAATTATGCGGTGAAGGCGACGCTCGACCATGGGCTTATCTGGCACTGGCCCGAACAAATGACACGGCCGCAACTTTCAGCAGGAACGCGCTGGACGATCGGCTGGTTGCGTATGGATGCCGCCTCGGAATTTCAATTTTCACTCATTCAAGATGTGGAGTAAATTAACACTTCGGTTGTCTATCGTAAGTCAGACACTCTTGTCTGACAATCTTAGGTTGTCTAAAGGGCACTCGCTACTTGGTCAGGCAGGAGTGCCTAACCTACGAGGTGAAATCACAAATGTATAATTTTTTCATGATACGATCTTTTCAGTTCAACTCGCTATTCTTTATCGCTGTATTCCAGCTGCTTAGCGTCTCCTTTATCCAAGCCTGTGGGCCTTGGTTACCGGCTTCGTATGTCTCGCGTAATGACGAGGTCTTTTATGCACCGCCGGAGGTAGGTTTTGCGGCGGAGTTGATCCACTTGTTGCCCGACTCGGTGCCGCATGCGGCGGTGTTTACGATGGATGATAAGGAGGCCTTGACCGCCGAGCAGGAGTTGCGGCAGGCACTCGAGGCAAAGGGTGTGGCACTCTCGAAGCGAGATGAATTGGCAAACCAGTATCATGTGTTTCGGGGGCAATTAAACCGTGCAAAGCAGTATTTGGACACCCCGCAGTTTGACTATCATGCGCCGCCGATTGATGGGGAGGATCGTATGCAACAGCTCGCAGCATTGCAGCACTTGTCCGTGCCCGAAGGTTTGCCGATTGAGTTTGAGGCATACCTCAAGGGTGCGCTGGCTTATTATAAATCGGATATCGTGGCGGCTCGTGAACAGTGGCAGTCGGTCTTGAGCCTACCGAAGGAGCAGCGTCGCTATCGCTCTGTAATGGCGGCGTATATGATTGCGCGCACGAGTGGCGCTTCTGCGCCGCAGGATTATCAACGTGTGCGTGAACTGGCAGCAGAGGGCTTTGTCGATTCGCAGGGTTTGGCTGCGGCGAGCTATGGTTGGGAAGCGCGTCATTTCCTATATGGGAACGATGCTTGGCGGCGCTCGTCGTCATCGTATCAGCGTGCGATGGACTTGTATCTGAAGCAGTGGTGTGCGGGTTATAGTAATGCGGTGCAGAGTTTAGAAATTACTGCACGTGAAGTGTGGCGCACTGCGTCGGACTCGGTGATCGCGGAGCTGGTGAACGATGCGCAGAGTAGGGCGATCTTGACCGCGTATTTATTGACGGTGGTGGATAGCAAGTCTGATGAGAATCGTCGTCGCTTGTTGAGCGCATTACCTGCGCCCCAGCAATTGACGGTGGCGGAGGCCGGGCGTTTTGCATTGTTGGAGTATCAGCAAAATCAATTGTCAGCGACGAAGCTATGGTTGAGCTATGCCGATTCCTCGGATGCGCTGGCGTTGTGGGTGCGTAGCAAAGTGCTGTTGCGCGAAGGCAAGATCGAGGAAGGGCGCACTTTGATGTTGGCCTTAACTGCAGAGATGGAGCAGCAAGGGGACGATTGGCGGCGTTTGGATACCCGCCGTGCGTGGGCTGAACTGGGCTTATTGATGCTCGGGCAATCGCGCTATGCTGAGGCTGCCGAGTGCTTTCATCATTCCGAAAGCTGGGAGGATGAAGCCTATGTTTTGGAACGCTTACTCGACCGTGACTCGCTGATTGAATTTGCCAGAGCGAATGGCGGAACTCCCGCCAATGATAGCTACTATGACGGCACGGGGGTATCCGCACTTGCGGCACGTCGATTGATGCGAGCGGGGCAGTTTGCTGCGGCTTTGGAGTTTTTCAGCAAAGAGGATCAGCCGAAAGCAAAAGCTTATTTGAAGGCGATGCAGCTGGCCAGTGATCCGCAGACGGATCCGCACGTGCGCGCGCGACATTATTGGACCGCCGCATGCATCATGCGCTACGACGGTATGCAGCTATTTGGCACAGAGTTGGAGCCCGACTATGCATGGTTTAGTGGTTCTTATGAATGGGGGTCGATGGCTCAGGAACGCTTGGAGGGTTACTCTTATGGTTACAGCAGCTCGTCCCGTGAGATTAGCTACGTCACCGATGATGAGAAAGAGCGTCTTGAACAGACTGAGCTGCAGCCAAACAAACGTTTTCACTATCGTTACCGA
>CAKZOI010000019.1 GCA_937136395.1 uncultured Opitutia bacterium | reverse complement strand
AAAGAATCCGACAGCACGACGACCAACCTGCTAGAGCTGCGTGAAGCACTCGACCAGCTCGTTCGCGATCAATAAACTCTAGACCTTCGCCCGTCCTAGAACATCATCAATGCACCTATGGAAGTGCAAGACAACGAGCAGACCGCAATTGATTCACTCTACCGGATTAGTAGCTTAGTATCCGATACCGACGAGCCCCGCGTTGCCCTTGAGTTGATTTTGGATGAAATCATCAAAGTGCTTCAGCCAAATAGCGCATCCATCTCCCTCATCAATCCAGATACGCATCAATTGGAATTAGAGGTGTCCTATGGGCTACCTGATGATTTTGATGATATCTCGCTTTCGCTCGGGCAGGGAATCACCGGTTGGGCTGCACTACATGGTCGCTCAATTATCGTTCCCGATGTAAGGGAAGAACCGAAGTATATTAGCCTGCGGCCAAATATCCGCTCTGAAATGGCAGTCCCCATGGAAGATCGCGGTATCGTTATTGGGGTCGTGAATGTCGACAGCGAGGACATCGATGCATTCAATGAGCAAGCTCACAAAATACTTACTCTGCTGACTAACGAAGCCTCACGGGTGATCTCTCGTCTGTGGCTGATCAAACAGCTGCGCACCAAAGCTAACCAACTTGAATCGTTGGTTAATCTTGGACAACGGCTAGTCGGAGAGCTTGATAGTAGCGAGATTTTTGATGGTCTCGCTCGCGACGGACGGCAGCTACTAGACTGTCAGAGCTGCGCTCTTTTCGTCCTAGGACCGGAGAAAAAGGCGCTCCATCTACAAGCAATGGTGACGCGTAATGGCGTATTAAATGTAGAACAGGTGCTGCCCTTATCGACCAGTTCTGTGAGCGCTGCAATTCATCGCAAAAAGCAAATCGAAGTGACCGATCTAGCTTTCACCGAGGAGAATGATTTCCTTAAAATCATTCAGAAGGAAGGGCTCATCTCTATGCTTTCAACACCGATCATGTTTGGTGACGAAGTCATTGGCGTGCTCAATGCCTATACGAACCGACCGCATCGCTTTAATAACGACGAAAAGAAAGTTTTTTCGACGCTCGCCGGCTTAGGAGCCATAGCGATTCAAAATTCACGCCTGTATGCACGTGTCTTTACAAGCGAAGAATCGCTTCGCCGGAACGAAAAACTCACGACCCTAGGCATGCTCGCCGCAGAGATCGCACACGAGATCCGCAATCCGCTAACAGTCATTAAATTACTCTTTCAATCACTAGACCTCAATTTCAATGAAGAGGATGTGCGACGAACTGATGTCGCTGTGATCGGCGAAAAACTCAATCAACTTGAAGACATCGTCGGGCGCGTGCTAAGCTTTGGTCGTAACCGAGAAGGCCTACATGCACGCTACGACCTAAACCTTCTGACTAAAGATACGATCCACCTCGTGCGACTAAAGCTCTATCAACAGAAAATTGATATCGAATTTGAACAGTCTCCAGAAGCTCTGTATGTCGAGGTGAACAAAGGCCAAATACAGCAAGTGATGCTAAATCTTATTCTTAATGCCACTCAAGTGATGCCTGATGGCGGCAAGATCGAGGTGGGAACCAGTCATCAAGAAGGCCGCATAGAATTTACCATCAGCGATAATGGCCCTGGAATACCGAAAGAAATTCAAGATAACATATTCGAATCCTTCCTAACGAATCGGCCAGATGGCACGGGGCTTGGCCTATCGATCAGCAAGCGTATCTTAAGAAGTCATCGAGGTAATATTGAGCTATTGCAATCGACGAATAGCGGTAGCGCTTTTCGCTTCTGGTTACCGGCTCCAAAATAAAAAAGCTGGCACCGCTCTGTGCGGCACCAGCTTGCTAGTGGAATTATAGATCTGTCATCTATTCACGTTGGGGCGCCTATCGAAAATTCCTAGAATGGAGCTACCGTAAGCATAAGGCTACAAAGCCTCAAATTGTGAATAACTAATACTTCACCCCACAGCCGTAAGCCGTGGTCGTTGCGTTTTCAATGGGTTTTCCAGCTTTAGCGCTTTCGTAGGCCGCCTTGACGTAGTTAGTTGCCTTTGCAACGTCACTTTGGCGAGTCGATTTGATGCTGTCGATGGCCCCTTGGTAGATCAATGTGCCTTCTGGGCTGATCAAATACATGTGTGGCGTGGTGCGTGCGTCATAGGTCCGCCCCACTTCACCACTCTCATCCAGCAACATAGCTGTGGACTCCATGTTCAATGATTCACGAAGCGCTTCAGCGTCGGCAGCAGTCAAATGCCCTTGCTTACCTGGGGCCGAAGAATTGATTTGCAACCAAATCACACCATCTGATGTAAGCGCTTTTTGCGTCGCTTGCATATCGCCCTTGGCATAATGTTTCACCACGAATGGGCAACGATGGTTGGTCCACTCCAAGACGACGTATTTTCCCTTAAAACTAGAAAGTGTATGTGTCGCTCCAGTGCTATCTTTTAGTGTGAAATCTGGCGCAAGCGAACCCGTGGACACTGCAGCATTAGACGTGGAAACTAGAGCTAATAGACTGAGCAATAGGTAGTGGTAACTTTTCATGACTCCAACAAGAGCCTACTTCAGGGTATTTTCAACTGCGTCACGAATTATTCCATTGGTTAAACTTTGCGGCAACAAAGTCGCGTCGCCCTGCGGAGTATACAGCACGTAGAGCGGCACGCCTGAGCGGCCAAAACGTTCGAGCTCATCGGTGATTGCCGCATCATAACG
>CAKZOI010000018.1 GCA_937136395.1 uncultured Opitutia bacterium | reverse complement strand
GCGAATGCCTCCACTATCTCTGTTTCGGATTCGGAGATCTCGCCGCGCCAGCAGATCGTCTCCTCCGCCTTCGCCTTCCGTTCGAAATTCGCGGAAGTTCTTGGCACGAGCGCCAGTGGTAACTCACTCCAAGTGCTGGATAATGGTAACGTCGGAGTGGGTAATGCCAGCCCTCCCAGTGCTTTGACCGTGACCGGGGCAAGCAGCAGCACCGCCTCCCCGCAGCTCCTCCTCACCGCCACCGATACCACCGAGCGCTTGCGCCTCGGTGTCAACGACACCGGCAATGGCACCGGCTTCATCCAGGCCTGGAAAGAAGGCTCGGGTTCCCAAAACCTTACGCTCAACTCGGATGGCGGTAACGTCGGGATCGGTAATAGCGCCCCGACGAATCAACTTTCAGTGACGGGTGCGGCCGATTTTAGCGGTAATGTTGGCATTGGCGTCACCTCGCCACTGGCGAAACTGCATGTGAATGGCAACGCACAATTTCGAAGTGGCACGGCATCTCATGGATTTATCCAAATGCAGCCAGGTAACGACACCCGTGCCGGTGGTCTGAGCTGGTATAAACCTGGAGGTGCTCGACTGGGCTACATGGGCTTAAATTCAACTGATGTATTGTTGGGATTAGAGAATAGCGCCAATTTTAAAGTGATAGGCGGGGAAGTTGGCATCGGTATGGATCCGACTAATCCACTTTCGGTGAGTGGTAACGCCGATTTTAATGGCAAGGTCGGTATCGGGACGACGACTCCCGAGCTTCCACTCCATGCTGTAGTAATTGGGTCCAATGTTGCCGCGCGTTTTGAGTCTGGGTCGAAAGGGAGTGGCAATGCTGCTTTTGCTGATTTTGCCGGCGGGAGGGCCTATGTAGGTTACGACGGAATCACAACAATTTTGGGTTCACCCTCTGGAACGCTCGCCAAAGATCTGGTTCTAGCACCTGGTAATGTGGGGCGTTATGAAATAAAATCTAGTGATGGTACCCACACATGGAACACTGGTGCAAATGCTGGTGCGACTAAAATGGTCCTCAGCTCTGCAGGCAATCTTGGTATCGGCAATAGTGCTCCTAACATGAAGCTTGCGATTGCTGACGGGGCTTCGGACCCAGCACGCTATGGATCGGTTCAAATCACGAGGGAGGCGAATAATCACACGGCAGCTCACATGGCCTTTGTTCGCGCTGGTAGTTCAGTAATGGGTTTAGGGTTTCAACGGAACAGCAACTGGTTCGGATTTGGCACCGGGACGACAGGGTCGTTCTCCCCATCTAATCTTAGAATGGACGGAAGCCACGTGCTCATTCATTCGAGTCAGACCATGGGAAGGCTCAATGTCGGAGTGAAAACTTCCAGTTATACCTCAATTGGTCGCCTTAGCACCTCCGGTGCTTCCGGAAGCAATGACAATCGTTCCAATGCACCTGTTTCCATCTGGGCGGATGGACACGTGGTTGGGACCACGATTACAGTTCATTCCGACGAGCGGATTAAAACCGCCATCCAGCCCTCGGATTCGCGTGCTGATCTTGGGACTTTGCTCGGCATCGAAATCGCGGACTATAAGTATATCGATACCATTGCCAATGGAAACACTCCGCAAAAGAAGGTGATTGCACAGCAAGTGGAAAGTGTCTTCCCGCAGGCTGTTATTAAAAGCAAGAGCGCGGTTCCGGATATTTTTAAAAATGCGGAGATTGCGGATGGTTGGGTCCTGCTCGCCACCGATCTCAAGGTCGGCGAACGCGTCCGTTTAATTACCGAAAACGAGGAGTCGATTGAGGAGGTCATTGAGGTGCGCGGGGATGCTTTTCGAACCGCTTTTAAGCCAGGTGGAGAGCAGGTGTTTGTTCATGGCCGGGAGGTGGAAGATTACCGAACCGTGGACTACGACGCAATTGCGATGCTGAACGTCTCCGCCACTCAGCAGATTAAGAAGGAGCTGGATGCGGTGAAGATCGAAAATGCCAAGCTTAAGAATCAACTGGCAGCGCTCATGGCCGAGGTCGCCAAGGCTGATAAAGCCCGCGAGGCTCGCCTGCTCGCGATCGAGCAACGCTTGCTCGGTGCGACGAAGACGACGGTTTCGATCGCCAGTCAAAATAAAGCTGCTGCCCAATAGGCCGATCTTTTTGAGTCCGCGCGTGTTTCGACATTTTTCTTTCTACTCCTCAGCTTTTCCGCAGTGACCTTCTTCCGCTTTCTTCTATATGCCTCCCTGGTAGGTCAATTATCGTTCAGTAATGCCTTTGCGCAGTACAGCATAAAGGCGAACTCGACGAATCTGCTTGATAAACGTTTCGCTGCAGCCACCACTGCCATTGCTAATGGCGAGGTCACTGTCATTACGGTGGTGAACGGGGGAGCCGGCTACACATCGGCTCCGGCGGTGACGATTTCCGCGCCACCGAGCGGAAACACGGCCACCGCCACCGCCACGGTCAGCGGTGGATTCCTTACGTCCATTGCAATTAACTCCGGCGGGAGTGGCTATACAACGGCTCCTTCCATCAGCATCGCGCCGCCGCCAGTCTACAATCCCAGCGGTTCGCCAGTAGTCACGACTTCCCAGTATTCGGGACAGGCGAATAGCTCGGCAAGCTCTGGATCCATCAACGCCACTGAGGTAGGGCAATCCATTCCGGGCTTTGCTGCGGGCCGCTATCCCCGCGGTTATGATAAGACGAATGCCGCTACTCCGGCGACGACTGTGGTTCTCAGGAGTTCGAGTTTCGGGTATTCCTTTGCCTCGGGCGTTCCTCGCTATTCGTTCGGAGACGAGATCCCACGGCCCAGTGTGAACTGGAAGGGAGATGCGGTCGCAGAAACCTACTGGCGCGTCGAACCCGTCATGCCGGGTGAAAACTTTGAGCCTGCCGGTTCTAGCAATATCGGTCCTCTCGGCAGTGGGAATGTGCCCCTCGCCGCCGGCACCGTCATGGTAACCTCCAGCACTGCTGGCAGCGCCAACGTGACTGTGGCTTCGGTCCCGGACAATCTCACCCCCGGTGCCATCGTCCTGGGAAAGAAGGTCGCTTACATTTCAGGTAACACCGTAACCTTGGTCACGCCTGCTAGCATCACCACTTCGAGCGCTACCGAGGTCTCCTTCACGCCGCGCCAGTCCTACTATTACAGCAGCCATGCCCAGCGGGTTTTCGCGAGCCAACCAGGGCGCGTGACTATCACTTGGGTCTCCAATCTGCCGGACACTTCGGCCACCGGCGAAACGGTAGCGACTTACAAATTCCGCCAGGAGACCTTCTCAGTCGCTTCCTCTTCCCAAGTCCCGGTCCGGACCATTTATTGGACGGGGAACGGTTTTTCGGCTCCGGCGGTGGAGATTCCCTCTGGTCGTATCACGGTGGTCAATCCAATCTATAACACCTTCGTTCCTCCCGGGGTCGCAAACGCTTACACTCCAGTGGGCGCTAATCCGGGAAATATGACGATGCCCGAGGAACATCGGACCCTGTGGTTTGATCAGGTGGGAACCTCCAAGACACTCAATGCTCACAACATCGAGGGTATTTTGATGGTCGAATATCTCGGGGTTGAGGTGGGTAATGGTGCGCGGGTCTTTCTTGGCGCAGATGTTGTTCAGATCAAAAGCGAACCCGAGGTGGTCACTGTCACGACCTCACTAGGCGATGAACTAAAACCGCGCGAGGGCGGTCCGGCCCCGGGGGACGAGTTTCTTAGACCCGCAGTCTCGATTACCGATTCGCAGGCCCGTCTCGGATCTTATCAAACGTCGGATGGAGTGGCCCATTATTTTGGGGAGAAAGAAAATCTCGACCCCGATCAGGTGCAGATTACGTGGATGGAGCAGACGGATGCCTCGATCTATTTCTTGACCGCTCCTGCCACTCCCAACCTCAGCATTCAGTGGCCGAAGCGTCGTTGCGCTTATCTTCTAAAATGGCCAGGCGGTCTTTCGGATTATGTCACGGTGAACGTTCAAGACACTGGCAATACCGCCGTCAATGCCATCCAGTTTGATCCCTCAACCTTACCCGAAAATAAATTTCAGGATTGCGCTCCGAAAGTGGAAACCGAGGTAGATCCCGCTACCCAGCGCTTGCTGGTAGATTTTAGCCAATCCACTGATAAGACCAATCGGACTCTGCTGAAATTCGATTCCGCTGATGGGCTCTGGTATCAACGTCTCTACATTCAGGCAGATTCCTTGCTGGGCTCCCCGGCGGTTGCGGATCCTGACGGCTCGGGACCCCAGACTGGTAGCCCGGCCGTTTATACCATCAACGATACCGACGGTGATGGTATTGTTGATACCACGCTCACCGCAACGGTTGGCACACGCCTAACCCCTCCTTCCGGCTGTGAGTTGGCTGGCTACATTTCCAGCGGCACCTGCTATTCTGCGAATGCTTATGCGAATCCCTTTGAGGTTGGTTTCTCCACCGCCGCGACGATGGCCATCATCCCCGTGAACGCCGTCCCCGGCGAGAATACCCTCAAGGTCTGGTGGTCAAAAAAGATCACGCCGCCTTCGCCCAAGCTTAAGCCTTTCTACGTGCCTTCCGTAGCTGCGATCTATACCGTGAGCTATCCGGATAGTCCGCAGGAACTCGTGATTGCGTCCGGCAAGGGCTTAGAGGATCCCGCCCTCACAGCTGAGCAAGCGGCGGGAAGTGTTTACGTGCAGAACGACAGTAAGCTCGTTGGCTACAATCCCAATGAGGAACATGCCCTGATGATTGGCGGGAGTGTCTATGCTCTTAGGGATGATCTGAATAATACCACTAACGCGAATTATTCTTCAGAACCCTATGTTCTCATCCAATATAAAGAGGCTCTCACTGGCCGCCCGGCGATGCGCGTGGCTAAGGTAATCCGCTCCAATGCGACCTATCCCCTTGAGTGGAACAAGGCTGCGGGAACTCCGGTTCAGGCACCCATGCCATTGCCCCTACTGCCCCTCCCGCTGATCGATGAGAACGATCCCTATACCGTAAAGAACATCGAAGTTGTCGGGGTGGTGGACCATGCCTCCAACCCGAATGCTCCAACTGGGACTAACGTGCCAGTTGACTACGACAGCTTCACTTTCGTCGATCGAAAGGGGATGCACTGGCTCTACCGCGGACCGCACACTCCAAACTCCGTGCCGACCTACGGGATGCGCTATTACTACAAGAGTCTGCCCGGTTTCGTAATCCCCAGCTTGCCCTTAGAGAGCCAACCACCTGTGGGCACGGTCATGCCCTTCGTCGCTGCTGATGCTAATGAGGACAAGGTCAGTGGTCTCGCCACAACTCTGACCTACTACCCTAAATGGCCGGATGATCCAGTCTTTGGCGAGCAAGCGGCCACTCTGCCTGAGCTTCAGACTGCTCAGACCTTAACCTTACCCACGAGCGGTCTTCCCCAAGTGCGCGGCCAGACCAGTGCGCAGGTGGGCTACCAGCAGTCTATCGCCAATACCGTCGCCAATGGAGGCACTACTTTAGCCAGTGTGGTCCTCACTGATCCCACTCGTCGCAAGACCTATGCGCTAGGGTCTCCTAGCGGCCTCGAAACAATTCCTGCCAGTGTGTTGACCACCCAATCTTCTGGTCGCACCTACTTCCAAGGTTTACCGCCCGAGCTCCAGAACCGCTTCTATTTGGATCCAAATTTGGGAACCAGTGGAGCCCTCGTCCTGATCGGTGAGTTTGTCGACGTGCCCGCCGGGGAGGACTATCTCAATCTTAACGCTCTGTCTGAAGCGGAAGTGAGCCTCGTGAAGGACCTCTGCCCACTCTCAGACAGCTTTAATCGCTCAAAATGGGAAGCAGCCATCGATTTTCTAGTCACCCAGATCGAAACCTTTAGCGAGAGCACTACTGTTCCTGGTTCATACGTGGTAGACGTGAGCAAGGATTCCAGATCCTTTGGTCCCTTGCTCCTTCCGAATATCGAGGATCCGGACACCGCAGTAGATAGTTATGCGCTCAGCTCTACTGGCGGAGGTAGCGGCTATGTGACGCTCGTGTTTGGCAACGGCGAGGCTTTCACGGATACGGGTGATCCTGTCGTCATGCAGATCATCAAAGTGAGTCCTACTCTTTACCCGGGAGATTTAAAGGTTTTGCTCAGCAGTAACCCACTCGACGAACAAGTGACCCTGCGCCACAGCGGTGACTATGGCGCTAAGCCGGAGAACTTCGAATTCGAGTGGCGTTATGGCTTCCCGTTGGGAGGTGTTCAACCACCGCTTGACGGAATTAGTACTTCGATTGGTTCCGCCAATTGGATCAAACCCAATGGCACTCTAGGAAGTTCAATTCTCGTCGGGGGCACACCGACCGCGGTGCTCAGTGATCCTGCTATCCTGATGGGGGACTGCTACTTCACAATGGCTTACCGTAAAAAGGCCACGGTGAGTGAGCCTGCCGGAGCCTGGTCGAACTGGACGACTCCCGTCCTAGTCGAGGGCTGGATCAAGCGGGTGTTGGCTAAGATCACTCCGTTCAACCAGCGCATGACCGATCTCTCGAGCAGTGTCATCAATACCGATATCTCAATGTTGACCCAGGCGGGCACCCGTTGGGATGGCGACATCGCCCTCAATTTAGACAACATCAACGAGGTCGGCTTGATTTCTATTTATGAGACCATCTTGAACCGTGGGAAAAGATTTACGGTGGGTAACGGTATTGATTTTTCCACTTCCAATGACGCGCTCTTGCTGGCCGCCGGTTATCTTAATGACCTCTATATGATCCTTGGTAATGAGGCCTACGCAGATGCCGCGAACCCGACCATCTCTATTGATGACCAAGCGACCGCTACCGAGGTGAACACTAGCCGCTTCTCGTTCGAGGGCCAGGTGGCCAGTTCGCTGGATGAGGAATTAGCCCTACTGCGCGGGCGCGACGACTTCGCTAGCCCGGGTACTTCGGTGGCTCCGGCTCACAACCGCCTCTACTGGAACTACACCCGGGGGATTAATAGCGGCGAGGCCCTCTACGCAACCAACTATAATATTAAGGAAAAAACGGGTAGTCCCAGCGCCAATGGGATTCTTGATGCCGCTGATGCCCAACGGATGTTCCCCCAGGGCCATGGCGATGCATACGGTCATTACCTGACCGCGGTGACAAACTACTACAAACTCCTCACCCATCCCTACTTCACATGGACCCCGCGGGCCGAGGGCGTCACCGTGTTGGGGCAGAATGTGCAAGTCGACTACATGGACGAGCGTAAGTTCGCTGCTGCCGCTGCGAATGTTGCGGCGACGGCTCAGCAAATCCTGGCCCTTGTCCATCGCAAATCTTACTCAGATGATAGTTCTATCGGCTGGGCCAACCTACGTGATTCAGACACTAATCCCAATTCTAATGAAACCCGGGATTGGGGGCTCGATGAGTGGACGAGCCGAAGCGCCCAAGGTAGCTTCTTTCACTGGGTGACCGGGAATTCTCTTTTGTTGGATGAGGATGACGCCAACAGCGGCATTCAGAAAATTGACCGCTCCACGGTGCCGGAACTTGACCAGCTGGTGATAGCAGGAGTCAGTTTCCAGACTACTTTGGATAATGCCAACGCCCACCTTAATCCGCTCGGATTAAGCCCTAATGCGATCTCTTTTGATATCTCACCGAGCGAGCTTAGTAAAGGGAAATCCCACTATGAGCAGATCGAAGACCGCGCTCTTGGCGCCGTACTTAATGCTAAGGGGGCTTTCAACCAAGCAGCGAAGATGACACGCTTACTTCGCAGTCAAGCTAACCAGACTTCTGCGCAAAATACCGCGATCGTTGAACAAGAAAGTACCTACTCCAATCTTTTGATGGAGATCTTCGGCCAACCCTACGCTGGTGATCTTGGTCCTGGTAAAACTTACAGTCAGGACTACAGCGGTCCGGATTTGCTCAATTGGAGCATCATTGATCGGCCTTCCACCATTTTGGTGGATACGACCAAGCAAGTGTCGGTTACCCTGCGGGTTCCTACCGCGGACCCCAGTTTTGGGGCGCTCAGTCTGGAGGAAATCCAGGCCAATTACGATGGTTCGAGCTCGACTCCCGTGACCGAGGAAAAGTCCTTCAATGTTTTGCCAAATCAGTATGCGCAGTATGCAGACTTGGTAAGCCCGGGAGTATCGCTCGGGTCTCGGCCACAGACGGGTACACTCCAGCAAGCCCTGTTAGATGCCGAGAGCGCTCGTGCGGCTCTGATCGAGGCAAACTACAAATTACAGTCAGTGCAGTCGTCCTTTGATCGTAAAGGTCAACAGGTGTTGGGGATTTTGGAGGCTAACCTACAGAGTGCTGAAACCCAATCCGAGTTTTCAGCGAAACTAGAGAAAGCGGAGCTGGCCGCGGCAAACCTCCGCAAGGTGGCAGATGTCATGACGGCCGCTAAAGATGTTTCGGAACAGGCCGCCGATGCCTATGCCGAAGCCCTACCTAGGGTGGTTGGTCTAGCTAATGACGCAACTTCTGCGGCGCGTGGGGGAATCAAATTTGGGAGTGTCTCGTTGCAATCCGTTTATACGGGAACAATCACTGCTAGCAATTTCTCGGCTGACTTACTGGAAGCGGTGATTGGACAGTTAAGCCGGTTTGAGGCAGCGGATCTGGCGGCAATCGAATTTGATAAGGAAGAAGAGCAAACAGCTTATGAGTTCGATGTGCTGAGCAAAGACCTGCTCAGTGAGGTCTACCAAGTCAACGAGTTGATGAACCAGATGCTAGTGGCGGATCAACAGGTGAAAAACCAGTTGGCAGCAGGGCTCACAGTGATGGCCGAACGTGAAAGCTTTCGCCAGCGGGCTGCCGCAGTGGTCAGTGGCTACCGCACCAACGATTTGACCTTCCGCACGTTTCGTAATGAGGCGCTGGAGCAATATCGTAGCCTGTTCGATCTCGCCAGCCGCTACACCTACTTGGCTGCCAAAAGTTACGATTACGAAACCGGATTGTTGGGAACGCCTCAAGGACAGGCTGTCATTTCACGTATCGTGGCAGCACGTTCCTTAGGAGATTTGACTGGGGGTGTTCCGCAGGCCACCGTTAGCACTCTAGGTGATGCTGGCTTGGCAGGAACCATCGCGCAGATGAACTCGGACTTTTCGGTGGTGAAGGGCCGTTTGGGAATCAATAATCCTGATCAGTATGGAACACTCTTCTCCTTGCGCAGCGAACTCTACCGGCTGAGTAATACGGCAGCAGACAGCGATGCTTGGCAGCAGGTTTTGGAGCAATCGATTCAGGCGAATGTCATGAACGACCCGGACGCCGTACGCTACTGCAACAACCTGTCGAAACCGGATGGAAGCGCGGTGCCCGGATTTATTATTCCGTTCTCCAGTACTATCCAGCACGCTAAGAACTTCTTCGGTCTGCCGATTGCGGCGGGCGACCACGCTTACTCACCCAGCAGCTACAGCACCAAGATCAGCAGCGCGGGTATCGTGCTCATGGACTATGTGGGCATGGATCCCTTTACTGATGGAACTCCTGGCGCAGGTGGCCCGAATCTCACGGATCCCAATTCACTCAGCGCGACGCCGTATGTCTATCTCATTCCCTGTGGTGAGGACTCTATGCTGGCCCCTCCTCTGGGAGATACCAACACTCTTCGGAGCTGGACCGTGCACGACCAGGCGCTGCCGTTGCCTTTCAACCTAGGAGCCAGCGCGTTCAATACCACGCAGTTTTTTAATGCAGCTGGCACCCTTAGTGAAGAGCCTTGGATCCAGCGCAAGCATCAAAGCTTCCGCCCGGTAAGTGACCCGGCTTTCTTTTACAGCAGCGTGCCAGCCGAGTTCACCAACAGCCGTTTGGTGGGCCGCAGTGTCTGGAATAGTAAGTGGAAGATTGTCATCCCTGCCTACATGTTGCTCGATGATGAACAAGAAGGACTGACCCGCTTCGCCGCCTCGGTCAGCGATATTAAGTTGTTCCTTCGGACTTATTCAAATTCCGGAAACTGATGCAGCGCGTTTTTCTTGCAATCGGAGGGCCTGTATTGATCCTTATGGGCTTGGGGGTAGCTTGGTTTGTTTGGCGCGTACCGGCACCCACTGCACCCCTAGAAGAAACTCCCATCATATGGCGGGACGGGCCTCCAAATTTGCTGAGCCGCGATGCTGAGGGGATCTTCAAGAAGGCTCTTTGGCGGAGGCCTTCACCGGAGGATGAAATCTTGCATGCTGAACGTCATGAATGGAGCGACAATGAAGGGGTGAGTCGATGGCAGTGGTTTCTCGTGATCGAAGCGTCGCCAGACCTAATCAAGTATCTGCGTGATGATAATGCCTTCGGCTTGATCCCCGGTAGGGCGGAACTCATCACCGAAGCCCCAGCTTGGTTCAGCTTCAATCCGGATGGCGTTTCTGTGTTCAAGGCACCCGATAGTGGCATGCGATTAATGTTTAGTAAAACCGACAACACGCTCTATGCAAATGCAAGCGGCCTTGGCTTTGCAAAAGGCGCTCTTGCGCCGTCATCTACTCCTGCTTCCGGGAGTTTCTAATTCTCGACTTGCAAATCTTAAACAACGACGAATTCTATGTTTCTCCTTCCAAGAAGAATTACCGGGCCTTTAACGATCGGCTTTTGTATGCTGATTTCTAGCTTACAGCCCGTGTTAGGAGAGGCGCCCTCCGGACTGCTCAGTCATCAGGGGCGCATCGCGGTGGATGGAGTATATTTTGATAGCACCACTGCGGGACAGCTCGGCCTTTTCAAGTTTGCGCTGGTGAGTGCGAATGGTGAAGAGCTTTATTGGTGTAATGATGGCAGTCGCGAAACTCCCGGCGAGCCAGTAAATGCAGTGGAGCTCGAGGTCACCAAGGGGCTTTATTCCTTGATGCTTGGTGATGCCACGCTTGCCAATATGAGCGCTCTGCCAGACGATCTATTTCTTGGGAATCGAGCGGTTTGGCTGCGGGTTTGGTTCAATGATAGTATTCATGGGTTTCAGCAAATTTCTCCGGATCAGCAATTTGCCCCCGCACCGTTCGCCTTCATCGCGGAAAAAGCGAACACTTCCGTTGCTGCTGACTCGGCGAAGAATTTCACTGACGCTCTATCAGGCGATGTCACTGGGACACAATCATCTACGCTTATTGCGCCATCCGTGATCACTGGTAAAAACTTGGAGGGATACCAGTCGCTATCTGGGGAATTGAGTAATAACGACACCATTCTCAGTGCTCTTGGAAAACTTGAGGGTAATAGTGTATTGAAAGCACCACTCGCTTCGCCGACCTTTACTGGAACAGTTAATGGGATCACGAAATCGATGGTGGAGCTCGGCAATGTTGATAATACCGCGGACGCGAATAAGCCGGTCTCTGCTGAGCAGCAGGCAGCGCTGAATTTAAAGGCTGATGCAGCTGCGATGGAAACCGCGCTGGCCGGAAAACAAGCAGCGGGGAGTTATGCAACCTTGGTCGATGGGATGGTTCCGGTAGGCCAATTGCCACTTACTCTGGATAAGATTACTGCTGCACCGGTGCTTCCTGTGGTCGCTTGGGGGGAAAATAATCTTGGACAGACGACCGTTCCCAGTTTGGTCCATGTTGCTGGAATTGCGGCGAGAGAGAGCCATAGCCTTGTTCTTCTAAATGATGGGACCGTGGTGACGTGGGGCAATGGCGCCGCTGTTCCGGCCAATTTAGAATCGGTCGCCGCGATCGCTGCAGGCAGTTTACATGATCTCGCAATCAAAAGTGATGGAACGGTCATAGCTTGGGGTGATAACACCTATGGTCAAACGGTTGTTCCTTCTGGCATCACCACGGCCACCCAAGCGGCGGCGGGTGAGAAACATAGCCTCATCCTCTTGTCGACTGGTGCGGTCACGGCATGGGGGAATAACAGTTTTGGCCAAACCACCGTTCCCACAGCGGCCTCCACCAATGTCATCGCGATCGCGGCGGGTTATGATCATTCGCTTGCATTGAAAGCGGATGGATCTGTGGTTGCCTGGGGCCGCAATGATGCGGACCAGACCAGCGTTCCGGCGGGCCTGAGTAACGTCATCGCGATTGCCGCAGGGGCTTATCACAGTCTCGCAGTTACGAGTGATGGTAAGGTTGTTGCTTGGGGCTGGAATAACGGCGGTCAGATCACGGTGCCCGTTGACCTCAGCGGAGTAACGAAAGTCACTGGCGGCTACGCTTTCAGTGCTGCCCTAAGGAGCGATGGCACGCTGGTGGCCTGGGGTAATAACAGCTACAGTCAAACCACTGTTCCCGCTTCTGCAAGCCAAGTCACCCATCTCGCGGCAGGGGCCAATCACATGCTGGCACTGCGTGCGGATCTCATCCCGGTTCAGGTCGCTCGACTTGATCAGGATAACGTGTTTACTGGCAGAGTCGGTATTGGTCGAACCCCTACCACCAATAGCCTCGAAGTCGCGGGTAATGCGAGTAAAAGTATTGCTGGAAGCTGGCTTTCCAATTCCGACCGACGAATCAAAACTGATGTTAAATCGATCGCTGGAGCTTTGGAAACGCTGGGCAAGGTGCGGCTAGTGGATTTCCGCTATACCGAGGATTATCTGGCAGCGCATCCCGAAATAGATGACAAGCGCTACCCCAATGTGATCGCGCAGGAATTTGCGGAAGTCTTCCCTGATCATGTCCAAGAGAGCGGGGAGTTTCTCCCCGATGGTTCACCAATCCTGCAGGTAGACACTTATCCTCTCACCATTTACTCGGCAGTTGCCGTGCAGGAACTGCATCGCGATAGCTTGGAACTTCGAAAACAAAATGAGCTCTTGAGGCAACAGTTAAGCGATCAGGAAGATCGATTGAATAAGCTGGAGGAATTGCTAAAAAGTCGCTGAATACATGAGGCTTTCTCAATCCATAATTGCTTCACTACTGTTGCTAATCAGTTTCTCTCCAAGCTCATTGGCCCAGACTTACACCCTGGCGCCAGCGGCTTTCGACTCCGGTGGGGGACGGGGTACTAGTTCGAACTATTCCGCTGATCTTTCTAACATGGCGGGGGGGGGTGCTAGCTCGCAAAACTACAACGTGCGGAGTGGCTTCGTGGGGCAGTTATTTGACGTCGACTTCATACCACCACTCAATTTGCTGGCGGAGGGCGACGGGGAAACACTCACGGGACAAATCGCAAGCCCCAGTAATACGACCGAATTCACTCTGATTGAGCCGGTCGCTGGTCTTACTATCACCAGTGAAGGTCATTATAGTTTTGATCCATCCGCTGAAAGTTATGATGAGCTGAATGCTGGTCAAACCTACCAAGCCATTGCGAATTGGAAGGCTTTGGATGAAAATGATTTCGAAATTAATGGTGAAATCCTAATTTCGGTGACTGGTGTCAATGATAGGCCAATAATTTCTGGGACGCCGGCAACAACTATCGCTAAGGACTCTGTTTATAGCTTTCAAGCCGTAGGTGATGATGTCGATGTAAACACGAACCTGACCTACTCCATGACACAAGACGGCGATTTGCCATCTTGGTTGAGCTTGAACGCCAATACTGGTGTTTTGTCGGGTATACCACTCAACAATGATGCAGGTAGCACTGTTAGTAATATCGTTATCACAGTATCTGACGGGGCACTCTCTGCGTCTCTCGAGGCATTTAATATCGCAGTAATTAAGACGCAGACCTTGACGCTGAAAGAGGGCTGGAATCTGGTGTCATTTTATGTAGAGGCCGATGATATGGCGACGGCGACTATACTAGCTCCCATTCAGGATAAGCTTTTACAGATTAAAAATCTAATACAGATCTATGATCCGACCATACCTGCCAACCTTTCCTTCCTAAATAATTTGTCTGATTTGAGTGTAAAGGATGGTTACTGGTTAAAGGTAAGCGAAGATGTTGATTTGGATGTGGAAGGGCCAATACCATCAGGAGCATCGATCAATGTGACGAGCGGTTGGAATTTGGTTGGTTATCCGAGATTGAATGGAGAAGGTGTAGCTAGTGAATTGACAAGTCTTGGGAGCACGGTTGTGCAGATGAAAAGCCTGGAGAGTTCCTATGATCCCAGCAATCCCTCCTTCCTAAACACGTTGTCGACGATGGTGCCTGGGTCTGGTTACTGGTTGAATGTGACCCAGGACGGAACGTGGGTAGTGGGTGATGGCGGGCCGAGCTTCGAGTTGTTCAAAACTTGGTCAAATCACTCGCCGGATGAGAAAGTTGGTCCGCTATGGGGCGAGGCAATTTTAATACCAAATCTGGGAGCAACAGTCTTGGCGAAAGTATCCATTCAAGGCAAGCCGGTGGCCATGGGTAGTGTCGTTGGGGTATTTTTTGGAAACGAACTCAGGGGGGTGCAAACTGTCGTTTTGAACAATGGAATCAGTTACGTGACATTAAACGTGAATCTCAATGAGGCAGAGGAGGTTAGCTATCGAGTGTGGAACTCGGATGACAATAACGAATACCTCGTAAGTGGGACGATGCAGCTCGAACTCGGAGAGATGTATGGCAACCCCGAACTGGTGGAACTAAACGCCGTGGAAGTTGTCAATAAGCCTCTCGAAGTGTTCAACGTGATCAGCGAGCCATTTGGATTTAGTTTTAATACCATGGCTGGCCGAAACTACACCGTGGAGGCTACAGGTGATCTGCGGACATGGGAAGCAGTGGAAGAGTTCCAAGGCAGTGGCGGCGAAATCCGGTTCACCGCAAAACCAACATCCAGTGGGAGACGCCAGTTTTTCAGGGTGTCTGTGAAATAGCCGTCGCTTCACGCTTTTTTTACTAATAAAAAACTTACAACTTTTCTTTTAAAAGTTAAATCAGGGGCACCATTAGTGCCCCTGATTTCATCTTAGACTCTAAAAATCCAATCGGGTCACCCCTATCTTAACCTACTTTATGAATTCCTTTAAAAACGTAATTACCGTCCTCAATCTGAGGGAATTTGCCCCCATTTTTTATCAAAAGCAGTCCGCGGTAAGCCGCCTGAAGAACAAGAAACACAAAGCATTGAAAACAAGAAACATAAATCCACTGTTCGGTTGGCGAAGCGCGCGCGCCCTGGTCAAGGCGCTGTTTACGGTAGTCCTGTCGCTGAATCTCTGTTCCGTTACACTGGCGCAGGATGACTTTGGGGATCCAGTGATCTATACCAACAACACAGCAACGGTCTATGGAGTGGTCACGATTAACGACGAGCCAGCTGAGCTAGGGGATGTGGTGGGCTTTTTTGTGGGATCAGAACTGCGCTTCAAAGGCCCTGTTGTTGTCTTCGGAGGCAAGGCCTACGTAACAGGTCTGATGAACGCGAAAGGAGGGAATGAGGATTTCACGTTCAAGGTTTACGACGATAGTGCAAAGGCGGTGTATCCGGTTCCTGGTATTTCACTAACAGTTGGCCCGGGCTCCACTACAGGTCCTAATCCGTTGTTTGAAATCAAAGCTTCATCAGGACCAGGGCTTGAGGAGCAACTTGCACAGATGACAGCAGCGCGTGATGCTGCAATCGCAGAAAGGGATGCTCGCCCGACTCAAGCAGCCTTGGATGCCGCAGTGGCCACAGCGCGCACCGCTGGACAGGGTGATGTGACCACCGATCCCGCTAAATACAATTTGGTGACCCAGACGAGCTACGACGCAATTGTCGCAGAAAGAGATGCTCGCCCGACTCAAGCAACCTTGGATGCCGCAGTGGCCACAGCGCGCACCGCTGGACAGGGTGATGTGACCACGGATCCCACAAAATATAACCTTACTACAGCTGAGGCCTATAATGCTGTTGTTGCAGAACGAGACGCACGTTTTGTTGATGCAGACAGTGATGGTCTGACTGATGTAAAAGAGACCGAGCTTCAAACAGATCCTGCAATTGAAACGACATTCTATCTTACAGATGCCTATGATCAGGCGGTAGCGTCTGCTATTGTGAAGGGGCGCGGTGAGGTTACAGCCAATCCTCAAAACTTTAATCTCATTTCAACTGCGGCATACGCCGCAGTTGAGGCGGAACGTGATGCCCGTTTCGCTGATGCGGATGGAGATGGCCTGACTGATGTGAAGGAGACCGAGCTTCAAACAAATCCTGCAGTTGAAACGACCTTTTATCTCACAGGAGCCTATGATGATGCAGTGGCATCTGCACTTGTGAAGGGGCGTGGTGAAGTCATTTCCAATCCCCAGAACTTTAATCTCATTTCTAACACGACTTATGAGGCTGTTGTAGTGGAAAGAGATACAAACCTAGCCGCTTACACCGCGGCACTTGCTGCTAAGGATGGAACGATTACGACCTTGAATGAGTCTATCGCTAAGAACGTCTTGGACTATCAAGCTGTTGTGGCAGAACGAGATGCCAATCTTGCGAGTTACACGACTGCTCTTGCTGCTAAGGATGGAACGATTACGACCTTGAATGAGTCGATCACTGAAAAAGACGCGGCTAATGCCGCTCTCGTGAGTGAGCGAGATGCGAATCTTGCGACTTATACGGCAGCTCTCGCGGAGAAAGACGCTGCCTATGCTACCGTTTTGGCAGAACGAGATGCACGATTTTTGGACACTGATGATGATGGTCTAACTGACGTAAAAGAGGCTGAGCTTGAGACTGATCCAAATGTTGGAACGGTGTTTTACCTAGATAATACGAATTATGAAATTGCGGTTGCTAATGCTCGTGAGACTGGCCAGAAAGATGTTATTTTGAACCCTGTAAGTTATGGGCTAGTTTCAAACGCCGTTTACGAGACGGTTGTTAGTGAAAGAGATGCGCGCTTCGCTGACACCGATGAGGATGGCTTAACTGATGTGAAGGAGATCGAGCTTGAGACTGATTCGACTTTTGAAACGAGGTTCTATCTTCAGGCGGCGTATGACAACGCGGTTGTCACTTCGAATTTAGAGGGTCGCCAAGCAGGTCGGTCGGATGTGATAAGTAATCCAGGTAACTTTAACCTTACAACTACTGATGCTTATAATGCGATAGTTTCGGAGAGAGATGCTCGGCCAACGCTCGATGCCTTCAATGCAATAGTTTCGGAAAGAGATGCTCGCTTCGTAGACACGGACGAAGATGGTCTGACTGATGTGAAGGAAACCGAGCTTAAGACTGATGCTGCTGTTGAAACAACCTTCTATCTCCAGAGCGCTTATGACGATGCGGTTGCGGCTTCCAATTCGCAAGGCCGCCAAGCGGGTCGATCGGATGTGACTAGTAATCCAAGTAACTTCAATCTCACAACTGCCGAAGCTTATAATACGGTGGTGGCCGAGAGAAATGCGCGACCGACGCAAGCTGCTTACGATACGCTAGAAGCGGAAAGAGATGCTCGCTTTGTAGACACGGATAAAGATGGTCTGACCGATGTGAAGGAGATCGAGCTTGAGACTGATGCCGCTGTTGAAACAGCTTTCTATCTTCAGGGTGTTTACGATGATGCAGTTGCAGCCTCGAATTCACAAGGTCGCCAAGCCGGAAGAAATGAGGTCACGACAAACCCAAGTAACTTTAACCTAAGAACAGATGCAGCCTACGCGGCGGTTGTTGCTGAGCGAGATGCTCGTTTCGTTGATACTGATCAAGATGGCCTCACAGACTTGAAAGAAGAAGAGCTTGAGAGTGATACCACAGAGAATACCACTTTTTATCTCAAAACAGCTTATGACTCAGCTGTGACAAGTTCACGTGAGGCTGGTCGCGCTGAAGTTACCACAAATCCTCAAAACTTTAGTCTTATAACTCGTGACGCCTACAACTTAGTTGTAGCAGAGCGAGATGCTCGTTTTGTTGATACTGATCAAGATGGTTTGACTGATAAAAAAGAAACCGAACTAGGGGTGAGTATTTCTGAAAAGACGAATTTTTATCTCCAAGGTGCATTTGACGAAATCGCAGGAGACGCTCTTGACGAAGCGCTCGAACAAGTCACTGCGAACCCTCAGAATTATGGGTTCGCTTCCAGAGTTGCTTACAACGCTGTGGTTGCTGAAAGAGATGCTCGTTTTGTTGATACCGACCGGGACGGACTAACCGATGAAAAAGAAAATGAGCTCGCGACGAATAGCGCCGAGGCAACGACATTTTATCTTAAAAGTGCTTATGACTCGGTGATTATTGAATCTCTTCAGATTGGGCGTGATGAAGTTATTGAAAACCCACAGAATTTCTCGCTGACTAGTAATGCTGCTTACAACAATGTGGTTGCCCAAAGAGACGCCCGTTTTACCGATAGCGATGAAGATGGTCTCACAGATGTGATTGAAGCTGAGCTTGAAACGGATCCAAACCGAATCACGTTATTTTCAATTTTGGAGAGCCCTAGTAATTTCAGAATTGCGGCGTCTCAGGCTGCTGGAGACGGAGATGAAGATTTCGTGATCGCGGAGTCGACCACGGAAGATGTCCAGCTTTTCGCTGACTCAGATTTGGACGGTATTACTGATGCTAAAGAAGAAGAACTCAATACGAATCCGGCTGAACAAACGACGTTCTATATGAAGTCTTCGTATGACAGTGCGGTCGCAGCCTCGAGAGTCGCCGGCCGTAATGATGTCACGACTAATCCTCAAAATTATGATCTTACGGCTGCCACTGCTTACCAAGCAGTAATCGCAGAGCGAGACGCTCGCTTTGTTGATAGTGATGGAGATGGATTGACCGATACGAAGGAGGTTGAACTTGCGACCAATGCTTCCGAGGAAACAACTTTCTATCTTCAAAGCTTTTATGATACTGCCGTCGCGAATTCGCGCCAATCTGGGCGATCTGAGGTGATATCTAATCCCCAAAATTACAACCTAACAACAACAAGTTCGTATGATGAAGTCGTCGCTCAGAGAGATGCACGATTTGTCGATAGTGATCAAGACGGTCTCACCGACCTAAAAGAGGTTGAGTTATCCTCTGACTCTGCCACCGAGACGATTTTTTATCTAAAAACAGCTTATGATGCAGCGGTATCAGCGGCGCTTCAAACGGGTGCTAATAATGTTACAAGTAACCCAAGTAATTACGATCTTACCAGTACTTCTGCCTATGACGCGGTAGTTGTTCAGCGAGATGCTAGACCGACTCTCGCTGCTTTTAATGCCATTGCTGAAGAAAGAGATTCCCGCTTTATTGATACGGATGAGGATGGCCTAACCGACGTGAAGGAGACCGAACTGGAGACTGATTCGACTGTAGAGACAATCTTCTATCTTCAGGGGGCGTATAATAGTGCGATTGCGGCCTCGAATTCACAGGGTCGCCAAGCAGGCCGTTCGGATGTGACTGGAACCCCTGGTAACTTCAATCTTACAACTGTCGAAGCCTATAACGCAGTGATTGCGGAGAGAGATGGGCGCCCGACCCAAGTCGCTTACGATTCTCTTAAAGCGGAAAGAGATGCTCGATTTGTAGATACTGATGAGGACGGTTTGACGGATGTGAAGGAGATTGAGCTTGAGACTGACTCGACAGTAGAAACAACCTTTTATCTTCAAAGGGCCTATGATAATGCGGTCGCTACCTCGAATTCGCAGGGTCGCCAAGTTGGAAGATCGGATGTGACCGGAAATCCAGGCAACTACAGTCTCACAACAGTTGAAGCTTATAATACGGTGATTGCGGAGAGAGATGCCCGTCCGACCCAAACCGCTTACGATGCACGTGTGGCGGAAAGAGATGCCCGTTTTTTAGATACTGATGAGGACGGCTTAACCGATGTGAAAGAGATCGAGCTTGAGACTGATGCAGCCGCTGAAACAACCTTCTATCTTCAGGGGGCTTACGATAACGCAGTGGCGACGGCGAACTCACAGGGTCGACAAACTGGACGGTCGGATGTGACTGGAAGTCCTGGAACTTTTGATCTCACGACAGTTGAAAGTTATAATACAGTGGTTGCGGAGAGAGACGCTCGTCCGACCCAAGCCGCTTACGATGCACGTGTGGCGGAAAGAGATGCTCGCTTTGTCGATACTGATGAAGATGGTCTGACTGATGTGAAGGAAAGCGAGCTTGAGACCGATGTAACTGTTGCAACAACCTTCTATCTACAGGGAACCTATGATAACGCAGTAGCAACGGCGAATTCACAGGGTCGATTAACTGGCCGGACGGACGTGACTGGAAGTCCCGCAAACTTTAATCTTACGACTATCGAGGCCTATAATAACGTAATCGCGGAAAGAGATGCGCGGCCGACGCAAGTCGCTTACGATGCACTAGCAGCGGAAAGAGATGCTCGCTTTGTCGATACTGATCAGGACGGTCTGACTGATGAGAAAGAGATCGAGCTTGAGACTGATGTAGCTGTTGAAACAGGCTTCTATCTTCAAGGTGCTTACGACACTGCGGTTGCGGCCTCGAATTTGCAGGGTCGTCAGTCGGGTCGATTGGAGGTCGCCGCAAACCCAACAAGCTTTAATCTCACAACCGTCGAAGCCTATAACACCGTTGTTGCAGAGAGGGATGCTCGCTTTGTAGATACGGATGGGGATGGATTGACCGATGTGAAGGAAACCGAGCTTGAGACCGATTCGAGTTTTGAAACTAGGTTCTATCTCCAGGGGGCCTACGACACTGCAGTTGCGGCCTCGAATTTGCAGGGTCGTCAGTCGGGCCGATTGGAGGTTGCCGCAAATCCAGCTAGCTTTAACCTAACAAGCTTCGAAGCATACAATGCAGTAGTTGCCGAAAGGGATGCCCGCTTTATTGACACTGATAAAGATGGTTTGACTGATGTGAAGGAGGCTGAATTAGAAAGTAATATTAATGAACTTACTCCGTTCTATTTGCAGGATGCATACGAGTTTGGAATTGAGTCAGCACGTTTTGAAGGCCGCACTGACGTTACTAATAATCCAAACGCATACAGTCTTGTTAGTAATGCACAATACAATCTCGTAGTCGCGCAAAGAGATGCCCGTCCAACTCAAGATGATCTTTCTGAGGTTATTGCCGAGAGAGATGCGAGACCAACCCTTGGCGAAGTAAAAGATGCTCGTTTAGGCTCAGTGGTGCTCCAGCCGGATAATGGTAATAATAGTGTGAAGATTCGTTTCTCAATTGAAGAGACCGATGACTTAAAGGTTTGGACAAAGCGAGATGAAGTCAATGAGGTCACCGTGCCGCTGGAGCTTGGTAGCAAGTTCTATCGTTTTGCCCTTCAGGACGAATGATGGAAGTGTCCCCTGACTCGTTAAAATAAGTGGTGGTTGGTTAGCCGCATCCGACAGGATGCAGGCGTTCAAACTAAGACCAACCAACCACCGTGAGTTATCAAAGTAAACGCTCAACAGAACATCTCTAGTCAAGCGGAGCTGGCCTGACTCCTCCAATTTTCTGGAGTCAGGCCAGTACGGTTTTCGGGTCGGAGTAAAAGCGGTAAGCATTCAAGAAAGGATGCGTGTATATGGACATGGAACAATGGGCG
>CAKZOI010000017.1 GCA_937136395.1 uncultured Opitutia bacterium | reverse complement strand
CCACTTATTTTTAGGCACAAAAAAAGGAGGCGGGGATTTCTCCCCACCTCCTTCGGTGCTATGTCATCAAGAAAGTTTAGCGTTTGGATATATGATCGGCGATAACCAGTCAGGCGGATATCGTTTCGTCCACAGGCATTTCGGCCAGACAGACTTTGGTCCAACAACCTCCATGTAATGCTTCACCCACCTGTCAGGATCTTCCGGCAGGTCGTTAGGCTCTCCGGCCTCGATCTCTTCCAGCATGAGGAGATCGTAGACGTTGGGCGGGATCTTGGCTCGGTGCAAGAATCGGTGAATGCTTTCGGCGGCGCAATCGATTGCGTAGTTTACCATCCATTTAAGGTTGGCCTGACTTCGCCCTACCCACCGGAGGGTCGGGTCGTCCTCGTCTATGCGATTCTCAAGCCCCTTAGTGGCCAGATTTCCGGCCAGTTTTAGCGTGGCACGCAAATCTTTGTCGCATAGTTCTTTCGCTGAAACAATCGAGTTTGAGTTGAGGATGATCATTCCAATCCTTTCCACCGTTTACGTTCTGCACGTTCCTTCATCTTGCGAAGGCGGCGCGATTCAGTCTTCGCCATGTTCATGGCGACGATCACAATGGTTAGCGGGGCCATGAGTATCAGGCCGATGATTTGTAAATAATCCATGTTGTTGAGAATCTACGTATTGTTTGATACCACTCTTGAGCTAGTCGGTGGAGTTGAGTCCAATGTAGACGGACATGTGTTCTTCGAGGTCAGCAACCTCATTCAGGATCTCCACAATCGGGCCATACTTCGCAGCGTCCAGATAAACGACACGGCTCAGGGTCCGGTTGGAAAGCCAGCACATGTCGCTCTCCTTGTGGTAATTCAAGGTCTCCCATCCGGCCAGCAGGCCGAGGGACTTCTGTAGTTGAGACAGCTCAAGATGAGCGACTTCTATTGGCATTATTTTCATTGGTTATTTTGTTCTTTGGTTAGGTGTTTACTCGCTCGCTCGATGGCAAGAAGTGCAGAGGAAGATAACTTCCAGACGGTTCTCTTCTGCGTAACCTTTGTGGTGGTGGGCCTCGATCCGCATTTGATTGTTCCCACACTGGCTACAACTGTCGGGCCTCACGAGGACTCCCTTGCGGATGGCTCGCCGAACGGCTTCGTGCGCTTGCTTCTTTTCAGGGTTCGCCTCGCGCTGCTTGCGCATCCGTTCGGCGTAGACATCTTTCTTTTTAAGGTAATCTTTGCGTTGGGCGGCACGCTTGCATTCGCGGCACTGAGTCTGCAATCCGTCTTCCTTTCCGGCATCCTTGTTGAATTCGGTCTTCGGTAATACCTCCTTGCATCCGGTGCAGCGTTTCAGGAGATCGCAGAAATCCATTTGATCATTTTTCATGGAGTCCGGTTTCAGGGGTTCGAGAATCGGGATTCGAGGAACACCTCGACGTTTCCGATGATCGCCATGATGGCGAGGAATATGATGGTGGCTACAAGCCACTTGATTACTCTTTTCATTTTAAATGGGCGGCCATGCGTTACACATGGCCGCCATTGGTTGGGGTTAGGCGGTCAGTGCCAAGATCCGCTTGGTGTCCTCCTGAAGTCCGGACTCAAACTCGCCGCCGACAAGGTAATCGCTGAAGCGTTCCTTGCTGGCCGCAGCGTTCCCGAACTCAGATGAGTAGGCTTTCTTTCCGGCTGATGCCGTCCGGCCCACGCCATCGCCGCTGGTCCAGAACTCTGTCGCGCCGTTGAGGGCATCGTAGAGCGACTGGCCGCTGTTACCGCGACCACTGATGGCAAGGTCAGTGATGCCGTCGATCATGTTGAGGGATCGAGTCTTGAATCCGGTCTCGAGCTTCTCGCCACGCTTGAAGGCTTCTCGGACGAAGAAGCCGCCGACGATCTGGCGGATATCGTCGCCGCCGACCTTCTGGTCGGCCAGCTTGCCCATGTTCTCGGTGAATACTTCACGGGCGGTGAACACGCCGCTGAGGTAGCGGGAGAGGTCGGCGCATTTGGCTGCCGTGTCGCCTTTGTGCCGGATCTTGAAGTCCACGTTCTTCTTGCCGTTCATCGATGATCGGAGCGTATTGGCGCAGACGATTCGGGTCAGCGAATCGTGGGCATGGAACGAGCCACCGTCATGGCTAGTGACGAAGTTTACGTTACCGTAAAACTTATCGTCGTTGACCATGAAGCCCCCATTATCATCGCCGACTGCAACGCTGATGAAGAACTTCTTGAGGCCACCTAACGTGCCGATGCAGGACAGAGTGTATTCCAGTCCGGTTCCTTTGAACGATTCGCTCATGGTCCTGAAGACCTGCTCGTTCTGAATGATCGAGTAGCGGTCAGAGACCACGTCGAGCGTCTGCTTCGCGCCGTTCTTATCGACGGCGGTGAGAGCTTTGAAGTTCTCAACTGGTTCGTCGCGGTCGCCGACATACAGAGCCTGCTTGTTCACGACTGGAAGCACGCCATGCTGGCGAGCTACGGGCAGCGTGATCGGCTCGTGGATTTCTGTATCAATGCCGTGCCACGTGCGATAGTTGGAGCCAGCAGGACGGAGGACGGTGTCGATTTCAGTGATTTGGTGTGACATAACTTCTATTTTCTATTGGTTTCT
>CAKZOI010000016.1 GCA_937136395.1 uncultured Opitutia bacterium | reverse complement strand
TGGGAACTAGCGCTGCCGCAACCGATACCGATGCAGACGGAATCCTGGACTTTGATGAGGTGAATCTAATCGGCAGCGATCCCTTGGCGGATAATGCTTCACAATACGCACCGCTGAGCGATTTTTCATTTCGTGGAATCAATCCCGGTCTTGAGTGCAATGCTTACCAAGATACTGGCGAGAATCCACACTACTACATGTCAGCTTCCGGTTTGGGAATTTACGAAAACTGGGATAGTGGCCACTACGTGCATCAGACGGTGGATGGCGACTTCTCATTTACTGTGCAATTACACAAGATGGAGGGAGGCACTAGGCCGCAAGTCTCTTTGCTCGCGCGTGAGAGCTATTCGGCTTTTTCCAATATGGGAGCTCTCGTCCGTGAAAATGTCGAGCGTTACTACCGTTTATACCAACGCGGGCTTGAGGCCGACAATCCGGACTTAATCACTGGTAAGCTGAATTTTCAATACGCCAACGGGCAGTCATGGCTCAGGCTCGTTCGACGTGGCACGACACTCTACAGCTATGCCTCGCAAGATGGGATTACGTGGAGCCTTGTAGGCACTACCATCGCTCCCGCTATACAGTCTCTCAAGCTCGGCGTCTTCGCCAGCTCCGGCACCAAGTTTGATCGAACTTTTGTCGAGTTCAGCGTGGTCGAACTCCTCACTGACTTCGATCAGGATGGCTTATGGGACAGCGACGAACTAACCTACGGCACCTCAGCAACCGAGGCCGACAGCGATGGCGATGGCTACTCAGATTACGAGGAAATCTACGACTTCTACAGCGACCCACTCGTTGCAGACCTCAACATCGCTCAGATCGAGAGTTCGAGCTTAGGCGCGAGCGGTGTTGCCGATCTCGGCTCATGGGGGATTGCAGATAGTTCGATCTTTGTTAGAAACGTCCGAGGTTCGGCCACTTTTAATGTGACTGTTGATCAAGACGCAATCTTCCGCCTCCGCTTAGATGCTGAAAGCCGTTACAACCTGACGAGCGTTAATCACTATTCTATCAAAGTGAAGGTCGACGACGTCTACATCGGACGTATTTCAATGGATGCTTACGAAGATATTTCTGAGTTCGGAACCATCATGACACCATGGCTCAAAGCAGGGGAACATACGGTAGAATTTTATGTGGATAACACCTACACTCGACGCTCCTTTCAAATCAATGGCTTCGACCTCGAATACGTTGGCGGCGTAGATGCCGATCTAGATGCGATTCCCGACTGGATGCAAACACGCCTCGCTGCCAATAATGCATTCCAACTCGAAGCAACCTCAGGGCTTGTTCAGCTAGAAGGTGTCGCACCCGGCAACGCTAACGCCGAAAGTCAAGGGCAGTCCTTTGAAGTCAATGGCAACGGGCAAGGCCAACAGAATCGCCTCAAAAATGCACCCGATTGGATGCAGACATTGCTCCTCCTTAGCCTCTCTGACGGCGTCGACGTTTACGCTAGCCAAGTTTCCCCCGTATGCTTGGAAGGGTATAGCCGCTACCTAGCATTCTCCACGATGGAGAATTCCACCGAACTTCAGCCACTGCCAGATTACGGTTGGTATGCAAACCTTCCACTCATTCCAGAGCAATTGGTCACCGCCGATTTCAGCTTCGAGAACGGCGGACTCACTCAAATCGCCAGCTTCGTCTGGGAAGCCACCGATGTCCTGACCGCAGAAGATCGGACACTACGCGTCGGCGACAGCCTATTGCTCACCGCCTACGATGACACCCGAGCCAACAATCAGAATGTCGAAATAACCATCGACCAAGGCGCACCAGTCATCGGCACCGAAGAAACTCCCGTTCAACACACCTTCACCGCACCAGGCACCTACACAGTTGAAGCAAGTGTCGGCAACTTCGTCGGCTCATTCATCGTCACCGTCCTCGAAGCCGATCTCGGCGAGGATCTGTATCTTACATCAAATCAGACCTATATTTGGTCGCCTCCATTTTATTCCGAAGGGAGTATATTAGAGTTTGATGCACACACGATTGCTAATGAGAAGGCCGTAGATTCTAAGCCTGCATTTGACTTAACGATTCCAGATTCTGAGGTGCACTATATCGCTTCAAGGGTGGCTACGACTGGAGCGGTTTTAGACCACATTGAGGTTCAAGGTTTTTATTTATATAATGCTAGTGAGACTTTGGTGGAAGTTATTCAGACCTTTGATGACGGAGATTTTCTTGTAGGCATGGGCTTAGTTTTGGATGCAGTGCCAGCTGATATCGAGGTGACAGTTTCTATATTTGTAGCAGGGGTTACTTTTGCAGACGGCTCAATTAAGAAGATTTTGACAGCTGATGACTTTGATGAGCTTGGCCGAGCAACTCTCTATTTCATCAAACCAAAAGAGACGCTTGCATCCATTTGCCACCGTATTCAGGTGAAAACAGCTGGGGCTGAGCCGAGCGGGGTGGAATCCAGTAGTGAGACACTTTTTCATGATGAATAGAAAGATTGTCCAAATGCAAACTCGGCGTCTTATCAGACTTTTTTGGAAAGGTGCCCTGAATGCTCAGCAACTGCGTCAACCCATAGTTTACGGGCATGTTGAGGATCGACATCTGAATGCGCGAAAGCCTTTTTTTCATATATGCGCCACAGTTAAACTGACTTGTTTGCTTCTGCTGTTTGCCCTGAATTCAGATGCTGTAGAGTCTGTTCAGCTAGGCAAAATGACTGGAGGTCAGGCCGAATCTATCAACGAAGATCTTGAAGTTGTGCTTGGGAAGAAAGGTGGATTCAGTATCTTAGATCGCGCTGAAAGGGCACGTAATCTATATACGAAGACAATATCTGACGCAGATGCAGAAGCGCTTTTTTCAGCAATTGTCCTAACTCCTAAACATGGGGACGTCAGACTAGAGCATTGGGCTGTATTGTTTAATGATGTGCTCAATGTGCTCAATCAGCAACAGAGCGTCCTCTCAGGTTTTACAAGCGGATTACTTGCAATTATAGGAGACACAGAGAGGCCAGCAGTGATGCGCGATTATGCATTACAACACATACTGTCATGCGTAGAGTATAAGCTAGACGTAGATGCTCAGGAGAAAACACTAGCACTAGTCAACCAACTCGTATGGCAGGCGCCATCGACCAGTTTGCCCGGCACGTATTTACTGGGTGTATATCAACAGGCAGGTAAGCCAGGCTATCCCGAGGTAGGTGATCTTGGAGTGCTTGCATTAGAAATTGCAACTGATGTGGATGCTTACATGCCTAATCGAATTACCGCGATTCAGGTTTGTGGACAGCTAAATTATAACGATGCGCTTCCCCTTGCACTTGAGGTTGCCGCCGACAAAGCGGCTGATCTCGGTTTTCGCACTGCTTCTATCGCGACCATTGCGAATTTAGATGGGGTTCAACAAGCGAAGGAAATTTTACAAGAAATACAAAAAAGAGGACACCCTAGATTACGATATGCTGCCAAGAGCGCTCTTAAATAAATTTGCCATGAATTTTTACGATATAATTAGATCTCAGAGGGTGTCGAAACCAACACGTTTATTACTCGCATGCTCGCTTGGTTGGCTAACTTCCTTCGACCTACTCGCGACCCCAACAAATGACAATCCACCGGACGATTATTCATTTTCGTTGTCAGCATCGCCACCTCAAAATGTCACTGGGCCTAAATACCGCAAAATAGCTTTAAATGGTTTCCCGTTGAGTGATGAGAAGCCCCAAGCCGAAGCAGAAACTGATGGAAACTCCGAAGAAACGTATATTGATGCATTTAGCTTATCGCTCAATCATTCCGTAACGGACATTTATATACCAGTGCCAGGAAGCGATTTATCGCTAAGTGTTCGTCGCAATGCAATGGAGGAGTCATGGCAAGATCTGAACGAATCTCTCATTACATTAGATAATGATCCCGCGAAACCTTTTGGCCCTTGCTGGTCAAGTAATTTGGCTCCCAATATTCGCTTTCAAACTCGAGTCGGTGGATCTGAAAGTAGTTTTAATTTTGAGCGTTATATTTACGTTGTAGACGAAACTGGAGCTTCGCATCGATTTATTGCTAAGCATGCGGATGACGATGATTATGACTTCCCCGCAACTAACAGCACGACCAAGACAGGCTTACGGCCGATTCCAGATGAAGGATTCGTGGACTTTGAATTCAAAGCCATGCCATCATCGGGGCATGAATTAGATACCCTTCAGAGCAAACTAGAAGTGGTTGATATTAATACGCTCAAGTTCACTAAAAAATATGGAACTGTATTGATTTATGAGGTCACGAATGTTGAACGTGAGACTTACTACTCAGGATATGATAAGGATGCCATCCCAGTATCATGGACCTGTCTCAGAGCTGCCTATCTGAGACTGGTAAGTGTAACTGATCGTAAAGGTAATTCAATTAACTACGAATACCCTGACGACGCCTCAGGTGATGATGAACAATCATTGATCCCTTCGGAGATCCGCATCAACAATTCGACTCAAAACAAAATCGAAATTGTTTCGGTGGATGGGCGTGTGCAGTCAGTAAAGGACCTTCGAAACAATTCGATTAATTATTTCTACAATGTAGCTGATGAGCTATCTCGTGTTGAGCGCCCCCAGACCTATAATAATGTCCCTATTCAGACTAAATACAGCTATGAGACTATAGTCGAAGTTGATGAAACAAAGCCAACTTTTCTTAAAGCTTTCGATTCCACTGGCAATCGCAGGAAGCCGAAAACTACGCATGTGAATATTAAGTCGATTACAGATGCGAACGATAATACTTATGTTTTCAATTATATTTACGATACTTCTAAATTTGCTTATAATCTAACAGATAATTCAGAGAGATATTATGAAGGTTATTATCAAGTCAGTGGTCAACCTCGGTTAGTGAGTAGTGTCGTGGCTCCAGATGGCGCATCCTATGCGACTTTTGACGATGGGGCCTCAACGCTTGAGTATAAAGTTATATACTCGTCGACCCCTTCACCCTATACGGGGAGCAACTACATCGTTGAATTAGATGCAGCAGTCAAAGAAAGCATCATTACGGATGCTGAGGGGAATGTAAGGAAGTATACATTCGAGGGCACCGCATTATTGGAAGTGCCGTCTTCATCTATTGATAATTCCTCGGGCGATTCATATAGTGCACCAGCCGCGATGCTTTACTACACAGATTTTGTGATGACACATCCAGACGGAAAGACTGAACAGATGACGATTGATCCGTTGTCTGCACTCGCACCGTCTTCGATTACTGATTACAGCGGTAATATCACCACCTTTGATTATACAGACCTAATTGCTACACCTTCAGTCGATGCCAATGGAGATAAGTATTTTATCAACAACCCGGAGCCAAATGTGCAGACGAATGCGCTCGGCGATAAGAAGTTTTTTGAATATAAATCAGACTCAAATTTCAACTTCATCATGTCGGCTGTGATCGATGAAGAGGGTCGACGCACTGAGTATGAGGTCGATTCAAAAGGTCGCCGCACTAGTGAGAAAATCTACAACTCAAGTGGTAGTTTGAAACAACATAAAAGCTTCGAGTATCATGCGGTGTATGCAGGGGTCGTGATAAAAGAAACGACTCATACATTGCTAGGTGATCCATCCTGGGCTACTGACTTGGTGGTCGCTCGTGTGCTTTGCGGAGCGTCAGACCCCAGTGGCCCTCCAGGATATGTTAAGAAAGAAATCGTCGACCCCACAGGCAAGAATCTCATCACCGAATTCACTTACGATGCCAACGGTAATCGCACTTCGGTTAAAGATCCAAGAGGGCGCACCACATATTTTGTCTATGATGCACTCAACCGTTTGACCGACACGGTGTTCCCTCCTGCAGCAAGTGCCACCGATGCCTCGGCTCCTCGCACCAGCACCATATACGATGCGCGTAGTAATCGAATCGGGCAAATCGATGAGAATGGTAATATAACCGTTCGTAAATTTGATTCACGTAACCGTATGACATCTGAGATTCGCGTCATGGGTTCATCCACTTTATCAGCCAGCAATCCAGTGGACTTTGAGCAATATACTCCAGTCGCAGGCGTCGATTTGGTCACTAAGTATGAGTATAATCATCTGAACGCAAAGACGAAGAGTATCGATCCGAAAGGAAATGCGACAATATACGTATATGACTCCTTGAATCGTATAGTAGCACAAAAATCGCCTGTTGTAGTGACCTTTGATGCAGTGATTGGACAAGATAGCCCACGGAGTCCATCGCAGTTTTTCGTATATGGTGATAACTGCGGTAGTTCTGTATTCAATTCAGATAGCTTTAAGCCCACTCTATCTATTGATCCTCGTGGATTTGCGACAAAAGTTCAATACGACGCGCTTTACCGACCGATTGAAACGTCAGTTCAATACAAAGGGGACGTAGTTGATACTGGTAGTATTGGCACCTACCTGTTCATAGATAATGATGAACTCTCTTACGTTGGTCGGTTTTATCAGGGACAAGACGGCAACAACTATCTTTTGATCGGGGATTTGGTTACAGTAGGAAATGCAGACCCGCCCACATATAGTCCTAGGACGATACGGGACGAAAATGGAGATCAGTGGGAGCTTACCTATAGCACTCTCATCTCAGATGCATTTTTCTATAAAAAAGTAGGAAGCTCTGAAGAAGTCTCTCTGGACTACAGCACTTACTCCGAAGAACTGGTTCAACTTTCTCTAGACTTGAATAATAGCCATTATGCGCAGACGACTACCGCTTACGATAAAGTCGGCAACGTAACATCCACCACAGATGATCGCGGTCATGTCACCGAAATCGATTACGACGCACTCAATCGCCCAACAACCACACGCTTTGCAGTGACCACGCCTGGCCAGGTGAATCCCCTCTATGGTTTCACTCTGCAAAAATATACGTCGACTGGTCTCGCATGGTCGTCTCAAGACGAGTTAGGTCGTATCACTCAAACAGAATACGACGGAGCTTCCAGACCAGTGCTCGTTCGCCAGCCCGCTCTTGCTGCTTCTAGCGAATCACCGATTACGGAAACGGTCTATGATGCTGCGGGTAATGTCATTAAAACGATCAATCCGCTCGATAAAGAATGGGACTTTGAGTATGATGACCGTAACCGTCAAATTAAGCAGATTCAACCTGCCGTTGCGTATATCGACCATGCCTACGATCCCGCGACCAGCACATGGACTGAAATTACAGGCACTGCGCGCCCCGAACTACAGACTGCATACGATGATGTAGGCAACGTAATCTCGACGACAGATGCTCGTGGCAATACCAGCTATAACCTATACGACCGCGCAAATCGTCCCACCGTGGCGATTTCACCACAAGTATCGGTCTACGATGCGCAGACCGATAGCGCATCCCTCATCCATTCTGCATCCGTCACGGTATACGATCTCAACAGCAATATTGATCAGCAGCAAGTTGGCTCCATCGCTTCTACGATCAGCAGCTATGCAGACGCACTCAATGCCACTATCAACATTGAGCGCACTCAGATCGACAACACTTGGGATGCGCTCAATCGCCTAGTTTCCACAGTCGACGCTGCCAACATCACTGTCAGCAACAAATACGATACCAAAGGCAATCGCACCGCAGTGGTCGACGGTAAAGGCCAGCGCACCGAGTTCGACTACGACGGCATCGCTCGCAACACAGTCACACGTCACCACGATAAGACGACGAAGACCCTCACTTACGACGGCCTCGTCCAGACCCAACGCACCGACGAGAAAGGGCAAGTCACCACCTACGCTTACGATGCACGCAACCGACTCTCTTCTGTCAATTATCCTGGCAATGGCAGTGTTGATCGTGCCTATACCTATGATCGAGTGGGTAACATCCTCGCAGTCGATGAAGTCCAAGACTATCAAAATGTCGCTTATACCTACGATGAGCTCAACCGTATCGTCACCGAAACCTCAAACGGAGTGACCCATACATACACCTACGACTTAGCCGGTAACCGTCTAGAGAATCAATACGGCAATTCACCACTGAAGCTCGTTTCCACCTACGATGCGCTCAATCGCACCAAGACCATATTTGAGGATGGCAATGACAATGGCCAACACGACAGCGGAGAGCACCTCTCCAGCTACGAATACGACCTCGCAGGAAATATCCAGCGCAAGAACCAGCTCAATAACGATAGCGTCACCAAGTTCTACGATGCCTTAGGCCGCGCCATCGTCATCACCGGTCCCGCAGGCACCGACAATCTACCGTTCTATCAATACCAGAATCAGTTTGACCTCTACGGTTCCCTAACACGTATCGACGAGACTTATTCTAGCACGGATGCACCGCTCACTGATCGGACGATCATCAATACCTACGACGGTGTGAACCGCCTTACCGAAGAGGCCATCAGCACAGTAGCCGAGACCATCTCAACCACCTATACCTACGACGACGCCCACAATCGCACCCGCAAGAAAGTCACACAAGACGATGGCACAACGGTAGTCACCGTAGAAGACAGCAGTTTTCTATACACCAACAGCCTCAACCAAATCGACAGCTTCACTGACAACGTCACGGGCAAAAAAGTCAGCTACACCTACGATGCAAATGGCAACCGTCTAACCAGCGCAACCGATCTCGATGGCGATACCATAAACGATCATACCACCCAGTATGTATACGATTATGAGAACCGCCTCGTGCAGCATCAAAAAACCGCAGGCAGCGACGTTGATACCTATCACTACGCTTACGACTATCGCACCCGCCGCACCCTCCGCGACGAGACCGGAGCGACCGATGCAAACTCCGTCAGCGGCGCGAAAACCTATCTCGTCTTCTCCGGCGGCGTCAGCGTGCAAGAATGGAACGATGTAGACGGCAACCACAACATCGACCCCACAATCGACACCCTCGACGTCCAGTATGTCCGAGGCTCCGACTACGGCGGCGGCATTGGCGGAATACTTTATACCTTGCGCTCAGGAGACGCATCCGTTAAGCACTATAACTCAAGAGGCGACGTCGTCGCAGCGATCGACGCCCTCGGTTCTTTGACTTACCAAGCCGCCTACGAAGCTTTTGGCCAACACGGAACGACCGACAGTTCCGAAGAGTGGGGCAGCACCGCTGACCGCCAACAAGCCAACACCAAAGACGAAGACCCCACCGGTCTCCTCAACGAAGGCTTCCGCTACCGCGACCTCGAAACCGGCACCTTCATCACCCGCGACCCCCTCGGCTTCGTCGATGGCCCAAATGTCTACACCTATGTAGTCCAAAATCCGTGGACAAAATTTGATCCGTTGGGGCTCTTCTGGGATCCAGATAGCGGCTGGTGGGGGGCTGAACAGTATGGTATTTTTACTAAAGCTGCCGTTGTTGATCCTGCCGCAGATACGTTTAATCAGGGCAGCGAATACATGGCTGACGGTTTCCAGTCGATTGCTGACGGGAATTACGTAGAAGGTGCCTTGCAAGTGACTGCTGCTGTCGGTAAAGCGGCAGAGCTAACACTCGATGTGGCTACTGGAGGTAAAGGTAGCCAAGGTCGTAAAGCAGCTCAAAATGGGATTGAGGCTAGTGTTGACGCATTGACTGGAGCCACGCGTCAAGTAGCTAAACATGCGGATGAGGCGGTTGATGTGGCGACTGATGTCAACAAGGCGAACAGGGTTGCGAATGCTACCGATACGGCGTCAGATTCGGCTCAAACTAGTTCTCGTGCTGCACGTCGTGAGGCAATGAGAGAGGAGGGAATACCAACAAGTCAACAGCCCTCGTCTCAGTCAGCGAACGCTTCTGGAAGAGAATATACTTACGAGGTCCCTGCAGATGGTGGTGGGGTCAAGAAGAAGTCCGTCCAACAGCAAACTATGGATAGTAGTCATACGGATCAGCCCCACTGGGAAGCTGGTGATGTGAAGACCGACCCTCTCACTGGTGAGACTAGGATGAATAATTACGACCGCCCTAAGTTGACCAACGAAAAGACGAAAGTTGAATATGAAGAGTAGCGATCTTTCTGGTAAACTTCAAAAGCATGGCGAACTCGATACTTATCTAGGTCAGTTGTCAGAGCTTCTCGAGGCAGCAGTTGAAGCCTGTAAGCTATCGACATTAAACGAAGTTGCATCTTTTCGTGAGCGATCTTCAAGCTTATCCAAAGAGCATAGAAGAGTTTTTGAAGTCGGACTGGATGAACTTACATCAGAGCGTTTTAGTAACTACATATCAAAGCTGAGGGAATCTAACTCTTCACCAGTTGTCATTTGGCTCCAATCAACAAATCGATGCGGGTTCATTAAGGCCCTAAGTATAGAAGATATAAACTATGGTTTTGATGCTTCTCGGTTCCCGGAAGGGATTGCTGTCTTTATTGCTGATAACTGCGTAGACAAATTAATCTTGGACTTTGATTTGCAGAATGTGGAAGTCGAAACTGTAGGTAGGCATTGGCCTCAGATAGCATATTGAGAGCTATTATAATTAACCAGGCTATAAGAAATAGGTTGACTGCAGCTATTATAATTAACCAGCTATTATAATTAACCAGGCTATAAGAAATAGGTTGACTGCTGATGTGAAGGGGAAGATAGTTGGGGAGTAGAGGGAAGTAAGTAGGAGATTAAGTCGTAGGAATAGTATATGAAGATCAGACGAACAAAGGTTCAGGGTAGGGATGCGG
>CAKZOI010000015.1 GCA_937136395.1 uncultured Opitutia bacterium | reverse complement strand
CCGCTGTCGGTGATCACCAAATGAGACTGATTCATCAACCAGACAAAGGCTGGATAAGCAAGCGGAGCAATTAGCTGCACATTAGACTGCCCTGCTAGGATCTGATTCACCGGATCCTGAACCTTGGGATTTAGGTGCACCGGATAAATGATCTGTACATCCGGCCGTGCCCTGGCAATTTCCTTCAGTGCTTCGCAGATTTGCACAAATCCATCTCCGTGGTTTTCCCGGCGGTGACCAGTCACTAAAATGAGCTTCTTATCTGGAGTAAGCACCTCCCTGAGAGCAAGGATTTCTGCACCGTCGGAATCCGCCACTCGCGTTACACTCTCATTGAGTGCGTCGATCACCGTATTGCCGGTAACCGTAATCAATGACGTTGCAACTCCTTCCCGAAGGAGATTTTTACGCGCTGCCTCTGTCGGAGCAAAATGGTAATCCGCAACGTGCCCAGTGATGGTGCGGTTGATTTCCTCCGGAAAAGGCGCCTGTTTATTGTGGGTTCTGAGACCAGCTTCAATATGACACACTTTTGCACCAGAGTAGAATGCGGCGATACTCGCCGCCATAGTAGTCGTTGTATCTCCGTGAACGTGGACAAAGTCCGGACGGCAATCCTCCAGCACGCTTTTCAAACCGCTAATAATCGCTGCCGTTAAATCGTGAAGATTCTGCCCTGGCTTCATCAAGTCCAGATCGTATTCTGGCTTAAGGGCACCTCCGGTAACTTGCCGGTTCTTTTAGATTCCTTAATCGAGTGAGTTGCGCGAAAGTTTCGACATGAAGACGTATCGCAAGGTCGATGGTGGTGGGGATCTTTTTTCGGCGCTGAACCATCAGAAAACTGTCACTCGCCGCATCGTCGGCATTCTCAAGCTTCGCGACCTCATCGACTGGGAAGGCTTTCGGCCGGTCCTCGAAAAAGTCACCGGATACGATACCAAAGATTGGAGCAAAGGAGGTCGCCCTCCTTTCGATCCCGTCTTCATGTTCAAGGTTCTCGTGCTCCAAAAATTCCACGGCTTGAGTGATGAAGCGACCGAGCAACAAATCGGCGACCGCTTAAGCTTCATGAGTTTTTTAGACCTCCGTCTGGGAGATGAAATTCCTGATGCCAATACGATCTGGGACTTCAAAGAACTGATCGAAAAAGACGGTCGGCAAGGTGGTCTCAGACTCTTCGAAGCCTTCCACGCCACCCTCACCGGCGAAGGACTTATTGCCAAAGAGGGCAGCATCGTGGACGCGAGCTTTGTCGATGCGCCCCGGCAGCGCAACACGCGTGAACAAAACCAAAAAATCAAAGACGGCGAGCGGCCCGAGGAATTTGATCCCGCGACACCCCAAGGCCGTCAAAAAGACTGCGATGCACGTTGGACCAAAAAGAACGCCGAGAGCCACTACGGTTATAAAAACCACGCCAAGGTGGATGCCAAAAGTAAACTCATAGACAAGCACAAGACGACCCCCGCCCAAGTCCACGATAGCCAGGTCTTTCGAGATCTCGTTGACGAAAGTGACAACGCGGTTCTGGCCGATAGTGCTTATCATTCCGAGGAACATGAGGACTATCTGATCGAGTGTGACGCCGAGGAATTCCTGATGCGCAAAGCCTACCGCAACACGCCTCTGAGTGAGGCTGATCAAAGGTTTAATAAGGGAGTGAGTCGGATCCGAGTGAGAGTGGAACACGTCTTCGGACGGATGAAGCAGCTCGGGATGGATGTCGTTCGTAGTATCGGCCTAAAACGAGCGAGTCAGCACAACAGCCTCAGTAACATGGTCTACAATATGGACCGCTATGCCTTTCTGAAAAGCTAAGGTCAAAACCCCACCCGAACGACGTTGAGCAACCGTCAATTAAGAGTAAAACCCACAAATCCAACCGAAGCACGGCTTCTCTAATCAGAGTCACCGAACGCGAGATAGGAAATTTGTCAGCTCGAAAAGCGCAGAAAATTCTCAAAATCCGCACATGGCGCAAAACTAAGGGTTTTCGGGGGTGCCCTTATGAACGATGAAAAAAACAATACTTGTAGGAATCGCAGGGGGCTCATGTTCTGGAAAAGGCTGGATATGTAATCAAGTTCGGTCACGTCTTTCTGAACATAAATGCGAAATCCTATCCATGGATTCTTACTACAAAGACCTTTCACACATGAGTGTGGACCAGCGGAAGAGACAAAATTTTGATGTGCCTGATGCTTTGGATAAAGCTTTGTTAACCAGGCATCTGCATTTGTTAAGTGAAGGAAAAGCCATTGATGTTCCTGTCTACGATTTCTCTAGTCATACTCGCTCCAAGAAGAAAAAGAAGCTCAAAGCAGCTGGTAAAATAGTGCTTGTTGAAGGGTTGTTTGCCCT
>CAKZOI010000014.1 GCA_937136395.1 uncultured Opitutia bacterium | reverse complement strand
AATTGGGTCGATTAGGCAAAATTCAACGAGTAGTGTTTCTTATCTAACCACATCAGACTATCGTTTGAAAGAAAACGCAGTTGCTATTTCTGATGGTATTACACGGGTCAAATCACTACAGCCTAAACGCTTTAACTTTATCGCTGACCAAAGCACTACTGTTGATGGCTTTATGGCACACGAAGTTGCAACCGTTGTGCCAGAAGCAATTGGTGGCACACACAACGAAGTTGAAACTTGGACACAAGACGAGATTGATGCTGGTGATGCACCTGCTAATGTATCAGCTGGTGATAACAAGCTTGACGACGATGGCAACACCATTCCAATTTATCAAGGCATTGACCAGTCTAAACTTGTGCCGTTGCTGACCGCTGCATTGCAAGAAGCAATCGCTAAGATTGAAACGCTCGAAACTAAAGTAGCCGCACTGGAGGCAAGTGACTAATGAGTAAAGCAAGACAACTAGCACAAAAGCCTACCCAGCCTACTGGTCGGAAGAATTTGATTATCAATGGTGCGATGAATGTGGCGCAGCGCAGCGATGAGGTTACAGGAATAACCAGTGGCTCTGGAACTACTGCTTATCGCACTGTTGACCGCATTAGGTTTGAACCCGGTTCTTTAGGAACTTGGACTGTGTCTCAAGAGACTGACGCCCCTGCTGGTTTTTCTAATTCTTTTAAGGTTCTCTGCACTGTCGCAGACGCATCTCCTTCGGCTAATGACTACCTTCTTCTGGCGCACACCAAACTCGAAGCACAGAATTTAGGTCATTTGGAATTTGGCACAAGCGGAGCTAAAGACTTGACGCTTTCTTTTTGGGTTAAGTCTAATAAAACTGGAAACGCTTCAGTAAATTTATTAAACGCAGGAACAACAAGAACAACACACCCTCAATACACAATCAACGCTGCTGACACTTGGGAATACAAAACCATTACAGTTTCGGGCGACACGGCTCAATCTTTGTCTGGCGGCCTTGAGGTTTTGTTTTGGGGAAATAGCGGAAGCACATTCACAGGCGGCTCGCACAGAACAACATTTGGCACTCGTGTAAACGCTGACCGAAATGTAAGCAATCTAGGTGTAGGCGGCGCAATAAACGACTACTGGCAGATCACTGGCCTTCAGCTTGAGGCTGGCTCAGTCGCCACTGAGTTTGAGCATCGCAGCTTTGGTGAAGAGTTGGCTTTGTGTCAGAGGTATTTCCGAACCTCAAAAGCATCCGCAGCATATAATTATATTCTTCCCGCAATGTCTGTAGAGTCTTCTAACACTGGTCATGTTGCATATGATTATAGGGGGATGAGAACATCTCCGACTGTAACCTCGTCAGGAGGCATTCAAGGTGAGAATGCTGGTGGCACTTTAACCTTTACTGGAGCTGCTCTTGTTGGGTCAAACTTTATGAGAGTAAGTTTTAGTTTGGGCACTGCTTCAACGGGGGGCACGGTAACACACATTAGAGACTCTGGCAGCGGTAATGCAAAATTTGAATTTAACTCGGAGCTTTAATTATGGACGGAATAAATATTACATCTGCTCAACACGTTTATGACGCTGCGCTTAATCAAAACGTTTGCATCAAAGCCACTATTGAAGGCGTTGAAGTGTTTGTGCCACTCGCTGCTGGCAATACTGACTACGACGAAATTATGCGCCAAGTAAACGCTGGAACTTTAACCATACAGGATGCTGACTAATGGAAACTATTATCACCTACATCACAGCTATCGTAGCAGCCGCCTCGGTGATTGCTAACGTCACACCCTCTATGCGGGACAATGAGTTTCTTGCCAAGCTGGATGACTTTGTTCAGAAGCTGGCGATCAATCTGCGTAAGGATAAATAAAATGTCCCGGCCTACTGTCACTGATGTAAAGCACCAGATTGACACGCATGAGGCTGTGTGTGCAGAACGGTGGCTTGAAACTATCAACCGCGTAAAGCGTTTGGAAGTTGTGATGATGGGCAGCGCTGGGTTTATTATCGCACTCTTACTCTCGTTGGTATTTGAGGGCAAGTAATGAACCTCGGTGATAGCTTACTTCGCTGGTGGCCTGTCATTACCGCACTGGCTGTGATGGCTTGGTGGGTCAGCAAAAGCATTGCCGACCTGAAAGCGCACAACGATAAACAAGACACGCGCCTTGAAGAACACGCTGGCAAAATCACCACGCTGTTCAACTTTTATAATGACCTCATTCGCCGCCGCCTTGATAAGTTAGATAAGATTGAAAACGATGACACGCGCAGCTAATTGGCTGCGGGAGAATGATGGCTGGAAGAGTATGCTTGCCTCCGTCTATGCAATCATTTGCCTATTTGATTTTGTAGTCGTGCCAATATGGATTGGCTTGAACCGACCCAGCAACGCCATCATCGACGAGCGGCTGCACCAGATACACGAACACGAGATGGGTGACAGTATTGCCAGACAGATGGTCAAGCCATTGACGCACCAGCACGAACCATTCACATTGAAGGGAGGTGGTTTATTCCACCTTTCGTTTGGTGCATTGCTGACTGGCAGTGCAGTGTCGAGGAGACGTAAGGACTGATGGCCTATGTGACCGTCCCCAATGCAGTGCAACTAGGTCGGTGCGGCGAGTTAATCGCCGAGGCAGTGTTCGAAGAAAATCTTTACAAGACTTGCCGGGTAAATCACGAAGGCTTTGATTTACTGATATTTGGTCATGACGGCGGCGAGAGCTATCGCGTGGAGGTGAAGACCGCCAGCGTCCCACAGGGTGCGGGCGGGCTGCGCTACAAGTTCATGACCAGCAAGGGCAGCAAGTCCAAGCGCATCATCAATACCGAAGACACTGATCTCGTGTGCTACGTTGCACTGCCGCTCCGGCGCTGTGTCATCCGGTGCGTATCGACTGTTGAGGCGAAGCGCACTACATTACGAACAACAGATTTTGATGAATGTGAGGCCACGCAAATACGCGAGGCCATAGCAAAAGTAAGGAAGAGAAAATGCTGAGAATGTTACTTGGGCCGGTGGCAGACATCGCCGGTAATTGGGTCGACGGCAAAGTGCAAGAGACCAAAGCGAAAGCAGCGGTGAAGGTCGAGAAGGCCAAGGCCGAAGCCGAGGTGCATAAGAAGGTCGCCGCCGGTAAGGTAGACTGGGAAGCCAATATGGCAGACGCCACGAAGGGCAGCTGGAAAGACGAATACCTCACCGTCGTGCTGACCATCCCGGCCATCTGTGTATTCATTCCGGGGCTGACCGACTATGTGCGCGAGGGCTTTCAGGTTCTTGAAAGCCTGCCGTCGTTTTACCAGAACCTGCTTTACATCTGCGTGACAGCATCGTTTGGCATCAAAGCCAGCGACATGTTCAAAGGTCGTGGCGGAAAAAAGTAGCAGCTCCTGCGAAGCCGGTGGCACCGCTACCGATGGGGCACATGAGTGCCAACTTTACTTTGCAGGAGATGACCCGGTCGCAGACAGCTTTGCGGCGCGGCATAGACAACACCCCCTCAGAGGCGCATATCGCGTCAATGAAGGCCTTGTGTGACAACGTGCTGGAACGTGTCCGAGATAACTTCAAGCGCCCTGTGACAGTGTCCAGTGGCTTTCGTAGCGTGCAGCTGTGCAAGGCCATTGGTAGCTCGGCCAAGAGCCAGCACGCCAAGGGCGAGGCGGCAGACTTCGAGGTTATCGGATGTGATAACTTGGCGGTCGCCGAGTGGATACGCGACAACCTAGAGTTTGACCAGCTCATCTTAGAATTTTATGATGAGACAGACCCTTCGTCTGGGTGGGTGCATTGCAGCTACCGGGCCGACGGCGAAAACCGAAAGCAGTGTCTCAGCTATGATGGAGAAAGATATGCTAAAGGATTGGGTAAAGCGTAACGTGTGGCGCAGTGATTTTATGCACGCAGTGGCACGCGCATTGGGTCGGCTCGACAGCTGGTTGTGGCGCAAGATGTATGGGAAGAGGTGATGGCTAAACAAAAAGAACAGGTCAGGGTTGAGCCGGTAAAGAAGCGCACCAGCATTGGTAGCTCGGTGCGCAGCAAGCCAGCCAACAAATCAAAGCGTGCGAGCTGGAAGCGGTATCGCGGGCAAGGCAAATAAAAAGGGCGGCCAGTGAGCCGCCCTTCTCTTACACTACCTCAAGCGATCTTGCGCTGCCCGGTATGCGGGTAAGCCTGCCACGCTTGATGAGGTTCTCAATCATCGTGTGCGTCGGCGTCGTTGTCCTGCCGGTCAACTCCGCCAGCTCTCGGATGGATGGCGTGTAACCATTCTCCTCACTGAACTGCTTTATAACGCGCAGCATCTCAGCTTGCTTAGCTGTCAATCCACTCATGTCGACAGCTCCCGGATGGTGAGTGTGCTTTGACGCACGCGCGTCTCGGGCTGTGCCGGTGTTACCTTTTCTGGCGACGCTTTCTTGGTGCGCATCGGCCAAGCCACACGGTAAAGAGTGTTACCCACCAGACCGGTCGCCTTCTCGTGACTGCCGAGAAACTCTTTGAGACCGGCCTCGGCCTCACTGATTTTGTGTTCGGCAATTTTTTTCTGCTTTTTTGCTTCGACCAAATCTTCGAGGTAGGAGAGCGCCTCGGTGTCGTCCAGCTCCAGCTCTGGCGCGCCACTATCGACGCGGGGATAGGCAGTGTTGCCGTCGCCGCTGGACAGAATTGGATACCAGTCAAAGTCTTTCTTGCGTTGCTCAAAGTCGAGGATGGCATCAGCAATCATCTGCTGTGTCTCGGCCTGTGCCTGATAGACAAAGATGCGCAGCTCGTTGCCACCATACAGGACGCAGACCGCACCCCACTTGGCGTCGGTGCACATCATCTGTGCCTGCAATTGCAGCGGGCCACGATACGGCGCCGGGACAATCTCAGGCCGGTTGCCGGTGTTCTTTGCCTCAAGCACGCCACGACCGGTGATGTCGATTTCCTCAGCGTTGATGCAGTAGATGCCTTTGTCGGTGTCAGTCTTAACAATACCGCTGCCTACGCCGGAGCCATCAAGCGAACAAGCCAGCGGCAGGTCGGCATGAAAGAAGGCTTTGTCGTAATCGAACTTAGTGTCGGTTACACCGAGGCGATCAGCAGCGCGTGCTAGGATGACCGGCTCGAGGGCGTCGCCCCAGCTCATCGCCTCGTTCTGTTTGAATGTATCGACGTAGGTGCCTTCCTCAACGGCGATGGCTTTGTGCAGCACATCGTTGGGCGTCTGGTAGGGGCTTGCATTTAACAGTGCCGGAACGACCGAAGCCGAAATCATATTATCAGGGGTAAGTTTGCCAACCATTTTATTGACCTTTCATTTCTATAATTGCGGCGTCGAGGCCGGGTGCGAAGCATAGGGCAAGATACCCCACGCCGAAGATGCAGACCAAAGCGATGAGGTCTACGATAGTTTCTTTCCAATCATGCATTGCAAGTCTCCATCATGTTGCTGACTGTCTTTGCATACCAGCTCTTGCCGGTAGCGGTTGGGATGCCCATCTCATTGAGCTGTGCTGCGATGGCGCGCAGCGATGCACCAGCATCGCGCAGCGCCGTGATTACCGGCATCGCCTTCGTGGCAATGGCCTGTGTCTTTTTACGACGTGCCGCACCGGCTGCCAAGCCACCGGCGCGTGGGTTGGGTGAGCCGAGCTTAACACCGCGAGCTTTGGCGGCGGCCAGTGCAGCGGATGTGCGGCGTGAGATTTCTTCGCGCTCATGCTGCGCAACGACAGCGCGGATGCCAAACTCAAGCGTGCCAGCGTTGGGCATGTCGGCGGCCACAATGTCAACACCGGCCTTGCGCAGTGTCAGCAGGAAGGCAGCGTCGCGCGAGAGCCGGTCGACCTTGGCGATCAGAATGGAAGCGTCCAGCTCGCGGCACATGTCGAGTGCAGCAGCGAGCTGAGGGCGGCCATCATTCTTGCCGCTTTCTACTTCCGTGAATGAGTGGATGATGTCGTCGCCGTATGGCGCGACCAGTGATTGCTGTGCCTCCAGCCCAAGACCGGACTGGCCTTGGGCTTTGGTTGATACACGATAGTAAGCGATATACTTAGTCATTATTCACCCCGGACTGTTTTGACTTTTGCTTCGAGGCTTGCAATCTCTGACTGCAAGGCGTCGCAATATTCTTCATTGCCGTAACCGTTGATGCGTGTCTCGCCAATCTCGCTGTCATAATAAGTGCCAGCTTCTTCGCGGGCATCTTCGATGAGGCCTTCGCGGTAACGTATCTCTCTGACAAATCCGTCAACGACCTCGTCGGTTGCACCCAAGATTGCGTCGTGCCAGATGGCAACTTCTTCTTCGGTCAGTGTCTCGCCAGCGTCAGCGTGAATGGTTTTAATGATGTCGACCAGCTGGTCGTCGATTTTCTTGGTCATCGATTTACCTCCTACAGTTTCTATCGATGTTCTATATATAATCTCATTTTAATCAGTTTGCAATACCCCTACGATATAAAAATGATAGCGAGGAGAAAGCATGTCTGAACTCAAACCAACGATGCTCCGGCTGCGCACGACTACGGTCGAAGCGCTCAAGCTGGAACTAAAGGCCAGCTCGCACCGCTCGATGGCGGCGCTTGCTGATGAAATTTTATCTGTAGAATTAGAGCGTCGCTTGGAAAAGCAGAGCGCACAATTGGACAAGTTGGTCGATGCGGCTCGTCGTATTGTTTAGTTTCTTCGTCCTGATATGGGGCGATCACGAAGAGCGGTGGAAAAAATACTCGCCCTTCAAAACGCAACAAGAGTGCTTCGATGCCGGTCTGGTGACCGAAGAGGCAGGCTTTAAGGTTTACAGGTGTAAGTATGTCCGGTCGTAAAAGTCGTAACAAAGGTGCCGCGTTTGAACGCTGGGTGGCAAACACCCTGAGCGAAGACCTCGGCCTTGACGTTCCGCTGCGCCGGAACTTGTCTCAATACCAAGTCAAAGACGAAGGCGACTTGGTCTTGCCTCCATTTGTAATCGAGTGCAAATCCTACGCTGTCAACGGTGCTGGGACGTGGCACCAAGAGGATTGGTGGCAGCAGGTATTGACTGCGGCTGAGGCCGAGGAAAGTTTGCTGCCGTGTCTCATTTATAAATACGACCGGCACAAGCCTCGCATTGTTTTGCCGCTTGGTGCTATCGGCATTCAGTGGGTCGGCACCGGCTCCGAGCTGTATCCATTCGCAGCTGACTGGGACTACGGCGTCGCTGTCATCCGGGAGAACTTAGATGCAAGTGCTTGATTTATTCAGCGGCATAGGAGGATTTAGCCTTGGACTTGAAGAAGCCGGATTTGAAACAGTCGCGTTCTGCGAAATCGAAGACTACCCAAGGGCAGTCCTTAGAAGGCATTGGCCAGACACACCAATCTATCGTGATGTCAAACAACTCACCGGAGAGCAACTCCGAGCAGATGGAATTTTTCCCGACGTCATTGTCGGCGGATACCCGTGCCAACCTTTCAGTGTCGCAGGTCGTCAAAGAGGCGAAGAAGACGAAAGACATCTCTGGCCAGAAGTGCATCGACTTATACGAGAGTTGCGGCCACGATGGGTCATTTGCGAGAATGTTAGTGGACACATTAAACTCGGTCTCGACGAAGTATTGTCTACATTGGAGGCTGAAGGATACACCGTCTGGCCGTTTGTTATTCCAGCGTGCAGTGTCGATGCCCCGCACAAACGAGACCGGGTCTGGATTGTGGCTAACTCCCAACACGATGGACGCGCTCCCAGCGCGCAGCGAGGAGGCGTTGAAGAAGCAATACCAGAGAAATCGGAAGGGCAGGACAAGCCACTCAACACTAAGAGAGCAGGTGGCTTATCCGCCGCCGCACAAGATGTGGCCGACCCCGGCAGCCAGCGACCACAAGGGAGCGGTGCTGAACAGGTATATGGGTTCGGAGACATATCGCAGCAATCTGAGGGAAGCGGCACGGACTTCGGAAACGGATGGCCAACTGAACCCGACGTGGGTCGAGTGGTTAATGGGGTTTCCAATCGGTCACACAGAATTAAAGCACTGGGTAACGCGGTCGTCCCGCAAATCCCAGAAATAATTGGCAAGACAATTATGAGGTATGAACGTGCCCAAGTATGAAAACCAAAACGACTTAACCAATGAGCAAGCGGTTGCTGCGTTCATTGGCGAGAAGCACGGCTTGGTTATGGAGAAGCTGAACCCGGTCTACCGGCTCGACTATGCGGGCTTGCGTGACGGCGACGTGTCGAGCTTCTTTGAAATTAAGTGCCGCACATTCAAGCGGGACAAATACGACACGATGATGATTAACGCGCACAAGGTCGCGTCTGCAAACTATCTTTTGCAGTCGTTTGGACGGCAGGCTTTTCTGGTTGTGCGCTGGACGGATTTCACTGGCTTCATCCCGTTTGCAGGATTGGAGAAGTGGAATATGGGGATCGGTGGACGGTTCGACCGGGGTGACCCGAAGGATCGGGACATTTGTTTTTACATCCCCGTGAGTGAGTTCAACGAACTCTAGGTTGCATGAATAGCGTTTATGAAAGGATATTGTTATGGCGTTAGGATTTGATACTGAAACTAAATCGGCAGGGGACATTCTGCCAATCGTAAAATACGATGCGAAGGGCGGCGACTTCATCGCGGTCAATCGCACACAGTCCGATGACGGGCAGTGGGTCAAGGACGAGCAAGAGATTGCTCTGCCCATTAACTTGGGTATGGACTTGGAGAACATCGAGGTGGGCTGGATGGCCTTCATCGGTGGTCGGCCTGACTTCGTGATGGCTAAGATTGGCGAGCCTATGCCAGCCAAACCAAGCGACGAACACAAGCAAGCGTTCCGCCTGCGTGTTGGTTCGAAGGATTTGGGGCTGCGTGAGTTTAGCCACAGCGCCAAGACAGTGTTGCGCGCAATGGATGAGCTGCACAGCAGCTACCTTGCGGAGAAAGCAGCGAACCCCGGCAAGTTCCCTATCGTAAATTTTGAGGGTGTAGAAACCATCAAGATGCAGGGCAAAGAGGGCGAGCTTCGCTTCAAAGCACCTAATTGGAAAATTGAGGGCTGGACTGACCGGCCTGATATGTTTGACGCAGGCACTGCACCGGCAGCTACTCCCGAGCCGGTAGCAGAAGTGGCGAGTGACGATAACCCACTATTCTAGCCAGCGTCCGTCGGGGTGCGTCTTATACCCTCCTACAGCTGGCGCACCCCGACACCTTTTTATCGGGAGAATAAAATGACAAACAACATCGGCGCTCACATAGAGACAGTCGCTAAACATTATTGGGGCGAGCCAAAAGAACGGCGCGGCCACACTTTGCGTTGGGGCAATCGCGGCTCCAAAGAGGTAGACCTCCGCAAAGGCACTTGGTTTGATTTTGAGAACAACGAAGGCGGCGGCGTAGTCGACCTTGTGCGTCAGCACGAGGGCGCGCAGCTCGCCGGTATCCCGGATGTGTTGGAACGTAAGTTCGGCATACCAAAGCAGACGCAGAAGTCTATCCAACCGGCACAGTTTCTCAGCAAGGTATACAACTACGTCGATCAGCAGGGCGAGCTGCGCTATCAGGTGTTGCGGTTCGAGCCAAAGACATTCCGGCAGCGTCGGCCTGACGGCAATGGCGGTTGGATTTACAACATGCAGGACGTCGAGGCGTTGCCATATAATTTGCACGGCGTCTTGTCCCGGCCTGACAAAACCATTTTTATTGTCGAGGGCGAGAAATGTGCAGACAAACTTATCGAACTTGGAGCGGTCGCTACTACGTCACACGGCGGCGCAGGCAAGTGGAAGGCAGAACTCAACAAGTTCTTCGAAGGGCGGCGCGTGGTCATTTTGCCAGATGCCGACCAAGCGGGTCAGAAGCACGCGCAGGTGGTGACAAGCCATCTCATTGACGTAGCCAAAGAGGTTAAGGTCGTTGACCTGCCGGGGCTGTCAGAAAAGCAGGACGTTTACGATTGGCTACAGGCCGGTCATACACCTGATGAGCTGCGTGAGCTTGTAAGTAATGCAGATTGCACTACAGAAGTTGTTACGCCAGATGGTGAGGTCATCGAGGTCGAAGACGGCCCGGATGTGTATCCGACCTATAACTTGTCCTATCTACGCAACATGCCGCCGGTCAAATGGTTGGTGGATGGCCTGCTCACAGAGCACGGGTTTGGGGTCATTTATGGCGAACCGGGCGCAGGCAAAAGTTTCCTGAGCATAGATATTGCTATGTCGGTTGCTTATGGCCGGTCGTGGCACGGCAACCCAGTCAAGCAAGGCGCGGTTCTGTATATTGCCGGTGAAGGCGTTGGCGGTCTCGGCAAGCGTGTCAAGGCGTGGCAACAGCACGTCGGTATCGAAGCCGACGCACCTATGTATGTGCTGCCTATGGCGGTGCATATGACCGAGCAAGAGGACGTAGAGAAGCTCCTACGCACGATTGATAGCCTCGGGCAGCAGTTTACCCTGTGTGTCGTCGACACGGTTGCTAGGAGCCTCCTAGGCGACGAGAACAGCAGCTCAGATATGGGTATGTTTGTGTCGGCATGTAATGCAGTGCAGCGGCACATTAACGGTGCTGTGGTCGGTGTGCATCACGCCGGTAAGGATGCCAGCAGGGGCATGCGTGGCAGCACAGCACTCCTCGGTGCGGTCGATGCGGCGTTGCGTGTCAAGAAAGACGAGGACAGCTTCACGGTGCATTGTGAGAAGCAAAAGGATGCCGAACCATTCGACGACATGACCTTTGATATGGTGCCGGTGGCGATGCTCGGCGACAGCTCAGTCGTGATACAATTGAGCCAACCGGAGAACAAAAAGGACATTCGCAGGGCACGCCTTACCAATGATCAGCATATTGCACTGCAAGCATTGCAGAATGTGCTGGCTAAAGAGAAGAGCGGAAAGTGTGACATAGAGAGATGGAAAGTAGAACACCGTGTGAAAACTCCGGACATGACAGCGGGTAAGCGTAGGGATGCCAGAGCGGCGTTACAGAGCAAACGTGTGATTTACATTGATGAGGGTATTGTGTTTATAAACAAGGACTTAACTGATGTGTGAAAACTTTATTTCACACATTATGTGATAATCACATTGTGTGTGTGTGATGTGAAACCCCCTATAGGGGGTTCACTAATCACATCACATACTTCACATCACACGGTTTTAAGATAGGAATGGACAAAATGGCTAAAAGAACACCAAAGCCAAAACGAGGCGTCGATAAGATGCTACAGCGAGATGGTGATAGCGTGAATAGCCGCAAGGTGCGGTCGGCACTGGTCGAGCTTGATAAGGTTGTGTCGGACTATGAGGCGCGATGGGGCATCGACCGATTGCCCGAGCTTGTAGATGATAACTTGCGTGGCAGGTTCGAAGAACAGCTCGACCGGTTGAACAGAGCAATCACGCAGGACGTGGGCAGTGAGGTTAAGACCGAGGCCGAGATTATGGCGCGTGCTTATGCGGCGTTGGAAAAGGCGGCGCTCTCTGCCGGGCATAAGGAGCTGACCGGTGAGTTCTGGGAAGCAGCTATGCCGGACGGTAAGGTGCTGGCTATCACCCGCACGTTTGACGAGCAGCACAAGGTATCGCGTGAGAACCGGGATATGGTTGTGTATTGCATTGAAGAGGTGGCAAACATCCTCGCCAACTGGGAAGGCCACAAGGCCGTGACTATGGCAAAGCACGTCTTTCCGGGTGCCGAGGTTGTGAATGTAACCGAGAAGCAAGACGAGGTGTTCAATGACGAACTCCCGTTCTAAAGCTCAGATGCAGTGGTCAAGCGCCGGAACGGTGTGCGCCATATGCGATGACAAGCGGCATGACTTCGTCACCGCTGTAGTCAAAACAGAACCCGTGGCGTTCGAGCATTGGTGCCACAGTTGCTACGACAAGAACAAGGAGCGAGACAATGTCAAGTTTATCTGAATTCAAGCGGCCATACAGTGTGTGCCCAATGCGTGCTGCAAAGGACAGACAGCTCAATGAGACGGACTTGCGCGTGCTGATGGCACTGTCTGCCTTCACCAATCGTGCAGGCGTCTGTTGGCCTTCTATGGCGACAATGATGGAGCTGACAGACCTCAAGTCTCGCAGCAGCATCCACAACGCTGTGAAGAAGCTCAAGCGTCTCAAGTATGTGCGCCAGCTACAGCCGAAGGATTATCAGAAGACTAAGACCGGCTGGAAGAACAACCGCTATCAGGTGCTGTGGGAAGTAGATATGGCGCTGCCTAGCTTGGAAGAGATACATATTGCCAAGCCATTGCAGCTCGTGCGTGATCAGGATGACATACCTGAAAGTAAAGGGGGTCTGGGGGATGCACAACCGCTCTCTGACACGCGGGCTGGAGCGCAAATCCAGAGGTCTGAGAATGATAATCATTCGCAAATAGCTCATGCCTACATGCGGGCATTGCAGGCGGCGACCGGTCAGGTGGTGTTGTTCGACAACGTCATCAACCACGCGCGTCAGATGCCAGCCGACATCAGCACTGATGCCATAACCAAGGCCACGCTTGAGGTCAGCAGGGCAAGGCTTGCCAAGCGACAGGGGGTGCCTACGCTGCGCGACGTTGCCGAGGCGCTAGGTGTATAACATGCAAACCGACGTATGCTTTTATACACCCCTGCCTGCGCCAGCACCAATCCCGCAGAAACCGACCCCCTTCCCCCCGCCCCCCTTCCCTATACGTATGGGGGTGTCGCACAAAATTTTAGGAGCTAAATCATGAAAGCAAGAACGCTAATACAAAACCTAGGTGCTACGCTAAAACAGCGCGGCAAGAGCTACGGCAGCATGTTGGAAAACCATCAGCGCATTGCGGACATATGGTCGGTGGTGTTGGAAAAGAAGGTAACGCCCGAACAGGTTGCGTTATGTATGGCTGGCGTAAAGATGGCGCGGCTGATACAATCACCCGATCACGAAGATAGCTGGCTCGACTTAGCTGGCTACGCGGCGTGCGGTGCGGAGATAGTTGATGACCGACAAGACGAATATGACGATTAGAGAACAGCGTGCCGCATTGGCATCGCCTGACGCTGACAAGCGCGAGGCGGTGGTGCAGGAGCTGGAGGCTATCGCAGCTGGTGAGATTACGGATGTATTGAGCTGGGACGAGATGGGCAATGTCGGCGTGATGGCGTCGGATAGATTGTCCGACCGGGCGCGGCGTTCGATTAAGAAGGTCAAGATTACGCCGAACCAGCACGGCAATCAGATTGAGGTTGAGATGCATGACAAACTGTCTGCGTTGCGACTTCTGGCCAAGCACAGAGGTTTGCTTGAGCCTAACTCGGACGGTGACAAGCCAAGCATGATTGGTATCAATGTGACCGGCCCTAAGACAACGACTTATGAGGTCAAGGAGGAGGATAGTGATGAGTAAGGATTTACCGAACAGCAATGTGGTTGATTTCCCCAAGCGGGACTATGTGCGCTTCTATGATGATTTTGTGGAGTGCGATTTTTGCGGCCAGCTGACACGGGGTCGTGTTTATGACGGTGCGCAGCAGATTGAGTGCGGCGCTTGTGGTTCTGCGTTTTTTGAATTTTATACCGAGTCCGGCGGTATTAATTTTGAGGCGGATAATGGCGAGAGCGAGTAAGGCGCGCGACCGCTCGCCGCGCCGGAAGCGCGGCCAAGCGGCCACGGATGCCCTGAGTGGGCTTAACTTGGATTTTTCGGAAAGCCCGACAACGTGGCAGTTCCTGAACGATGATAGCTTTGTGCGTGGTTTGATGGGGCCGGTCGGTTCCGGCAAGACGTTTGCTTCGCTTGCCGAGGTTATGTTGCGTGCCGCGAAGCAGCCACCGTCGCCGGTCGATAATGTGCGCTATACGCGCTTCGCTGTTATTCGTAACTCGTATCCTGAGCTGCGCACCACGACGATTAAGACGTGGCAGGAAATCTTTCCTGAGAATGTTTGGGGGTCGATGCGGTGGTCGCCACCGATTACGCATCACATACAGCTGCCGGAGCGCGATGGCGTGCCGGGTCTTGATTGTGAAGTTATATTTTTGGCGCTTGATCAGCCGCGCGACGTGCGCAAGTTGCTGTCGCTTGAATTGACCGGCGGTTTTATTGACGAGGCGCGAGAGCTACCCAAGGCGGTGGTCGATGGCCTGACGTCGCGTGTCGGTCGTTACCCGACGAAAAAGCACGGCGGTTGTCCGTGGCGCGGCGTGTGGATGTCTACCAACCCGATGGATAGTGACCACTGGTGGCATGAGCTGGCGGAGAAAAATCCCATCCGGGGCAAGTATCCTTGGAAGTTCTACAAGCAACCCGGCGGTGTCACCGAAGGCACCAAAGAGCATAAGGATGCGATTTACTCCGCGAACAAGTATTGGATTAACAATCCGAAGGCGGAGAACACGAACAACCTGCCGCCCGGTTACTACGAGCAGCAGCTGGCCGGTAAGTCGCTCGACTGGATACAATGCTACGCCGGTGCGCAGTATGTTTTTGTGCAGGACGGCAAGCCGGTCTGGCATGAGTTCTCCGATAGCCTCATGTCGTATGATGTTGAGATTGAGCCGGACATGCCTGTGCATGTTGGGTTGGACTTTGGTTTGACCCCAGCTGCTGTGTTTGGGCAAAAGATGCGCAACGGGCGCTGGCACATCGTGCATGAGCTGGTCGCGTTTAGTATGGGGCTTGAGCGTTTCGCGCATCACCTGATGGCGGACATTCAGCAGAAGTTTGGTAAAGCAGAGGTGTTCATCTGGGGTGACCCGGCGGGCATGAAGAGAGATGAGATTTTTGAGGTCACGGCCTTTGAGCATTTGCGCACGTTGGGACTACGGGCACAACCAACAGCATCCAACGATTTTATGGTTCGCCGAGAGGCTGGGGCGATGCCGATGAACCGACTGATCGACGGCAAGCCCGGCCTCCTCGTGGCACGCGATTGCGTGCGCACGCGGAAGGCCTTGGCTGGTGGTTATCATTTTAAGCGCGTCGCAGTTGGTGCCGGTCAAGAACGCTTCCGGGATGCGCCGAACAAGAACGAACACTCGCACGTTGGCGACGCATACGGGTATTTGATGTTGGGTGGTGGCGAGCATCGGATGCTGACACGCAACCCGAATGGTCGGCCACAGTTTCAGCAGATGCAGGCAAACACGGATTTTGAAGTATGGTAAATGACACACTGCTGGGCGAGATTGTCAAAAGTGACAACTTGAAAATTGTGCCGTTCAAATGGTATCACCCGCGCTCGATGGACTTGCGTCCGTTTGATTTGCTTTGTTACGAGCAGATGGGTGACTTCGACAACGCGCTGCGTTATTTTGAGAGCGAGCCATTCAGCTACACGGCGGTGCATAACGGTAAGATGGTCGCCTGCTTTGGTTCACACGTCATCTGGGACGGTGTGTGCGAGAGCTGGTTGCTGGGAAGCAAGCACCTTAATAGCGTTCCGATAACGCTTACGCGGATGTGTCGCCGATACTTGGACGTAGTAGCGCGCGAACTGAAATTACACCGAATGCAAATCACCTGTGATACGAAAGATGAGGTTGCAGTTAAGTGGGCAATCGCGCTAAAATTCGAGGAAGAAGGCTTGCTGCGCCGATATGGGCCTGCCGGTTCTGATTATATTATGTTCTCGAGGATATACGATGAGTAACCTTTTCAAAGTTAAGATGCCGCCGCCCGACCCCAAGATTGCTGAAATTCAAGAGAAGCAGGAAGCGCGCATCGAGCAAGATGAAATCTCCAAGCGCAAGCAGCTTGCCGCCAAACAACGTGCCCGTCGCACCGGCGGACAGCGTATTCTGCTTTCTTCTGATCGTGGCGCGGAAGCACGCTCAGGCCTCGACCCGCTGAACCCGGACTTGTAAGATGGGCGGCGTAGTTAGAAAGATTACAAGAACGGTCAAGAAGAAACTTCTTCCTGACGACGTCGAGCGCGAGCTTGACCGTGTTGTAAGTCAGGCCGACGAAAACCTTAAAGACCTTGAGGATGACGTAAAAAATCTTGGCCGAGACATCGACGAAGAGGTTCTTGAGCCAATCGGTGATTTTGGTGCTAATCTCGAAGACGTAATTACCGGCAAGACGCCCGATGCTGCCGCCGAGGAAATGCGAGAATATGAGAAGGCGCAAAAGGCAGCGGCAGCTGAGAAAGACACAGCTGCCGAAGAGAGGGAAATTCGACGCGCTACCGCTATGGAAAAGCGTATATCGTCGCGCCGTCGTGCTCGCCGCGCCGGTCGCCGGTCGCTTGTTAGTAGCTCCCGCCTTGGCGGAGGCACAGACGGAACCGGCAAGAACCAACTTGGCACTAGCGACAGGAGTGTTGGATAATGCCTAAAGTAATTTTGAAAGACGGCAAGACCCGTCACTTCGCTTACACAAAGCCGGGCATGAAAGCGGCTAAGGAATATGCCAAGCAGTATAGCGGTCGCGTCGTTGATGGCGGCATGAAATACTCAATGGCGAAAAAGAAGGACAAGGCATAATGGCATACGGCAAGAAAAAAGAAGTTTGGGACAAGAAGCGCCCGAAGGACTTGGGCAAGCCGAAGGCGCTATCGTCTAAGAAAAAGCGCAGCGCTATGCGTGCGGCTAAAAAGGCCGGTCGCCCTTACCCTAATTTGATCGACAACATGCGGGCAGCTCGTGGCAAGTAAGAAGCACCAGAACCCTAGCGGCGGCTTGAACGATGCCGGTCGCAAGCACTACGGTGTAAAGCGTCCGGTTAGTTCCGGCGATAACCCGCGCCGCGCATCTTTCCTCGCGCGTATGGCTGGCGTGTCCGGGCCGGAGCGCGACAGCAAAGGCAAACCCACGCGCCTGCTTTTGAGCTTGCGCAAGTGGGGCGCATCCAGCAAAGCCGACGCAAAAGCCAAGGCTGCTGCAATTAGCAAACGGAACAAGGCGAAGAAAAATGCATAGTGTAGAGCAAATCATGAAGCGCCACGCGCTCGCGCAACAGCGCAAAGACAACTGGCGTCAGATTTACGAAGACTGCTACGAGTATGCCTTGCCGCAGCGTAACCTTTACGACGGTTACTACGAGGGCGGTGGCGCACCGGGTCAGAACAAAATGGCTCGCGTATTTGACAGCACCGCGATTAACGCGACACAACGCTTTGCCAACCGTATCCAGTCTGGCCTGTTCCCACCTTATGGTTCGTGGTGCCGGTTGGAGCCGGGGCCGGATATTCCCGAAGAGCGCCGCATCGAAGCGCAGGCCGCCTTGGATATTTACAGCGAGAAAATGTTCGCGCTTTTGCGCCAAACAAACTTTGACTTGGCTATGGGTGAGTTCCTGATGGACTTGGCCGTCGGCACTGCCGTTATGTTGGTGCAGCCGGGCGATGATGTAACCCCAATCCGCTTCACTGCCGTGCCGCAATATCTGGTCGCCATTGAAGAGGGTGCACACGGCAAGGTCGACAATGTCTATCGCCGGATGCGCATGAAGGCCGAAGCAATCAAGCAGCACTGGTCAGACGCAGAAATTCCTGATCGCCTCGCGCGCATGATTGAAGACAAGCCGACCGAAGAGGTCGAGCTGCTTGAAGCTACATTGTATGACGCCGACAAGGGCGACTTCTGCTACCACGTTATCTGGCCGGAAGCAAAAGCCGAGCTGCTGATGCGCCGCATGAAATCCAGCCCTTGGATTGTTGCCCGCTACATGAAAGTGGCCGGTGAAGTATATGGTCGTGGCCCGCTGGTCACTGCCATCCCCGACATCAAGACGCTGAACAAAACGAAAGAGTTGCTTCTCAAGAACGCATCCCTGTCCATTGCGGGCGTATATACAGCCGCTGATGACGGGGTCTTGAACCCGCAGACCGTTCGCATCGCGCCGGGTGCAATCATTCCGGTCGCGCGTAATGGTGGGCCGCAAGGCGAGAGCTTGCGTATGCTGCCACGCTCCGGCGACTTCAATGTTAGCCAGCTGGTCATCAATGACTTGGTGATGAACATCAAGAAAATCATGCTCGATGATACGCTGCCGCCGGACAACATGTCGGCACGCTCTGCCACTGAGGTGGCCGAGCGCATGAAAGAGTTGGCTCAGAATTTGGGTTCAGCCTTTGGCCGCCTCATCACTGAGACTATGGTGCCGATTGTTGCTCGCGTTCTTTACGTTATGGATGAGCGCGGCATCATCGAGATGCCACTCCGGGTCAATGGCCTTGAGGTAAAGGTCACGCCGGTATCGCCTATCGCACAAGCTCAGAATATGGGCGACATCGAGAAGGTCATGCAGTGGGTGCAGATTGCATCATCACTTGGCCCGCAAGGTCAGATGGCTATCAAGACCGATGGCATCGCAGACCACATCGCCGACAAGCTCGGCGTTCCCGCTGATTTGAGAACCAGCCCGCAAGAGCGCCAGCAGATGATGGAGCAGGTGGCGGAGTTGGCTCAAGAGCAACCGGGTGAGGAAGAACCTCCGATGGAATAATTTCAGGAGATCATGAACAATGACACAAAGCACAGAAGGATGGGATGGCCTACGCACAGTAGAGCCGCAAGTCCGACAAACACAGCAGGACAATCAGGACGACATCGACCGGTTGTTTCTGCGCGTGTTCGGCAGCGATGATGGGCAGGAGCTATTAGGGCACTTGCGGTCGCTGACGATTGAACAGCCGACGTGGTATCCGGGTGAGGACGCCTCACACGGTTACGCCCGCGAAGGCCAAAACTCACTTGTTCGAGAAATCGAGCGACGTATTAGGAGAGCATCAGAACTATGAGCGAAGACGAAGGCCTGATGGCCCAAGCCTCTGTTGAGAGCGAGGATAACCAACAGCCGGAGCAAGAAGCAATTTCTCATCTTGAGCCGGATAACCAACCAAGCGTGGCTGACACCACGATAGCGGCGGAAGGTGAAGAAATTGAGTTCACCCGAGACGAATGGTTCCCTGAAAAATTCTGGAACGACGAGAGCGGCCCGGATATTGAAAACCTAGCCAAGAGCTACTCTGAGTTGCAGAAAAAGTTTTCTCAGGGCAAACACAAAGCGCCAGAGAATTACGATACAAAGTTTTTCAGTGACGCAAACATTGAGGAGGGCGACCCCCTTCTCTCTACCTACTCAAGTTGGGCAAAAGAAAATGGCATTAGCCAAGCAGCCTTTGAAGAACTCGGCGCAAAGTTTGTTGAACTTGCAGGCGAAGTTGAGGCGGAAGAGCAGTTATCTTTTGAGGAAGAATACAAAGCTCTCGGCCAGAACGCTGATTTGACAATCAAGTCTATGACCGAATGGGCACAAGGCTTGGTTCGCAAAGGTGTGTGGGGCGAGGACGACTTCGAAGAGTTTAAGATTATGGGCGGCACAGCTCAGGGTATTAAGGCTCTGCAAAAAGTTCGTAACTACTACGGAGACCAGACCGTGCCGACAAGTGTCGGCGAGCCGGAAGGCGCTCCGTCGAAAGAAGAGCTTGGCGCAATGGTCGCTGACCCACGTTACACGACTGACCCCGCCTATCGCGGTAAGGTCGAGAAGCTCTTTGAACAGATTTATGGAAACCAGCAATAAACTGGTGTATCATTATTTTGTTCATGACTAACCTCCCGGGGGCGGCACTGTTTACAGTGTCGCCCTTTTTCTCTATAATCTGATTTGTTGGATAACCATTCGGCCCGACGAGACCCGCTCCGGGGCGCAGCGTGAGCGCCCAAGTAACAGCCCGGCAACGGATACCTGAGACGAAAATTTTGTATTAACCTATTCTGAAAGGACTTAGAAATGGCTATTGGCATTTCAAACGCTTTCGTTCAGTTGTTCGATGCAGAAGTCAAACAGGCTTATCAGGCTGGTCGCAGCCTTGCCGGTGTGACCCGCGAGCGTAGCAACGTCGAAGGCAATCAGGTCAAATTCCCGAAAATCGGGAAAGGCCAAGCAACTGTTCGCGTTCCGCAAACAGACGTAACCCCGCTGAACGTAACTTATTCGCAAGTTAGCGCCAGCATGACTGATTATATCGCTGCTGAATACAGCGACATTTTCCACCAACAGAAAGTCAACTTCGACGAGCGTCGTGAGCTGGTTCAAGTTGTTGGTAACGCAATTGGCCGTCAAATGGACCAAGTTGTTATCGACGCCCTGAACGCTGCTTCAAGCCCGTCAACTGTTGCTACCTCTGTAGGTGGTGCAGGCACAAACCTGAACCTCGCCAAACTGCTGGCTGCCAAAAAAGCTCTCGACACGAAAAACGTGCCGAGCGAAGGCCGCTGCGCAGTAATCCACGCAAACGGCTTGTCGTCTTTGCTGGACGAAACCGAAGTAACGTCTTCTGACTTTGCTTCTGTTAAGGCTCTGGTTCGCGGTGAAATCGACACATTCCTCGGCTTCAAGTTCATCACTCTTGGTGATCGTGATGAGGGTGGTCTGCCGCTTCCGTCAACCCGCACTAACTTCTTCTTCCACAAAGATGCAGTTGGTATGGGCATTGGCATGAACCAACGCAGCGAAGTTAACTATGTCCCGGAAAAAACCAGCTTCTTGGTTTCTTCAATGTTCTCGGCTGGTGCCGTTGCCATTGACGACGAAGGCATTGTTAAAGTTAGCACAACCGAGTAAGGAGACTTGTAATGGCTTTTTCAACTGACGGTTTCAATACCATTGGTGCCTCGAAAAGCGGCAACGCTCCGAGCATCTACACCTATGTGTCTGCCGACGATATTGCGACGGTAAACACCTCTGGCTACTTCAACGACCTGTCCGGCACTCTGGCAGTGGGCGATATTATCTTCGTCCGCGATAGCGCCACCCCGACAATGAGCATCGTAGTCGTTCTTTCGAACGCCTCTGGTGTTGTTGACGTATCCGACGGCACGGCAGTTTCTGTCGCTGACGCCGACTAATCTGGCTGGGGGTGGCTTCGGTCACCCCCATCCTTTTTTATTTATGAGGGCGTAATGGCTGCTGGCGACACAAAACTTTCAATCTGTTCTGATGCACTCATCATGCTTGGCGCTTCGCCGCTGTCGAGTTTTGCCGACGGCACAGACGAGGCGCAGGTCGCTGACCGTTTATATGACGACGTCCAAGACACGCTGCTGATGCAGTATCCCTACAGCTGGACGATTAAAAAAATAAAGCTGGCACAACTTTCCGATACGCCTATCAATGAGTGGAAGCACAAGTATGCTTTGCCGAATGACATCTTGGGCAACCCCAAGGCTGTGTTTAACACAAGCGCGGTAGGCGGACGCCCAGTGCGTGACTTTGAAATTTACTCTGGTGGCTTTTACACTGACTACCCTGAGGTCTGGATTGACTACCAGTTCCGGCCTGACGCCTCACTCTTCCCGCAATACTTTGTGCGCCTGCTAAAAACAGCATTGGCTGCCGAGTTTGCCGAGCCTATCACCGACCAAATCACCAAGGCCGATTACTTCCATAACCGTGCCTATGGCTCACCTTCCGACAATATGCGCGGCGGTTTGGTTCGCGTTGCTATCAACATTGACGGCGCAGACCGACCGGCGCAGACCATCCAAGAGTTCCCGCTTACGGATGTGCGCTAATGTCTCGGATTATTCAAATCCAAAATGATTTCACGGCAGGCGAGCTTGATCCGAAGCTGCGTGCCCGCACCGACATCCAGCAGTATGGCTCCGGGCTTGATACAGCCCAGAACGTAACCATCCAGCCGCAGGGTGGTGCGAAGCGCCGCGACGGCACAAAGTTTGTAGCAGAGCTTGATAGCGGTGCCGCCAACGCTACGCGAATGGTGCCGTTTGAGTTTAGTGTTGATGACAGCTATATGCTAATCTTCACTCCTCAAAAAATGTATGTGTTCAAAGACGGCGTTAAAATCACTGACATTAACGGGTCGGGCAATGATTACCTGACGGTGACTGACTTGACGTCAGCCATCTTGCCGGAAATGAATTTTATCCAATCTGCCGACACAGTAATCATCGTGCACTCGTCTCTCGCCCCGGTAAAAATTGTTCGCGGTGCGACCGACAGCGATTGGACTATCAGCACAATAACCTTTAGCTATGTGCCGCGCTTTGCTTTTGCGTTGGCATACGTTGATGGCTCGACCCTAACGACCGACAGCTTCGACCACCTTGTGCCGAGCGCCACCTCCGGCAACATCACCATCACTGCCTACAAAAGTGGCGGCAGCTCAGAGAGTAACGTATTCACGCAAGCTGCCAGCTACTATGAGGGGCAGTATCTAAACGTAACGCCTTTCGGTCGCTTGCGCATCGTGCGCAAAGTGGACAACCATACGCTTGAGTGTTTTGCCGAGGTGCCGCTTTTTGACACCGAAATCATCGCCAAGGCAGACTTCGAGATTGAGCGCGGCTATGAGGAGACTTGGTCTTCCAGCCGGGGCTGGCCTCGCGCGGTTACCTTCCACGAGGGCCGCCTTTACTTCGGCGGCACCAGCACTCGGCCATCGACCATATGGGGTTCTCGCGTAAGCAGCTTCTTCGACTTCGACCCCGGCGAGGCACTGGACGATGCGGCGGTTGAGGCAACAATGGACACCGGCACGTTCAACGCCATCATCGATATGTATTCTGGGCGTCACCTGCAAATCTTTACATCCGGCGGCGAGTTCTACATTCCTCAAGGTTTGGAAGAGCCGGTTACGCCTACCAACCTTATCGTGAAGGCACAGACATCGTTTGGCTGTAGGCCCGGCATCCGCGTGCAGAACTTGGACGGTTCGACGCTTTTTATTCAGCGCCAAGGCCGAGCCATCCAAGAGTTTGTTTACAGCGACAGTGTGGCCGCTTATACCTCAGCCAAGATTTCTCTTTTGTCCTCGCATCTGTTAAAATCACCTAGCGAGATGGCAGTGCGTCGGTCTACCGGCACAGACGAAGGTGACCGGCTGCTGATTGTAAACGATGATGACGGCTCTATTGCCTGCTACACCATCTTGCGGTCTCAGCAGGTTATCGCGCCGTCGGAATGGACAACGGATGGAGAGTTCATCAATATCGGCGTTGATGTCAGTGATATATACACTGTGGTCAAGCGCACTGTTAATAGCTCTACTGTCTATTATGTTGAGCTATTTGACAGTAGCGTATTGCTTGATTGCGCTAAGACTGGTGCCAGCGGCAGCTCAGTTAACATGCCGCATCTTGAAGCTGAGACAGTTAAAATCGTGCGTGATGGCATTGTGGAACCGGATCAAACCGTAGGCGGCTCTCCGTCGACAGTTACGTTTGATCAGGCGGCCACGACAAGCTATCAGGTAGGCCTTAACTTCACGCCAGTTGTTAAGACACTGCCGGTCGAGCCGAGGCTGTCTAGCGGTTCGCTAAAGGGCTTTAAGAAGCGCATCTTTGAGGTCAATGCGGAGCTGTTCGAAACGCAGGCTCTTACAATCAACGGTAAGGAAGTTGCGTTCAGAAACTTCGGCGCAGGTATCCTTGATGGCGATGTAGAAGATTTCACAGGCATCAAGACATTGAATGGCATTTTGGGTTATACTTACGACGGACAAATCACAATCGGCCAGACAGTGCCTCTCAAGATGACGCTGTTGGGTATCGACTACAAAGTAAGCGCGGGGCAATAAATGAGCACATATCTCCAAATCGCAGCAGCAGTTGTTACCTATGCGGGCGGCAGAGAATCCGCAAAGGGTATGGCCAAGCAGGCAATGCATGAGCGCCAAAAGGCTCGCCAGCAATACCTGCAATACCGGCAGCAGGGTCTTGAGGTTCTCGACGAGATGTTGGCAAACGCTGCGTCTGTAAATGCCTATGCTGGCGCTGGTGGCATTGATGCAGCAAGCGGTAGCGCAGACACCATTGCGACCCTTAACTTGGCCGCCGGTGTCGGTGACTTGGTTACAGCAGCTGAGGGCGGAGAGTTTGCTCTGCGTTCTGGTGTGCTGAAGTCTGAGCAGCTCATGACACAGGCGAAGGCAACACAGATGAGCGCGTTTGCTCAATCCGTTGGTATGCTTGCCGGGGCTGCGAAAAGCGCTAGCTCAACATCGACAACACCAACACCGACGGCTTAAAATGGTAGATCGTTTACAAAGATACCGTCGCCGCCCGCTGCAATTAGCAGACGTCCCTAGCGTTGATTTCGTTTCTGCGGGCCGCGCACAAATGCAGGCAGCTCGAGGCATATCTGGCGCTCTTAACCAGATGGCCGAGTTTGCCTTTGAGGCAGAAAAAAAAGAGGCTGTTCAGTATGGCGTTGAAAACGCGCCGACGGCGGAGCAAGCGATGCAGGCGAGAGCCAGCGGAACCGACTTGGGTCTGCCTGAGGGTGACATTGCACGCGCGTCAGCTCTTGCTGTTCTTAACAGTCGCTTGGAAATTGCAGCACAGGATCAGGTTAGGTCGCTGGACGCAAACCCTAAGACGGCCAGCCTGACGCCAGCTGAGTATGCGACCGAACTTAACTCCATCATTGACGGTATGGGTTCGGTGTTGGACGAGTATGGCACAAAGGCCGCCGGTGCAAAGTTCCGCGCCAAGATGTCAACGGTATATAACAACAAGCTAAACGCTTTTAACAAGCGCATAGTCGACCAGCAAATCGAAGACAACAGAGCAACGGAATTTGCCGGTGCTCGCAACACTATGGACACGTTCTCGACCATCATTGAGGGCGGAGCTGTCGTTGGGGCGGATGGCAACGTCACGTCTCCGGTTGAGATTATCGAGAACGAAATCAAAGAGATTTATGGCCGTCCTCACCTGAGCGCCACCGAAAAGAAGGGGCTGGTTGCTGAGGCTGAACTACGAAAGAAGCTGGTTATTGAGCAGCGCGTTGGTGAGTGGATTTTGGACAAGCCGACCGAGCACGTTACCCAGATACTGACCGGTGAGGTCGACGACCCCAACGTCGCCATCCTTCTGAATAGCTTGCCGCCGGAAGACCGCCGAGAGGTCGTGCTGGCTGCGTCTAAGCAGATTGAAGAAAACGAAGTCATCCAGAAAAATCTGTATGACAGCATTGAGCGCAAGAACAAGATTGTCGCAGACAAGCACTCATCCTTAGCTACGCAAGCTGCGCTTGCCAACGACCCAGAGGAGCGCGACGCGCAGTTGGCGGCGTTAAGAGACATAGACCCTGATGAAGCAAACAAGCTGGAAACTGGCTTTAGAAAAGAGGGCGGCATAGACAACCCAGATGTTATTGACGCGCTAAGGGTTAAGTCAGCGCAAGGCACGATTACTTTGAGTGACGTGGTCGGTGCTCGTGGCGACATGAGTGCCTCGACGTTTAAGGATTTGCTCGGCGCAGTGGACGCTCGCCGCAATGACGACCACAACGTCGCCTTGGACTTGGCGCGCGCAACCTTGGGGATACCTAAAAATGCATTGACGGTAGACAAGGAGAAGGGCGCTCGCCTAGCTAAATTCGAGAACGAACTAAACCTTGCGGCCAAGGCAGACCCGACAATCAATCGCATTGCTTGGGCGCGTGATTACGTCGACAGCAAAATGGAAGAAGAGGTCGAGCAGGCCAAAGCCGCAGCTCGGGTCAGCCTTGACGCTGCTAAAGAAGTGCAGGGCATTGAGACGGACGACGAATTCATCGCTTATGTCCAGACCCAAATAAACAACAAGGCTTACTACCGTAGGCAAATGCGCTACCTGCGCACACTTGGATTGGTGGCAGAATAATGAGTAGCTTGAGAGACGAATTTATCAACACCCACGACTTATACTCTACCGGCAAAGAGATGGAGATGGTGCGCGACGACACCGGCGCGTTGCGTGCGCAACTGGTTATGCCCACCGCTGAGGAGATTACAAAGCTACGCGCGCCGATGCGCCAAGCTCAGTCACCGTATGCAACCGGCGAGCGTGACCCGTCAGAAATCCCTGCCGACATTGCACGCACTCTTGGCGCTGTAGGCAAAGGCGCTGTCTCACAGCTTGCAGGCCTTCCGGGTGACGTTGCAAGTCTGGCCTTCGGCCTTGGTCGTGTGGTTGCTGCTGACGATGGTGATCGGTTAAATGCATTTACATCGGGCGTTGAAGAGTTTGCGGGCAAGTATGGAACGGATGCCGTGTCCGATTTTCTCAGCTCTATTGCGCCTAGCTTTTTAGAGCTGGCACCTGAGGGCGACGAATACGCCAAAGAGATGACAGAGCAAGCGCAACTCGTTGGTGAAATCGGCGGCCTACCCGGAGCGGGTAGGGCTGCTGCCAAAGGTATCACTAAAGTTGCCGAAAAAATACAAGAGGCACAGGACAGCCCCTACTCACAAATGGGTGCTGCCGGTGACTTGGATGACGTGTTGGCACAAGGTAAGGGTGTTCCGGGCGGTGTCTCTCATGAAGGCCGCATATCAACCAGACTGCCGACAGCTAAGGTTATAGACGAAGACCCTGTGGAACAGCCCCTTGTGATTGGCTTAGAGGAAACCAAGCGCGACCCGAAAGTATTTGAGGCGAATGTAGACATCATCCGAAACTACCCAAACATGACCGACGCCGACGCTCAACTTCCCGTTGATGAGGCAGCCGAGAGCTTCATAGAGCACGTCAAAGATAACCTTCTCTGGGTGCATGATAGGGTGCCGGAAGACACAAGGCAGCGTTCTAAGCTCTGGTATGACGGAGCTCGCAACATAGCAGACGAGCTGTCTACGAAATACGATTTACCGGATACGTCTGTATCCGGTGTTCTCGCCGCTTTGTCGCCACAAATGGATTGGTATAAAAACGTGGACTTAGCCAAGCGCGTTATGTCTATCCACCACGAAAAAGCAGATGAAGTTTTCAATGATGAAATGCTCGGATGGGTTAACGAGCAGTCAGCAAAGATGGCAGCGCAGAACAAAACATTCTCGCTAGACAGATATAAGCCAATTATCGATGCCATTGCTGGTAAGAAATATTCAGAGCTTGACAGCACGTTTGATAAAGCCCTTTGGCTGCGCGTGTATGATGAGGTATACAACGACAGGCAGTATCGCATCATATCCCCAGAGGGGCAGCCGCTTGAAGTGGCTATGACAGACAAGGGCGAACCAGCGAAGATTAGCTGGGGTAGCTTTGTTGAAATTGGTAAGGCGATTGACAGCATTGAGGCGAGCGGCGACAAATCTAAGCTGACGCCATTGATGGGTATCAAACACAAGGTGCGAAACTTCTACAACAACATCCTAGATCCCAACGGGATTTACGGCGACGTCACCATTGACACGCACGCTGTTGCGGCTGGCTTACTGCGCCCACTGTCTGGCAATTCAACAGAAGTCTATCACAACTTTGGCAGCTCACCGGCAAAAAACAAAAGGGGCGCTGACTGGTTTGGCGCTGCGAAAAATTCATCTAAAACCGGTGTGCAAGGAACGTATGGCATCTTCGCTGAGGCATACCGTCGTGCTGCGGCAGAGCGCGGCGTCCTTCCGAGGGAAATGCAATCTATCACTTGGGAAGCTGCACGGGGCTTGTTTACAGATAAATTTAAAACAAAGTCAAATGTAGGTGCTATAAATGATATGTGGCTTAAATACCGTAAGGGCGAAGCCACGCTCGATGAAACGAGAGACGCAGTTGAGCAGTTTGCAGGAGGTATAAATGAGCCAACTTGGAAGTAGCGACATCATCGTCGATGCGCTGAAGAAATACAACATACCGGTGACTAGGGAAAACTACCTCGGCCTAGCTTATTTTGGCGACGTGCCGGAGGAGTTAACCGCAGAGCAAGAGCTTGAGTTACCAGAAGAAGTTAGGCAGAAGTAATGGCAATCTCTAAGGACACTCTTGGGCAACGTATTGACGAGCTGGGCACGCAAGAAGAGCTGAACGACGTGCAGTTCGAGACGCCTGCCGAGCCGTCTCCGACCGACCCCAACCCGTATGAAGGTTTGGTCGAGGAGACCGAGATTGTCGACGCACAAGAGCCGGAACCAATTCAGGTTGCCGGTCTAAAGGATGTCATTGTCGGCGTTGCCAAGCGCATGAGCGACGCAGAGAAAAAAGTTGTGCCACCCATCCCTGACGAGCCGGTTCAGCAAATCGGCGGCAGTATGGTTGTGCGCGAGGCGTCGACCGAAGAGGTCGCCGAGCTGGCCGACGCTATTGGTGGTGAATACACCAAAGGCCTAAACGTCGTGCGCATTGGCGACAACATTGACGGTTACGATGTTGGTGATCATCTGGCTAAGGTCAAAGACGCAAACGCTGGCTTGTTTGAGGCCCAGCGTCGCGGTGTCTTAAATATAGAGAAGCTAGAAGAGATGGCCGCCCAGCAGGGTATGGACAACATTGTGGCTGAGTGGCTTGGGCGCACGCCCGGAACCGGCGAGACTGCCGAGAAAGTTCTGGCCGGTCTTATCGCTGCCCGCCAAGTAACAGACGAAACTGTTGAGGCCTTGGCCGCGGCTCGTGCGCTGCCCGAAGGCGCAGAGCGCGATGAAGCGTTCAGCAAGTTTTTCAAGCTGATGACAGTTGAGGCGAACCTTTACGCTAACCTGTCCGGGTCTGTTAGTGAAGCAGGCCGCACGCTGTATATGGCAAGCAAACTAAGCGACGGCGTTCTGGGTCGCCGAGCTGGAGAGCTTAACGCCCTGTTCGGGGCGGACGACGTGCAGGACGTAGAGTTCTTGGGCGAGCTGTATATGGCAATCCCGACACGCGCCGGTAAGGCAAAGTTTGTGCAGCAAGGCATCTTGTCCAAATCTATGGACGTCATCACTGAGGTGTGGATTAACTCTATCCTGACGCACCCAGCGACACACGCTGTAAACATTGCGGGCAACAGCATCTTTATGGCGACACGCATTGCGGAGACTATGGTTGCCAGCGGCATTGGTAAAGTTCGCACCGCGATTACCGGCAGCACAGACCGGGTTCGCTTCCGCGAGGCGCTGGTTCGTCTTGACGCTATCCGTGAAAGCTACAAAGATGCATTGCTTGTCGCCGGTCGCACAGCTGTGACTGAGGAGCCATCAGACATTACGTCTAAGATTGACGTGCGTAACCGGCGCGCCATTGGCACGTCCGGTGACTTGATTGAAGTGACAAGGCAAATCCGCGAAGGTAATGTGGGCGCTGGGTTTGTAAACATGCTGGGCATCTCGGCTCGTATGGGTGGCCGAGCACTGCTGGCGGAAGACGAATTTTTTAAGGGTATTGCCTACCGTAGTGAGCTGCGCGTTATGGCGTCACTGCGTGGCGCTGATATGTATGATGCAGCCATCGATGCAGGCAAAACCGTTGAGGAGGCTAAAGCCGCTGCTGTTGCCGAAGAGGTGCGCATCCTAAATAACCCGCCTGTAGGTATTGTTACTGACGCGCAAGAAGCGGCACGCACAATGACATTCCAAGGTGACTTAGGTGGTTTCTTAGGAAACATGCAAAGCGCTCTTAGTCACCCTGTTGCCAAGCTGTTTGTGCCGTTTTTCAAAACACCTGTTAACGTGATGGGGGAGACGCTGACTAGAAGCCCAGTCATGCTGGCTAATCCTAAGTTTTACAAAACCCTGATGGCCGGTGGGCGTGAAGCAGACCTTGCACTTGCACAAGTTGCAACCGGCTCTGCTCTCATGACGACGTTTGCGTATCAAGCTATGGGTATTGATGACCCAGACAAGAACGTCATCATTATGGGTTCTGGGCCGACCGAACGCACAGCGCGTCAGGCGCTGATGCGTCGTGGCATCCAACCCTACTCCATCAACTTTAAGCAGGAAGACGGCACATATAAGTCAGTGACGTATTCGCGCCTCGATCCAATCTCGGGTATGCTGGCTATGGCCGCAGACTTTGCTTACTACGCGCAGCACGAGGAAGACGCAGCGGTGCTCGATACTCTGGCCACCGCTGCCGTGGTCGGCATCGCTGGCTATATGCAAGAGCTGCCTATGCTTGACGCAGTCAAAGACTTGGGCCGCGTCCTGAACCAGCCGGACGGCAAGGGTCAGTTTGAAGCCTTTACAGAACTGCTTTCCCAGAAAGGCACCGAGGCGGTCTTGTCCTTTGTGCCGTTGCAGTCTGCCTTCGGTGCCGGTATTGCCCGTATGCAAGACCCGACTATGCGCAGCACTATGTTGCCGGAAGAGGGTCTCTTCGGTGAAGACCCGACAACGACACCGGCTGCGGTTCGTGGTTTCTACACTGCGCTGCAACGTGCTAAGTCACGCAACCCGCTGTTTAACGGCGACCTGCCTCCGCGCCTAAACCTGTGGGGCGAAGAGATGATGGCGGGCACTGGTGCCGGTTGGGAGATGTTCTCTCCTATCCGTATTAGAAACACCAAATACGCGCCGGTCGACGAGGAGCTGGTTGCCTTGGGTCAGGGCATCCCGATGCCTAAAAAGAAGGAGGCTGGCGTTCTGCTTAACGCTACGCAATATAACAAGCTGTTGACTTATATGAACGAAGTAGACAACAACAGCAACCTGCCCGGCAACATTGGATATAGGCCGGGGCAGACAATGCTCGACAGCATGATGATTTTAATCGAGTCGCCGGACTACTTGGACTTGGAGCTTAACCAAGACAGGCTGCGCCTGCTGAGAAACATCGCCAGCGAAAAGAAATCGATGGCACTGAATTTATTGCGCCAAGAAGACGCCGTGCTTAACGAGAAGATTTTGAGTGCGCAGTAAATCGTGTATAATACAACCAGAGGTAACATAGATGACGATTGATATTTCAGCAGGAACCCGGAGGGTTGTATATACAGGCAGTGCGGGCCTTGGCCCATACTCCTTTACGTTTGAGTTGCTCGACGATGACGACATCGCCGTATACTTCAACACGACCCTGCTGACCAAGACGACTGATTACACCGTCAGCATCAGCGCCGATGGCACTGGCTCCGTCAACATTGTTACTGGCGGCTCCGTCCCGTCGACGCCCACAGCGTCTGACGACATCACGCTGCTTGGTTCTCGCTCTATTGAGCGCACGACTGACTTCGTGACAGCTGGCGACTTGCGCGCTACGTCACTTAACGAAGAGTTTGATGCGCAGGTTATCTTCTCGCAGCAGATTGACGAGAAGGTTGACCGCTCTCTTAAAGGTAACTTCTCCGATCCGTTGAACCTTGATTACACCATCCCGGCTGTTGATGACCGGAAAGGTAGATACCTTGCGTTTAACTCAACGACCGGTGCGCCGGAAGCCGGTGCAACAACCACCGACGTCAACACGCTCGTCGACATCACTGACGACATCGCTACTCTTGCCGACATTGAAGACGGCACAGACGCAACCGACGCCATTCAGACTGTTGCCGGTATCAGTGGTAACGTGACAACGGTCGCAGGTATTAGTGGCAACGTAACAACCGTGGCTGGCATCAGCGCCAACGTAACAACCGTTGCCGGTGACGAGGCTGACATTGGAACGGTTGCCTCCAACATATCTAACGTCAACACCGTTGCCGGTATCAGCGGCAACGTCACCACAGTGGCTGGTATCAGCTCCGACGTTACTGCCGTTGCAGGTGATGCAACAGACATTGGCGCTGTAGCGGGTAAGGCAACTGAGATTGGACGCTTGGGCACAGCCGACGCTGTGGCTGACCTGAACACTCTGGGCACGGCGGATGCTGTGGCTGATATGAACACGCTTGCTGCCGTCAGCAGCGACATCACGACTGTGGCCGATAATAGCAGCAACGTCACAACCGTCGCTGGTATCAGTGCCAACGTGACAACCGTTGCGGGTATCAGCGCTAACGTAACGACCGTTGCCGGAAACAACGCCAACGTCACAACGGTGGCAGGTATCAGCTCTGACGTAACGACGGTGGCTGGTATCAGTAGTGATGTCACAACCGTTGCTGGTGATAGCGCCGACATTCAAACGCTTGCTGATAATATCGGCACAATTTCATCTAAAGCAAACGCCGGGGCTAACTCGGATATTACTTCCCTTTCGGGACTAACTACGGCACTATCAGTTGCACAAGGCGGCACGGGTGCTACAACCGCAGCAGCGGCGCAAGCCAACTTAGAAGTTGATCCGGCTGGCACTGCTGTCGCACTAGCAATCGCATTGGGATAAGACAATGGCTAATACATTTAAGGTAAAAACATTTGATGGTTCTTCGACCGCCGCAGATACAGACATGACTGTCTATACCTGCCCGGCAAGCACGCAGACTACCATCATCGGCATGACCATCTCCAACCTTACAGCGTCGCAAATCAACGTCGATGTTAAGCTGGAGAACAGTGACGGCGATAATGTGTTCTTGATTAAGGATGCGCCCGTTCCGGTGGGCAGCGCGTTTGTCCCGGTTGGTGGCGATCAGAAAGTTGTGATGGAAGCATCAGACGTATTGAAGGTGCAAAGCAACGCAGCCAATAGTGCTGATACTACATTGAGTGTTCTGGAGATTACCCCCTAATGCCTTACCTCGGTAAAAAGCCTATTGACCATACTGATGTAACGCAGTCGCAGTCTATGACTGTGACGGATGACCTGAATGTTGGTGGCGATTTGGATGCGACTACAGCAGTGTTTGACAGGGCAAGCACAGATGGCACGATTGTAGACTTACAAAAAGACAACTCAACTGTCGGGTCGATTGGAGCTTTCTCCAATAGCACATCTTACTGCGGTGCATCATCTGGTATATATTTTAATGGTGCAAACATTAATCCAACTACTGGCGACCCAACTGTAAGAACAGACAATGCTAATGATATTGGACAAGCCAGCCAACGCTTCAAAGACCTTTATCTCGGAGGCGGCGTATATCTCGGCGGCACGGGTTCAGCAAACCATCTGGACGATTATGAGGAAGGCACTTGGACGCCAACCCCCAGCGCAGGAACTATAAGCCATAATTCTTACTATACAAAAATTGGTCGTTTAGTTACTGTTCACGCAAATATAAACACTTTTAGTGACAGAACTTCATCTAATAATATAAGTTTTACTGGCTTGCCATTCCAAGTTGCGGGAAACTCGTGGGCTTCTCAAGGTATTATGGCGAGATTTATAAATGCGGGTGGGGATTCGATTGTAGCCTACGCTCAAAGTAACTCCACTAGTTTGAAAATATATGCGGTGTTAAACAACGCAAATTATGTCCACGTCAGACATAATCAATTAAGCAGCACTTCATCTAATTTATTCGTTACAGTTAGCTATCTTACAGATTAACCCGTCTGGAAGATGGGTCGGACAGGTGGCAGCCAGCCACGATAAACACAGGAGATAAAAATGGCACTAACTAAAGAATTTGAATATGACTGCGAAGTAAGGGGCGAACATAAAAACGTCCAAGTTCGCAAATGCACCATCATCAAAGACGGTGACGAAGAAGTGAGCCGCACATACCACCGCCACGTTCTGCACTGCCGTGATAAGTCAAACGGCACTTGGGCAGACACGGACATTAGTGGCGAAGACAGCACGGTTCAGGCTGTGTGCAACGCTGTGTGGACAGCCGCAGTGAAGACTGCCTACGAAACATTTATGGATAATCAAGCGAGTATCTAATGGCATACATCGGTAAAACTCCTAGCTCTGGTATTCGTAATCGCTTTATCTACACTGCGACTGCCGGGCAGACTACGTTCAGCGGCACTGACGATCACAGCCGGACACTCAGCTATACCGATGCGGAGTTTACTGACGTATTCCTGAACGGTGTGAAGCTGGACAAGTCTGACTACACAGCCACCAGCGGCACAAGCATTGTGCTGGATGAGGGTGCTGCCGTTGATGACATTCTTGAAGTGCTGGCCTTTGACACGTTCTCTGTTTTCTCTGGCGAGTTTAGTCAGGACGTTACAGTTGGTGGTGCTACCACACTCAGCGGCGATTTGACTGTAGACACAAACACAATGTTTGTAGACAGCACGAATAATCGGGTTGGGATAAATGATGCAACACCATCAGAAGAACTAGATATTAACGGCGATGGCTCTGACGTTCGTATTCGTATGTATGATGGTGCTGGTGCGTCTGTAGGGCGTATAGAGCACTCTGGCACAAACTTTGACATCTCCAATACGGCAACATCGTCTGCCACTATGACCTTTACGACTGGTTCTGGTTCAGGCTCAGAACGTATGCGCATCAACGGTTCGGGCAATGTGGGCATTGGCGAGCCTGCCCCAGCAACAAGGCTTGAGATAAAAGACACACGCCCAACACTTCGTCTGACTAGCAGCCAAACCGGTAATTGGGCAAGTGGCGATGACATTGCCCGTGTTTCGTTTTTCTCTGATGATACCTCTGGCATTGGCAAACACGAAACTGGATTTATTCTGAATGAAAGTGAGGCTGGTGGGACTAGCCTGTCAGGTGCTTTAGTCTTCGGCAGTGCCGAATACAATACGGCGGCGACGGAGCGTATGCGCATCGACCGTTCGGGCAATGTGCTGGTGGGGACGACGACTGCTGGCATTAGCAATAGCATTTCAACATCTATTGAGGCATCTGGGCTAAATAACTCAAGAATTTACGTCAACCACTCTAGTAGTGGTTCATCTAATAACTCTTTGTATATGGGATTTGGTTATGGTGGAAATACAATTGGGTCGATTAGGCAAAATTCAACGAGTAGTGTTTCTTATCTAACCACATCAGACTATCGTTTGAAAGAAAACG
>CAKZOI010000013.1 GCA_937136395.1 uncultured Opitutia bacterium | reverse complement strand
AGATTTATTTAATGGAGCATAAAAAACAATGAAAAAAATGAGAATATTTAAGTTTTGGAATGAAAAAGGTGACGAAAAAGAAAAAGAAGCGATGAGTTTAAAGAAAGCAGTAATGGCTGTACAAGGTGATTACAAAGATAAATTTATTGGCGTTGAATATGTGAGTAAAAAAGGCAAACATATCAGTCAATCGGTAGAAATACCAATGGGTCGTAAAATTAGACAAGCAATAATATTAGAAAAAAAACGAGCAGCACTTAAGGCGGCCAGAGAAGCAGGTAGATAATGGCAAAATTAGCGAAATCATTTGTACCACACGAAAGAATGCCTAAAAAAACTTCACAAGGTAATCGTAAAGGTGTTAAATTTAGTTCAATGAACAAAGCAAAAACGAAAGCAAGACTGGCCACTGAATGCAAATGCAAGGGCCCATTTTACTAATATCATTCTTTTTCATCGAGGACCGGGACTTTTTCTGGTATAGCGCGTTGAAGCTCTGAGCCGATCTCTTAGTTCAATCGCAGGATAACAATTATAAATAAAAATACATACACGATTCCTGCAAGCTTGAATCTGGCCTTGATGCTTTCTGAGCTGATCAAGGCGTACGCTAACTAGCCTTTTATCCATCCCACCCATTTCCACAAAGCCCCTCCAATCCCGGAGGGGCTTTTTCGTGTACCCAAACCAAAAATACAAAACTATGATCATAGACACAACAGAACCGGCCGCACCCCCGGAACCCAAGCGGTGCAACCTCATGCTCCATCAGGGAGCATCCGCAGTCTCTCGCGGACGACTGGCTGAAGCTGCCACACCACCTCCCACAACCTCCTGGAAGCCGATACCTCACATCCACCTCTTGCAGACGGTTGAAAAAGCGCTCATTGAGCACGGACTGACTGTGCAGGGTCAGGCCCATGGTCTGACCCATGACGGCGCTCGCTACTTCGGCCTGCTGGAAGTGAATACATCAAGCAGTGAAACTTCCCGAGTGGTCGGCATCCGCAACGCTCATGATATGCGCTTTGCTGCTGGCATTGTTGCAGGTAGCTCCGTACTCGTATGCGATAATCTCTGCTTTGCAGGGGAGATCGCCTTTGCCCGGAAGCATACCACTGGAATCCTACGTGATCTGGCAGGCCTTGCTGGAAGTGCAGTAGGGCGACTCAACTGCTACTGGGAGAATAACGAGCAACGGATCCATCGATACCGCAGTGTGCGTATCGGGGACGTGCGGGCGCATGACCTGATTGTTCGGGCGGTGGACAACGGCGTGATGGCCAATTCTTATATTCCTCGAGTGCTCGGCGAATGGCGAGAACCTAGTCATCCGGAGTTTCGTGCTAGGACGGTCTGGTCGCTACAGAATGCTTATACCGAGGTGTTCAAGGGCCGCTTGGACTTGCTGCCAGGAAGGACAGCGCGGCTGCATGAGTTGCTTGACCAGGAGGTTGGGCTCGCAGTGTAAACCATGGTTTACACTTTTGGAAAGGTGCTCGGGTTCGGGTGCTTTTCTTTAGGTGAAGGGTCTTGACCTAAATTCCTGCGATTTGCGCATGAGAATTTGATCCTCTTTCCATCTTGCATCTGAACTAGGGATAGACTAACCAACTTTTATGAGCATCAGTTATTTTAGCGATCTTAGGCGCGCGTGGCGTTTAGTTAAGATAATTCGGGCGTCCGAGGAGGGCGATTAAGATTCCCAACAAATAGAAAAGGTTGTCAGTATCTACCTGAAAGAGAATCGCGAGTTGCAGGCAAACCTGGTTAAAACCCGAAAGTCTCTCAATAGTGCCCTTGGTCGAGGTGACTTAAACTGGTCCACTTGAAAAGTTAGTCTGGAACCCTAGAAAGGAACCAGACAATGAAAGGCAAAAGATACACAACCGAACAGCCCTCAGCCTCTCGAGGCGGGGCTAGGATTAATTATTAGGGGATATATTAGGGGCAGGTTTCGCAAATGCCATGTAGACAACTTTAACTCAGAATCCTCGTTCAAGCTCCGTGAGATGCAGATTTTTTTGGAGGCTGGAGATTGGTGGACAAAGGATTCCGTTATTTGTCTGTGGTTATGGTGTTTAGTTGTCGCCACTACAAATCTTACAATCAATACCCGATGGCTTCTTGGAGTATCGACCATTACCCTTGCCGTAATACCTGCAGCCCTGCTTGTGGGTCTTGCCCGTGCTGCTGATCCAGAAGTCACCAGTTACGCTTGAGGCATTATCTGCTGCAGGTGCGCTGCTTTGCTCGTATGCTCGTATCTCCCAGACCTTAATCGGCAGGTCGTAATGCTGGATGATGCTGTTCACCCGGATCAGGTGCTTTTGATCTGATGGCTTTTCTAGGATTAAGACAATGCCAGCCTGCCTATTGAATTGAAAACCGTAATTCAAGCTCTGCCCGATGGCCTCTCCCCATTTGTGGGCGAAGTCCACCTCGATAGCATATGAGTCCGTGAGAATGTCGCAGCGAGTGCCGTCACCAGCAGTGACCTCTGTCTGCCCACCGACTTGTGCGGCGAAGATGTCTTGGTAGTGCCTTTCCGGTAGCGCTGAGGCGGTCGCTGATGCGAGTAGGAAGAGAAGGGAAGTTAGTATTTTCATTGGCTGTTATTTCGAGTGCTTCGCTAACCATTCACGGGACAACTTCTGGGCTTCGGCAATTTGCTCGCTGGTCATTAAGGTGTATTCATGCTGCCGTCGGGACGAATCGTGTACCATACCGTGCCAGAGCCTTGGCCGCTAGCCTGATTGACTTCTGTGTCGCCCGCGTAGGTGTAAACTGGAAAATCGTCGACCGTAAGGTAAGGTCCGTTACTGACATTGCCGTAATAACTATTGTCGAGTGTCGCACTGATGCCGACATCGGGCACGGGAGTTTCAGCAGCCGTGGCCAGTGGCCAGCTGCCATTGACCACTGGATTGCCTCCAGCGCTGTCGTAGAGGAAATAGTACAGCACCTGCCCATTTGCATCGGTGAGGATGTCGCCATACTGAGGATGCGCATAGATCAGCACGGTTGGCTGGACGTAAGGTGCACCAGCTTGCAGGCGCACAAAGTATATACCCGCTCCGCCTGAAAGTGTCCGCTGGATCCGTTCGCTAACCGACCATGTCTGCAGGTCGCTGGAGGTCTCGATGGTAAACTCGAGCTCGGCTTGATTGCCTGGGCCAGTGAGTGAGAGGAGCGGACTGGGCAGATTGAGTGCAATCATCGCGCTTTCATCATAGAAGCCTAGCGAGTTTAGGCTGCCCGCATTTGGCGAGACTTCAAAGGCGTCTGTCAGGCCGTCGCCATCGGCGTCGTAGTAATAGCCTAAAGCGCTCAACGCTGCGGCATTTGGCGAGGCTTCAAAGGCGTCCGAAAGGCCATTTCCATCGGCATCTTCCATCCTAGGGACAAGATCAATAATCGTCGAGTAGCTGACAGTCGGATCAAAGCCAGCATCGACTACTTCTTTATCCGTCAACTCGTCGCCAGAACTGTCTTCTAGTTCAGGATTGGAACCGTAGATGACAATTTCCTGATAATTGGTGAGGCCGTCTCCATCGTTATCGTTGATATCGACGGTGAAGGTGGCGGTGATCGTGCGGTTCTGATTGAGTGTGACGCTGAGCGGGTTAGTGCTGCCACTGGCATCCCCCGTCTAGGCGTCAAATAAGTAGCCCGCGCTGGGGCTTGCCGTGAGCGTTTCAGACGCACCGTCGCTATAGTTTTGTGTCCCCGCGGGGCTAATGCTGCCGCCCGTGCCAGCGGCAGTCGTCAGGGTAAAGAGCTGTTCAGCGCTGTTGCCATATTCGTAAGCACCTAGGTCCAGGCTGCCATCTTGGATGCGTAAGAATCCAGCCAAGTCCAGTGGGACGGGTTCGTCGGTTACCCCATCGTCATCTACATCTAGTGTGTCGAATGGCAGAGAATCAGTATTTCCCTGCCCAATCGCAGGGCTGCCTGCCTGCAGGCGTAGGCCATCGTCGGCCGTGCCCCAGATATCATCTGCACCATCGGGATCGCTTGCATCCACAAAGAGCGGATCGGCATCGATCACATAGCCAGTGCCGAGTTCAATCGCGATCCCTGTATACATGTTGATAACAGCAAGCCCCCCTTCAATTATGCTTGCAGAACGTGGTGAGGTGGGAGACGGAGATGTGCCAGTCAAATTACTGAATTTGTTCATGGTAAAGAACAGGGTGTTATCAGAACTGGTATTGGTCGCATCGAAAATGCTGTTGCTCACCGTCCACGTGCCACTATTAGCCACGCCGCCAGAGCTGCTTGCCGAATTCCCACTAAATGTGCTGTTGGTCACCGTCCATGTGCCATACCTAGCTACGCCGCCTTTCCAAGCCGAATTGCCACTGAAGCTGCTGTTACTAACCGTCCATGTGCCTTCATAAGCCACACCACCGTGGTTGTTAGCCGTATTTTCGCTGAAGCTGCTGTTGCTCACCGCGACCTGATAGCTGCTGGAGCTGCAGTATACCGCTGCTGCTTGATCTCCGCCCGCGCTGCTACCGTACTCATTGGCGTTACCGCCAGTCACGGTAACCCCATCGAAGGTAACTGAGGCAGTAGCCACGACCGTGCAAACGTGCAGCGACCAGTAGATTTGCTCGGTAAATATCTTGCCACTTAGAGTCGTCACATACGCCTCCCAATCGCGCTCGGCCAAGCTGGTCTCTGTCCCCACGAAGCCGCCATAGAGGGCTACGCCATCTTTGAGGGTAAAGCTGGCTGCGCGGTCGCCGTCGGTGACGCTGGCGCCGTCGTCTGGAAAGTAAGTGCCCTCGGCGATCCAAACCTCATCGCCTCGGCTGGCGACAGTCTGGTCCAACGCATCTTGCAGATAATTAAAGGCGGAGGCCCAGCTCGAGCCATCGCCACCAGCCGTGGCATCGGCGTCGACATAAATGACTGCAGCTCCCGCATTGCCTAAAAGTGCGATCGATAGGAAGATGATTAAATGCCTCATTTGCTGTACGCTCGCGTGCGACAGTATTTTTGCAATTCAAAAGTCGCGTGCTTAGATTAGCAGCGTTAGCAGCTGGCACGCTGAGTGATCGACTTAACGACCCGCAGGAAGCGGTTTTCCTAGTTAAATTTTTTTGAGGGCACTTGATGAATATCTACTAGAATGCTTTTGCAGTCCTTCGACCCCCTCCCCGTAGCCTTCGTGTGGCTTTCGGTCGCCGACTCGTTGCCATGTGGTCATGGCTTGTTCTTTCTTTCACTTGAAGGAGTGAACACAGATATTGACCTTTCCCGTTTCATTCTCATTTTCTCGAATTAGCTGGATGCAATTAGCATCACGCGAATTTAATGTAAATTGCTTGTAGTAATCATAAGTGGCCAAGAAGTGGCTAAGTTAATTTTTATCTCAAATCTAAATGTCCCGCAAGTAGCTGTTTATTAACAGATTGCCGAAGTAGCTCAGCTGGTAGAGCAACTCATTCGTAATGAGTAGGTCGACGGTTCGACTCCGTTTTTCGGCTCCATTGCATTGCGCCAACGG
>CAKZOI010000012.1 GCA_937136395.1 uncultured Opitutia bacterium | reverse complement strand
CCAATTTGCGTTTGTGTACCATAAGTGGCATCTCCATCACGCTGGATATAAAGATCGTACTGTCGATCTGCATCATTATCGAGAACGATCCACACGTTGTACCATACATCAACTGTTAAAGTACCATAGGCATCATAAGTTCCTGATGTAGCTGAATTTTCATTGTATGCGAATAGATTATTTACGTTCTGAGGCCGTTGGTCAATTCGGTCACCGAGACGAACAATTGCTCCGGCGTCGCTCCAACCACTTTGGAGAGCATCTCGAGCTGAGACACCCACTCCACCATGAGAACCTGCTGTTCCTGTTTGCATACGGAAAAAGAAGGTACCTGTTGCTCCATCAGCTAGCAGTGTGCTACCATTATTAAATACACTATGCGTATTATTAGCTCCGCTGAGGCTCAGATATTGGTTACCTGTCTCGCTTGCGACTGTATGATCGGGACCTCCTTCCAATGTAGATGTCCAGTTAGCAGCACCGCCAATAGCGGAGCCAGTAGTATATGATTCGAAATCGTCGAGGAGAACAAACTGCGCTTGAGCAGCAGTCATCAATCCGACAAGTCCAAGTGTAATTAATGCACTATTTCTTATTTTCATTTTGTTGTGATGATTAACGTTTAGGGGTTCGGCGTTATTTGATTGCCAAGCAACACAGCTATGTAAGAAACATTTCCTTACACCCGTCAAGCATCATTTCCTAATATTTGCTATAACAGCCAAAATACTCAACTTAATTCAACTCTATCAAATTAGCAGTACAACGCTCGAATATACCTGACAACCAAGAATACAATGCTCCCCCTAATCCCTAAAAAGACACAACAATCCATCTTAATAATCTGCAGCTCAGCCATTTATACTTTCGCTGCCCCCGCATCGAGCACTCTTCCCTCGAGCACTGAAATCCTCGCGACAGCCACCCTCGTCAACAATTATTGGATCACCAACAACAGCTTAGGCGATGCTCAGTGGTCGAACGCAACCTACTACACGGGCAACCAACGCTTTTACGAAATCACAGGTAACACCACCTATCTGACTCGCTCTCTAAACTGGGCAGTCGCCAATAGTTGGCTCCGCAGTGAAAAATCTAGATTTAATGGAAGTGTTACACGCAATGACGAAGACGCAGACAATCACTGCTGCGGTCAGACTTACATCGATCTCTACGAAATCGACCCGCAACCAGTGCGAATCGCCGACATCATTCGCGCAAACGATTATCTCGTGGGTGAGCCAGATACGGATTACTGGTCATGGATCGACACTTTCTATATGCACGGTCCCACGTTTGCAAAACTCGCGGTCGTCACCGGAAACACTGATTACTCAGACAAAATGTGGGCGATGTATAACGACACGAAAGTGACTCAGAATCTATTCGATGCTGACGAAGGGCTCTGGTATCGCGACAGCAAATACATTTTTGGCAATGGAGATTCCAGATCAACATCAAGTAACGGCAACAAAGTATTTTGGGCACGTGGCAACGGTTGGATGATCGCAGGGCTTTGCCGGGTAGTCGACGCACTACCAGTCAATTATCCCAATCGATCCGCATATATCTCAATGATTCAAACCATGGCGGCGGCATTGGTTCCTCTACAACAATCCGACGGTTTTTGGCGCTCAAGTCTTTTGGAACCTACGCAATTTGATACGCCAGAAACAAGCGGCACTGCATTTTACGCCTACTCAATGGCATGGGGCATCAACAATGGCATCCTCGATAAAGCAACCTACCTACCAGTTGTGGCAAAAGCATGGAATGGAATGGTCGCCGAATCGGTTCACCCAGATGGGTTTTTAGGATATGTTCAAACCGTCGCCGCAGAGCCAGGAAATTCGAGTTATCAAGAAACCAGACCTTATGGGGTCGGCGCCTTTCTTTTAGCCGCATCAGAGCTGAGTATTCTAGCTGAGGATTCGCTAATTCCGGATGCGGGCTCCAACCATACAATCTATGATTTCGATAATATAGGAAGTGTCACAGCGACTCTGGACGGATCAGGAACCAATGACCCAAACCAAGAAGTCATTTCTTATGAGTGGCTCGTCGGAGGCACTACGATTGCCGCTGGGATCACCGCTTACGCTCCTCTTTCAATAGGCGTTCACGAGATCACCCTACGAATTACGGACGCCTACTTCAACACCTTGGAAGATATCGTGCAAATCACTGTAGCTGAACCAGTAACGGAACAGTTTTATTTTGAGACTTTTGACAATCCCTCTGGTGACACGCCACTACGTAACTATGGCTGGTCGGTAATCGTGACTGAAAATGGAACCATTTCTACCTACGCAGATGAGTCCCGAGCCATCGGTGCGGCATCGGGCGACTACGGGTTCTATGCGCCTAGAGTTGACAATGGCTCCCCTTGGAATGACGCAGTGCCCAACAACCCAGCACTCGCCAGCACTGCCCTGACCTCGCCCATTAGTATTCGCGCGTTAACAGCAATCAACTGGCTGGCAAGTGGCGACAATGCAGACCATGAATACCGCGTTGCGATCAAAGTCGGCGGCGTATGGTACGCCAGCAACCCTGCCCTAAACGACGGCGAGCCTGACAGCGGCACCGCCGTAGATAACCCGCTCTCCTTCACCCCTGCATCTTTTGCAACCGCAACAAACTGGCTAACAGTTCAAAACACAACTCTGGGTGCTCCGGGTTCACTTTCTTTGGGTACCATACCAGCCGGAGATCTTGTCGGCGACGTAACCAATGTCGGCTTCTATCTCGTCTCAGGGGTGAATAACGACCCAGGAGATCACATCCGCTTCGACGACTTTGAAATCACTGGACAAGTAACCGCTGAGCCACTGCCAACAGTCACCACATTTTCCACCATCAGCAGTGACACCTGGGAACTAGTGATTACAGGGGAAGCAGATACTACATACGTCTTTTATTCAGCCTCCGACTTGAATTTTAATCCTGGTGCGCGCGTGAGAACACTCAGTCAAGAAAATCCGATGAGTGATCCCGGAGTCGTCACCGATGGCAGCCGGATCACCACTGACAGCAACGGTAACGCCAAAGTCAGAATGACATTAAATGGCGCCCCATCCGACTTTGTGCGGATACAAATGGCTCCATAAATCTCGACGACACAGGCAAGTTCATAGAGAGCCATGCAACATACCACTCAAGCGAACCAACAACTTCCAACAATAGCTGTCTCTGCCGCCCCTGGCACAGAGGCAGCTTTGGTTTGATCGCACGGTTAAGAATCTAAGTACAGACGGCTATAGTCGCCACCCTAGCGAGTGCTAATACCTTTTCAAAAAAAGATGGATCGGCTCACTCACAGGGTAGCGCGGCACCGTCCTCGGTGCGCATAGACGCTTGCGAGGCACTACAAACTTTCGTGCGGCGTGAGACACGCCTGCGCTACCGGATCAAACAATACTAGAAATGGTATAACCCACTCGCAAAATACAGTTTGTGTATTTCACTATCAAACGATCTAAGTAAAATGTCCTATGCTTACTCGACCCAACCCAGTTTCGCCCTATCAAAGCGCCTTTAAAGGCCGACCAGCTCGACTCCTCGCCCTTCTACTTGCAAGTCTCGGCCATACGCTTTGCGCAGCAAGCTATGAACAGGATTTCAACGCTGGGGCAGACAATCTTCGGGCATACACTTGGAGCGCCCTCGCTGGAATCGGGACGAGCGCATCAGTCATTACTGACTTATCAGACGAAACCACAGCCATAGGCGTGAGCGCATCAAACGGTGGCTACGCCTTCTTTGCTCCTAAGGCTAGCCCCACCGCAGGCGACCTCGCCAATGAACCGGGTCTCTATTACACTGCAGAGGCCCCCTTTGCAGATGTTGCAAGCATCACCGAAGTCAACTTTGATTGGATCGGTGACAATACCAACGCCACACTGAGAGTGGCTATCAAAGTAGGCGGACAGTGGCACGCGTCCCAGCAGGCTTATCAAGATACTCGTAGCAATCCTGGAGCAGGAGCCAGTTTTGTCGTTGAGACATTTAATCCAGCAAATTTCGCCTTGGCCGCAAACTGGCACATTCTAGATGCTGCGATCGCGAGCTCTGCTGGCCCGATGACGCTCGGCTCAGTTCCAACCAGTGACCTCAGTGGTCCGGTCGAAGCAATCGGCGTACTACTGGATGCCGGATCGACTCTCGAAGCCAATGGTGACCATGTGCGATTGGGACGATTACAAGTACTGGGAGGCGATTTTGTTGCGGGCCCTCCAAATATACTTTTTATCACGATCGACGACTTGAATGATGTGCCCGGTTTCATGGGATCGAACCCAGACGCACTCACGCCACATATGGATGCACTTGCCCATCAAGGCACCGTGTTCCGACGCGCCTACTGTAACTACCCCTTGTGTGGCCCCTCACGAGCTAGTTTCATGTCGGGGCTCATGCCAACGACACTGGGCTTCCAGAACCACATGACAAACAGCGAACTCAAGACACGGACCGATGAACTGGGGGCAACGCTACTACACGAATACTTTAAACAACAGGGCTACAAAACCATGTCTTGTGGCAAGATATACCACGCAGGGCAACCGCCAGGCGTCATCGATCAAACTGGCGGAACGGCAGCCTTCGGCGCCAGAGAAGCCCTCAACTACAGCCATCCACAGACCAGCACCGACTGGGGCGTGCCCGCGAGTGCAGACGAAGATGACGAACTGTCCGATTATGCGAATGCGAACTGGGCGGTCGCACGACTTGGCGAAACACACAACAGCCCCTTTCTTCTGATGGTCGGATTTGTGCAACCACACGTGCCGTGGTATGCACCGCAATCATGGTTCGATCTCTATAATCGAAATGCGCTAACCGTCGCGCCCTATCTCGCGAGCGACTTCGACGACATCCCACAAGAAGCGGAAGATCTAAGCCTTCGCCCACAATATCCCAGAACGTCCGATATGATTGCCCAAGGGCAAAGACAGCATATCCAACAAGCTTATTTAGCCTGTGTCTCCTTCACCGATCACTACCTCGGACAAGTAATCACTGCGTTGGAGAACAGCCCCTATGCCGACAACACGATCGTGGTGGTCTTCTCCGATCACGGCTATCACCTAGGAGAGAAGAACACTTACCAAAAGGAAACCTTATGGGAACGCTCTGGGCACGTGCCTCTGTTATTCGCAGGTCCAGGTATTGGCGTGCAACAAGTGTCAGGGCGCGTCGTCAGTCTACTGGATATCTACCCCACTCTGATCGATCTTTGTGGGCTACCCGAAAACCCTATGTTAGAGGGTAATAGTTTACGTCCGCTTTTAGAGAATGCGGCAGCGGAATGGACACATCCAGCTGTTACTTCGTATCTAGGCAACAATCACGCGGTGCAAAGTGAACGCTATCGTTACACTCTTTGGAATGATGGTAGCGAAGAGCTTTATGACCACCAGACGGATCCCGACGAACATGTGAACATCGAAGCCGTTCCAGCCGTGGCACCCATTAAGGCAGAACTGCGCAAAGCACTTCCAACAAATCTAAAATCGACCGGCTTCCGTACACGCTTCGCGCCCAACAGTGGGACATCATCCGCCTACCTTAGCCAAATGCTCGCTGCGGGTGACATTTCCATTTATGACCAACCAGTGACGAATACCAACACAGTGGTGCAGGGCATGAAGCTAGCCACATCGACTGATTCTTCAGGCCTGACATTAGAACTGGAGGCCGCAGGAGATTTTGGCACATGGCGTGAGACTATGTTCACCGCACGTGAGTTACGAAATCTTACATTCTCTGGAATCGCGGGAAATGCCGACAAGGATACTTTGCAAAATGGCATTGAGTTTGCACTCGGCAACAACCCGAAGGTTTCAGAACCAGCCCCAGCGATGAATGATAGAGTCTTTAGCTTCCTTCGAGCAGCGCCCTTCCCTTCAGACCTGACCTTGGTCGTTAAGTCTGCCTCGCAGCTAAACGCTTGGGGCAACTTAGCAACGCGTCCAGCGGGTCAAGGTTGGACTGGATCAGTCTCTGAAGCTCCTGAAGGAGATCGTATTCGAGTCACACTGCCAGCGACTGCTGACACCTCACATTTCTATCGGCTCGAGGCGTCGACTCCGTAAGCATTGCGAGCATCATCAGAGTTAACAACTTCAGCAAAGGTAGCATTCACACATTTATGTCGATGATACATGCGCACTCAGGGTCATTTTCAGCGCTCCGACTCTTGACAGTAATTTGCGTAGCGCTTTACGCATTTTGCTTCCAGAGCGCATCAGCTAAAGTAAAACTGGTCGAACAAAGCACCGTCACGGTACCTATGTAATGATTCCTGAACCAGCTACTTGCTCGGCGCTGCTAGGCTTGGCTGGCATCGGACTCATGTCACGTCGCCGCCTCAGCTAAGCCTTAAAAATCTACTGCTCTCCGAAAACAGGTGGCTTCCAATCTCTAGGAAGCCTTCCTTGTGGACGCACCCCGTAGGCATCCGCGGGAATCTGCACATCACTGGGTAAGATTAAGGGTAAATCATCGGGCAGGTATTTGATACGAATATCCTTATATTGAACCGTCATTTCTGGGCCTGTATGCACCTGCACCGCGATAACGCCTTCAAGTGAGCGCCCAGATTCATCTAGGTCGACGAGATCAGCCGTAGGCTGCCCATCAATCCAATGCTGCATGTGGTTACCGCGAGCCAAAATGCGAAACTCCTGCCACTCATCACGGATGGGCTTATTCACCGTCATCGTATCGATCACCCAAGGCTGCCCAGCCGGATCGACCACCACTTTCTCGCCTGTATGCGAAAGAATACGACGACCGCGTTCTTCGTAAAGCATGCCATGGTATTTCGCTGCTTTTACGACGACGTCGCACTGATAGCCAGACACTCCATACTCTCCAATATCTGGACGTAGCTGGCTACGATATTGGATACCGCTATTGCCTTTTGCGGACAGTTTGACTTTGAGGCGAAGCTCAAAATTTCGCACCGGAGCACCCTCCCAAATCAAAAAATGATTTCGCTTAAGCGTGCCGTCTGCCTTGCCAGTGATCGCACCGTCCTCCACCGACCAATAGGTAGCGGACCCACTCCAGCCATCAAGGCTTTCACCATTAAAAAGGTGCACAAAGCCGTCATCAGCAGCAGCGACTTTAGGCACCCTAATCGAGTCTTCCGCATGTAGTGAGGAGCTCAAAATCAGCGCCAGGCATGTAAGGGTAAAATAGTTTCTCATCGCTTTCTGGGGATTGAAGGAGAACATACAAGTGCAGCGATCCACCGATTTGTCCAGTCATTGGTGAATCCTGTTGAGATTCGACGCAAAAAGAGCCCCAGCCGATAAGGCTGAGGCTCTTGAGAAATTTCCGAACTCGGTCGATCGATTCGCCTACCAGAAGAAGACGTAAAGTGCGACGGTAGCGACGCAGATCACCAGTCCCCAGCCTAAGGCGCTCTTGGACGATGTCAGGTCCATCGTTGTATTTGTTGCAAATACAACCGGCTCTTCCTTCCACACCATGCCGTAAACAAACATAATGGCTAGAACAGCAATCAATGAGTAAGACATGCTGTAAAGGAAGTGCACGTCTGGATACATTGTAGTGAGCGCACCGTAGATAATCGGATTGGCTAATAGACCGATCACACCAGCCCACTTGCCTGAGGTGCGATTAAGTAAACCGTAGATAAAGACAGCAAGAATACCAGTGGAAACAAAGCCTTGGAACTTCTGAATGAACTCAAAGACACTCTTATGGTCGGCCAGCGTCGGCGCGACGACACAGCCGACGACGACAAAGATGCCGATAAAAATACGCCCCATCGAGACCAGTCTAAACTGCGAAGCCTTTTTATCGATATAGCGCTGATACACATCCATCGTCAACAAGGTCGACGCGGCATTCAACACCGCGGCCAAAGAAGACACGATCGCCCCCAACAATGCCGCGACCACAAAACCTAGAATACCGATATTCTGCGGAATAAGTCGTGTGATCAAGAGCCCTAGTGCCGAATCATACTTGTAAGATTTTAAAGCAACCTCTTCGACAGACTCTGCACCCACACGTTCAATAACGCCCGCATTATACATTTCGATTTCGGTGGCCTTTTCAGGATTGGCCACCGCCCACTTGGCATCGAGTTCAAAGACTTCAATCGATGCTGGGTTGACCATCGCTTGCTCGTAAGCCGCTAAGTGATCGCCCGCACTCTCTTCCATTTCGTCGCTGAAGAGATTAAACGCAATGATGCCAGGAATCACGATGACAAATGGAATGACGAGTTTCAAACCAGCAGCTAAGACGAGCCCCTTCTGACCATCCGCAAGCGAGGCTGAACCCAAAATACGTTGTGTAATGTATTGGTTCAGACCCCAGTAGTAGAAATTAGGAATCCAAATACCGAGCAACAAAATAGGCCATGGCATCGCAGGGTTACTACCCATGTGCAGCGCCTTCTCATTCAAGGTAGAGAATTTATCGATCACACCGCTGCCTGGATCGATAGTCGCTTGTGCACCCGTGGACGTCACCAATTCAGCGACATTCGCACCACCGAGGGCATCAAACGCAAAGTATGTAATAATTCCACCACCGATGATCAAAGCACTACCTTGTAGCAAATCCGCCCATGCGCAGGCTTTCAATCCACCCACTGCCACGTAAATTGCGGCAATGATACCCAGTGCCCAACAACATCCAGGCAGCGACAACATGATGTCATAAGAGGACATCAGCTCCTTTAGGGTCAGTGCACCCGCATAGATCACTCCGATCAAACTAACACCGACTAGGATTAACATCATGGACAGCGTCATAAACAAACGCGCCCAGTGATTATAGCGCATCTCAAGGAATTCTGGGATCGTAGTGATGCCCGACCGCAAGAAGTAAGGTAACAGCGCAAATGCCACGACCACTAGAGTAATTGCAGCGATCCATTCCCAACTGGAAACGGAAAGTCCTTCAAAGCCAGCACCTTGCCCGGACATGCCGACAAACTGCTCCGCTGAGATATTCGCCGCGATTAAAGAGAACCCAATCAACCACCAGGATAATCCACGTCCCGCCAGGAAATAGTCAGAAGCACCGTTATCACCATGAGTCTTCTCACCCTTTGATTTATATAAGCCGACAGCCAAGACGGCTCCCACGAATAAGAAGAAGACAACAATGTCTATAACTCCAAAACTTAATCCCTGCATATGTTTCCTTTTGTTGGTTGATAATTGTTTTGTAAATGAATTAATTCGGCCTCAAAAAAACTCAGGCTAAAGCGATCTTGAATCGGATACATCGATTTCGCACAGTTTCGGGGTATTCTAATGAGGCAATAATCTACATTTTTCGAGAAAACTCATATTGTCCAGAGCCTACTTCAAGTAAAATGAGATCTCCTTCGCTACCGAGGTAGTGAACACCTTCAGCTTGCGCGATCGAGACAGCGCCATCGCACACACGCTCTAGAGATTTTCGCCGCGCTGAAGGCATACTGAATGTAGGACTATCATGTAGACCCAAAAAAAGCTCCGCAATGCACTGCGGAGCTAAAAAAGTGGCAGGCTCACAGGGATTTGAACCCCGACAAACGGTACCAAAAACCGTTGTGCTACCATTACACCATGAGCCTAATGAAGTGCGGTAGAGTAGAATTGATTGTCCACTCGTCAAGCCCTCTCTTAATAATATTTTCAAGGCGAAATACATGGGTTGACGTCTCCTGTATAAGGGCGTTTAAAAGACTTTTAATGGAAGACTCAGACCAATCGGGACCTACACCTAAATACAAACGCGTAATTCTAAAATTAAGCGGCGAGGTGCTACGTAATGCGCAAGATGGCGAACCCATCGATGCAAACATTCTTCGCAATATATGCGAAGAAGTCAAAAAAGTCGCCGATATCGGCGTCGAAGTCGGGCTGGTGATCGGCGGAGGAAATATCTTTCGTGGACTGAGCGGCAAGGAGCAAGGCGTCGATCGCACGACTGGAGACTATATGGGCATGCTCGCAACAGTCATCAATGGCCTTGCCTTGATGGACTGCCTCGAAAAACTCGGGGCAACCGTGCGGCTGCAAAGCGCCATCCCGATGGATAAACTTGCGGAGCCTTTCATACTACGCCGCGCCACACGCCACTTAGAGCGTGGCCGCATCGTCATTTTCGCTGGTGGAACGGGCAACCCCTACTTCACTACCGACACCAGTGCCGCCCTACGCGCCAATGAAATCAGCGCCGACATGCTCATGAAAGCAACCAAGGTAGATGGCATCTATGACAAAGATCCGGCAAAGCATGATGATGCGGTAAAGTATGATCATATCCCATACATCGACGCACTTCGCGAACGCCTACAGGTCATGGATTCCACAGCATTTTCACTTTGCATGGAAAATAAAATGCCCATTCTGGTCTTCAGCATGAAAGAAAAAGGCTCGATCCTGCGAGCGGTCATGGGTGAAACCATCGGCACACTTGTCGACTAAATCATTAATCTCCCAACTTCATACACATATCATGGAACCTAAAGAAATTCTCAAATCAATGAACGCTGACATGAAAAAGTCAGTTGATTACACACTCCACGAGTTCAGCAGCCTACACACTGGCAAAGCATCGCCTGCGATGTTGGATAGCATCCGCGTGAATGCATATGGCAGCAGTGTCAGCATGAAAGAAGTGGCCGCCGTCACCACACCGGATGCAAAAACGATCATGGTGCAACCATGGGATAAGAGTGTGATACGCGACATCGAGAAAGCGATTCAAGAGGCCAACATCGGACTTAACCCACTTATCGATGGTGGCATCCTTCGTGTACCAGTTCCAGAACTCACGGGTCAACGTCGTCAGGAACTTGCCAAAACTGCCGGGGCGATGGCAGAAGAAGGCCGTGTGCGTGTGCGCCAAAATCGCCGCGATGCACTCGACCTATTGAAAGCAGCGAAAGATGACGGTCTACCTGAAGACGATTTTAAGCGTTTTGAAAAGGATGTGCAAAAAGCCCACGATGATTACATCGCTGAGATCAACCAACATCTGGCGCATAAAGAGGCCGACTTGAAAAAAGTCTAAGATCCCCCACTCTTCAGTGAATCCTTTGCAACAAGCCAAGCGCGTAGTCATCAAGCTCGGCACAGGCGTCTTAACGTCTGGTATCGGCGACCTCGACACGCAACGTATCGAAACGCTCTGCGCTCAAGTCAACACGCTGCGTTCACGCGGAATCGAAGTGATTCTGGTGAGTTCTGGAGCGGTTGGCCTCGGCATGGGCAAACTTGAGCTCAAGCAGCGCCCGAAAGACTTGGCGCTGCTGCAAGCCTGCGCCGCCGTCGGACAAGGAATCTTAATCAATACTTGGCAAAAGTGCTTCGACCCACACGGACTGACCGTTGCTCAAATCTTACTCACTCGTGAGGACCTGCGTGCACGGCACCGCCACAACGCGGTGTTTAATACAGTCGAGCGCCTACTCGCACAGGGTGCGGTGCCGATCGTCAATGAAAACGATACCGTCAGCGCGAGCGAAATCAAATTTGGCGACAACGACACATTGTCCGCTCTCGTTGCCAGCGTTACTCAGGCGGACATGCTTTTCATTTTATCCAACATTCCTGGCCTGATCGATATGGAAGGCACCGGAGAAGTGGTGCCACTGGTCGAACAACTCACTCCCGAAATCGAGGGCATGGCGCAAGGCACGAAGCACACCACCTCTGTGGGCGGTATGATTAGTAAGCTCTCTGCGGTAAAGATCGCCCATCGAGCCGGCTGCGGTGTGATTATAGGCAGTGGTCAAGATGCCGAACTCTTTAATAACTTACTCAAAGGTCAAAGTGTGGGCACCTACTTCGTGCCAAGCTCGGTCCCAGTCAAATCGCACAAACGATGGATCGCGATCCAAGACGATACGCACGGCTCAGTGACGATCGATAATGGCGCCGCAAGCGCGCTGCAAAACGATGGCAAAAGCCTATTGGCCGCAGGCATTACAGCCTGCGAAGGCGACTTCGAGGAAGGCGATGTGATTCAAGTGCGCACACTCGATGGCACCGACATCGCTCACGGAATCGTCGCAATCAGTATCTCAGAAGTGGACGCAATCAAAGGACTGAAGCCTGACGCAATTCAAACCAAGCGCCCAGAGTTACTCTCATCTGTGGTGATCCATCGGGACAACCTAGTGCTGTTGGATTGAGCCTCCTCAGTAAGAGCTACTTATTCAACTGATAGAACATTAAGCCAACCAAAGCGAGTGCGTGGCTAATTTTACAGTCTTTCGCCCAGCGAAGCACTTCGAC
>CAKZOI010000011.1 GCA_937136395.1 uncultured Opitutia bacterium | reverse complement strand
ATCTCTCCGAGTTCGAGCTGCATCGTCCCACTTACGAGGTATTCGTTATTGTCATCCGAGTTCCACACTCGATAGCTGACTTCCTCTGCCTCGTTGAGGTTCACGTTTAAGGTCACGTAACTCATTCCTTCGTTCAAAACGACATCTTGTAGCCCCCTGAGTTCATTTCCAACAAATACCCCGACGACACTACCCATGGCCACCGGTTTACCCTGGATGGATACTTTCGCCAAGACTGTCGCTCCCAGATTTGGAGATACGACTGGCTCACCCCATACCGGTCCCACTTTCTGCTCCGGAGAATGGTTTGACCGAGTTGTGAACAACCCAAAGTTCGGGCCGCCATCTCCCAGTTTCCACGTTCCGTCCTGGGAGACATTTAACCAGTAACCTGACCCAGGAACCATCGTCGACAACGTATTTAGGAAAGAGGGCACACTCGGGTTATATGAACTCACCAGATTTTTGATTTCTACAACCGAGTTTCCTAGACTTGCTAACTCACTAGCTACTTCCTCTCCGTTCAACCTTGGGTAGCCAACCAAGTTCCAGCCGCTTTTCACATTGATTGACGCACCCGATAGCACTGGCCCCTCCACATCCAAGCTCACGTCTTCACTTACCTTTAGCCAATACCCGTCTTTCCCACTCAAACTAGACAAGTTGTTCAGGAATGCAAAATTGGCAGGCAGAGTCGGATCGTAGGACTGGGTCAGGTTTTTAACCTGCAAAAGCTTATCCTGTATGGGACTCAGCACGGTCGACGTTGTCATGTCATCAGCCTCCACATAGAACGACACCAGATTCCAACCCTCCTTCAGGTTTAGGGTCTGTATCTCAAAGTCCCTCATCTCTATTATGAGAGGACTTGCGAAACTCCCGACAGCTCCTCCGGAGGTGATTACAGCGCTTGTTTTGCTTTTCTCATGGGTCACCCCAGTACTCGCATCATACACTTTGAAACTAATTGTTTCATTCCCACCCGCGGCGCTCACAAGGACATTCACCCAAGCCACACCTCCATTAATAATCACTTCTTGCTTGCCCCTCAGCTCGCTCCCCACATAAATCGCGACAACATCTCCGCTCTCTGCAACTTCTCCCTCAATCTTTACTTGGCCAATTAAAGTCGTGGAATTATTGGGGTAGACTACAACATCACCAAAACTGTCTCCCCCACCCGAACTCACTACTGTTACCGTTCTTGTCGCGGTCGCCGTATTATTTGAAGGATCTGTCGCAGAGTAAGTGATGGTGTAAGTCCCCACAACATCTGTGTTGACAGTGCCAGTGAAGGAAATAGAGCCTTCCGTCGTGGTTGCTCCAGCATTCGTCCAAGAACTACCACGTTCAACCGTATCATTACCGGTAGTAACAGTGATCACTGGTGAGATGGTATCTTCTACAATAACCGTTCTTGTCGCGGTCGCCGTATTATTTGAAGAATCTGTCGCAGAGTAGGTGATTGTATAACTACCTACAGTATTGGCATCTACTGTTCCTGTAGACGTCACCACCTCTTGCCCATCAGCGGTCGCTCCAGCATCGTTGTACGGGAACCCGGCCTCAACCGTAGCAATCGCACTTCCCGATAAAGTAATCACAGGAGCAGTTGTATCTACTACAGTAACCGTTCTTGTTGCTGTTCCGACATTTCCCGCTACATCTGTCGCAGTGTATGTAACCGTGTAAGTTCCAGCAGCACTCGTATTCACTACTCCTGAAGGGGTCACTGTTTCACCGCCATCCGCGGTTGCTCCAGCATCCGTCCAAGTAGAGCCTTGTTCAACTGTATCCGCGCCACTTGTAACCGTGATTACTGGTGCGGTTGTGTCCACGACGACAGTAACCGTTCTTGTCGCTGGTGTTGCAACATTTCCAGCAGCATCGCTTACATTGTAAGTAACTATGTAAGTTCCAATAACACCCGTATCCACTGCTCCTGAAGCGGTAACTGTTTCACCGGTATCAACGGTTGCTCCAGCATCCGTCCAATTAGACCCCTGTTCAACCGTGTCAGTGCCACTTGTAACAGTAATCACTGGCGCGGTGGTATCTACTACAGAAACCATTCTTGTTGCTGTATAAGCACTATCCTTCTGTGAGTAATGGTCTCCAGCCGTGTATGTAGCCGTGTACGTAATCGTATATGTTCCAACAGTATTTGTATCCACTGCGCCCGTCACCACGATCTCTTCCGTTAAATCTCCAACCCTCCAATCAACAAACGTAGCTCCAGGATCCGTCCAAGTAGATCCCTGTTCTACCTGGTCTCGGTAAACCCACTCATTATTTTCATAGAATGGAGCTACTGAATGATCACCGGAGGTAACCGTGATGACAGCGGGAGTTATATCCTGTAATAACCAATATTGTATAAATGGTGTCGCAGCATTTCCCGCAGCATCACTTACATTCCAAGTACGAGTGTATTCCCCAGCTGAATAAGGGTCGATTTTGTTTACCTCGGTAATACTAATCGTTAAATCACCGTCCATAGAATCACTTGCATACGCTGAACCGTAACCGTTCAAGTTTAAAATTGGGGTCACATCTTCTAAAACGTAGACGGGACCATCGAAGGTAATTACTGGCGGGGTCGTATCCACTACAGTCACCGTTCTTGTGACTTGAGTAGCAGTATTTCCTGCAGCATCACTTACATTGTAGACAACTGTGTATGATCCTACTGCACCTATATTAACATTACTCACAGTGGAAATACTACTGGTTAAATCACCATCAGTGGCATCACTCGCTGTTGCCCCAGCATCTATATAGGTTGTACCGCCCTCAACCGTAACACTGGCATCACCTAATAAGACAATGGTTGGCGGTGTTGTATCTGCTACGACAGTGACTATTCTTGTAGCTGTCCCAGTATTTCCCGCTCCGTCTGTCGCAGTGTAGGTAATCGTATATGTTCCAACAGTATTTGTATCGACTGTCCCGGAGGCAGCAACCGTTTCACCACCATCAGCGGTTGCTCCAGCATCTACCCAAGAAGACCCGCGTTCTACCGTATCTGTGACACTACTATCGCCTGGTGTATACCCTGATGAACCTGCTATTGCTGGATCACCAACATCACCATCTTGAAATATACTTCTTAAAGTAGATAAAGATGGTTTCGCTAACACAGGCTTAATATACTTATTATATAGTGCGTATCCTAATGGATTGTTTTCTTCAATACCTGATGGGGTTCTTGAGTTATCATTCCATTCTGGAGCTAATGAACCTCCATCCCATAATGTGGAATATTCCCACATATTGAAGTTCAATAAGTAAAGATACTCTATTACTGCTAATTCGAACGTTGAAGCAGTATTATAATTTCCATCACCATAATCAGTTAAACTAAATACGCCGTTATCTACTGCTTGTTTAAACGCAAGGAACAACTCACGAGTTTTCCAATCAGGGTCCATACCAGGTATCCAAGATAATCCATCTACCGAACCACTAACACCACCTCTTACACCGTAAGAATGTATTGTGTGCATTAAATGTTCTACAACTTCAGTGATATCAGCATCACCACTACCACTTGCCGCATCAGAACTAAGATACCAAATCATATCCTTAGTTGAATGTGTATCTTGAAAGGCCTGTAACCCTGAATAGCTTGAGTAGTTTGAATCAACTAATGGATTTACAGAATAATCTGCTCCTGCACCTCTAAGGATTCTTTGAGCAGTTGGCCTAGTTTCATGCCATGTTCCAGTCTCACCTCTAAGGGTTCTAATCATATTTCTTTGTGCAACATTATCGATGTCTGCACCTGATCCCGTGATCATCAATTTAACTACCTGAGCTACCTTTTCAGTAAATAAATCTGGAACTGCGGCTTGCCCACTAATTGCCGCGCCTTGTACTATTTCCAACCCGTTTACATGAAGTGATTTACCGTATAATGCACTATTTGTCGAATCAGCTGCAATTGCTGTACTTGCATAACCTGTATTCGCTCCAATTGTAACCGTGATCACTGGTGCGGTGGTATCCTCTACAGTAACCGTTCTTGTTGCCGTCCCAACATTCCCTGCTGCATCCGTTGCAGTGTAGGTAATCGTATATGTTCCAGCAGCATTTGTATTCACTGCTCCTGAAGGGGTAACTGTTTCACCACCATCAGCGGTTGCCCCAGCGTCCGTCCAAGTAGCGCCCTGACCTACTGTATCTGTGCCACTTGTAACCGTGATTACTGGCGCGGTGATATCCGCATTACCTCCCTCTCCAAACGCGAGTTGGGCGGCATTAAATTCATCAGTCCCCTCAGCCATTAGAACATTTTCAGTCGGAAGAAATTGCCAAGATGAATCAAAGTTCATCTTAATCAAAGCTTGAGAATAATTATCCCTCCAAAGAATTTGGTTAATCCCTCCAATAGATTCTGCGGCTATTGCAGTCCGCTCATTCAGGGACAAGGTTGCTAGTTGGCCATTAATTCTCACAGGCTTGATACCCTGAGCTACGCTCCCCGCATATAGCCGATTATCTGCATCCTTGTATAGGGTTACAGCCCCAAAAGATTCCACTGCTGTCAACCCAGCCTCAGATTCTTCCTCGTCACCATACGCACCAAAAGCAGCGGAAAATGTGCTATTAGCATCAATTCTTTCCATTTTTGTTTTCGTGCCATCCAGATAGGCAATGTTACTGCCCATTATCTGTAAGCCTTCAAACGTGACATAGGCATGTTCAAATCCCCATGAATTTCTAAGGTAGAATTTCTGAGTTTGCGGATCATAGCTTTCATAGCTGTAAGCATGCCTGCGCTTAACACCATAAGATGAGGCCAGTGCACAGGGAGCACCCGTACTAAAGATCAGAGGAAGATCTTGATCGAGTAATGCCCGCAACTTATCGGCCGTCCATTCGTTCCCAGGGTCAGAATCTATAAAACCATAACTCGCTTTTTGACCGGTGAGATGAGAAAGGGCCTGACCTGAATCACCTCCGGCAATACCAAAATTATTACCTATTCCGTAGCGATTCGTTCCATCCTGCGATATGTTGTCTGATTCATTCAACTGGACGTAGGCTTTTTCAACTAGCATAGCCCAACTCTCGCCTGAGTTTGTTCCTGCAAACAACAATTTGTCCTCCCGGTGACCCGGGACAAATTTATCGACTGTCACCCAACGCTCAGCCCCATCATTATCATAAAATCGGACGCCATAAGTATCATCTCCATTGTCCACAATCATGTCTCCTGGATTGACAGATGGAACTGTCCCGTCAATTGAGCCTACTGAGGTATCCGCTATAGCGCTCATTGCTGCAATGAGATAGCAATCGCCAACGCTTCCCTGGCGCGGGTCTTCTGTCCCAGCTCCTTCAAAGTAGAGAGGAAGATCAAGTCTTGCATATTGCGTTGAAGTAGCCGGGCTATCAGTGCCAAGAAACCATTTTGAAATCAACTTACTCAAACGGTCAGTCGAACTGCCGGGGTATAAGTTTCCAAGTTCGGCCCTTGAAGTTCGTCCATTTAGTCCATCCCGACCAGTGTAGTACTGATTGGCTGGATCACCGTTCGCAATGTTGTCTAATACTGTCGCAACATAGTTACTGAGGACAACCTCCTTATGGTTGGCGACTAGAACTCTTAAATCGTTCAATTCATCAGCATCAACCACTCCGCCATCTTTGATGTCCTCAAGAATATCCAGCACTTCAATCCGGGACAAAGAATTATCTGAAATCCCGGCACCTACTAGGCTTTTGACCCCAGTGTCTTTAAGAGCCGCATACCAGTTTGCGGTTGGCTCAGTCTTAGGAGCTCGGCTCTGAATAAGCTTAAGATTATAAGAGTAAGGCACCGGCGAATTCGACCTGAAATTCAAACCACTCGGTTGACCAGTAGTTGCTCCTACCCCTATATAAAAATCACCCGTTTCAGTAGCCTTATACTCAAGAGAATTATTCGTTTCTGTAGCAACCAGAGTTCCTTCTTTTGAATGAAGGAACAGTCTTGGTTGAACCCCAAGGTCGACCTCTCCATTAACCAATTGGCCCTCTATCCTAAACGTGTATAAGGCCCCCTCAACAAGGGAAATCTTGTATAGATCCCGATTGGCAGCATTCACGATTGAGTCGGATACCGAGTTACCCACTCCCAAAGCCGAAAGGTCCTCATTTACTGCTGCCGCAGCAAAATCCGTATCCCACGTAACAGCTCGATAGGTATTAAGCCCTAGATCAAAGGTCTGGAGCGAGAAAGTTCCAGTTGCAACACCGACGCGAGCAACTCCAGAAGCATTAGACCAAAAACCACCAGCGTCCAAAATATACTCTCCATCGTCCGGTGCCGTGAATTGCAAGACCATCTTTTCCCCAGAGGACCTCTCTTTGTCGAGTTTGGGAGGAGGGAAAACTGCTGCCCCCTTGCTATCTCTCAAATAGAGAGATGGAGATTGCATAGAATCACCAAAAAGATGAAACTCGTAAGAGCGCGATTTCTTTAATTGAACCTTATACCACCTCCGGTCATTCGGGAGTTTTATTTCCCCCTGTGCTATATTTCCGATTGTATGAACAACCGCCGAACCGAGAAAATCCGACTGGTGATTAGTTTTGAGCTCCACCGATTTACCGATAAAGAAATTACTACCAGAAGGAGGGCTATAAGTATTCGTACACTTTATTGAAAACTGACCAGAATCAATGCCAGCTGTATCAACATAATAAACACCATCCTCGGTGGCTGTGTAGGTAATCGACGGATCCCACCACCCATTAATTTGATCATTGTAGAGCAGCTGATTGCCATGACTATCGCGAATCCTGAGTGTTGGGTCTTTTAGTGAAGCACCAGACAAATCAAACTTATACACGTGCCCCCTCTTTAAGTTCACCTTGAACCAGTCCCTATCGCTTACTCTTTCTAAATTACCATTCGTCTCCCCCCCCACTGCTAATGTCGCTGATGTTTTGATCGAGCTTGCGACATCATCAGCAATATGGACCAAGCTTAAATCATAAATGTTATTCCCTCCCCAGGATTTTGTATTAATTGGGTCAATGAAGAAGTCACCGGTTCTATTGGCGGTGTAGGTTAACTGAGCATGACCATCCTTAATTGTTTCCACCGCATCCTCTGGCTGGAGAAGAGTCCCATCCTCCGCGAAAATATACATGCTAGGACGGTTCGCTGGATCCGTAAACACGTCTATTTTATAAGTATTTCCGGCTATGAGCTGGGTTTTAAACCAATCTCCATCCCCTCCTCCTGTCCCGTGAATAAGTTCTATATTGGCACCATTTTCGACTCCATTTTCCCAGGTTCCAGAAGCGGTGTCGCCCACATTCAGGACACCAGTCGTCAGCGGACTCTCCTTTTGGTCATCGAATAAATGCGTCACCTTGAAAGTGACATCGCCCGCGATATTCGCACCGATTTGCACGTAATAAGTACGAGGCAGAGTATCTGGATCTAAATGATACAGTGGGGTGGAATAATAAAATATTTTTGAATTTTGGGTGTCTATGCCAAGCTCCTCATTACTCCCCCAATAATCGCCGTAATCCCAATCATCCACGGCTTTACCAAATCGATCTCTCACACTTAGATGCGAAGAGGTCCCTGCCCCGGCTCCCTGCACTTCTATCGCGTAACTTTCCCCTGCCAGCATTTCAACCTGGAACCAGTCAAGATCACCTCCGTAATCTATTTTTGTGGTGACAGTCTCACCAAAAGCAAACGGAACCGCAGAATCTCGTGATGAACCGACGACATCATCAGCCGATGCGTCAGGAAGAGAAGTCATCGCGATCAAATATTCACCAACTTCACCAAACCAAGAACCAAAATTGAGATAGTAAGGTGCAGAATATTGAGGAGTCCAATCAATGATGTCCTCATATTGAGTTGCAATTTTAGCTACCGGTAGCTTGGTGGAGATGATGCCATAACCACCCACTCCAACATAGTATCCTGTGTCATTCGCGACAACACTACCGCTCAGAACTCCAGTTAAAGTGTTTGCCCCGTTGTCAGTTTCTGCATCAACCGTGAAAGTCGAGTTGTTAGGGAACTCAATGACATCGCCAATTTCGAATTTTTTCTTTGTGGGATTTGAGAGGACAAGACTTGTTGCTCCATCTGATGCACTCTCGCTGATCACTACATCACACAAGTAGGCTGTCTCATTATCCGCAATAGCTCCTTCCAACAAACCTGTCAGCGTTGTCGAGTTCACTGTCGCTTCGACTCCAATTATGAACTTTGCGTCGCTTGAAAAGACAAGAACATCTCCTGGCGACATGACTCTGCTTATCTTATCAACCGTGATTGTAGTCGCACCAGAAATTGCTGAACCGTTTGCCTTAATGTCCCCAATTGGCCTATTTTTCTCAGCCTTTACCTCTACATAAAAAGTCCCTGTTTCAGTTGCCGTGTAAACAAGCTCAGAATCTTTTCCAAGGATACCGCTATGAGCGGCATTTACACCAGCATTGTTGTTGCCAAGTGAAATAAACTGGCCATTCCGATCATACAGCGTAAGCATTGGATCTGGCAAAGCGGGCTTCTGGTAAACTGGCATCCCTACAAGGTTTATTTGATAGACTGCCCCCTCCTCAAACGTCAGCTCATACCAATCCTTATCGCCAAAGGAAATGTGTGCCTTAACACCGCCATTCACGTCACCTAACGCATTGGCTATTGCCCTAGCTGTAGTTACATCTTGACCAATATCTGGCTTTGAAAATCCATCCTCAATGGCTCCGCCCCAACCCAGCGCCCGCTGCACATCAACATCATTGAGTTCACCTGGACCATAAAGATCAAATTTCCTGTTACTTATCGATTGATCAGGCTCAAATTTGTATCTCTTCCCTGCCTGTAGATCCGCTCTAATCCAGTCTTCGTCTCCAGTCGTTTCTAGTTCTCCCAAGACCGATTCTCCTAGGAAGACCCGTCCCCTTGTGTTCGCGTTTGATGAATAATCATCGCCATAAAAGGTCGAGGTAATCATGTATCCTCCAGGCCCATTGTAGCTGTTGGCGCGCAGATAATAATAACCATCCGATAGGGGTGTAAAACTAAAGCCGTCGATAGAATCTCCACCCCCGACTTTATTACCGAGACTATCAAAAAGGGTAATCGCCGAATAATTCCCTCCATTATTCCCAACACTTACCGCAGCTTCAGTTTCATAAGTGTTAAAAGAGTAAGTGTTACTACTAAATAGATCTACCCCGAAAAAATCAAAATCCCCTCTAGGGTTTCCGCTTAGGTTAATCTGATCGCCATTGATATCGTCTGGATACTTTTCGATGCTAGAGTAAAAATCGCTGTAAACCCGACTTCCAGCCTGCAAGTATCCTGCCTCGTTAAAATCGTAACTTATTGGGATATAGCTCGGGTGCCCTTGCGAAATAATATAACCACCATAATCATCACTTAATTCAATTGATGAGAGATTAAAGGTACCGGTTGCTGCGCCACTGTTGTTTGGATCGATATCTTCATCACTGTAGACTTCCACAAAGTAGTCACCGGTGTATTCAGCACGGTGAACAATTGAACCCGCTGTTTCGACAGCTCCATCTCCTCCGACTGTCAATTTATCATAAACTAAAATCGTTTCACCGGTAGAATCCCTCAGCACGATTGAGCCTTTGACCAGGCTAACACTTTCGAGATCCCATCGATAGATCTTATCTTTAACAAGGCTATACTTATACCAGTCTCGATCAGCATCTATCTCAATTGATCCACTAAACAGCGTCCCAATCGCCGGCGCGACCGTGGTGGATATCCCAACCGGAACATCATTCTCAGGCACTGTGCCTTTGAGAATATTTGAATCTTTATTCTCAAGCCAATGGCCAAACTGCCCCCTCACTCCTGAAACAGCCTTTACCACATACTCACCAGAAACATCTCCAGAATCTCTTCCCCAGTACTCAGGCGCCCCAGATTGAATCACCAAATAATAATCCCCAGCAACATTTGAACCACCAGGTGAGAGAGCAAAACCAACTTTACCATTCAGCCCACCCCCCCCATCTTCACTGCCATTTGCAACCCAACCTCCCTCTGCATTCACTAATTCTATTTTGGGATCCGATAAGTCTCCACCCACCTCAAAAGTGTACCACTTCTCAATCTCTAAATTGACTTTGACGTAATCTACATCGCCATTTGTCAAATTGCCCTTGAAGCTTGTATTGATGGCCAACGCAGCGGGGGCAGAGGCGTCAATCTGACCATCCGCAATTGTTTTATCCTCCCACTCTTGTCGAATGCTAACAGGCTTCACAAGATCCCCATTAGCTTCCACATCCACCAAAAGTGACCTATCCCCACCAAAATCATCAGCTGCAACCTTTGTGACGATAAGATCTAAATCACCGATATCATAATTCCCGTTTTGACCTCCTCCAAAACACCTCAATAAATAATAGCCTGTCGTCTTTGCTGTAATGATTATTTCCGCATCTTTGCCCATGTAGTCGCCTGAATCATTCCTCGCTATCCAGTTATTTACGTTGCCCCCTGCAACGGTTTTGTCCCTAAGACCCACTGAGCCACTATTCAAAAGCGTGGTCGCTTTTACCTCAAAAAAGAAATCATCTAAAGCACCTATCGCTGAAACGATCTGATCGATGGTTGATGTCCCATCTTCTTCAACATGAAGATAAAGACGCGGATAACTACTATCGTATTCTGCAAAAGCGGATTGGCCGGGCGCCACGTCAAATTTTAATTCAAAAGACATATCAGCATCAAATCCAGTGCCCCACAAACCATTTCCAGTTAGCGTCCCATCGGCGCTCCCTTTAAAAGTGATAGTTTTCCCTACTAGCTTAAGTTCATATTCAGAGGGAGAAGCTTCTGTTCCCACTTTAGTCCGTTTTTTTGAAGTGAGCGTTGAACTTGCAGGGACCGCAACAGCTTCATCCGTGGTCAAGCCCAATTCAAAACCACTAGAATCTCGAGACGGAGTCTCGCCTTTGTTTATCGCATAAAGCCAGGAGCCAGTATGTTGATTGACAGTGACTGTTCCGTATTCCGGCTGAGAGGCAACTGAATAGGTTGTGTTTTCTGCAATTGGACCTGCCAGTTCAATAATCGGATCACTCAGAGAAATCCCCTGAGCCCTGAAGCTATACCTTTTCCCAGCCTCTAATTTGAACAAAGTCTCAACAGTGGCCCTGTGATGATTCCAGCCATCACTCTCCGTGAAATTAGGCCCATCTTTGAAAACTTCTCTCCGGAGTGTTAGCGATTCTGTATCAGGAACTACATAGAAGCTTTTCCCATCAACAACTGTCGCATCAGGATTCTTTGAACCCCGGATTGTGATGCTAACGTCGGCTTGTGTTCCGTCCGCCGCTGTTATCGTAAAGGCATCGGAAATAGACTTTCCCACTAGGAGAGCCTCATGGCTAGCCTTGCTTGTGTATTCCCAAGCCCCATTCGGCTTGAGAGAAAATAATCCATAGGTATTTTCAGTTGCGACTTGCTCAACAAAAAAGGATTGGTCGGCTTCAACATCAGCTATTCTAAGAATACCGCTTGCCCGATCCAAGTTTGAATTCAGCGTTGCGTTCAAGACGTAGTGTAATTTCGAAATGGCGGGAGCGTCATTTGTCCCTGTGATATTCACCGTCAATTTCCATTCGACATTGTCTACTGTCGTAAACGCAAACACCTCCGAATACTTGGCGCCCTCTGCAAGAACATCATGAGCCGCATTTGACACATAATCATAGGTGCCATCCTGAAAAATTTTCACCGAACCGTAACTCCCTGCGAGTGTCTGCTCTTGAAATTCTAGAAATACGGCTCCGCCGCCGCCCGGCCCTCCGTGAGGGCCATCAATCGAATTAGCATCACCCTTTACCACTAGAACCGAATCGGTCTCAGTTAGATTCAATTCTTGCTCATGCGCTTGGACATTGAAACAAAAAATTGATGTAAGAAGATAACATAGCACTAGGCTGGTTTCACGAGTCATAATTTAAGGATTTGTCGAACGAATTCACAAATTTTCACATTTGGAATTACAAAGATTTACTCCACCACCGCAAAGACGACACCGCGCGTTAATGGTCCCGTAAGAGACTTCCTTACAATTTCTTATTAAGCAAGGTTTGTTAGACCGTTTCTCAAAAATAATTGCGTCGATCTGAGAGAATAATCTGTACTTGTTCACAGGTTTTTCCATGATTGGAAATCGGACGGACTCGTCAGCTCGGGGATGTCCCTCAGATCGTTAAAATAGCGGTGGCTGGCTGAGATTCATTTACAGGTTATTTTGGGGTGATCCAGAG
>CAKZOI010000010.1 GCA_937136395.1 uncultured Opitutia bacterium | reverse complement strand
AACCAACAACCACAACACTAAGAACTAACAACAGTATACTGCTTCCTGTTTCTTGCACTTGTTAGTTGAACCCGCCAGAAGTAACGAAGTGAATTTTTCGTAGAATAAGTATTTGGTTTGATGATTAGAATTCTCAATAAAATGTAAAAATACCTAGCATAGGAAAGCAAAAAGTTAGGTTCGTAGCATCCGTGGTATTTATCAAAAAAGCCCCCCGTTTCCGGGAGGCTTTTGAAAGAGTGATATACTCGCTGGTAAACTACATTTCCAGCTGCGGGCGGTCTGCCTTGGGCCAGTCGATGTGGTAGAACTTGCCGCGTGGCTCGTCGGTGCGCTCGTAGGTGTGTGCACCGAAGTAGTCGCGCTGTGCCTGCAGAAGGTTCTGCGGAAGGCGTGAGTTGCGGTAGCCATCGAAGTAGGAGAGTGCAGATGCGAAGGTCGGGATCGACACGCCATGTTCTGCTGCGAGTGCCACAACTTTACGCCAGCTCTTTTGTGCGGTGTGGATCGCTTCACTGAAGTATGGATCAAGAAGCAAGTTAGCCAAGTTTGGATCGCGCTCGTAAGCTTCGGTGATCTTCTGCAAGAAGGCTGCGCGGATGATGCAACCACCACGGAAGATCTGTGCAATCTCACCGAAGTTAAGCTTCCAGTCGTATTCTTCTTGAGCGTAGGCCATGAGTTGGAATCCTTGTGCGTAGGAGCAGATCTTGGAGGCGTAGAGTGCTTCGCGGATCGCTTCGACCATTTCGGCTTTGTCACCTGTGAATGGCTCAGCTTCTGGACCTTTAAGGATCTTTTCAGCTGCGACACGTTCGTCTTTCACTGCGGAGAGGCAACGTGCGAACACGGCTTCGGCAACGGTCGGTGCAGGTGTGCCCATGTCGAGTGCGTTGACAGAAGTCCATTTACCAGTGCCCTTTTGGCCAGCTGTATCGAGAACGATGTCGACGAATGGCTTGCCAGTAACGGGATCGGTTTGCTTGAGGATGTCGGCAGTGATTTCAACGAGGAAAGAGTCGAGGTCGCCCTTGTTCCACTCAGTGAAGATGTCACCCATCTCTGCTGGTGTGAGATCGAGCACGTTTTGCATGAGGTCGTAGGCTTCACAAATCATCTGCATATCGCCGTATTCGATACCGTTGTGCACCATCTTGACATAGTGACCCGCACCGTCCGGGCCGATGTATGCGGTGCAGCTGAATCCGCCTTCGACTGGCTTACCTGGCTCAGCACCTTCGATTGGTTTGCCTGTTTCAGGATCGACCTTGGCAGCGATTGCTTTCCAGATCGGCTCGAGGTGTGACCAAGCTTCTGGGTCGCCGCCTGGCATGAGGGATGGACCGAAGCGCGCGCCTTCTTCACCGCCGGAAACTCCGGAACCGATGAAACGAAGCCCTTTTGAAGTCAGATCTTTCTCACGGCGGATGGTGTCGTCCCAGCGAGCGTTACCACCATCAATGATGATGTCGCCTTCTTCGAGGAGAGGGATGAGGCCTTCGATCACCTTATCTGTTGGACCACCAGCCTGCACGAGGATGATGATCTTGCGTGGGCGCTTGAGTGAAGTAACGAAGCTTTCAAGTGTCTCACAACCTTCGAGACCACCTGGTGTGTCTGGGTTGTTTGCAACGAATTCTTCCATTTTGGAAGTCGTCCGATTGTAAACGGAGATTTTAAAGCCATGGTCGGCTACGTTAAGAGCCAAGTTCTGGCCCATGACTGCGAGGCCGATAAGGCCGATTTCGGATGTTGCTTCGGACATAATGTGTCTGGGTTATAAAGTTATTGAGGAAATTTGTTAGCAGAATTTACGCAAGGTAAGATTCGAATTCTGATTTGAATTAAAGTCACCGTTGACAAGAAATCAGTTGCGAGCGAACTAATATAGGAATCACAGTGGGTAGAGTAAAATTATATAAAATGAATACTTTTTACATAAATGCGCAATTTTATGGATCATTCCTTTGATGGTGCACATGAGGCGAATGGCCATCGAATACCCCTTTTTCAGTCTCCAACATGCTAGAGTGAATGATCTTAAAAGCTCCGATGGAGTGGGGATTTAGAGTTTTACAAGAAACTGTCTATTAAATAGCTATGAGTCGATGAAGGGGATTCCTGCTTTTTTTAGCGATTGTTATTATTGGTATACTGTTATTTCAAGCGAGCTTGATACAGAAACTTCAGACTGAAGTCGAAGCACTTCATGAGATGCAGAGCTTAGCTCACACCGATCCCACGATGACAAGCCTGAGAGAGGCGCGCCATAAATACGGGGCTACTGATAATATCATCGATACCCAGATCGATTTGGAAGCTGTGAGCAATGCCTTCACAGAAAGCTTTTCCAAGATGCTTGTGGATCAACAGGAATTGTTGGCTGAACAACAACTCAATGCGCTAAATGAATATTTTCAATCAGAAGCGTTTGAGGCGCGTTTGTGGGACATTACGAGTCGTTTATCTTAGATTTTAGTCATCCAGCGAATGCTAAGGCGCTGGATGAGCAGATGAGAGAACAGCGGCAGGCATATCGGGAAGAAGAAATGCGCCGAAACCCCTCCAAAGCGGTAACTAATAATTTACGGCAAATTGCATCTGCGGCAGATCAGTATTTTCTCGAAGAGGGAAAGACCGAAGTAAGAATCGGTGACTTGATCGGTCCCAATAAATACATCCGCTCATTAAAACCGATTCTCGGCGAAAGTTATGAGGGCATGATCATCAAAGTTGGAGAACCCATTCGTGTGACGCTTCAGAATGGTGAAGTTGTCGAACTAGACCTCTAGTTTTTTAGGAGTATTTTGAATGAGTGGATTTGAGAACTCTTTTCACCACTTGTATTGCCTCCGAGATATTCCCTAAATTACTGAGCAAGTTTTTGCATCAATGCCATATGCTCAGCTGATTGGTGAATATCTCCGTGCCCATAGCCCTCGATTCGCAGGTATTTGGCATCAGAGGCTAAAGCGTGTAAGCGCTGAGAATGCCATTCGGGGACCGTTGTATCCTTCGTGCCATGGACGATCCAAAGTGGCCGATCGACATGCTGTATGGTTTTTATAGTTTTCAAAGAGATCCTCTGGAAATATAGGAATTCTGCTGACGATACGTAAGGGACTTAGAAAAGGACTGACCACAACAACCTCTCCGACCCCCGCATGGTGCATAGACAAGTGTAGTGTTGGTGCGCACCCTACGGAGCGACCGTATAGTATAATCCGATCCTCTGGAATGCCCATCTGACCAGTGAGTAAATTGTAAACAGCACTCGAAGCAGCATAAGTGCCCGCTTCTGATAGTGTGCCAGAACTCAGTCCGACTCCTGGATAATCATACATTAGGACATTATATCCCTGTTTAAGTAGTAATTTGCTTATGTAATCAATAGAGCCCATATCGACATTACTACCATGAGAGTAGAGCAGGGTGCGCCGCTCGCCTGGTAAATGATAATAACGATATGCAATCCGATTTCCATCAGTGCTCTCCACGAAGTCACAAGTAGTTTCAGTATAGCTTGTTGGCTGAACGTTAAACGCTAGGCGATCCCCCATGTATACTATATACAAAACCATTAAAAGGTAGGCAGCGAATAATGCCACAAAGACTACAGCGAATAATCTTAAGAACTTTTTTAGGAGTAAGGACATAGTTACATTAGCTGTTCAAATCGGCTTTATGTGCAGTGATATGAACCTCCTTAAGATATGCGAGTTAGATATGTTTAAGCAAGACGGCACTGATTCCCAAAATGTTACAGTGTTTATGGGAGTGACAGTATGTAGTGAATAAACGGATACAAATGCAAATAAGTGAACCAAGAAAACGTGGCAGACCTGATCTCCAATGGCATAATACCATTTCTAGTATTGTTTTATCCGGTAGCGCAGGCGTGTCTCACGCCGCACGAAAGTGTGTGCTGCCTCGCAGGCATCTATGCGCGCCGATAAAGGCGCCGCGCTACCCTGTAACTGTTTGCTGAACATGGTCTAAAGTTGTAGGGCCTTTGCTTGCAAAGTGCCGCAGTTCACAGGTCGAGTCCTATCCGCGTTGTCATGGCATCGAGCCAGTTCGAGCCCTACATATAAACCTATGTTTAATCCATGTGTAGTATTGTTTTCGGTGCTTAAGTTAGCGCCATTCACGTTTGTCCCCCTCTAAGCCCTGAGGCAACCCGCACGCTGGCGGTGACGAGACGGCATGTCCGCCGTAGCCTTGGCGAAGGAGGGTCGATTGGAAGTGGGAGAGGCGCGAGCCGAGTGGAGGCCAGTTGCCTGCTGTGGCATTGACCCGAGAAGCTGCTAAAATCAAGAAAACGTGGACAGACCCTTTCCAAAGCCCTTCGCAAAACAGGGGGCGACCAGAGGCGCAACGAAGGCGGGACGGGCGACTTGGAAGTTGGACTTGTGGAGGTCGGTTGCGTCGTTGTTTGGTTGATAGGAGAAGCGACCACAAAGGTAAGGAAATGACCCCTTCGCGAAGCCTTTTTCCGCGACACGTATTTACCGAAAAGTTCAGACTTCACCTGCCCCCAGACAGGCGTGCGGTTCGGGGTGGAAGTGGCCGATTCTTGCCGTTGATTGTGGAGGCGAGTTGCGGCGTTGTGTAGTTGATTAGTGGATACGTTTACGAATAAAAAGATTTACGAAATGACCCCTTCGCAGTTCCTTAATAAATCAATTACATCAATCGCATCATTCCCAACCATTGCATACAGATTCAATCCTCCAGTTTCCTCAATGGGATCTCTTGATGGCCAACGCCCCGTAACCGGATCATAGTATCTGAAGCCGTAATAAGCTACTAAGCTTAGTGTCGCTTGGGTGTCGTATGTGTGTGTTGACGTTTGAGAGCGGCATGAGCGGTTGTAGTGGCTCGTATCACTGCCCTTGTTTTTCGGGCGATATGCTGGCTCAAGGCGCATATGGCTGGTTGGTGTCGTAGTTGTATCTTTAGTAAACGTTGGTCGTTTCCTGGCTGATGATTGGATCGCTGAGGAAGTCGGCGCTGAATTCCATGACGGCGCGTCCGGGGCCGATCTTGGCACCTTCGGCGGTGATGGTGAGGTTGGTGTCCTTACCGGGCTCAAGGGTGGTGCGTGGGAAGGTGACGGTTTGGCCATTAATGGTGCCTTGGGCGTCGCCTGCGACTGAAGTTGGCTTGATGGAATCGTTGAACGTGACGGTTACGGTGCCGCTGACGGGTTCGAAGTCGCCTTGGTTTTTCACTTGGAGTGAGTAGAGGGTGGCTTCTTGGACGCGAATGGGGTCTTTGCTATCAGTGATGGAAACCGTCACGCCTGGAACGGCGAGCCAATCGGTGGTGACTTCGTCGGTTGCTTCGAGGCCGTTGGCGGTGACGACTTTCACTTTATTGGTGGACGTGCCCTTGCGTGTGGCTGCAACTTCGGTGCGGATCAACTGGCTAGCGCCCGCTGGGAGATTTGGAATCATCCAACCGATGGCATTGCCACTGACGCGGCCTTTACCGTTGTCGGCAACGGATGTGCCTTTGGGTAGGATATCGGTGATACGGACATTTTTCAGATCGGTGTCGCCGGTGTTTTCGATAGTGATGTCAAAGGTGACGGGCTTGAATACGTAGGCTTCAGCGGGACCTGTCTTACGGATACGAATACCGGACTGCACTACAGTAATTGGTGAGCTGCTTTCGCCGCCAACGGCTGGGCCGCCGTCGTAGTTGGCGATGGCGCGGTTAGTGAAGCTACCTTGTTTGACGGCTTTGGCGCTGTAGGTGGCGCTTTTGGTTTCACCAGGTGCGATGTTGCCGATATTTTGGCTTAATTTGGAAGTGGCTTGGAAGGCATCGGGTAGCTTGTCGGTGACTGTGACGTTGGTTGCTTCGGCGGAACCGTTGTTGCTCACGGTGACGGTCCATGTGGCTTCCTCGCCTAGTTCGATGGATGCTGGGCCCTTCTTGACGATGTCTAGCTTGGGTTGGCCTGAAAAGATATCGAGGCAGAAGGCGTTATCCACGGATACGGTGGAGCAGATGGTATGATCGCCTTCGGTGATCGGTTTTACTGTGACGTCGATGTTTTGAGTCTGCCCTTTGCTCATGGAGGGGAAGACCCAGTTGGCGTTGCCCCCTGCAAAGGAACTCGATGGCGTGGATGCGATGAACTGCACACCGGCTGGAATCGATTCGGTGACGCGGACGGTGCTGACATCGTCGAGTGCTTTGATGGCGATGCGATACTTGAGCTTACCCCCTACGGAAGCGGCTTCGAGGACGGTTTTAGTGACTTCGATTTGATTGCTTTTGAAAATGACATCGGAGGATTTCCTCGCCGGAGCCGCCATAAATTTTGGTGCGCTGCTGGTGACAACAGGTGCGGATGTTGTGGCTGCTTGCCACTGTGTTGACTGGACGGGTGCTGTCTTTGGTGTGGTGTATCCACGATCCGCAGTTCGGGTAGGAACTTGGGTTTGGCAACCGGTGAAGAGCAGAGCCAAGCTGCTCAAGCTTAATGCGAGTAGTGAGAATGCGCGTGTCATGTATCCTGTCTAACGGATCGACAGGGCATGTAAAGCGTGTCTTGCACAGCGTGTGTAGCGAAGCATGGAAAGTTAGGTCTATGCTCGGCGGTCTTCATAAATGAAGCCCCTACGGCTATTATGCGAGATACTGGTGATGGAGAATTTGCAGGAAAGTGTTCTTTATAGCATGAAGGACACCATGGCACCTAGAAAGCCAACAACGGCGCCGAATATGATATGACCGATGAGGTGTAGCATACCTTCTTCAAGGGTCGCCTTTTTGTATGCTTCGATGGGGTGCCGTTCACTGGCATAGAACATGAGTCCGTAACTGGTGATGAGTCCGTGGAAGAAGCCGAAACCGATGCCGAGAAAGATGGCGTGTGGAAATTGAAAGGCACCCATGAGGTTCATTATATAGAAATAGATGATGCCAAAGAAGATACCGGCAAGGCTATGGATGGCCGTGCCAATAGAGGCTGAGTTTTCGAGTTTGCCAGTGAAGAAACTGCCGAGGGCGCGAATCATATCGACCCGTTTACTGTAAGCGGTGCTGACTTGCCGCATAAAGAGATTCATCGCGAACGCGCCAATCAGTCCACAGAGTGCGCCCAGAACAAGTATCGGTAGTATAGTCATAAGTTTGGCTTTTTATATAGTTTAGCATAGCTTATGGAACATGAAAGCGAGTTGTGCAGTTTTCCGTGCTTGCGGGTGTGAATAAAATCGGAGCAATGCGGTAGCCGAAGCGGTAATGCTTTGAGCATTGCACCTAGTGCTGGGGTATGTGTCAGACAAGAGTGTCTGACTTACGCAGGAGAGACTTAGAATAGTTCTTTTTGTGGCTTTTGTGGTGCGGCTTCGGCTTCGGGCTCGTCCTCATCGTGTAGGTGGCGAGGGGCCTTACTGACATGGGCGTTTAAGGCGTCTTCACATTCAGTAACGATGTTGTCGCAAATTTGGCGCACATGCATGCGTAGCCATTTGGAAGTGGTGCTTTGTTCCGTATAGTCCGCTGGACCGTAGGCATGGATACGACCTGCGTGGAGGAGGGCGTCGTTTTGCGCAAACTCGGCTTCGCTGTCTGGATTAAATACCGCATAGGCTTTGCCGCCGTTGCTCTTGACCACGGAAAAAACGGGCACGTCGCTGGGGCCGTCTGCGGTATAGATCATACGATCGATGGGAATGCGGCGATCCACCCGTGACATGGATGCGTTAACGTCGATGTTTGGGTTCCTGTTGCTGCCCTTATTGATTTCGAAAATATAGCGAGTCTTGATCGTGTTGTCGACGATGGTGCCGATTTGGCTGATCTCGAACTCCATATGTAGCGGCAGCTCGTCTTGTCTGGAGTAGTTGGGCGGTAGCGGCGCTTCGATAAATTCGCAGCCGAAAATGCCGTCCACATACGGCGCAATCATGCTGCCTTTGATCATTTCAGCGAGTCCGGTGCTGATGATGTAGTGCTCTAGGGTGATGTTGTGCTTGGTATACTCAGGGCGAGATTGCGTGATTCCTTTCAAGCGCTCAAAGAGCTCTGGCAGCCCACGGTAAAAGACGAGCTCTTTGCCCAGTTCGCGTAGGCGCTCATTGGTGAGCCCTTTTAGGCAGCCGTTTTTAACGAAGCTGAGCAAATGATTGAGGTAGATGGTATCGTAGGATACGCGAGTGCCACGTTTAGCGTAAATATCGGGCAATGCGTTGACCTCCTTCCAGAAGGCATCTTCATCGATCCCGAAAGCGTTAAAGATCGGGGTCTGCATATAGCCAGGAATGAGTGTCTTGTCGAAATCCCAAATACAGGCGACTACGTTTTGGCGATGGAGGTTTTTTTTCGTCATTGCAGGCAGATCTCGACTGTTGTCAGTGAGCGGCTTCACTGCAATGCTTTTAAGTGGATCATAGAATTGAACCATGTAGCCGAATCGGTAACGATTTGACCGAACTTCGAGAACCAAACGCCGACACTTTCGCCTACAAATGTGTCCGCATATAAGTCTACAACTCAATGGATCTAACAATTTGGCTTTGTAATTTCTTCGTGTTCCCTGTGTCCTTTGTGGTTTAACGATTATTCCTATATGCATAATATTCCAGACATTGCTCCCTTTCGAGAGAAGCTCGCCGAATTCGACGAGATGATGAATGAGCCAAATTTTTACTCTGACCAACGTCGTGCGGCTGAAGTGGGACGCGAACACCAGCGCCTGAGTAGTTTGATCGAGAAGTTTGAGGCATATAATTCTGCGGAATCTCAAATCGTGGAAAACAAAGCGATGCTGGAAGACACCTCTATCGAAGAAGAGCTTCGTGAGATGGCGCAGGAAGAGATCACAGAGTTGGAAAGCCAAATCGAGGCCTTGGGCAAAGCCGTGCTCGTGGCGATGATTCCACCCGATCCAACCGATAGCCGCAACTCCGTGATGGAAATCCGCGGCGGTGCGGGTGGCGATGAAGCTAATATTTTTGCGGGCGACCTGTTCCGTATGTATAGCCGCTATGCTGAATCAAGAGGTTGGCGTGTCGAGGTGATGAGCACGAGTATCGCCGATACCGGCGGCTACCGGGAAATCATTTTCAATATGACCGGTGAAGACGCGTATAAGTATTTGAAATTCGAGAGTGGTGTGCACCGCGTGCAGCGTGTGCCGGTCACCGAAACTCAAGGCCGTATCCATACGTCTACCGCAACGGTGGCAGTGCTTCCCGAAGCGGAAGAAGTCGATATTGAGATCCGTCCACAAGACTTGGATATTTCGACTATGCGCGCATCGGGTGCAGGTGGTCAGCACGTCAATACGACGGATTCTGCTGTGATGATGGTGCATAAGCCAACAGGTGTGACGGTGTATTGCGCGGATGAGCGTTCGCAGATTAAGAACCGTGCCAAAGCGTTGACTGTGATGCGTTCACGTTTGCTCAAAGCAAAAGAGGATGAGGAAAATGCCAAGTATGCTGCCGAGCGTAAGGGGCAGATTGGCACGGGTGACCGCTCCGAGCGGATTCGCACCTATAATTATCCGCAAGGTCGTCTGACAGATCACCGCATCGGCATGAGCCTATCCTTGCCGACGGTGATCGATGGCGGTCTGGATGATTTGATTGATGCCTTGCAGAATTACGACTACGAGGCTCGTATTCAGAATTTGCTCGAATCGCAGAGCGGCTCGTAGGTCATGCCTTGGAGGAGCCCTTGCTATGAAACAGTCTCAACAATAATATTTCAACAATGTCTCAGTCCAAACGAACCAAAAGCTGATGCTTTCGGCTACATTTTACAGTTGGTAGTCGAACCGGGGAACGATTTGGTCAGTTTTGATAAAGCCTCCAAGCTAGGATCCTAGGTATTCATTCAGAGCTGATTGCTCATTCAATAAACAGATAAAAACATGTTATCCATTCGTGAAATCAAAGAGCGCACGGAAGCTTTCTTTCAGGAGAAGGGGGTGCCCGATCCGAAGCTGGATACCGATTTGTTGATTGCGCATTCGCTCGGGATGAAGCGCTTAGATTTGTATCTCGATTTGGAGCGACCGTTGACTGAAGCACAGTTGGCGGAACTACGACCAATGGTGAAGCGTCGTTCGCAGCGTGAGCCGTTACAGTATATCATAGGGAACGTAGAGTTTTGTGATTTGAAGTTGAAGGTGGATGCTCGTGCTTTGATTCCACGGCCGGAAACCGAGGAGTTGGTCGAGTTGATTGCCGATAGATTGAAAGAGCAGACCGCAACTAAACGAATTTTGGACCTCGGCACCGGCACGGGGGCATTGGCATTGGCGTTGGCGACACTTTACCCAGAGGCGGAAGTCACGGGAGTCGATTTTAGTGAGGAGGCGCTCGCTCTTGCTACTGAAAACATCGAGAGCCTAGGCTTAGCAGATCGTGTCAGTTTGAAACAAGGTTCGTGGTTTGAACCGATTGCTAAGGATGAACGGTTTGATTTGATCGTTTCGAACCCGCCGTATTTGACTGAAGACGAAATGACCACTGCCGAGCCGGAGGTGTTTGGGCATGAGCCGAGCACGGCGCTAGTTTCAGGGGCGGATGGTTTGGACGACTTGCGTATTATTATGGAAAGCGCTCCTCGCTATTTGGCAGTAGGCGGACTTTTGGCAATGGAGACTGGGATCGCCCAAACTCAGCAGCTCACCGAGCTGGCGAAGTCGGCCGAGATGACTGGCGAATCGTTTGACGATATGAGCGGCCGCCCGCGATTTTTTTTCTGTAGGTCAGGCACTCCTGCCTGACCCGTTTGTAAAGCGGAAGGCTGTGGCACTGAACGAGTCAGACAAGAGTGCCTGACTTACTTTTCATGTATTTCTGAGCGATCGGCTTCGATTCTACTTTTGTAGGTCAGGCACTCCTGCCTGACCGTGTTTGTTACTCGGGAGGCTGAGGCACTGAACGAGTCAGACAAGAGTGTCTGACTTACAGCGAGCTGACTGCAGTGGTGTCGGCTTCAATGATCTCGATCCAGTCCGCCATGATGCGTGCACTTTCACGAAGATAAATATCATAGCTGGGTTCGTCTTCCTCCTCTTCGGGAGTGTCGGCGGCCTCGATTGATTCAACTTCTGTAGTCGCTTCTCCGGTAAGCTCTGCGACGATGCTTTCGGCTTTTTCGACTGCTTCGTCGATCGGATTACTTAAGTTTTTACGGGAAATCTCGTCCTGCTCTTCGGCAATCTTTAGTTTAAGCTCTTCGATGGCATAGTCATTTTCACAGAGTGCATCGTAAGTATCGTTGAGTTGCTCGACGTAAGCTTGCTCGCGAATTTTTTTGTTAATGCGTTTTTCGAGGTTTATGGAAATGTCCTTTTCTTCATAGCGCTGACGACGCCATTCAATCTGTTGCTTTAGGAACTGGAACTCTTCCAGTGTTTCGAGCCGCTGGTTTGTGCCAGCTCGCAAGGTTTCGATAAGCCCTGAATCTTGGGGACTGGGAATATTGAGCTTTTTCCAATCGTTTATCCAGTTGACTGGCTTGACTTCGTCCCAGACCAGCGCGTGTGGCAAATCGTCTTCGCCGATGGGTAGAAATTCGTTTACGGAGGGGAGTGCAATATCAGAAGGCACGCCTTTTACCTGAGTGGAACTACCGTCTGGTAGGTAGAATTGTTTGATGGTAATCTTGGAAGCAACTGGGCGGGTTGTCGGTGTGGCAGGGGTCGTTTTAAACCATGAAAATGCAGGACGATTTCTCATGTGATACACTTCTTGGACGGTGCCTTTACCGTGAGTCGAACTATTTCCGACGATAATGGCTCGGTCGTGATCTTGCAGCGCGCCAGCAACAATTTCGGATGCGGAGGCACTAAAGCGTGATGTGAGGACGATGAGCGGGCCATCCCATTGCACGCCCATGTCTCGGTCGGAGAGCACATCTGTGCGTCCATCTTTGTCACGCACTTGCACGACTGGCCCGATTGGGATGAAGAGACCAGCAAGGCGCACGGCTTCACTGAGTAAGCCTCCGCCGTTCATTCGAAGGTCAAGTATCAGGCCCTGAGCCCCCTTTTTACGGAGTTTATCGATGAGCTCTGTGACGTCATCTGAAGTGGTGGTGAGTGTATTACCAGCGCCGATATTGCCGTAAAAAGAGGGTAGCTCAATGACGCCAACAGGAACGCTTTCATCGCCAACTGGCACGCTAATGAGTTTCGCGGAGGCGAGGTTGGCGGTTAGTTTCACTTCTTGACGAGTGATTGAGATATCCTTGCGAACGGACGGGTCTGAAGCATCTCCAGGGCGAATGAGTAGTCGGACGATGGTATTTTTTTCACCTTTAATCTTACGGACGATATAGCGAAGTTGCATATCCACGACATCTTCAAACTCGCCGTCTTTACCTTGGGCGACCCCTAGAATTTGATCTTCAGGGTGGAGCAGGCGCGATTCTTCAGCGGGACCCCCTGGGATGAGCTCCTTAATTGTGCAGATCCCGTCGGCGTCTTCAAGCAGGGCACCGATACCGACGAAGGAGTTTTGCACGGATGAGTTGAAACTCTCGAGTGTGTCTGCGGAGAGGAAGGTGGAGTGCGGGTCGAAGAGCTGCGTCATCGCGTTGATGAAGGCTTCTTGAACTTCAGGGGCTTCGCGATCGAGTGTGTAGCCAAGGTTGCGCTCATAGCGTCGGCGAATTTTTTCGCGAGCTTCGTCGAGGATCTTGGCAGCGAAGGCCTCGTCGTTGAGCAGTCTAAGGATCTTGCTTGGGTCAAATTTTTCCTCTTCGGTGTCGCTAAAGAGATCAGGATTGTTTGGTTGGAGACTGCTTTTGCTTGATGACTTCGAGTCTTTGTTTGCGGCTGCTTCGGCGTCTGGTTGGTCTTCATCTTTCGCCTCACTTGCCAAAGACATCATTTCGTTGAGGAGCTCATATTTCAAACGACGCTCCCAGAGGTCGTTGGCTTCTGCCTCGTCCTTTGGCCATTCGGCCTCGCGGCGGTCTGGAGCGAAGCTATCATCTGTGGAGAAATCGAAGTCTTGTGCCAGGCGTTCATAGGCCCAATTCGTGCGTGCGATTGCGTGCTCTCTGTAATCTTCGTAAATTTCAAAGGCCGCGTAGAGGTTTCCTTTTTGTAGAAACTCCTCCATTGCGTTCCCAAAACGAAAGATGAATTCATCGATTTCACTACGCAGGAAATACATGCGGCTGTAGTCGAAGTTTTCGACGTAGGCCTCGACGATTTCGGTGCCATCAAGCGATTTCATGCTCTCGCGCAGGTAGTGGCGGGCGTTGATGGTATTCACTACCCAACGGGTTTGTGCGGCCATCTCTGCACTTTGCGTGAGCTCTGCCTCGGCAGATGCACTTGAAAAAGTCTGCGTCGCAAGCAGCGCAATTAAGCCAATGCGGCGCGCTAGCTTATAGGGGGAAGATGAAATACGAAACATAAGTTATTTGCTAAGGATGTCTTTGGCTTGATCGAGGGTGTTTTTTTCGTCGGCAGTGAGGGAGCCGAAGCCAGTGTTATTGATTTTGTCGAGAATACGGTCGACTTCGTTTTGCAGTTCATCGCGACTACTGCGATTTACTTTATAAGTCACTTTTGGTTCTATTTTTTGCTTACGTTTGAACCACTCAGGCAGCTCGACTGATGGGGATTGGCGCCGGCTTTGAGAAAATGAATTCGAGCCGTTGTATACAAAACGGAAAAAGAGAATACCTGCCAGGATACCGCCAAGGTGTGCACTATGTGCGACAATCATTTGATTGTTCTGTGGGTTACGCACGGCAGGTAGTTCGCTAAAGAGGACGCCAAAGAGGGAAATTCCCAATATCCCCCAAAAGAGCCACTTTGGTTTAACTGTAACCGGTAGCACGAAAAAGAGTAACAAAGTGATTGGTTGTTCTGGGCGTAATAAGCAGAAGAAGGCGACCAGTGCGAGCACTGCGCCAGATGCTCCAATCACTGAGCTCATGCTATTGTAATGAAACAGCAAATAGATGATGCCACCGATGAAAGCGCCGCCGATGTAGAGCAGCAGAAAGCGCTGTTTGCCCAAGATCGGTTCTAGAATGCGTCCGATAAAGAAGAGCCCCAATAGATTTCCAATAATATGCAGCAGACTACTTGTGCTGTGTAAAAAACTATAGCTCAAAACGGTCCAGACCTTCAACTCCTTGAAATGCTGACCACTTAAGGCAAACCAATCGCTCAGGAAGTAATTACGACCGCTGTATCCAGGAAAAAGGACATTCAGTAAGTTCTGTAATACAAACACCGCTATGGTTGCGATGATTAGGGTCATCACGACACTGGTATTTTTGGCGGCAGGTCCAACAGGCTGACGCATGTAAGGGCGATCATAGAGCATTACGAAATTTGGAAACGATTTATTGAATACTAGAAGACCCACACGATGTGCAGGTGTTCCCTACGGCGCAAGCGTGCAGGTAAAAGACTTTTTCAGCGACATGTGGTGAACGTCCATGCGCTTCTCAGCTTGACTCATTCAAGAAAATCGAAATGTTGCGAGACATGGCAGAAATAGACGAAAAATGGCCGGAAAATGTGAAAGGTAAGTTCTATGTCGATGAGCAATGCATCGACTGTGATCTTTGTCGTGAAACGGCTCCGGATTTCTTCACCCGTAACGAAGACGGAGGGTATTCCTTCGTGCATGCGCAGCCCAAGACTGCAGAAGATACAGAGCTTTGCATGGAAGCCCTCGAAGGCTGCCCAGTTGAAGCGATTGGCGACGACGGCGAAGGCTAAGCGCGGTAGATTTTTTAAAAAAGCCCGTGAGTGATCACGGGCTTTTTTTTGATTTCGTATCTATCGTTTAAACCAGTTCCAAGGCCAGTCGCAGGGTGCCTTGACCTGTAATGAGCCATATTGTTGATTCCCATTTTGGCTGTCGAATTCGTCGGATCGAATCGTCCTAGAAAAACTGGCTTCTAACTCGTAAAGTTTTAAACTAAATCCTACGAGCAGTTCGCCAACGACAGGTTTACGATTCACACCCGTATCAAAATCGCGAAAAACAGGCCCATCTAGGGTGATATCGTGTGCAACTACCGAGCCGCGAACCCCCACAAATACAAATGCGGAAAGATTCTCGGTGATGGAGTAATACTTTGGATCTTGGGCAAAGAGTGAATGGCCGTAGCTGCCGATTTGGACGCGTGGAGTGGTGTAGGTTTCGGGAAGATTCAGGCCGGCTCTGATTAAGCCACCAACATAGGCATCGGTGCGAAAGTTACCAAGCGCAGCACCCCACTCGAGATAAGCGTCGCAGCTTAGCGTCTCTGTCGAGTCACTTTGAAGCCAGCCTAGCTTTCGTTTATGGTCGAAGTGCAGGTTCACAGTCATTTCTCCGGGAACTTGACTATCCCACCCCTCGAAAAAAGTGCTATGTGACCAGTTTTCGTGTATCCAGTCCTGTGCGTCTTCGGCATAGGCATTCGGGCCAGTGGTGCCAATCGAGAGTGTGACACTGCTTGCAGATTCGTGGTTTTTTACATGCAAGGAGCATTCGATACCGAGCCAACCAGCATAGGGGCGCTCACCTTCTGGAGCCGTCGGCGTGGTTTTGTTGTCAGGAGTATACATGAGTTGAGTGAGCCCAATGCCCCATGAAAAACGGTTCTCGGCGTTGGAGTCACCATAGCGCAATTGATTGAGAAAGCTGTCAGATTCAGTGCCAGCGAGTTCGTAGAGCTGTTTTTGTAGCCAATTGTGCGAGGACCGATCCTTGGCGAGATCTTTGACTAATGCGAAACGTATTCCATTGGTATAGTCCCGATCAGATCCGGTGAACAAGTCGTTGTCTTGTTGAAATACGATCCGTGGCCTCTCAGAGTTTGCATGCGCCAATGACAACGCGTTGACGAATAGAGTGATAAATGAGATAGTTAGAAAGCAATGAAATCGCATAACTTGAGCCTTTGGCTTTAATCACACTCGTCAATCGAGGATTCCTTGCTATCACATACTTATGCAAACGATTCGTGAACAGTTCCCTGAAGTTTCTGAAGCCGCTTGGCCCATACTAGAAAAGTGGGCTGTGCTCCTGCGTGAATGGAACGGGAAGATCAATTTGATCTCTCGCAAAGATATTGAGCACCTTGAGCAGCGGCATCTCTCGCACTGCTTGGAGATTACCAATCACCTCAAGCTCATGAATGGCGCGCGCATCATGGATGTGGGCACAGGTGGAGGTTTCCCTGGTATCATCATGGCGATTTGTTACCCACAGGCACAGTTCACGTTGATCGATTCGATTGGTAAAAAGATCAAAGTGGTGCAAGACCTAGTCGATAAGCTCGGTCTCAAAAATGTTGAGGCGAAGCAAACACGTGCGGAGGAGATCAAAAAGGAGTTCGACTTCATCACTGGACGCGCGGTGAAAAACCTACCCGAGTATTTCAGTTGGATTAAAGGTAATGTCCGCAAAGGGCAGCGTAATTCGATTCCCAATGGTGTGCTTTATTGGAAGGGCGGTGACATGGACGACGAACTCGATGCCCTGGGGATTCGTCCACGTAAAGTGATCAGCTTAGAAGGCTCGTTTAAGGATCCATACTTTGAGAAGAAATACATACTGCACTTCGATGCCCGAGATGTGCCGCGGGCACGAAAGCCTAAGGTGGAATAGTGCGCTTCTACTTCTTTCCTTTTAGAAAGTCGCGGCTGCTGCGCTTGATTTTCTTGATCTTAGACTCGTTTTTCTTCAGGTCTCGCTTATCCATACGGTCGGTGAACAGCTTGCCGTTGAGGTGATCGACTTCGTGAAGGATACAGCGGCCGAGTAGGCCATTGGCTTCGAGCACGTGTGGATTACCCTGAGTATCTTGAAATTCACAACGCACGCCGATGGGGCGGGTGACTTTGCCATTCACTCCGGGGAAGGAGAGGCAGCCTTCTTCGTAAACGTCTTCGGTTTCATCGATTATACTGACCTTAGGGTTGATGATTGCCATCGGCATGATCAAGTCGAGTGGTGGTTGCTTGCCGTCGTAACTATATTGAAACGGGACTTCGGCACCTTCGGGTGGGCGCACATCGAGCACGCAGATCTGTAGGGCGAGGTTGACTTGTTGCGCGGCGAGGCCGATGCCGTCTTCATCATACATTGTGTCGACCATGTCGTCGGCTAGCTGTGCGAGGTCGGCGTCGAATTCAGTGAGTGGCTCACCGACTTTGCGGAGGATGGGTTCGCCGTATTGGGTGACTCGAAGGATCATTACAGAGAGTTGGTAGTAACTAGTGGATAGTTGTAGTGGGTAGTTTAGCGGCGACTGGAGGCGCGGGCGGGTAGCGGGGCGGCGTTGCTCATGGCGGTGTTGACCACGACTTTATGTTTTGTGGCGACTGCGGTGTAGGCGGCTTGGAGGGCAGGCCAGACTTTGTCCGCTTCGCCCCAGACTACTGTGGACATGGTGCCAGTGTCGCGATCAACGCCTGTGGTGTCGAGCGCATCAAGGTAGCAGTGCACGGCTTCACGCACGTTGCCGTCCAGTGCATAGACGGAAACTTGGACAGAGATCAATGGGTCGGTTCTTTCCATGGCTAAAGATGCTTAAGTGGAAGTGGCGCTATGTCCACTCTGTCTTGATTTTAAAAGTTCCGATTTCTGCAGGGGTGCGCACCGTCGCAACCGCGTCGTTTAGATCCGACTGTTTGGGCGTATCAGCGGCGGTGACGGAGCACCGCCCTCCAAAAAAGAAGCTCTGCTTCACTGTGGAACAATATCCGTGGAACATTTATATAGTTTGTTTATCAATGATTTATGAATTTTTTAAATCGTTATTTGTATTTGTGGAACATTGTCCATGGAACACTTTATATCTGGAGGGTTGCGCTCTGTCGCAACCGCTGCATGGAGGTCAGATGTTTGAGGCCTATCGGCGGCGACGGAGCGCCGCTCTCCAGATCGGAGATAGGAATGTTTGTTTCTACGTAGGCACGAAAAAGCCCGCGATGTAATTCGCGGGCTGTTATTTAAATTAGCGATGAATCATTAGCCGTTTAGACGAGCATGATCGATGGAGACTCGATGATCTCCTTGAGTGCTTGTAGGTATTGAGCTCCGACTGCGCCGTCGATAGTGCGGTGGTCGCCGGAAAGGCCGATCTTCATGACTTCGCCAACTACGATCTCACCTGCGTCGTTGACGACTGGCTTTTTGATCGTTGCACCGATACTGAGGATCGCTGCGTTGTTTGGATTGATGATACCGTAGAAGTCGGAGATGCCGAACATACCAAGGTTGGTAACAGTCAATGTGGAGCCGCTCATTTCGTTTGGCGTGAGCTTCTTACCACGAGCCTTTTTGATGAGCACCTTAGCTTCTGCGCCGATTTCGCGAAGACCTTTGGTCTCTGCAGCACGGATCACAGGAGTGACCAGGCCGTCATCGATCGCGACGCCGAATGCGAGGTGCACGTTCGGGTGTTGCTTGATGGTGTCACCTTCCCATGAGCGATTGATGGCAGGGACACGGCGCACGGCTTCCGCAGCTGCCTTGAGTGTGAGATCGTTGACGGAGAACTTTGTGCCACCGTGTTCGGGTGGAAGGTCTGCGAGCTTGCTGTTGAGCTCCTTGCGAAGCTTTGCCAGGGGCGCGCCGTTGACTTCGATCTGGAGATAGAAGTGAGGTGCTTGAGTCTTGGAGCCGACGAGTGCCTTGCCGATGCTCTTACGCATGTTGGAAACAGGGATGTCGAGCGCTTCAAGTGTCGCTACTGGAGCGGCAGCTGCAGGAGCGTTGCCGCCAGTTGCAGGAGCCGTGGCGCCTGGCTTTGCGTTGAGCACGTCGTCTTTAACGATACGACCACCAGGACCTGAGCCTTGGATGGTTGCGAGGTCGATGCCCTTTTCAGCTGCGATCTTTTTTGCTACTGGGGAGGCTTTAATGCGACCACCTGTAGAAGAGCTTGCGGGCGCTACAGGTGCTGGCTCAGGGGCCACTGGCTCTGGAGTGGGCTCTGCGGCAGGTGCTGCCGGAGCGCTGGTTTGTGCTTCCGGCGCTTCTTCGCCGGCTTCACCGATGGCTGCAATTGGGTCGCCTACGGCGACTTCGGCACCTTCTCCGCAGTATTGCTTAATCAGCACACCGTCGTCGAAACACTCGACTTCCATCGTTGCTTTGTCGGTTTCAACTTCCGCGATCATGTCGCCGCTGGAAATTGCATCGCCTTCGTTTTTTAACCATTTGACCAGCGTGCCCACTGTCATGGTGTCGCTGAGTTTGGGCATATCGATGAGAGTCGCCATAATTGAAAGGAGTTAGAATTTAGAAATAAGGAGTTAGAAATATTTACGCCATGCACTTGAGCGCGCCTTCGATGATGCGCTCTTCGTTTGGAATTTGCCAGTCTTCAAGTGGCTTTGCGTAAATTTGTGGCGCGTCGATTGAAGATACGCGATGAACTGGAGCATCTAAGTAGTCGAATGCTTTGAGTTGAATGATGTGCGAGATCTGCGCATCGACACCACAATATGGTTTGTTTTCTTCAACGAGGAGCGCGCGTCCTGTCTTTTTAACGGAGTTGAGGATCGTTTCTTCGTCGAGTGGGCGGATGGATCGTAGGTCGACGACTTCGACGCTGATGCCGTGCTTTTCTTCGAGTGTCTTCGCAGCTTGGAGAGAGAGCATTGCACAACGGCCATGTGAAACGATAGTCATGTCTTCGCCTTCCTTGAGGATGTTGGCGACGCCGAGCTCAACGATGTATTCTTCTTCAGGAACTTCCCACTTTTCACCATAGAGAAGAGTGTTTTCCATGACGAAGACAGGGTCGTCGTCACGGATCGCTGCTTTCATGAGGCCCTTGGCATCGTAAGCATTAGATGGGCAGACCACCTTTAGGCCAGGGTGGTTGGCCACCATGTTCTCAGGAGTATGCGAGTGTGTGGCGCCGACGTTGGTGCCGCCGTTGGCTGGGCCACGAACAACGATAGGAATGTTCATCAAGCCACCAGACATGTAGCGGCAGAAAGAGGCGTTGTTAAAAAGCTGATCGATCGCTACATAGCTGAACGACATGAACATCATCTCGATAACTGGACGGACACCCAGTGCGGATGCGCCGATTGCAAGCCCAGAGAAGGCTGCTTCAGAGATGGGGGTGTCGATCACACGCTTGTCGCCGTGTTTGGCCCAAAGGCCTTCGGTAACTTTATAAGCGCCGTTGTATTGAGCGACTTCTTCGCCCATGATGCAGACGTTTTCATCGCGTTGGATTTCTTCGTCGAGTGCTTGCTTGATAGCTTCGCGGTAAGTGATAAGTGCCATTTTATTAAAAGAAGTTAGAATTCAGAATACAGGGTCAGTGGTTTCTATGCTGACGGTTTAGTCGTTGAAGAAGTAGGTGCCCTTGAGCTTCCCTTCTGTATCGTTATCGACCTCTGAATAGACGTCGGTTTGTATTTCACTGCGTGGCGCGTATGGGCTTTCGTCTGCAAACTTTGCAGATGCTTCAGCTTCGTCTTTTTTCTCTTGGTCGATTTTCTTGGCTTCAGCTTCTGTCATGACGCCTTCGTCGATCAACTTCTGACGAATCACATTCACTGGATCTTTGGTCCGCTTGTATTCCTCGATTTCTTCTTTTGTGCGGTATTTTTCGTGATTTGCATCCGCGACAGAGTGGCCGCGATAGCGGTACGTGCGGATCTCGAGGAGGAAAGGCTTCATTTCTTCGCGAGCACGCTTCATCGCACGGTTGGCGACTTCACGAACTTCGTAAACGTCGTGACCATTGCAAACTTCCCACTCCATGTCGAAACCATCGGCACGGTGTGCGAGGTTCTCTTCGGCTGAGGAGCGCTTCAAGCTGGTGCCCATGGAGTAGCCGTTGTTCTCAATCACAAAGATGACCGGCAAGTTCCAGAGGGACGCAAGATTGAGCGTTTCCATAAAGGACCCCTGATTCACCGCGCCGTCTCCGAGGAAGGCTAGGGCGCAACCCTTAAGGCCCTTATACTTGAGTGCAAACGCCAGACCCGCGCCGAGCGGTGTTTGACCTGCGACGATCCCATGGCCGCCCCAGTAGTTCTTGTCGGGAGCGAAGAAGTGCATCGAACCGCCTTTACCTTTGGAGCAACCAGTGTGCTTGCCATACATTTCAGCCATACATTCGTTCATCGACATGCCAACGGCGAGCGCATGCCCGTGGTCGCGGTATGCGGTGATGATGTGGTCATTCTCTTCCATTAGAGAAACGATACCCGCAGCTACTGCTTCTTGTCCGATGTAAAGGTGTAAAAAGCCTCCGATTTTACCTTGATTATAAGCACGTAGTGAGCGTTCTTCAAAACGGCGAATGCCGATGATCGTGCGGTAGAGGTCGATTTTCTCTTCCTTCGTGAGCGCTTTATTAATCGGAGCTGCTGCAAAATCAGTTGATTTTGTGGACTTGCTTGCGGATTTCTTTTTGGGTGTAGCCATAATCGCGTAATAGTAAACATGGCTGTATGACGAAGAGTTTAGGTGAAATCAAGTGTTAATCTGCTTATATAGGAATAATGAATCGCGAATTTTGTTTCGTATATTAATTTTCGCAAATAAGAGTTGTAACGCATGTGACGACTGCAGTGCTCTAGGCTTTTGTTCGGCGGTCTTCACAATTGAATTCCCTAGGATGTCCATCGGAATCGACTACTTATCTTGGTTAAAAAGGGCTACTTTCATCGCATCAGAGATGGGCTTTTCACCGAGCCATATCTGAAAATAAAGCTGAGCGAAATCGTCGCCTGGAATGGTCGCAACCGTTTCGCCGTTGATGTTCAGTCGAGTGCCTGTTCTTGGCGTGAAGGTGAGTGAAGATGTATCGCCTTCATTTACAGTCGTGTATGCCGCATTGATCTGGTCGACACGATCGGCGATGGCTTGTCGCTCGCTGGGTGAGAGGTTTCGCAGTAACATTTTGTCTGCGGATTCTAGAATAATTGATTTTTCGATCGTGCGTAAGTAGTGAAACCCCAAATGGAAGGGCACTTGTGCATTTAAAACATCTTCGGGTTGCGCTTCTGATGTCGTAAACAGTGCGGCATCGTAGAGTTTGAAGAACATACGATAGACGTAGCGGTACTCGCCGCGTTTCTCTAAGAGATGTTCATCTAACTGGTAAGTCTGCAGAAAAGTCGTTGCGGCGCTCGTACTTCCAGTAAGCGCACCTAGTAAGCAGGCGCATACGCAGAGAAGTGGGTTAAAGCGTTTAGAGGAAAGCATTGCGGATTCTTTATGCTCTAGGCTTTGGCACGATGCTAGAAAGTCCGCCGTCGATGACATAGGTTTGACCAGTGACAAAGCGTGCCTCTTCAGAGAGGAACCACTCTGCCAGGCTCGCGATGTGGTCCGCCTTACCAATTTCGCCGAGTGGATGCATTTTCTGAGAGAACTCCAATGCTTGCTGGCTGCCGATGATCGGTTTGGCTAGCGGCGTGTCGGTCAGACTTGGGGCGATCGCATTGATTCGGAGGCCGCGAGGTGCGTAGGTCGCTGCTGCCGAGCGAACCATGGCTTCGATGCCACCCTTAGCTGCGGCAATTGCCTCGTGATTACTCAGTCCCGTCTGTGCAGCAGCGGTGCTGAAAAATAGGCAGCTGCCAGCGCCTTGTTTCATCATTAGCTTGGCGCTAGCACGTAGCGCGTAAAAAGCAGAGCTAAGATTTTGATGCAGGGTGCTTAGCCAGTCGGCGTCGGAAGTCATGTGAGCGGGCTTCAGATAGATCGACCCAATCGCGTGCACATAGCCATCAATGTAACCATGCTCGGAGTGAAATGCCTGCATCACCTTTTCGACAGCCGCGCAGTCGGTTGCTTCGCAAAGAGTGGTATTGATCGAGAGCTCATCAGCGAGTGTTTTTAGTTTCGTGGCATCTCTGCCGAAACCAGCTACAGTGTGCCCTCTCGCAGTCAATCGGCGTGCCAGTGCCGCTCCTATGCCGCCGCTGATACCGCCGATTATGATTGTTTTTGTTTTAGCCATGCAGAGTGATCGTAGATTCGCTCCGTGCATTACACGCTTTCTAGCTTGAAAGCGTGGCTCAGGGCACCAGTTTAGGCTCCTTTTCACAATTTTCCGCTATGTCTGAGATCGCAAAAGCCTACGAACCCAAAGAAGTCGAACAACGCTGGTATACAAACTGGCTTGAAGCTGGATGCTTTAAAGCAGTCGCCGATAGTTCGAAAGAGCCCTATGCGATTATGATTCCGCCGCCGAATGTAACCGGGATGCTGCATATGGGGCACGTGTTGGACAATACCTTGCAGGACATTTTCATTCGTCGTGCTCGCCTCGAGGGCAAAGCAGTGCTTTGGCAGCCAGGCACCGACCACGCTGGCATCGCCACGCAAACTAAGGTGGAGAAGCAACTCCGCGCAGAGACGGGGCAGAGCAAATACGATTTAGGGCGCGAAGCGTTTGTTGAAAAGATCCAAGACTTCCGAGAGGAGTCTGGGGGTGTGATTTTGAATCAGCTCCAAAAGCTCGGTGCTTCTTGCGACTGGGATCGCACCAGCTTTACGCTCGACGAAGCTTATTCCAAAGCGGTGCTGACTGCATTCGTTTCTTTCTACAAGCGCGGTTATATCTATCGAGGCAAACGAATGGTCAACTGGTGTCCTGCGACACATACCGCGCTTTCTGATGAGGAAGTGAATATGAAGCCGCAAAATGGCTTTTTCTTTAAGATGCGTTACGAGTTGGTCGAAGCCGACGGTGAGCGCACGCACCTAGAAATTTCGACAACGCGCCCTGAAACGCTGATGGGCGATAGCGCAGTTGCGGTGCACCCAGAAGATGAGCGTTATAAACACCTCATTGGTAAAACCGTCTGGCGCCCTTTCCCCAGGGCGGAAATCCCTATTATTGGTGATGAGTATGTGGATCGCGAGTTCGGCACTGGATGCCTTAAAGTCACTCCTGCGCACGATAAAAATGACTTTGAAATTGGTCAGCGTCATCACCTCGAGATGATCGAAGTGATTGATTCCGAAGGTAAACTAAACGCGCTAGCGGGCGAAGAGTTTGACGGCATGGATCGTTTTAAGGCGCGTAAAGTTGCCGCACAGAAACTCGAAGAAATGGGCTTACTGATCGAGCGCGAGCCATACGAAAACACTGTAGGCTTCTCCGAGCGCGGCGATGTGCCTATCGAGCCACGCCTGTCTGAGCAATGGTTCCTCAAATATCCGAAGGTCGAAGAGGCCAAGCGTGCAGTTGAGAACGGCACGATCAAATTTCATCCAGACCGTTGGAAGAAGACTTACCTCCACTGGCTCAATGGTATTCAAGATTGGTGTATCAGTCGCCAACTTTGGTGGGGGCATCGCATCCCAGTTTGGTATAAGAAAGGTGCCGATCGCACTGAGCTGGATTTTAACAATCCAGAGCACGTGCACGTTTCCGTCGAAGGTCCGAGTGATCCAGAAAACTGGGAGCAGGAAGAAGACGTGCTCGATACATGGGCGTCTTCTTACCTTTGGCCGATGGCCAACTTAGGCTGGCCGAATGCTGACGCAGGCCAGCAAAAAGAACTCGATTACTGGTATCCAACGTCGACCTTGGTGACCGGATTTGATATCATTTTCTTCTGGGTCGCTCGTATGATTATGGCGGGCCTCGAACTATATGGGGATGATTCCAAGGATTTATCCGACGAAGAGATCGCAAAACGTATCCCATTTAAAAATATTTTCATCCACGGGCTCATTCGTGATGAGAAGGGGCGTAAAATGTCGAAGTCGCTCGGAAACTCACCCGATCCGCTCGACTTGATTGAAAAGTATGGCGCCGACGGGCTTCGCTTCGGCATTTGCAACATCGCACCGTCTGGCTCTGATATTCTCTTCTCTGAAGAGCGCATTCAAATTGGTCGTAACTTTTGCAACAAGCTGTGGAACGCCGTTCGCTTCCGTCAAATGTCTGGACCGATGGCGGACAACTCTAGCCTTGAGGCGATCCTAGGCCGTATCGACGTCAGCTTGTTTGACGACTACGACCACTGGATTCTTGGTCGCATGACGGATCTGACTGCGGATCTAGAAAAGTGCTTTGCCAACTACGAAATCGCGCCGCTCACGCATCAGATCTATGCCTTTTTCTGGGGCGATTTCTGCGACTGGTATGTCGAAGCTTCTAAGGGCAAGTTGAAGGGTGATGAAGCCGTGCGCGATAATTGTCTCGCGATTCAGGACCTTGTGATTCGTCAAGTGCTACAACTGGCTAATCCAATCATGCCACATATCACCGAGGAGCTATGGAATGGACTCGGCTACGATGCGTCGGTTGCATTTATCCAAAATACAAAGCTAACTTCGGCGGCAACACTTGCAGAGCAAGTTCCGGTCGATAAGAGTGCTATCGAGCGCGTGATTAGTTTACAGGAACTCATTTCCCAAGCACGTGCGCTCAAGGCGCAATACAATTTAGCCAATAAGCGCGATGTCGAAGTCTTCTTTGGTGCGGAGGGTGAACAGGCTAAGGTCATCAATGACAATGCTGGATTGGTAAAGACCCTTGCTGGATTGGGTAGTCTTGAACCTTTGGGCGACAAGCATTCTGATGGACTACCCGCCGTCGTAACGCCACTGGGATCGCTCTATCTTGATCTGAGCAGTAGTATTGATGTTGAGGCGGAGAAGGCTCGATTAGCGAAAGAATTGGAAAAGCTCAACAAGCTTGTTGCTGTAGGTGAAGGCAAATTAAAGAATTCGAAATTTGTTGATAGTGCGCCCGCCAAGGTTGTTGAAGGTGCTCGTAAACAACTTGCTGAAACGACTGAGAAGCGTGACGAAACAAAGCGGATCCTAGAGTCTCTGTAGTTGGTATTTAACTACGAATGTTTGATGGCGATCAGCGTCAGGTCATCGATTTGGCCGGCGCCGTTTGCAAATTGAGAGACGCTATCGAGGGTCTTCTCTATGATCGTTTGAGCGCTTTGCTTTCCTGCACTGCGTAAGGTTTCTAATAGGCGTTCGCCGCTATATTCATCACCTTCTGGATTAATTGCTTCAGTGATGCCATCTGTGTAAAGTAAGAGCGCATCTTTATCTCCGAAGTGGACAGAGGTGTCCTGGATGACTGCATCGAAAATCTCTGGAGGTGCCATACCAATAGCCATTCCAGGCGATTTAATGGGCCCCACATTTAGGCTGCCATCGCAGTGTTGATCGTAAAAGAAGGGTAGTTCATGCCCGGCACGCGCGAGTGTGAGTTCCTCCGAGTCGAGCTCGATGATTGCATACACCATCGTGATAAACATGTCTCGCTGCATGCTTGATTGCATCGCTTGGTTGATAGCGCCAAGCACGGCAGATGGTGAGCGATGCTGCTGTGCGAAATGGCGTAAATGTGTTTGGCATATAGCCATTAAAATAGATGCGGAGACGCCTTTTCCTGAGACATCAGCAATAGCAAATGCGATGGTATTTTCATCTAGAGAAAATACATCGTAAAGATCTCCACCTACTTTCTGTGCTGCAGTGTAATGGGTCGCGAATGAGATTGAACTAGAGGGAGGAAATTCCTTTGGGAGAAGGAGTTTTTGTGTGTTACTGGCAAGCTCGATATCGAGGTCTATCTTGCTTTTCTCAATTTGCAGCTGCATCGCGTCACTGTTGTGAATGGCGAGCCCCACCTGCTCTGCGAGAGATTCCACGAGTGAAAAATCGGTGTCAGTAAAGGCGAGCCCATCGGCAGGATTCGCAACCGCGAGGACTGCAATGAGTTCGCCGTCGAAAAGAACCGGAGCGACGATAATGGAGCGAATAAAGAGTGAAGGATCATCATGTTGAATGACCCGTGGATCTTTGGTCGCATCTGGTATGAGTAAAGCGCGTTTTGATTTTGCCACTTGCCCGATCAAACCTTCTCCCATTTTAAAGCGTTCTGATTTTAAAATACGCTCTATATATTGAGTCCTTGTGCTCTGCTTGCCATCATGCTCCCGAGGTAGTTGGCGTTGAGGAGGAAAGAGACCCTCTACCGCGATACCTTTTAACGAGTCATCTTCGTGCTTTTCAAAGATGCAAGCACTAATGGCTCCGGTGCTTAAAATCGCGGCGTGAATAATCCGCTGAAACATTGTTTCACGGTCATTACTTTCGACTACCGCTTCGACCATGTTATGCATGAACTCGACGACAATTTGTTTTTCCTGTTGGAGGAGTTGTTTCTCTTCGTCTAGGATTTTAATCTGTCGCCGCTTGTTGGTATACAGCAGCCACATGCCAAGTGATCCAATCAGAACGCCTGTAATAAATGTCATCATCTTTTGATACTGGCTTAGCGAGTGTTTATTATGCGGAGCCGTAGTGGATGACGTCTATTGGCTTATTCTTTTTCGGACTGCTCCACCTGATTTCTCAAAAAAGAAATCACGTCTTGAAACTTCGTAGCATTTTGATCGTCAGCTTGGACCAAATTTTCGTGTGCTTTCAGAACGGTGCGTGCATCTGAAACTTCAATATTTTGAAGCTCAGAAAATATCGCTTGATTTTGTTCGGGAAGGTCGTCGCCGACGGTCAGCAAGTTTTGTAATCCGAGGTTACAAATCAATTCGTGGTTACGCTCGCCGAGATTACAGACGACAAAAACTCCTGGGGGAGTGAGTTTCTTCAACTCAAGTGCTGTCCCGGCTAAAATTCCAAGAAAGGTGCTGTCCATGCCTTTGCAATGGGTGAAATCCATTACGTATTGCGTTTTTCCGTCGGCGAGCATTTTCTCAATAAACTCTCGGAAGGTATTACAATTGAGATAGTTTGCCTTACCGTTTATCTGAACGACGACCGGTTCGGAATAGGCGCTAACGAGGAAGGTAGGCTGTTGTGGGTCACTCATTGAGTGCGTGGTAGATGAAGGATGAAAATGGTTTAAAAATACTGCCTATGGCAAAGTATTTACTAATAGCAGCGTGAATGTAATAATCAACATTCAATCGAGAGGATGTAATAATTCGTAGAATCTTCTTGAAATCCATAGGCTTCGGCAGACCTTTGTGTTATGGTTGAAGATATGAATTTATACCTAGAATATATCAAAGAGATTGAAGAGCGCAAAGCGCAGGGCTTGAACCCGAAGCCGATTGACGACGGTGCGCTCCTATCTGTGATCATCGATCAGATCAAGGACCTTGAGAACGTTGACAGAAAAGAGTCCCTTAATTTTTTCATCTACAACACTCTTCCCGGGACAACTGGTGCGGCTGGCGTAAAAGCGCAATTTCTCAAGGAAATCATTCTGGGTTCCGCTACGGTTGCCGAAATCACACCGAGCTATGCGTTCGAGCTCTTGTCGCACATGAAGGGCGGGCCCTCGATTGAGGTGCTTCTCGATTTAGCGTTGTCTGACAATGAGTCGATTGCTGCTGAGGCCGCAGAAGTTTTAAAGACTCAGGTTTATCTTTACGATGCTGACACCGCTCGGCTTGGTGCAGCTCACAAGGCCGGCAGTGCGATCGCTAAAGACATTCTCGAAAGTTATGCGAAGGCGGAATTTTTCACCAAGCTGCCTGAAGTGGAAGAGGAAATTAAGGTCCTCACGTATATCGCAGCGGAAGGAGATATTTCCACAGACCTGCTTTCCCCTGGCAACCAAGCGCACTCTCGCTCGGATCGGGAGCTACATGGTAAGTGCATGATTTCTGAGACAGCTCAAGTAGAGATCCAAGCCTTGCAGAAGCAGCATCCAGATGCTCGTGTCATGCTTATTGCAGAGAAGGGCACGATGGGGGTGGGCTCTTCTAGAATGTCTGGCGTTAATAATGTTGCGCTATGGACAGGTAAGCCCGCTAGCCCATACATCCCTTTTGTGAATATTGCCCCGATCGTGGCAGGCACAAATGGTATCTCTCCCATTTTCCTCACCACTGTTGATGTGACGGGCGGCATCGGCATCGATCTCAAGAACTGGATTAAAAAGAAAGATGCGGATGGTCAGACCGTTTTGAATGAGAATGGCGATCCTGTGCTAGAGCAAGTTTACTCTGTTGCAACGGGCACTGTTCTTACAATCAATACCAAGAATAAGAAGCTCTACCGCGGGGGCCAGGAATTGGTTGACATTTCAGCCTCTCTGACACCTCAAAAAATGGAGTTCATGAAGGCGGGCGGTTCCTACGCGATTGTTTTTGGTAAGAAGCTGCAGACTTTTGCCGCGAAGACTCTCGGTGTGACTGCAGACTCTGTGTTCGCACCCTCCAAGGAAATCTCGCACGAAGGCCAAGGCCTTACGGCTGTGGAGAAGATCTTTAACAAGAACGTCGTCGGTGCGACTGAAGGCTTAACCTTGCACGCGGGTTCCGATGTGCGCGTCGAGGTGAATATTGTAGGTTCGCAGGATACCACGGGACTCATGACGATGCAGGAACTGGAGTCGATGGCGGCTACTGTCATTTCCCCTATCGTCGATGCGGCTTATCAGTCAGGCTGCCACACCGCATCTGTTTGGGATAAGAAAGCACAGGCTAATATCCCTCGTTTAATGAAGTTCATGCACGGTTTCGGACTGATCACTGGACGCGATCCAAAGAATGTCTACCCTGCGATGACAGATGTGATCCATAAGGTCTTGAACGACCTCACTGTGGATGAGTGGGCGATCATTATTGGTGGCGACTCACACACTCGTATGTCCAAGGGTGTTGCCTTTGGCGCGGATTCTGGGACAGTTGCCTTGGCACTCGCTACAGGTGAAGCCAGCATGCCGATCCCAGAATCTGTCAAAGTGACTTTTGAGGGCGAGCTCAAGCATCACATGGATTTCCGTGATGTTGTGCACGCTACGCAGTCTCAAATGTTGAAGAAGTTTGGGGAGAACGTCTTTCAAGGTCGTGTGATCGAGGTGCATATTGGCACGCTCCCTGCCGACCAAGCATTCACCTTTACTGACTGGACCGCCGAAATGAAGGCAAAGGCCTCGATCTGCATTTCACAAGATGAGACACTCATTGAATCTCTAGAAATCGCTAAGGGCCGTATCCAGATCATGATCAAAAAGGGCATGGATAACGAATCGCAGGTGCTGCAAGGTCTCGTTGATCAAGCGGATAAGCGCATTGCAGAAATTCGCTCAGGCGAGAAGCCTGCATTGATGCCAGATGCGAATGCGAAGTATCACGCGGAATTCGTCGTCGATTTGAACCAAATCGTTGAGCCAATGATTGCGGATCCAGACGTTCACAATGACGATGCTTCAAAGCGCTATACGCACGATACCATACGTGAACTTTCTTACTATAAGGGTGAGAAGAAGGTCGACCTTGGTTTCGTAGGATCCTGCATGGTTCATAAGGGTGATCTGAAAATCGTTTCCCAAATGCTAAAGAACCTCGAAGCTCAACAGGGTCAGGTCGCGTTCAAAGCGCCGCTGGTAGTCACCGCCCCTACCTATAATATTATTGATGAGCTTAAGGAAGAGGGTGACTGGGAGATCTTGCAAAAGTATTCTGGTTTTGAGTTCGACGATAATGCGCCTAAGGGGGCGGCTCGCACTGAGTATGAGAATATTCTGTATTTGGAGCGCCCTGGTTGCAATCTTTGCATGGGTAATCAAGAAAAGGCGGCAAAAGGTGATACGGTTTTGGCGACTTCGACACGCCTGTTCCAAGGCCGAGTGGTTGAAGATTCTGAGCGCAAAAAGGGCGAGTCGCTACTCGGCTCCACTCCAGTTGTGGTTCTTTCGGCAATACTCGGACGCACTCCAACATTCGACGAGTATCAGACAGCTGTTGAAGGCATTAAGTTAACGAAGTTCGCGCCTGCTCAGAGGGATCTGATTAGTTTGTAGCTCATTGAAAGGCCAGGAGTCATCCGTCGATAGCTTCTATTCAAAAAAATAACCCCGATTCGTGAGAATCGGGGTTATTTCGGTTAAAAGCGGTTCGACGAGCAAGATCTAGCTTTAGGCCTGTAGGGCTGCTTTGATTGCATCGAAGTTTGGAAGATCATGTGGATCGTCAGAGGATTCGCTGTAAGTGATGACACCATTCTCATCGATAACGAAAGCGGAGCGTTTCGACACGCCCTTGAATCCAAGAAGGTCTGCGTAGAGCACATCATATGCTTCAGAAACGTCTTTGTTGAAATCGCTAAGAAGAGGGAATTTCAAGCCGTCGACTTTCGCCATTTCTTCTTGAGCGAATGGGCTGTCTACAGAGATGCCGTATACTGCAGCGTTGAGATCGTTGTAGGCAGTGATGCTGTCGTTCACGTCGCACATTTCCTTCATGCAGACGCTAGTGAAAGCGAGTGGGAAGAAGAGAAGAACCGTTTTCTTCTTTCCTAGATTGTTGCTCAAAGAGATGTCGTGGAGACCTTCAGCGTTTTTTGTTTTCAGTGTAAATTCAGGTGCTTTTGTGCCAGTTGCGAGTGCCATGGTAGTTATTTATTTAGTGTTGTTCAGTGGTAAAATGGAGCAGCGATAAAGTAGCCGATCTACGCGATGAGTAAAGTGCTGGATTAGAAGTGGTAGGATAAGTGAGCAACTTATGTGTTAGATTCAAGTGGATTCAGCGCTTTTTGCCCTGTGCGAATCGACTTTTTCGGCGAGGTAAACAGCTGTGAAGATGAGGCCGCCGCCAAGAATCAATCGAATGAGTTGCGTTGACTCTATGTGATCGATTTCTCCAAAGACAAATAGTGATACTGCCATCGCAAGGGGAATCACTACATTATTAAAAGCCCCCAGGGCGCCTGGGCTGCTGAGCGTGGCACCTTTATTCCAAAGAAAGAAGCAGAGGCCAGAGGCAATAAAACCGAGATAGAGTAGCGTTAGCCATTGCTGGCTCGAAACTTCAATGGCCTTCCAGTCTGTTTGGTAGCTGCTCACCATGAGTGCAAAACTGACACCTCCGATGTAAAGTAAGGCGAAAACGTGATGGTCTTTCACCTGCTGATATTGAGTTTTCCAGTCTCGATAGTAAACTTGGCCAAAAGCAAAGGCGAGACCCGCTATTTGCATCAGCCCAAAGCCAATCCACAGTGTTTCGGAAGTGCCACTTTTTGCTTTTATGATTGCAGCACCAGCAACGGAGAGCGACGCAGCCATTAAGTGGCGCGCGGAGCAGCGCTTTTGTCGCAGGTCATGAATGAGCACCACGTATACAGGCGTCATCACTGAAAAGAGCGCAACCAGATGCGAGGGGAGGTAGCTAAATGCTTTGATATAGCATACATACATCAGCCCGAACTGGATAGCGCCACAGCCGACCAGTTTCAGGTATTGGCCCTGTGGGACTTTAGTTGGTCGAAAGAATGCTAGGAAAAGTAATGCCGCGAGCCCCAGTCGAAGAGATGCAATAAAGTAGGAGTCTACACTGGGAAGATAGGTTCCGATGAGGCCAAATGAAAATGCCCAAATAAGAGATACCGCAGCGAGGTAATGCATCTGAAATAGTTGTAAGATATGCGTCCTTAGGGCAAAGAAAAACCCCGGATTTCGACGAGCTCGTTGGAGCTGCGAATCCGGGGTTTTGAAAAATTTGTGTGTGACCTCAGTCGCTGGAGCTTTACACAGGTGTATTTGGACTCACGATTTGAATGCCAGGATCTTCTGGTTCTGGTGAAGGAACACGTGGTAGATCAGGCTTCTCTACGGGTGGAAAATATTGCTTAAGTTGTATCCAGATAGTGTCGAAATAAGGATCGCGATTATTCAGGCGAATGATGATTGTATGCGTTTTAGGAATGAATTCGTTTGTCTCTTTGCTGACGGTGGAGTCGTAGTTTTTATCAGCAATGGTTTTGTCGTATTCGAAGTTACCAGCGCAACGAGAGTTGATGATGACCTTACCGTCCTTATTTTTGACGCCTAGCAAGAATTCGCCACGCTTAGCATTGTAGCTAAGTTTGACTGTGAATTGGGTGCCGCGGACTACAGCAGTGCCGAGTGCTGTGCGCACATCAAATTTGGAGTCTTGTTGTAATTTTTTAACATGACCATCAAGTTCTCCGAAATTTAACTCTAATACAACTTGTGACTTGCTAGGGTCTGCTTCAAGTTGCTCGTAGCTTTGATTGCCTCCGAAGCCATCTTGAGTGAATTCAGCGATATCGACGCTGGTGTTTTCCTTTAGGTCGATAATGGAACCGTTTGAAAAAGCGAGCTTTGCGCTACTAAGTGCGGTCACACTGACGCTGTCGCCAGCTTTCAAGATGTCACCAGCTTGTAGGGGTGAGTTGCCACCATCTTCAGTATATTTGGTAACTGTGCCTGTGACATTGAGTGCTTTGACTGTAGCTAATTGCGCTGCATTCAAGCTGAAGGTTCCGAGGGCGAAAAATGCGATGAGTAATAAGGGGAGGCGTAAAATTTTCATAGTGAAATATTTATTATAACAGATTTAAAAAAGCAATGTTATTTTGAATTGTCGAATATTCAAGCTTTTTCCCGTTGTGCTTTGCATCTTCACACATTTTAGCTGTTTCTTACATATGACATTATTTCGCCCATGCATTGATCTTCACGAAGGTAAGGTAAAACAAATCGTTGGTGGAACGCTCAGAGATGATGGCTCAGCACCACAAACAAATTTCGAGAGCGAACGATCTGCCGGCTATTACGCCGAACTGTATGCAGCGGATTTATTGTCGGGTGGCCATGTCATTAAGCTTGGGCCTAATAACGATGTGGCCGCTCGTGAGTGTTTGGCCGCATATCCACTAGGTCTGCAGATTGGTGGTGGTATCAATGCAGAAAACGCCAGCGACTGGCTAGAGGCTGGGGCGAGTCATGTGATAGTGACTTCATGGCTATTTGATATTACAGGCCACTTTTTACCTGAACGTCTAGATTTATTAGTTGCTGAAGTGGGTAAGGAGCACTTAGTTATCGACTTAAGTTGTCGGCGAAAGGGCGGGGGCTGGATCGTTGCCATGAACCGTTGGCAAACGGCGACCGATTTGCATGTCGAAGAGCGGACACTCACGGCTCTCTCTAATTCGTGCGCAGAATTTTTGATACATGCCGCCGATGTAGAGGGTAAGTGCGAAGGTATTGATGCCGAACTGGTTCGGTATTTAGGTGAAAACTGCTCGATACCTGCAACCTACGCTGGTGGTGTGAGCTCGTTGGAGGATCTGAGTGTGGTTTCAGATTTGAGTGAGGGGAAGGTTGATTTAACGATTGGTAGCGCTTTGGACCTCTTTGGTGGCTCGAAGGTGAATTACCGGGATTGCATTGAGTGGAATAAAAAAGCCTCGTCGTAGTAGACGAGGCCTTTGTGAAATGGAGGCGCTCCTGGTATTACCAGCTTAAGGTAACTCCGGCGGAGTATTGGTCGCCACGACCTGGTGTGCCAGGAACGTCCTCGAAATCGTCATCCCAAGCGTTGTCCACAGCTATAAATAGTTCGAGCCCGTCAATTTGCGGAGGATAAATGCTTATCGATACATGAGTGAAGAAGGCTTCATCGTCACTTGTGCGAGCAGGGTTGCCTTCTTGACTTCGCCATTCGTTGTCGATGCGCACTTTAAGGATATCGATCGGAGTCCAGATGGCACCGAGGGTGATACGGTGGTTGGCGTAGTTTAGTGCGTAGAAACTGCCTTCGATACTATCGTCGCCGTAGTCTTCGTCTTTGTCGAGGAAGCTGTAGCTGGCGATGGCTTCGAGGGTCTCCCATCGCTTGGTAGCGATGAGCTCGACTCCAAAGGTATTGATATCGACGGCATTGGCAGCACGGTTGTCAATGTTAGTGCCGTATACCCAATCGACCAAATCGTCATCCCAGCGGTAGAAAATAGCACCTTCGAGACTCCAATCTTGTCGTTTGAGTTGTCCACCAACCTCTAGGTTTTTGCTGGTCTCGCGCCCAAGTGTGGAGTCTCCGCCGAATAGGTAACCGCTTGGATCGCTGTTTAGTGCGGTGTAGCCTATGACTTGGCTAGCTTCAGAATAGGCTAGATAAATACGATCAGTGTCGCCATTGGCGTGTGTTTGTTGCCAGCTAATGTCACCTATGGCAGAAGCTTCCGATTCATCACGGTTAGTGTCGTCGAAACTCGCACCCGCGCGGAAAGTCAGAGTTTCTTTTTTGTTTAGTTGAATGCGATATTCAGGGAGGAGGCTCAGCTTTGTATAGTTGCGGGAGTTGAAATCGCCGTAAGTGAGCGAGTTCGATTCTATTTCATCGGCAGTGAATTGTGCGGCGTAATTGAGCGCCCATACATCGTTGATGGCGTGCAACCCGGACAGACCGAGTGAGGAAACATCAGTTTCATGCAGGAAAGGCTTTGTCGGGTTTGGATTGAATCGATCGTAAATGTAGTGGTCCGAATGGCGGCGGTAGTATGCAGTCGCTTCCAGATAGCTGCGATCAGCATAGCTATGCTTGTGGTTTACTAATAACAGGCGAGTTTTTAGATTTTCTGTTTCGTTGGAGCCGAAAGGAGCAGCGTAGAGTTCGGGCCAGCCGAAGAATTTGCTTTGGTAGCCAGCAAAGAAGTCGGTTTGTGAATTGGGACCGAGTAATTGGATGCGGCCGGTGTATCGATAAAAATCGTGATCACCATGTTTAACAGTGCCATCGCTTTCTGAACCAGAGTATTCGGCCTCTGCGCCCCAAGACCAATTCTGAGAATCACCAAGCTGACCAGTTAAGCCGCTGTGTATACGCTGAAAGTTTAGGTTATGGTCGCCGCCGCCAATGGTTATACTCCCGCCGTCCTGAATCTGGCTCCAGCCGTAGCTGAGTGTGCCGATGGTGCTGTTAAAGCCATAGAGTGCGTTGTCAGCGCCTGTAAGCACATCCGGGCCGTCGAGCATCTCTGGGGCAATCGGCAATTCCGCAAAGTAATGACCTGTTTGCGGGTCGATCAATGTCGCCGCGCCGATGCGAAAGCCGGTATTCTCAAAGATGCCTCCACGAATACTGACATCGCCTTGCGCCTCGGCCATATTGCGTGATTGGAGATCGACGCGCGGTTCAAACTCAAGGTTTGAGACCGGCGTTTCATACGTCGAAACGGGGAGCACGTTGGCAGTTTGTTGAGCATCCACGTAGAGCGTCGGTAAGCTTGGGTTGCTCTCTGCCTTTAGCGCCAAGGGCAAGAGTAATCCTAGTATAGGGAGGATGTGTGTAATGATGTTTTTTTGCATTCTGTGTTTTGGATTGCCCGTTCTGATGGCAGATTTCCCGCAAAAAATCAATTGTTAAGTTCATCTGAAAGTAGATTAACAATTGATCGCTCCGACAATTTTATAGTTGCAACTATCGCTAAAAACCTCATGCCCAAACGCTTCGGTTGCGATTTGACTCATCAACCAGAACTGATTTATGCCACTGCTTAACTTATCATTTATTATCTTGATCGTGCAAATGGTCATTTGTGTGCTCCCAGGGGTGCTCGGCATTTTCTTGATTGTATCTAGTGAAGATACCAAGCGTTCGATGAGGAATACCGTATGTAATCAGTTGTTTGGCGTCAGCAATGCGATTGAATGCCCGAAGTTTCAGCGCTTTCTAATCATTGTTGGAGTGCTCGGCTTATTATTCAGCATTCCTGCGACTTGGTTTGTCTTATTGAGTAAGTTCTTTTAGTCGCATTGGCTACTGTTGCTCAAAGGATATAAATAGCATCCTGAATAAGATTTCAGTTGTTTGGGTGTAAATATAAGAAGGCCAGAGCCCTGCTATTAGTATTAATTACATAAAAATCCAAAGATTGTAAGATCTAAGCATCATTCTTGCTTATTCTGAAGGCTATATTAATTACTTTTGCTTTTGCTTTCAGAATCATGACTACCGCAGATCACGCACCTAAAATTCTCGTCATAGATGACGATGATGACCTTCGCTATTCGCTCAAACGGGTATTGTCTGGACGAAACTATCAAGTCCTTGAAGCCGCAAGCGGTGAAGAGGGTCTGGAGATGGCTCAAAAGCATAAGGTGCAAGTGATTCTTCTAGATAACCGCATGAAAGGCATGAGCGGAATGGAGGCGTTGCAGCATCTCCGCGGGATTAATCCGAATGCGATGATTATACTGATGACTGCCTATGGCACGACGCAGACGACAATTGAAGCGATGAAGTTTGGGGCTTTTGACTACATTATGAAGCCTTTTGATCTCAAGAAGATCTTGGCGCTTACGGAGTCCGCGCTTTCCGCATCTAACGATTTGGATCGTGCCAACACAAAAGGCGGTGAGCAGGCAGTGAGTCAGGAGGATATCGAGGGTGGTATTATCGGGAGTTCTGCTGCGATGCAGGCTGTCTTCAAAATGATTGGTCAAGTGGCCGCCAGTGATGTCACTGTGATGGTCACTGGTGAGAGTGGGACAGGGAAAGAGTTGATCGCGCGCGCGATTTATCAGAACAGCCTGCGTTCTCAAAAGCCATATATCGCGGTGAACTGCGCTGCCATTCCAGAGAACTTAATTGAAAGTGAACTCTTCGGACATGAGAAAGGGTCGTTCACTGGCGCGACCAGTCAGCGCATTGGTAAGTTTGAGCTTTGTGATACGGGCACAATCTTCTTAGACGAGATTGGAGATATGGCACTGTCTACCCAAACCAAAATCTTACGTGCACTTCAAGAGGGAGAGATTCAGCGGGTGGGTAGTAGCGATACGATCAAAGTGAACGTTCGTATGTTGGCGGCGACGAATAAGCCGCTTGAAGAAATGGTGAAGGAGAAGACCTTTCGTGAAGATTTATACTATCGACTCAATGTAGTCCGCATCGAATTACCCGCACTCCGTGAGCGTATGGATGATGTGCCACAATTGATCGACTTTATGCTCAAGCGACTCGCCCGTGACAGTAAGGCAGATACAAAATCGATTTCACCAGAGGCACTAGCATTGCTCTCTAAATACGCTTGGCCGGGTAATGTGCGCGAGTTAGAGAATCTGATCTATCGAAGCGCAGTCATGGCTCAGGGGGAAACCATTTTAATCAAAGATTTGCCGCAAGAAGTGATTCGTGCGGTTGGTGCGAACCCATTGCCTGCTGAAATGGCTTCACAGTCACAAGTCAGTGCAGAAGATGACACGAATGTTGTGAACGAGCAGACAGAACTGCAAGCGGATGCTGAGTTAAATACAGCTGTGGTTGGTGCTCCGACCTCAAATCATTTTGATGTGGCTTATGATCAGTTACGTGCGGATGTCGGAACGAATATCTTAGAGCATATGGAGCGTGAAATGATCGCTCGGGCATTAGAAGAAAGCGGTGGTAAGCAAGTGAAAGCTGCTGAAATTGTGGGCATGACCCGTGCGACCTTACGAAAACGTATCGATCAATACGATCTCGGTAAATAAGCAGTGAACTATGGCTGAACGAAGACGTGCAGCCGAGCCTCTGCCTCTTGGTCGTCCTTTCCTGTTGCCTTAAACACTATGGTTTCACGCATCACGCTTTCAAAAGACTTTGGCAAGATGCGAAGGACTTGCTTGTTGGGATCAGTTGGATCTTGTTCACTTAATATTTCTAATTGACCTTTGTTATAAAGAATCTGGGCGATCTCATCGACATAGCGCTTGTCGAGTTGGATGCGGACACTCCGCTCCGTTTTAGTTGATTCGGCATTCCAGTATATAATTTTTGGTTGCAGGTCGATGAGTGTCGGGACCTGCACAATCATGTGCAATGTGGCGATGGATTCGGCTTGGCTGTCGATAAAGACCTCTAGTTTGTTGTGATTGAGCCCTTGGCGTTTGCCCTTGTGGAATGTGCCAATGACTTCTGCAGACTTTCCGGGTTCGATGATTTTTCGGTCGAGTATGGAGCCGGTGCAGCCACAGCTGGTTTTAATTCGGGCGATACGCACCGTTTTCTCACCCCGGTTGGTCACCGTGAAAGTGGCACGAGCTTCTTCCTCGTTTGGCTTGAGCTCAATGCGCGCCTCAGTTCGATCCCATATCAAAGTGGTTGCGTTGAGCGCAGTGCTCAGAGCGAATAGAAGAGTAATAGAGCAAATTTTTTGAATCATTATGCGTATTCAGCTGTAGGTGAGGGATACTAAATGGCAACCATGGATGCGCTCGAGTGCACTTTGAAATCTCGACGCATCACCACGATAGTCGCTGCCACAAGTAGCAAGTTGCGTAGGATGAGTAAGCTGTAGTTGGTGGTTGGTTCCGCTGTAGTTCCAAAACAGCCACAGCTGATGTCTAAGCCGCGCTGCCAAGCGCTGGCATGCAAACTGATAAATATAATCAGCAGTAAGCTTATGCAAGCGCTGCTGGTTCTGCGTATCGCTGGCACAAGTAGTCCAATTCCAATGATGAGCTCAAACCAAGGCAGAATAATCGCTACGTAGCGTGCGAGTGCGCCGTCGATGACTTGAAAACTGATCACCGACTGGGCAAATGCCTGTGGATCGCTAATTTTTGGAAGCGCTGCGAGCACAAAGGCGCCTGCCACGATCAAGCGTGCCACCAAGCTTAATAGCGGATAGAGTGCAAGCGGCTTCATGGCTGCCAGCCTCCATTTAAGCTGTAGATTTCTGCATTCGGTAAGTCGTTTCGTAGCCTTGCAGCGATGCGTTTACTGGTATCACAGCTAGAGCTAGAGCAATAAACAACAATGGGCCTGGGTGCTTCGAGCCATTCGCCCATTAGCATGATGATCCCCTCATCCCAATTCACTTCGTTTAGTGAAAGTGCGTTGTCAATGTGTGCTTCAGTGTAATCTGCTTCAGAGCGTGTATCGACCCAAATAGGGTTGAGAACTGAGGCATCGACCATGCGGATTTCGCCAGCTTCCAACTCTGCCGCAATCCAGGGGGCAGGTGCGTGCTCGCTAAACAGCGAATAGGCTACGCCCAACGCGGTAAGAGCTGAGATGATAAAAAGTTCTTTGAGTAACGAAAGCATTCGAAATTGTGGATTGTCTGTCGTTTAGTATACGGGTTGTTTTAAACTGACAACCGATTTTCACTTTTATGAGTAAGCAACAATCCGCCGTTTTCTGGATCCTATGGTTCGTATTCCTTCAATCCGCATTTGTGGTTCATTTTGTCATTGGTGGCGGTTTCCCCAGTGGTGATAATGTGGCAGATCCGATGCCTGCATGGCTTTGGTTTCTCTGTTTTGTGCCGATGGTCCTCGCTGCGGCAGTGCGCTGGTTGGTGATTCCAAAGCTCAAAGAGCAACAGAAGCTGTTGGTCGCGATGATTGTTGGGCTGGCGCTTTCCGAGCAGCCGATCTTCGTTTCACTTTTCTTAATCGGTGCCGATTATCCTCAATATCAAATTGCTGTGCTCATGGCTAGCGTTGTCAGCTTAATTCAATTTGCGCCGAGTTATGCGACACCTGGTTATAAGCTGGATTCAGACGGTTCGGAATCTTGAGCGTCGGAAGCGGCAGTCGTATTTGGGACTAGTTTGATGGCCGCGGCAGTGTCTGCTGGCAGATATTGAGCCGCTAAGGCTTCGAGTTCATCGACAGTGATCGAGGCGTAATCGGCATCTCGGTTCCGTGCCCAGTCGAGCTTGTAGGGTTTGCTCGATGCTTCCGCGAGCACGGTGCCGAGCCAGTAACTGTTCTGCCGTAAGCTCAACTCAAGCTGCGTCTTCACTGGCTCAATGGCTCGGGTGAATTCGTCTTCGCTGATGCCGTTTGTGCGGATGTTTTCGATGATTGCTCGCATGTGTGTTTGTATCGTGGCGATATCATCGCGAGTGGCAACGGAGGTGCATGTTAACTGTGCTGTCTCAAATACTAGATCCGCGTTGAATCCAGCGCTTGGGCTGTAGGTAGAGCCGAGTTCTTCACGTAGCTTTTTACGCAAGCGGTCACTCACGATGGATGCCAGCACGTTCATGCGGCGCATTTTTTGGACGTCTGTTGCCGTGATATCGACCTTCCAGCTCATGATGGCAACTGCCTTGTCGATTTTAGACAGGTAGCTAAAGCTTCGTTCTGCAGGAAAATCGGGCACATTGATTTGCTTCGCTGCAGGATGTTCCGCGGCTTGCTTCGCTCGTTCGGGGAGCGCACCGAACGTTTTGAGGATTAAGAGGATTGCCGCTTCTGGGTCGAAGTCGCCGACAATACTGAGCTCTAAGAATTCACTTTGCATCGCTGGCTCGATCCAGTTTTTGACATCTATCTTGGTATATGTGAGTAGCTGCTCCGGATCGACTTTTGCGAAACGGGCATCCTCGCCGTATAGCCATGACTGCATATCGGCTGCTGCTCCAGATAGTGTATGTTTGAGTTGGTTGGCGATTGCTGGTATCTGCTTGTGGAATTGGCGGAGCGCTTCATCGCGGTAGCCAGGGTCGGTGAGACCGGCACACATCAATTGCAACTGGAGTTCGAGGTCTTCGGGTGTGGTGACACCGGAGAGAATGAATGCATCGTCAGTGACGCCAATGCTGTAGCCGACGTTGCGCCCTGCCAGTATGCGTTGCAGCTCGTCATTACTGTGTGCGCCGAGACCGCCGCCATTTAAGTAAGCGCTCAGCACCATGTCTAAGCCCGTGCTATTAGCCGGTTGCGTCAGCTTGCCACTGCCAAATCGAGCGTAGAGACCTACCGAGTTCTTTTGAAAATCGGTTTGTTTGAGGTTAATCCGAATATTGTTGGAGAGTATAAGCTGAATGAAATCGAGATCGTCGACAGTTCGCTTCGAGACGACACTGCCAGGTGTTCCAAAATCGGTGTAGGCAAAGTCTTGATCGGCGATGGCAGCTGGCGGTGTGACTTCGATCTGCTGGCTCGCTTGGTAGCGCTCTTTGAGTGTTTCGCGAGTGCTCTCCGTTTCAGACTTTGTCGTTAAAATGAGATTCAAATCCGCATCTGCCCACGCTGCTTGAAGCGCCTGGTGACAGGCCTCGGGTGTGATCAAGGCTTCGCCTAGTTTGTAGATGCGTAGACTCTCTTCTGGATGATTGAAGACATAGTCCTCGTTCACCGCATTGAGTAAACCCGAAGCCAAGGCGGGTGATTTTCGAGTCGCCGCAGCTTTGACTGCCTCTTCCATTGCATTGAGTTGAATGGCCTTGATTTCGTCGACCTCGGCTTGAGTGAATCCATAGCTCAATGCGCGGCGAAGTGTTTGCTCAAGAATGGCGACTGCCTCGGGCCACTTGCCTTCTTCGGGGCTGACTCCGATGGAGTGGTTTTCGATCGCGTTCAGCCAAAAAGACTGCCCTGCAGAGCCACCTGAAATGGGACTGCCTTCTGCTTTTGATAAAATTTCAAAACGGCGGTTCAGGATCGCGTAGGCGACTTCGATGGGCAGGTATTTATTGCGGTTTTCGATCGTGTCGTTTTCGGGCTTGTAGGGCCTGAGTGTGGATAGGCTGAGGCTATCTGCACTCACTTCTTCATCGGAGAAAACAGCGACGCGAAAGCCAAAACCCCCAGGCAGCGGTCCGAGATCTGGGCTCGGGGGTGTTTGTTCAGGTTCTTGCATCGAGCTGAAGCTTGCTTGTATGCGGCTCTCGATCTCGGCTACGTCGCAGTCGCCGACGACGATAAACACCATATTCTCGGGGGTGTAGTTGTCTTGGTAATAGTTGACAAAGCGCTCGCGTGAAGCGTTGGCGATCACTGGCTCAAGGCCGATTGGTAATCGCTCGGCGACTAGGGAGTCTGGCATTAGGTATTTGAGGCGTTGCTCCATCAAGCGCATTTGCACCGAGTCTCGTGATTTGAGTTCGGCGATGATGACACCGCGCTCATTGTCGATTTCCTCGGCAGAGAGCAGGGCACCATCTGCAAAGTCGCGCATTACAGTAAAGGTCAGGTCGAGGGTCTCCGTATCGGTATTCGGGAGGTCAAGCATGTAGACGGTTTCGTCGAAAGAGGTATAGGCATTGGCATGGGCACCAAATGCGATACCGAGCCGCTGCATTTGTGGGATGAGCTCTTCGACATTGGGGAAGTTCCGACTCCCGTTGAATACCATGTGCTCAAGGAAGTGAGCGAGTCCGCGTTGATCTTCCGCTTCATTCAAAGAGCCGCTGCCGACGTGCAAGCGTAGCGACACTCGCCCAGGCGGTTCAGCGTTGGGTAGGATGATGTAGCGTAAGCCGTTTTCAAGGGCTCCGAAATGGGCACTCGGGTCGACAGCGATGTCACTGGATTCATGAGGCCACGTGTTTGGAGCACTTTTCGAGGCGTCAAGGCTGAGTGTGAGTGCAACGCTGAGCGCGGCATACGAGGCAAGTTTTCGAAGAAATAGCTGCGGCATAATGGATTGAATGCGGGTTAGGCTCGTTGAAAGATGGCGACAGTCGGTTTATCTTTGCCGATTTTACCGAGTCGTTTAATGAGTTCCCAATCTTGTATGTTTGGTTCCAAGTTTCCTGGCAGTTCAACGATGACTCGAGCATGGGGGAGTGCAATGGGGTGGATCGCTTTTTCGAAGATGCGGGGTAAGTGTTGTTCAATGACCTCGTAGGGGGGGTCGCAAAAGATAAGGTCGAATGCTGGCGAATTTACATCGAGTGAGTAGATGTCGCGTGCAATGACTGTTGCGCAGCTGGTATTCAGAGCGCAACTACGCAGGACTGCTTGCGCATTTTGGTGCAGGCAGGTGAGGGCGTTTCGACCTGTTTCGTAAAAAGTGGCTGTGCTGGCGCCACGGCTGAGTGCTTCGAGCCCGTAGCTACCTGTTCCTGCAAAGAGATCCGCGACTTGGCAATCTTCGACGCTCGGCCCGAGACTTGAAAAGATCGACTCGCGCATACGGTCCGTTGCCGGACGCGTAGTGTCGCCCTTTGGCGTCTTTAATTGGATGCCGCGGGCTCTGCCTCCTGTGATACGCATGGTGATGAAGTGAAAGTGCGAGTGAAAGGGGGCGCCGTGTTATTGGGCACCTCCCGTAAGAAGAAATTCGGTGAAAAATTGGAGGGTTGCGCTCCGTCGCATCCGCCGATGCTTCGAAATATGTAGGCGTTTCCGCGGCAATGACGGAGCATTGCCCTCCAGATGGACTACCGCACGGCGTGCCAGACGCGTAGCAGGCTTTCGATCAGTTCGGGTAATTCGTTGAGTGGCACTTGGCTGGCGGCATCTGAAATGGCTTTTTCAGGATTTGGATGCGTTTCCAGAAAGACACCATTGGCACCTGCGGCCAGTGCTGCGCGTGCGAGGGGCGGCACATATTCACGTTGCCCACCGCTGATGCCACCAGCGGCTCCAGGTAGCTGCACGCTATGGGTTGCGTCGATGATTGTCGGGTGTCCGTTTTCTGCCATGATGCTGAAGCTGCGCATATCCACGACTAGATTTTGGTAGCCGAATGTGGTGCCACGGTCGGTTTGCCAGATCTCTTTGGCGCCGGCTTCTTCGAGCTTATTGATGACAAATTCCATCTCGTATGGAGAAAGGAATTGGCCTTTTTTGACGTTAATCGCGCATTCCGTTGCGGCGGCTGCAACCAGTAAGTCGGTTTGTCGGCAGAGGAATGCGGGTATTTGCATGGCATCGACCACTGCGCCCACTTTCGCGCATTGCTCTGGCAAGTGAATATCTGTCACAGTTTTGAAGCCATACTCTTGCTTGATTGTGCGGAAGATTTCGAGGCCACCTTCCAGCCCAGTGCCACGGTCGCTGCCGATGGATGTGCGATTGGCTTTATCATACGATCCTTTAAACAAGATATTTAGTTCTGGGTGCTTCTCTTGCAGGGCGGCGAGTGCATCGGCAACGGGGCGGCAGGTGTCGAGGCTTTCGAGTGAGCAAGGTCCTGCGAGAAGTAAAAGTTTGTTTGGGTCGTAAATCATGAAGCGAGTAAGAGGTATCTACGGCGGTTCGCCAAGCTGGAATCGGGCAGAAGTCGCTTTTTGGGGCTGGGGAAAGAACTTGGTTTTCTACCTTAAACACTCTAAGCATTTTGTGTGCTTCGAAATTTATATGCATGGCTAGTTGCCAGTCTAATGTTGTCTTCCCTTGCTCATGCAGAAGGACTCTTGGATACGATGCGTCAATATGAAGGTCGATGGGTGGGGCACTTTACACTGCATTCGGCCGCGACGGGCTATACGGAGACCTTTTCCGTTGAGCAGCAGTATTGGATGGCGAATGATAAATTACACGGAGTGGCCGTAACGGATAGAGCTTCAGGGATGGAGAGCTCACGTTCAGTAACATTTATTCTAGAAGATAAACTGGTATCGGAAATCACACGGGGCGAGAAAACGGAACGCTATTTAGGTGTGTTGCACGAAAATGGTGTGCTGTGGTTACCTGAAAAGATGCAGCGAGCGAATGATCACCAATTAAAAGAAACGATCGTAGTGGAAGACGGTGAACTTCGTTTAAAGACTGAGGGCTTCGACACCTTTATCTATCAAGAGGGCTTGGCGCATATCGTTTATCGAGGGAATTTGATTTTTAAGAAGTAGTCGCTCCTAGTCGACGCCGATTTCGGAGGCTAAGCTCGTCCGTAAATCGGGGTCCAGTTCGGCATTTTTGACCCATTCCAGTGCCTCGTATGGTTGATTCTTTGCCCACTTCCTGATGGATAGTTGGAGTTGTTGAGCGCGGATTTCTGGGCTTGAAATGTAGTTGGCCCAAGCGGTCGCCGCCTCTGGTTCGAAACCCAGCATGGTATCGCTAAAGCCGAGGATTGCTGCGTCGCGCTCAGGGCCTGCAGCTTGAGTGCTTAACCAACTCGATGCGGCCACTGAGTCGGTGCGGCTCCATTCTTGCATGATAATGCGGGCATTCTCTGGCTGATTGAGTGGATCTTGAGCGCTGAGCTTACTTTGCCAGTTCATGGTTTCAGCGGGGGCACTTTCGGAACGAGCTCGTATATACGATTCAATCGCTTCAGGTGCTTCATAGGCTTCTGTGAGCCCGCGAAGAAAGGCTTCGGCCTTTTGTGGGTCGGTTTGGGCGTAGTGTTTCAAACTACGATTGAGCAGTTCGCTATTGCCGTGAAACTCGGCTTCCGAGAGCGCCCAAATCGCTGCCTGCTCGGGATCATTGGCAGCCCACGTGTCGATCAGTGCAGCAGCGGCGTTCTCTCTAAGCGGTCCATAGGGTAGACTGTCGACCCATTCGGCAGCATCTTCTCCACTCGATTTCGCCCAACTGCTAGCAAGTGCTTTGGCGGCAGCGAGTTTACTGCCATCGTTTGCCATGCCGTCGATCCATATGGCAGCAGCTGCGGGGTCTTGTTGTGCCCAGAGTTCGACACCACTGTTGAGCGTTTCTAGTCGGGCCACGCCTTGTGCATTCGATTCTAGCCATAGGAGCGCATTTTCAGAATCTTCGGCTGCCCATAAGGCGACGACTTCGAGCATTCCGCGTAAGCGTTGCGGACCATTGGGCTGGTTTTGCAGCCAAGTCATGGCGGACTCGGGGTCTTGTTCGGCACGTTTTCGCGCTTCATCTAAAAATGGATCTAGGGTCTCGAGCTCTGTAGTCGCTGTTCCAGGCATGGCGACCGTGCGTCGCGTGAGCGCTCTCTCGGCTGCTTGAGGGGTGCTTTCTAGTGTAGGTTGCGGGGGGCTGGTCTCGTTTACTTGCGCCCAAGCTTTTCGGAAAGTATCCGCCTTTTGCTGTAAGCTTGGCAAATAGGGTATGAGCGCTAGTGCGAACAATCCAACAAAGGCAATTGTGAGAGCGATTCTGAAAAGCCAGCGCATCGTATATTTAAGCGAGTTGGAAAAAGGCTTTTGTGTTCGCGCTTGTTTGAGCCGCTAGTTCATCGAGTGGCACAGCGAGCGCCTCCGCGCAGCGTTCGGCGATATTGGCGACAAAGGCAGGTTCGTTCGGCTTGCCGCGATGTGGTTCTGGGGTGAGGTAGGGGCAGTCGGTTTCCAGCATGAGGCGATCAATACCTTGACTTCGAAGCGCGTCGCGAATCTCGGGTGCACTTTTATAGGTGACGATGCCAGTGAAGGATCCGCGCCCGCCGCATTCGTTTATTTTGGCGATTTCCTCGGCACCATAACTGTAGCAGTGAAAGACGATACGATTCCAATCCACTCCAGATTCTTGAATCATACGGAAGGTGTCGTCAAAGGCATTGCGGCTGTGAATGACTACGGGGCAGTCGAGCTCCCCGGCCAGCATCAGCTGCTGACGAAAGGCTTCCTCTTGGTGAATCATGAGTTCGCCTGCCTCGACGGGGTCTTTGGGTAAATGGAAGTAATCGAGCCCGATTTCTCCGAGGGCGACGGGGGCGTTGGGCGGAATGAAGAAGGTCGAGATGTTTGAAACGGCGTCGCTCCATTCGGCGTCGACATAGCAGGGGTGGAGGCCGACCGTGTAATCAATTTTTCCGGGATTGGCGGCAGTCATTTCACGATACGGCACCCAGTCTTTGGGGGAAGTGCCGACAGTAATCAAGCGTGTGACGCCGGCGTCCGCCGCACGTTGCAGCACGGCGTTGAGTTCGCCCTTGTCCTTAAAGCCTTTCAGGTGGCAGTGACTGTCGATTAAATCCATAGGTGTAAAGTTGTTAGTGAAGAAGGTGAGGACAAGACTGGATTACGTAGAAGCGACACTCTTGTCGCTTTCCCGAGCATGAGCCGATCCAGTAACAAAGCGACAGGAGTGTCGCTTCTACTTTATACCCCGTTATCGACGATCCTCTCTTAAACTTGAACTCTAAACTTGAATATCAGCGTAGCCGCTCCATCGTCGCACGACGCTTTCAACAAATTTCAGCGTTTCAGTAATTTCAGCATCACAGCTTTTCAAAAAATATTATTATGGAAGACGTCATCATTCTCGGAACTGGCTGCGCAGGCCTCACTGCAGCAATTTACACAGGTCGTGCTCAGTTAAACCCACTCGTTCTAGAAGGCTCGCAGCCGGGTGGCCAACTCACCACGACTTCGGAGGTGGAGAATTTTCCAGGTTTTCCCGAGGGAATTGACGGCTACACAATGATGGATAATTTGCGCAAGCAGGCTGCACGTTTCGGTGCACGCTATGAGCACGCTAAGATCGACAAGGTCGAAATCGAAGGTGATGTGAAGAAGTTGTATGCGGGCGAGAAGGTTTTTGAGGCGAAGACAGTGATCGTCGCGACTGGCGCTCGTCCTCGTTTACTAGGCATCCCTGGTGAGCAAGAAATGTTCGGCGGCAAAGGAGTGACAACATGTGCTACTTGTGATGGCGCTTTCTACCGTGACATGGATGTAGTGGTTGTCGGTGGCGGCGATTCCGCTGCTGAGGAAGCCCTATTCTTGACTCGTTTTTGCTCGAAAGTGACCTTGATCCACCGCCGTGATGAGTTGCGCGCGTCGCAGATCATGGCCGATCGTGCCACTTCCCACGAAAAGATCGAGATGGCGTGGAACTCGGCTCCGACTGAAATTCTTGCGGATGAGCAAGGATTTACACGTGCGATTAAGGTCAAGGATACGGTCACTGGCGAAGAACGTGAAATCCCATGTAAGGGTGCATTCATCGCGATTGGTCATATTCCGAATACAGATTTTGTAGATGGCGTCCTCGATCGTGATGGCGATGGCTACATCGTTCCAGAAGCTGGCAGCCAAGTGAAGACTAAGTATGAAGGCTTTTATGCTGCGGGCGATTGTGTCGACCATGTTTATCGTCAGGCAATCACTGCCGCAGGTATGGGGTGCCAAGCCGCCATTGAAGCCGAGCGCTGGCTCGCGGAGCAGTAGGCGGAAGGAAATGCTGAGACGCTGAGACGCTGAGACGCTGAAAGGCTGAGACGCTGAAAGGCTGAAATGTTTAATGTCTAAAAATTTGAAACTAGAACGATGCGCTTATCTGAAGAGTTGAGAAATCGAACCAAGCAGTTTTCTTCTTCGGTAATTCGTTTATATATCGCGTTGCCGAAAGAACGTGTGGAGGCCGCAGTGATTGGTAAGCAGTTGCTGCGTTCAGCGACTTCAGTGGCGGCTCATGCTAGAGAAGCATCCCGGGCACGCTCTGATTCGGAATTTTGTTCTAAGCTTGATGTGCTTTTGCAAGAGTCCGATGAGAGTGCTTTATGGCTTGAGCATTTGGCGGAAGATTGCGGGATTTCAACTGGTAATATTGATCCAATTCATGGAGAGTGTTCTGAGTTGATCGCAATATTTACTACAATTGTATCCAAATTACGTCGAAGATAGCCCTATAATTGTTTTAGCGTTTCAGTATTTTAACGTTTCCGTATTTTAGCGTTTCAGATTTTTCCTATGGACCTCTCAGATCGTAGAGCTGAATATACCAAGCATGCATTGGATGCATCCGATCTTGCGGAGTGCCCTTTTGCGCAATTTGAGAAATGGTTCAAAGAAGCAGAGGCGTGTGAACTCGATGAGCCCAATGCGTTCTGTTTAGCGACGGCTGACGCTACAGGTCAACCTTCGACACGGATCGTTTTGTTGAAAGCGTTCTCGGCAGAGGGTCTCGTCTTTTATACCAACTACGAAAGCCGTAAAGCGCGCGAACTGGACGCAAACCCACAAGTGAGCGCCAATTTCCTCTGGTTGCCTCTGCAAAGGCAGGTGAATGTCACTGGCACTGTCGAACGGGTGTCTAAAGCAGAATCGCTAAAGTATTTCCTTTCCCGCCCCTTTGCAAGCCAGTTGGGTGCGTGGACTTCGCCGCAGAGTAAAGTCATTGGTTCACGACAGCTTCTAGAAGCGAAGTTAGATCAAATGAAGCGTAAGTTTGCCGATGGGAAAGTGCCCTTGCCCGACCACTGGGGAGGCTATCGAATTGTGCCCAAGGCATTCGAGTTCTGGCAGGGAGGGGCCTCTCGCCTGCATGACCGCTTTATGTATCGCTGGGATGAATCCGGTAATTGGAGCGCGCCCGAACGCTTGGCGCCGTAGAAGCGGTTTTAACCGCTTTAATCCTTATTTGAGAGCATCCCTCATGTCGAACGACGATTCAGACCCCGTAGATTTTCCCATCAATGGAGAGCTCGACCTACACACGTTTCGACCGTCCGATCTTGGGGAGCTGATCCCTGATTACATCGAGGCATGCCTAGAGCAGGACATACGTCGACTGCGTATCATTCACGGTAAAGGGATTGGAACTTTACGTGAAACGGTGCATGCCTTACTTCGGCGCGATGAGCGGGTTCAACGCTTTCAACTTGCAGATCAATCCGAAGGTAGCTGGGGAGCGACTATCGTTTGGCTAAAGCATTAGTTATCAATCAATTGCATCTATGTTTACTTTGTTCAAAAAATCTTGAACAAAGCGCGTAAATGCTCTTTTCTGATCGAGTTTGTATGAACTCCACCCCTCAAGTATCAGATTCCAAGCCGCTTGCGCTCGCCCCATGGGAGACCTCCATGATTGAGATGTTTGTGCGTGCGGCTAACTTGGTTGGTTTGCCGCGCTCCATTGGAGAAATCTATGGCTTGTTGTTTTGCGCAAGCCAACCGATGACCTTTGATGCATTACAAAAGCGTTTGGGGATCAGTCGTGGCTCAGTCAGCCAAGGGCTTAAAGTCTTGAGACAGCTCGGAGCGGTTCAACTGCAGTATGTCGCGGGTGACCGTAAAGACCACTATGTCCCTGAATTGTCTATGAAGCGCCTCGTTCGTGGTTTCATTAGAGATCAATTCAATCCGCATATTGAGTCGGGAGAAAGTCGCATGGCTCAAGTCCGCGAATTGATTGACTCTGAGAGCGACGCCGCCATTCGTGAGCACGCCATGCAGCGCTTAAGCACGCTGAGTAATTGGCAAAAGCGTATACGTCGCCTGTTGCCAGTAGTCATGGCTGCTCTCGGAGGAGCAAAATTTTTAGAAGACATCCCATCCAATGATGATGTCGTAATATAAACCTCAAACCAGCGGACTTTCCGCTGCTACAGTTCATTTCTAGCTATCACAAATTAGCTATCATCGGCGAAGGCCGACTAGAAAGTCTCGGAATATTTCCCGAACGACCAATGGCGGTAGCGTGCTGTTTAAAAATCTGAAACACTGAAAATCTGAAACACTGAGATTTGAAAATCGGCATCGTAGCTGATTCAATTAGTTACAGTTCCGGTATTCATTCGCCATTCACTCACTGCTTTCGTAAGGTTTACATATCTTCTATTTGATTTTCAGTTTTTCAGCGTTTCAGCGTTTCAGCATTTCCTAGTATGTTGTTTCCCATACTATTTTTTCTCTTATTGGGCTGTTTTGCCTCTTGGCTTGTGGTGCAAGGTCTCCTTGCTGTCGGTTTTGGACAAGGCGGCGATGCAGAGCCACAGCATCACCACACACATACTGGCGTGATTCCACGTGTAGGTGGTGTCGGGATAATCGCAGGCTTTGCGGTCACGTACCTGCTGTGCTTTTTTCTATTAGACGATACGGATAATAAGACTTTAGTCCATTACGCGGTCTTTGGCGGTGGCGTTGCGGCGTTCATGCTGGGATTTGTCGATGACTTTTATCCACTTGGCGCGAAACTAAAATTGCTCGCACAGATTATCATTGCGATGGTCGCGCACGAGTGTGGCCTTTCGATTGATAAGCTATCATTGCCCGTTATCGGTTACATTCCAGACTTAGGAATTATTGGCATGGGGTTAACCGTCTTTTGGTTTGTTGCCATTATGAACTTGATAAATTTGATTGATGGCTTGGATGGCTTAGCAGGTGGAGTGGGTCTGATGCTGATGGCAATGCTCGCTTATTTGGGAATTGAGAAGGGTGTGGCCTTCTCGTCCATTTTGGCCATTGGTATGGCTGGTGCGATCTTGGGCTTTTTGTTTCATAACTTTCCACCCGCGAAAGTTTATATGGGTGATTCTGGGGCATATTTAATCGGTTATGTCATTGCCGCCTTATCCTTGATCAATTCGGAAAAGGGAACGGTTTTAGCAGCCTTAATTGCGCCCGTTTTAGCTCTGGCCCTACCCATCGCTGATGTTACTTTTGCCATGCTCCGGCGCGGCCTCAAGGGTTTGCCACTGTTTCGACCTGATCGTAGTCACATACACCATCGACTCATTCGCGCAGGGTTCTCACATCGGAATACGGTCTTAGTGCTCTATGTCATTTCACTTTGTGCCTTAATTGGGGGCCTATTGGTGTTTGCTTCTCAAGAGCGTTATTTAGGGATTCTTCTCGGCTTCGCATTTGTTGTTATTTTGCTCACCCTGCGTGGGCAGAAGATCTCAGCGTCAACAGTGCAGATGCTGTTGTCTGATTCGCTGCAAGCGCGCAAAGATACACGTAATGCGCTCTATCTAAAAGATTGGTTCGTATCAGAAGTGGATCGCGCAGATTCTGTAAAAAATCTTTGGGCAGACTATCGTTTCGTTTTAAAGAAAATGGGGATATGCCGAGCTGAAATGCAGATCGGAGAGGAATTGCGCACCTTTTTTGTTCCGAACACGGAGCATGAGAATGAGGATTTACTCTGGTTAGAAGAACATACCGTTCGAGGCGCTGCTGAGGCGAGGTTAGTGCTTTATGGAGAGAAAGAATTCTTCTCTGAAAGACAGTTCACACTAATCTGTGATATTGCAACAGAAGCTTGGGCAAAAGCAGGCGTGCGCTGGAAAGAAGTGAACCAATCCTCCTTAGATTTCGATGCCGTTGCAAAGGATGTAGAAAGTTATCGTGATCAAAAATCCAGATCACTTTACCGTCCTACTTATTGATGCGTAGAAGCGACACTCCTGTCGCTTTAATCCGAGTGCAAGCTAGTTAGGGAAGTGTGAGTAACTTATGGGAAAGCGACACTCCTGTCGCTTCTACTTATAACTCGAACAACGGCGCAACCGTTCCCCAGCATCGTTTATTTTGCATCAATAATCAAAAATCTACGATTTTTATGAAAGGTATCATTTTAGCAGGAGGTAATGGCACTCGACTCCATCCGATTACACTCGCGGTGTCGAAGCAGCTCATGCCGATCTATGATAAGCCGATGATCTATTATCCGCTTACTGTTCTGATGTTGGCGGGAATCAACGAGATATTAATCATTACAACAGCTGAAGATCAGGCTGCGTTTAAACGATTATTAGGCGATGGTTCCGCACTGGGTTGTCGGTTCGAGTTTGCGATACAAGAAACGCCTAATGGCCTGGCTCAAGCCTTTGTGATTGGTAAAGATTTTATTGGCAGCGATAAGGTTGCCTTGATTTTGGGTGATAATATTTTCTATGGCTCCGGATTTGGCAGTTTACTGCGTGCCAGTCAGAATCTTGACGGAGCGGTCATTTTTGCGTCATCAGTCCAGGACCCAGAACGTTACGGAGTTGTTGAATTCGATGAAGAAAACAATGCGATTTCGATCGAAGAAAAGCCTAGCACGCCGAAATCAAATTATGCAGTGCCTGGGCTGTATTTCTATGATAATGATGTCGTTAGCATTGCTGGAAATATCAAACCATCTGCACGCGGAGAATATGAAATCACCACGGTGAATCAGGTCTATCTTGAGCGCCAGAAGCTGAAGGTAAGCGTATTCAATCGAGGAATCGCATGGTTAGATACTGGAACATTCGCCTCCCTAAATGAGGCCTCGACATTTATTCGCGTTATTGAGGAGCGTCAGAATACCAAGATCGGCTGTATTGAGGAAGTCGCCTTTTATTCTAAGTTTATCGACCGCCAGCAGTTACTTCATCTCGCAGATAAATATACAAAATCTGGATATGGTAATTATTTAAGAAAAGTAGCATTGGGTTCATTTGTGTAATGGTGAGATTGGTAACTTTAACTATATTATAAGATGAGGATTCTGGTCACCGGCGGTTCTGGCTTTATCGGATCCAACCTCGTACGACTACTTGTCCTTGAAAAGGGCGTGTCGGTCGTGAATTTAGATAAGCTAACCTATGCGGGCAATCCAGAGTCCTTGTCCGATCTGACGGATAATCCGAACTATACCTTTGAGCAGGTGGATCTTTGTGATGCCGAGGCGGTGCGCGAATGCGTGGAGGCTCACCAACCTGATTCGATCATGCACCTTGCTGCCGAAAGTCATGTCGACCGCTCGATTGATGGACCAGGTGAGTTTATTCAATCCAATGTGGTCGGCACCTTTAATCTCCTACAAGCTGCACTCGAGTATTGGAGATCGCTTCCAACTGGAGGGACGACCTCCGTGTCGTCCGCTACGTTGGTATCCGCTGTTTCAGATCAGCCATCAGCCATTAGCCATCAGTCATTGCCGACGAAGTCGGCATTCCGATTTTTACATGTTTCTACTGATGAGGTTTATGGTTCTTTGGAAGCCGATGCTGCTGGTTTTTCAGAAACCACATCATACGATCCGCATTCCCCTTATTCTGCATCCAAAGCAGCTTCCGATCATTTAGCACGTGCTTGGGCAGACACTTATGGCTTGCCGGTTTTGGTGACGAATTGCTCCAATAATTACGGCCCCTATCAATTTCCTGAAAAACTGATTCCAGTTGTTATATTGAAATGCCTACGGGGAGAATCGATCCCTGTGTATGGTAAGGGTGAAAACATACGCGATTGGCTATACGTGACTGACCATGCAAAGGCATTGTATACTGTTCTGACAAAAGGTCGACAGGGTGAAACCTATAATATCGGCGGGAACAACGAGCGTCAGAATATTGAACTTGTCAGGATGCTCTGTCGGTTGATGGATGAGCTGGTTCCTGAATACCAAGCGAAACTTGAGAAGAATCTGACTACTGATTTCTCTCTTCTGCCTTCTAACAAAAGCTATGAGTCCCTCATAACGTTTGTAAAAGATCGCCCCGGCCACGACATGCGCTATGCAATTGATGCAAGTAAGATACGAGATGAGCTTGGTTGGGAACCGAAGGAAGACTTTAAGTCCGGTTTTCGAAAAACGGTCCTCTGGTATTTGAACAACTCTAAATGGTGGGAAGCCATCTTGGATGGTTCCTATCAGTTAGAGCGGTTGGGGAACTCATAATTCGAACTATGTAAGCCAGACACTCCTGTCTGGCTGATCAGCGAACTTAAGGCATTACTCGTAAAATAGTCAGGCAGGAGTGCCTAACCTACTATTACGTAAGCTAGACACTCTTGTCTGGCTGTAAGGTATTACTCGCAGCATGGTTAGGCCCTCTTGCCTGACCTACGCACTGAATCAAGAACTCCCCACTTCGCGCTCAACCGTTCGCACTCGCTTTCAATTTGAACTCTAAACGAAAACATCGAACTTCGCGCCCACGAATTTCGATCCAAGAATGGCTCGTTTGCGGGTTTGCGTCCATCACCCTTGCATTCACCGCTTGGGGCTTCGCCGGAGTGATTCCATGGACGGTGCACGTCATGTTGATAGGAGGACTGTTGACGTTTCTTACAGCTATCTGGCCACGTAAACAGTCCGCGGTGAAAGGTCCAGAATCTGGTAGCGCAAGTTCGTCCCGAACCGCATCCGTTGATTCAAGTTTCAGCGTTTCAGCATCTCAGCGTTTTAGCTTTTTCAACGTATCAGGCGTTACACGCTTGATGCGTTGGCCCTCTTTTTGGTTCTCCCTATTATTCCTTCTCTACCTAACCATTCAAGCTTGCAACCCATCGATCACAGTCGTTCACGGTGAAGGCGGCTGGTGGGTGGAAAGAATGACTCCGCCTCTGGCAGAATGGTTGCCTACGAGTGTGCGTTCAGAATACGAGCAAATGAACGCCTTTCGCGTTTTGGAGTGGTTTGCCGCATCCTTCGTTCTTATGTGGGGAATCTGGGCGGGGATCACGTGTCGCAAGACTGCGCTTATCCTGCTCTGGTCCTTGGTCGTCAGCGGCACCGCCATGGCGATGGTCGCGATCCTGCAAGACCTTACCGAGTCTGACAAAGTCCTTTGGACCCTAAAATCCGCCAATGATAATTTCTGGGGCTCGTTCTTTTACCGGAACCAAGGGGCAGCCTACTTGAACCTCATGCTCGTCGGAATTGGGGTGTTGTATTTTTATCACGCTAAAAAAGCCGAAGAATCTGCGCAGAGTGGGGGCCCGCATTTTTTACTATTTATCTTCTTCGCGCTCGTCGCCGCTTCGGTAGGCCTCGCCCTTTCCCGCGGGTGTATCCTCTTTGCTTCAGTGCTCTCGATCGCGTTCGTTCTAGGTGTCATTCTTCGCACCCTGATGGCCACCAGAAGGATCCTCAGTTCCCTTTCAATCTCCTTACTCGTCGCGGGGCTCTTTGGAGCAGGCGCGTTTTTCATGATTCAGCAAATTGATGTTGAAGCGATCCAAGAGCGTTTTGGGGATGTAGGCGCGACCATTGAGAATGCCGATCAAGACGCCCGCACTCTTTCGAGTCGGGCGACCTACGAAATGGCACAGGATCGATCGTTAATGGGCTGGGGTGCAGGTTCCTTTCGTTATATTTTCCCGATCTATCAGCAGAAGATCCCCGAGCTATTTTATAGTCGTTACCATCAGAAAAAAGGCGAATGGCTTGGGCGAAAAGTTTATCACTACGCGCACAATGACATCCTACAATTTTGGGCCGAATACGGAGCCATCGGCTGCAGTCTCCTCGTCCTCACCTTTGGATCGCTTATAATTTCCGCTTTTCAGCCTTTCAGTTTGTCAGCATCTTCTATCCTCCACTTCCCACTCTCCACTTTCCACTTGATTGTCGGCTTTGCGACGATCATCGCTCACGCCTTTATCGAATTCATTCTCAATAGTCCTGCCTATTGGGTCGCTCTCATCGGCTTGCTGACTGGTATCGCAAAGTTGTTTCAATTGGAAGGCGCACGGCGGAAACGTCACTCAACGACGTAGAAGCGGTTTTAACCGCTTTATCCCATCAGAATTAAAAGCGACAAGAGTGTCGCTTCTACTAAATCTCAACTTCCCAACCGTGCCACTTTCCCTTTAAAACTCCCAATTCGATAAACGGCGTAGTCGTTAACAGCCACCTCTCAAGAAATCATTCTGTCTAAAATACAGTAACCTCGTCGCGCCGCCCATGCTCCTTTCCTTGAAAGCACTCACACTCGATGCACCTCTGAATCAAACCGGGGAGTGTCTGGTCCTCACCGAGCTGATCCTGCCTCGCCCAGGGATCGCGAAAAAGTCCGCGCTCAAAGACCTACGTCTCACCAAAGGAAAGGTGAGCCTCGCCCGTGCACCCTTTTACGAGAAAGCGCTCCTCAAAGAAAAAGTCGACGGTCCTTTTGGTATCAAAGTGAGTATCACTCGTCCCCTTAAACACCCTGAGCTCAACCAGTTTCTAAAGCAGCTCCTCGCCACTGGCATTCAAGGCCTTGGCGAAGCCGCATCTTTTTCAGCGTTTCCCAGTCTCAGTATTTCAGCATTTGCGAAAGGGCTACGCGAACTCATTGAAGTCCCCTTTGATGAAGTCAGCAACGCCCTAGAGTCGAACGATCTATCATTCCTCGCTTCTGGCGGTATCGACCTCGACAGTGAATCCCTAGTTCCTGGCCCAATCAGCATCGAACTCAAGCTCGAAGAACGCATACGACTCGCAGAGATTCCCGTCGGCCCCAAAGCTCGCGACAAGCGCAAATCCTCCGCCAAAATTTACAAGAAAGGCAGCGCGATCGGCAGTGTCACTTTCGATTTAAGTGTTTAGCCACGTAGAAGCGACACTCTTGTCGCTTTATCACAGAGCCCAGCGTAAGTTAGACACTCTTGCCTGACTACTCACCGTTCCATCCAGAACCAGCCAAAACGTGGTCAGGCAGGAATGCCTAACCTACGCACTGAATTCTTTATCCCCAGCCTAAGCCAAACGCTCCTCCTAAGTTAGGAAGAGCCCAGCAAGCCAGCCGCGTGCGCGCAGCGTTTTACGCGGCGGGGAAGTGGTCCAGCATGTATACCGAGTCATGCATTCCTTTGCAGATTGGGCGCTCCTCTTGGATTAAAAGTAGCGGAGCTTCCAGTTCCCCGTGTGAATAACAAATTGGGAGCAAGATGCTCCCACTAATTAGTGCTTCAACCACGACTTTTTCAAAGTCATCATCATTTCCTCTGCACTCAAACTCTAAACTCGAATAACAGCAAAGCTGTTCTCCTTATGAAAATTCTACTAACAGGTTGCGCGGGTTTCATCGGCTCACACACCCTAGATCGTCTACTAGCGGACGGTCACGACGTTATCGGCGTCGATAACTTTGATCCGTTTTATTCAAGGGCGCTGAAGAACGCGAACATCGCATCTCACATAGGTAGCGCAGCTGCGTCCCCGCAGCGCACCTCTGGATCATTCGAACTCCTCGAAGCCGATCTCGCCGACACAAGGACTTATCAAAAACTCAATTTTCTAGTTGGATCCGAACCGATTGACGCCATCATCCACCTCGCCGCCAAGGCGGGCGTCCGTCCGTCCATCGAAGACCCCGTCGGCTATCAACGCTCCAATGTAATCGCCACGCAAAATTTGTTGGAATTCGCTAAGCAAAACGAAATCAAGCAGTTCGTCTTTGCCTCCTCCTCCTCAGTCTATGGTGTCAACCCGAATGTCCCCTGGTCGGAAAAGGATGCGGTTTTGAAACCGATTAGTCCCTATGCTAGTACCAAAGTGAGTTGTGAGCTGTTAGGGCATGTTTACAGCCACCTCTATGGTATCCGTTTCTTAGGGCTTCGTTTTTTCACGGTCTATGGACCGCGTCAACGCCCGGATTTGGCGATCAATAAATTCGTCCGCTTGATCGAAGCGGGCGAACCGATTCCAGTCTTTGGTGATGGCTCCACACGAAGAGATTACACTTATATCGCCGATATTGTTGAGGGGATTATTGGTGCGCTCCATTACGATAAAACGAATTACGAGGTGATCAACCTCGGGAATGATCAAACGGTGACGCTCTCCGAGATGATTTTGACCATAGAAACTGTGCTCGGAAAGAAAGCTGAAATTAACCGCTTACCTGAACAGCCAGGAGATGTCCCTCAGACTTGGGCGGACATCTCCAAGGCGAAGAAGTTGTTTGGCTATGAGCCTAAAACAAGCTTTAGTGAAGGCATTCAACTGTTTGTTGCTTGGAGAAACGATCATTCGACTTTTTAAATGATTATTAAACGCCAGCCTGACGTAGCGCGAAGATGGTCTGCGCGAAGTACTGGCCCCGTAGGGGTGACTGTTGGGGATGCCCTTTGGGCGCTAAAGAAACAACAGCTTGGAGATGTGACGCAAACGTGGGCTGATATTCGTTTTGCGAAACAGTATTTTAACTATTCTCCTGTCATTACATTCAAGGAAGGTTTTGAAGCGTTTGTTTAGTGGATAACAGAGAATGACATCTAGTGGCTGATTGCCACGGAACATGAACTATCAGAGTGTTTTTATGAAAAAAATAGCAATTATTGGCTTAGGTTATGTTGGGCTTCCTTTGGGACTGCGTTTTACTGAATCTAATGTCTCGGTGCTTGGTTTAGATGTAGATCAAGCAAAAGTAGATGCGATAAATAATGGTGATAGCTATATTCGCCATATAGAATCTGAGCATATACATAATGCAAGAAGCTCTGGTCATTTGGAGGCGTCGACAGATTTTTCACGTGTCAGCGAAGTGGATGCCGTGTTGATTTGTGTGCCGACACCTTTGAACAAATACCGAGAGCCGGACATTTCTTATGTCATCAAGTCAGGCGAAGCCATCGCACCGCATCTAAAAAAAGATACTCTAGTGGTTCTTGAAAGCACCACTTACCCTGGCACTACAGACACCGATTTACGTGCCGTTCTAGAACAGGGATCTAAACTAAAAGCTGGGGAAGATTTCTTTTTGGCATTCTCACCTGAGCGAGAAGACCCGGGGCGTAAAGACCATTCGGTTAAGACGATTCCAAAAGTTATGGGTGGCTATACTGAGAAGTGTTTAGGGCGTTGTGTCGCACTGTATTCTCTGGCACTCGATTCAGTGCATCCCGTCAGTTCATGCCGAGTGGCTGAAGCAACCAAACTGACTGAGAACATTTTTAGGTCTGTCAACATTGCGTTGGTCAATGAATTGAAGACAGTTTTTCATAAGATGGATATTGACGTATGGGATGTGGTCGATGCAGCTGCGACTAAGCCATTCGGCTACATGCCTTTTTATCCTGGCCCTGGGCTTGGCGGACACTGCATTCCGATTGATCCTTTCTACTTAACTTGGAAAGCCCGTGAGTATGATGAACATACTAAGTTTATAGAGCTCGCAGGCGAGGTAAATACCAACATGCCAGACTATGTGGTATCTAGAGTCGCGGAGGTGTTGAATAATGAGTCAAAGTCTGTGCGCGGATCACAAATTCTACTTTTGGGCATGGCATACAAACCGAATGTGGATGATGACCGTGAATCCCCAAGTTACGTCTTAACCGAAAAGCTTGAGGCTATGGGAGCTACTGTAAGTTACAATGACCCCTATGTGCCGGAGATTAAATTAACCAGAGAGCATACTGAATTAGCGGGTAGGCGTTCGGTCGATATTACAGATGGCTACGATTGTATACTGATCGCGACGCATCATGATGCATATAAAGAATACGATTTTAGCGGATTCAAATGCCCAATCGTGGATACCAGAAACTGCGTGAGTAAGCGCCCATTGAAGTATTTCCGTGCTTAATCACTGCGTGGTTGTTCGAGTAATCAGTTCGAGTTGTTTGTTCGAGTGGTTAGTTATGGGAAAAAGCTTTGAAGACTTATCAGTTTGGCAAAAATCCAAAGACCTAGCTGTATTGGTTATCAATGAGCTTTCTGGTTCGAAGAACTATAGCTTAAAGGATCAGATGATACGTAGCGCCATTTCGATTGCATCCAATATTGCAGAAGGTGCAGAGCGCAAGGGTAGCAAAGAATTCGCCAACTTCATAAGTTATTCAAGTGGATCCTGCGCTGAGCTCATGACTCAGATAATGATCGCACAGGAAACTGACGAATTTGATAACGACATTGCAAATGCTCTAATCAAAGAATGTCGTGAGATCAGTAAAATGCTATACGGATTAAGAAAATCCATTACAGAGTAGGTAAGAGTTCGAGTTGTTTCCAAAAATCAAACTAGAACTCGAACTAAAAACTCGAACAACCGCCATGCGGTTCAAACTAGAACTAAAAACTCGAACAACGGCAAAGCCGTTAAATTTATGAAAGGAATCATACTCGCTGGCGGTGCCGGCTCTCGTCTCCATCCGATTACACTTGCCGTATCGAAGCAACTCATGCCGATCTACGATAAGCCAATGATCTATTATCCGTTGTCAGTGCTCATGCTTGCTGGGATTCGGGAAATACTGATTATCACAACGCCAGAGGATCAGTCGTCATTCAAACGCTTACTTGGTGATGGTTCTGATCTTGGCTGCCGATTTGAGTACGCTGCACAAGAGACACCAAACGGTCTCGCGCAGGCCTTTGTTATCGGTAAAGAGTTTATCGGTCAGGACAAAGTCGCATTGGTGCTTGGTGATAACATCTTCTACGGTTCTGGTTTTGGTGCACTGTTGCGCCAGCACACCGATCCCGATGGCGCTCTGATTTTTGCAGCTCCGGTCCATGATCCGGAACGCTACGGTGTGGTCGAGTTTGACGAGAACAAGAACGCGATCTCAATTGAGGAAAAGCCGGCTGAACCGAAATCGAACTATGCGGTTCCCGGGCTCTATTTTTACGACAATGATGTCGTGCAGATTGCTGAAACGATCAAACCGTCCGCGCGTGGGGAATACGAGATCACCACGGTGAATCAAGCCTATCTGGAACGCAACAAGCTTAAAGTGGGAGTCTTTAACCGTGGCGTGGCGTGGCTCGATACCGGTACGTTTGCGTCGCTCAATGAAGCATCGACTTTTGTGCGTGTCATCGAAGAGCGTCAGGATACGAAAATTGGCTGCATTGAGGAAGTGGCCTACTATTCAAAATTTATCGATCGCGAGCAGTTGCTAACTCTGGCTGCCAAGCTTGAAAAGTCAGGCTATGGTAGATACCTCAAACGAGTGGCTGGCAACTAGTTCTTCAATTTCGTTTTGCTGTGAAATCCGTTAATGTTACAGAGCCCTTTTTACCTCCTATTGAGGAGTATATTGAGCATTTAAAAGGTATTTGGGAGCGCAATTGGCTCACCAATCAAGGACCGGTGGTGCAGGAGCTAGAGCAAAAGCTACAGGCGTACCATCAATTACAAATGCCTGTGCATTGCGTGGCGAATGGTTCACTCGGTTTACTAATTGCGCTCAAAGCTTTAGGAGTGAAAGGGGAAGTGATCACAACACCGTTCTCCTATGTAGCGACGACCGCCTGCCCACTCTGGGAAGGGTGCACGGTCAAGTTTGCAGATATTGAACCAGATACTTTAACGATCGATCCTAGAGCGGTGGAGGCGGCGATCACTCCGCAGACCGAAGCCATTTTGGCGACCCATGTTTTCGGCAATCCGTGTGATGTGGAAGCTCTGGATGCGATTGCAGCCAAGCATGGTCTCGCCATGATCTATGATGCTGCCCACGCCTTTGGGGTTCGTTATAAAGGTAAGAGTATTCTTGAGTATGGCGACGCCTCCATGGTCAGCCTCCATGCTACGAAACTGATGCATTCTGTTGAAGGAGGCTTCGTCGTGGCGAAGGATTCAGCGGTGTCGGATAAAATCGAGTGGATGCGACGCTTCGGACATAAGGGGACGGATGATTTTCACGGTGTTGGAGTCAACGCCAAGTTGAGTGAGCTTCATGCGGCAATGGGTTTGTGTTGCCTGAATCATGTAAGTGAGGTTTTTGAACGACGCCGGCTGTGCTCTCAATATTACGATCAGCGCTTGTTTTCTGAAGGGGCCAAGACTAAGGTTAACACTAAACTGGGTCCTGGAATTCAGCTTCGCCATGGTGCAGAGAAGAACTACTCATACTATCCCGTAATCTTTGATAATGAGGAAGCGGTCATACGGTGTATTGAGAATCTGCAAAAAGAATTGATATTTCCCAGACGGTATTTTTACCCCGTTCTCAATAAAGTCGGGTTCAAGATTTTGGAATCGGACTTTGGGGTCTCTGAATCAATCGCAAGGCGGATTCTGTGCCTTCCGTTATCGGCACAGATGTGTGAAAGGCGGTTGGAGGCGATTGTCGACGCCGTATTACAATAATCTATGCTCACAACAAATAGTCATTTTTTCATCTTAGGGAACCCCAGATCGGGCACTTCGATGTTTCGCCTGATGCTCAATCGGCATTCTCAGATTGTAGTCCCGCCTGAGTGTGGCTATATTCTTTGGTTCTATTCTAAGTACAGAGACGAGGACTTCACCACTGCGAAGACTGTTCAGGCATTTGTGGATGATCTTGTTGGCGCTAAGAAGTTTGAGACCTGGAATTTGAACCATGGCGAATTGATGCAATTTTTGTCGACAGAGCGCCCTCGTCAATATTCGGAGGCGTGTGCGTTAGTTCATCAGTTTTATGCGGTCAGCCATGGGAAAACACCTCGAGTTTGGGGAGACAAGAATAATTACTATATCTCTGAACCCGAGAAGATACTCCAGATTTTTCCTAAAGCGCGATTTCTATTCGTTGTAAGAGATCCACGCGACGTCTTCGCGTCTTACTTGGATTTAGAGAATTTAGAAACAGCCTCTAAGTATGCGCCATGTTTGACCGTTTCATCATTGGAATTTGCTAAAGAGTGGGCTCGAAACTTGTCCAGTATGCATTCTTTGGCGCAACGACTTAGTGAGGATCGTTTTCGCTTTGTATGTTATGAAGAGATTGTAAGGAATCCAGAGGAAACTCTGAGGAGCTTGTTAGAGTTTCTGGATCTCGATTTTGAGGAATCGGTTGTTGCGCCGAGTGAAAAATCCACGTTTATTGAGAGGGAGCCTGAAGACACACTCGACTGGAAAAAATTGACTGCAAAGCCGCCAGATCGGAGACGGATTGGGCGTTATCTTCATCAATTGAATTCGCGGCAATTATCTGATATCGCTACCGAATGCGGAGTGGAAATGAATCGCTTTGGCTACACAATTTGACGATGTTTTTGAATGTCGGTTGCTGAACACAGTCGTGCATACTAAGTGAGCTCTTTAAATGAAAAAGCGACCAGAGGCCTCGTCTGGAGCGTCTGTGAACGTTTTGGGCAGCAAGGTGTCTCCTTCCTTGTTCAGCTAGTTCTGGCTCGTTTGCTATCTCCCGAAGAGTTTGGCTTGATCGCGATGGTTGTTGTCTTCATCGCACTTGCTCGCGGTGTTATCGACGCAGGCTTTCATGAGGCATTGATACAGAAATCGGAGTTGGATGACTTGCTGACGTCGACAACGTTCTACTGCAACCTTCTACTTAGCGGGATAATGGTTTGGCTTATGTTTGTTGCCGCCCCCTGGATAAGCGCGTTTTACGACCAACCGGATCTAGTGCCGATAATTAAAGCATTGAGCTTCGTTTTGATTGTAAGTGCTTTTTCACGGGTTCAGACGAGTTTAATGCAGCGCGACTTGCGGTTCAAAGAGCTTGCGATTTCGACTTTGGCAGCATCGCTCGTCTCTGGTGTTCTCGCGGCCTATTTGGCTTTTCGCGGGTTCGGTGTCTGGAGCTTGGTTGTCCAGACGCTTTCGATGAATGTTCTTCTGAGCGTGATGCTTTGGGTTCAATCAGGCTGGAGGCCCCAATTTATATTTTCCCTCAAAAGCCTAAAGGAAATCCTACCCTTTGCCTCTAGTATGTTCGCTTCAAACATACTGAATAACTTTTTTCAGCAACTGTATGTATTGTTGATCGGTCGAATCGGGAATCCAATGGAGTTAGGTTACTATCAACGGGCAGACTCGTTCAAACGTCTGGCGACCACGACCAGTAATACCCTAATGGCTCGCATTACATTTCCGATCTTTGCGAAAGTTCAGAATGATCCCGAACGTTTGAGTCGTGGGTTTGTTAAAGCTTCTCGGCTATTGGTATTTTTGTTTTTCCCATTTATGGCAGTGCTTGCTGCGGTGGCGGAGCCATTGGTGATTACTTTGATTGGTGAGAAGTGGTTACCAACGGTTCCCTATTTACAATTTCTATGTGTCGTGGGAGCTTTGCATCCTGTTCAAGCGATCAACTTGAATGTGATCAAAGCTCTGGGGGCGGGGGGGCTCTTCTTACGCTTGGAATTGATTAAAAAGGGCTTAATCGTCGTCGTTTTGTTGATAACTTACTCACATGGTATCTATGCAATTGTTATTGGGCAAGTGATCTGCAGTTTCTTTGCACTCATGGTGAACGGGTTTTATACCGAGCGTTTGATCGGAGTTGGCTATTGGCAACAGTTCAAACTCTATAAGGGTGCTTTACTGCTGTCTCTATTTGTTGCTTTGTCTGTCGCCACTGTGCTCGGTCTTTTTAATTTTATCGCGCCTTTACGCCTTGTCGCCGGGTTAGCATTATCCGCATTCTTCGGTTTGATCGGGCTTTGGTTCGGTCGCAAAGCCTTTGAAATGGAGCTGAAGTGGATCCGCTCGATGTGCGCAAGTTTGCCAATTGGAGGCAGAATCCTGTCGAATTGATATGTTTTTGCATTTAATAGGCAACGATCCGAAATTCCCCAAGGCAATACGAGATCGGTTTGAAGCAGCCATGCCTAACAGGCACGTCTTCGTCATCGTTAAGACGCATGCACAGCAACCGGAGAATGGCGGGGAGGGCTTTATTTATGTCTCAACTCTGGAACAGCTCAAGAACGTGGTGACGGTCCGTTCGGATTGGGAGGCGATCATTATCAACGGTATGTTGTCTCGCTTGGCTTCATTTTGGCAGGTTCTTCCACAACAACTACCCGTAGCCTATTACCTGTGGGGCGGCGAGGCTTACAATGCGATCCTGAACAAACCAGATGCTTTGTACGAGCTGGAGACTGCGAAGCATGTGCTGAGCCTTAAAGCGAGGCTTTGGTTTTATGCGTCCTATTATTTCGGTGCCCTGCGACGCCTGCGCAAGGAATGTAGGATCATCGCCCAACATCTGGATATCGCAATATTCTCCTTTGAAGCCGAAATCCAACATTTTGTAGAGCATGGCTTGCTGCCCGAGCGTATCCAGTATGTCAATGGACGAGTTGGTCATGGTCTTGATTTTAGTGCGGAAATCTTTGCACTCAAACAAGTTGGCGATTCAATCCTCGTTGGGAACTCAGGAGATCCTTCAAATAACCACCTCGACGCGTTTCTCTGGTTGTCTCGTCAGAGATTCTCCAAGGGTCGTCGGGTCGTGGTGCCTCTCAGTTATGGCGGAAATGAGGAGTACCGAAAGGTCGTGCTAAACAAAGGACGACAGTTGTTTGGTGATCTCTTTTGCCCTGTTTTGGATTTTATGCCACTAGAAGACTATAATGAATTGATCAAATCGTGTGGCATCGTGATCATGAACCACCTTCGTCAACAAGGATTGGGTAACATCGTAACTGCATTAGCAATGGGAGCCACCGTCTATTTACAGCCACAGACGACTGTTTCAGCTGGGCTAAAGAACTTGGGTTTCACCATTAGAGAAGTGGGAGCGGGCAAGATTCAACCGGAGCTGCAGGAGTCCCCTTTCATTGGTGAGACGGAGCGCA
>CAKZOI010000009.1 GCA_937136395.1 uncultured Opitutia bacterium | reverse complement strand
GCGAATGCCTCCACTATCTCTGTTTCGGATTCGGAGATCTCGCCGCGCCAGCAGATCGTCTCCTCCGCCTTCGCCTTTCGTTCGAAATTCGCGGAAGTTCTTGGCACGAGCGCCAGTGGAAGCGCACTCCAAGTGTTGGATAATGGTAATGTCGGGGTGGGTAATGCCAGTCCTTCCAGTACCTTGACCGTGACCGGGGCAAGCAGTAGCACCGCCAATCCGCAGCTCCTCCTCACCGCCACTGATACCACCGAGCGTTTGCGTATCGGCGTCAATGATACCGGCAATGGCACCGGCTTCATCCAGGCCTGGAAAGAAGGCACGGGTTCCCAGAACCTCACGCTCAATTCGGATGGCGGTAACGTCGGCATTGGTAATAATGCTCCGACGAATCAACTGTCGGTTACGGGTGCGGCTGATTTTAGTGGCAACGTTGGTATTGGCGTCACTTCGCCACTGGCAAAACTTCATGTGAATGGCACAGCACAATTTCGAAGTGGCACGGCATCCCATGGATTTATCCAGGTGCAGCCAGGTGACGACACCCGTGCCGGTGGTCTGAGCTGGTATAAACCTGGAGGTGCTCGACTGGGCTACATGGGCTTAAATTCAACCGATGTATTGTTGGAATTAGAGAATAGTGCCGATTTTAAAGTGGTAGGTGGGGAAGTTGGCATCGGCATGGATCCGACTAATCCACTTTCGGTGAGTGGTAACGCCGATTTTAATGGTAAGGTCGGTATCGGGACAACGACTCCCGAGCTTCCACTCCATGCTGTAGCAATTGGGTCCAATGTTGCCGCGCGTTTTGATTCGGGGTCGAAAGGAAGTAACACAGCTGCTTTTGCAGATTTTGCCGGCGGGAGGGCCTATGTCGGTTATAATGGAAGCAAAACAATTTTGGGTTCACCTTCTGGGGCTCTTGCGAAAGATCTAGTTCTAGCACCGGGGACCGTGGGGCGTTACGATATTAGGTCAAGCGATGGCCATCACACATGGAACAGTGGTGCCAATGCTGGCGCGACCAGAATGGTCCTCAACTCTTCAGGAAATCTCGGTATCGGAACTACGACTCCAGCAGGTAAGCTCTCCATCGCTGACGGGGCTGTTGACAACACGCGCTATGGATCGTTGCAGATCACGCGGCAGGCGAATAATCACACGGCAGCTCACATGGCGTTTGTTCGCGCTGGTAATAATGTAATGGGTTTAGGGTATCAACAGAACAGCAACTGGTTCGGATTTGGCGGTGGGACGCCAGGGGCCTTTTCCCCATCTAATCTTAGAATGGACGGAAGCAGGGTGCTCATTCATACGAGTACAACAACCGCTCGGCTCAATGTGGGTGCGATTAATGCTAACTACTTTTCAGCCGGTCGACTCACCACTAACGGTGGCAGCGGTAGCAACACAGATCGGAAAAATACACCCCTTTCAATCCGTGCGAGTGGCCACATAATATGTCCAACTTTTGACATTGACTCCGACGAGCGGATTAAAACCGCTATCGAGCCCTCGGATTCACGGGAGGATCTTGGGACTTTGCTTGGTATCGAAATCGCGGACTATAAGTACATCGATACCATTGCCAATGGAAACAAACCCCAAAAGAAGGTCATTGCACAGCAAGTGGAAAATGTCTTCCCGCAGGCTGTCAACAAAAGCACTGGCTCGATTCCGGATATTTTTAAAAGTGCGAAGATTGCGGATGGTTGGGTCCTGCTCGCCACCGATCTCAAGGTCGGCGAACGCGTCCGTTTGATTGGCGAAAAGGATGAGGCGATTGAGGAGATCATTGAGGTGCGGGGGGATGCTTTTCGAACCGCTTTCAAGCCAAGTGGAGACCAGGTGTTTGTTCATGGCCGGGAGGTGGAAGATTACCGAACCGTAGACTACGATGCAATCGCGATGCTGAACGTCTCAGCCACTCAGCAGATTAAGAAGGAACTGGACGCGGTGAAGATCGAAAATGCCAAGCTTAAGGATCAACTGGCAGCGCTCGTAGCCGAGGTTGCCAAGGCTGATGAAGCCCGCGAAGCTCGCCTGCTCGCGATCGAGCAACGCTTGCTCGGTGCGGCGAAGAACACGGTTTCGATCGCCAGTCAAAATAAGGCAGCTGCCCAATAGGCCGATCTTTTTGAGTCCGCGCGTGTTTCGATATTCCTCTTTCTACTTCTCAGTTTTTCAACAGTGACCTTCTTACGCTTTCTTCTATATGCCTCTTTGGTAGGTCTATTGTCGTTCAGCGCCGCCCAGGCGCAGTACAGTATTAAGGCGAGCTCGACGAACCTACTTGATAAACGTTTCGCTGCTGCCACCACTGCCATTGCTAATGGCGAGGTCACTGCCATTACGGTGGTGAACGAGGGAGCCGGTTACACCTCGGCCCCTGCAGTGACGATTTCTGCGCCACCGAGCGGAAACACCGCCACCGCCACTGCCACGGTCAGCGGTGGATTCCTTACGTCCATCACAATTAACTCCGGCGGAAGTGGCTACACAACGGCTCCTTCCATCAGCATCGCGCCGCCGCCAGTCTACAGTCCCAGCGGCTCGCCAGTAGTTACGACTTCTCAGTATTCGGGACAGGCGAATAGCTCGGCAAGCTCGGGATCCATCAATGCCACTGGTTTGGGTCAATCCATTCGGGGCTTTGCTGCGGGCCGCTATCCCCGCGGTTATGATAAGACGAATCCGGCCACTCCTGCGACGACCGTGGTTCTCAGGAGCTCGAGTTTCGGGTATTCCTTTGCCTCGGGCGTTCCTCGCTATTCTTTCGGAGACGAGATCCCGCGACCCAGTGTGAACTGGAAGGGCGATGCCGTCGCAGAGACCTACTGGCGTGTCGAACCCGTCATGCCGGGTGAAAGTTTCGAGCCTGCTGGCTCTAGCAATCTTGGTTCTCTCGGCAGTGGGAATGTTCCCCTCGCTGCAGGCACCGTTATGGTGACTTCCAGCACCGCTGGCAGCGCCAGCGTGACTGTGGCTTCGGTCCCGGACAACCTCACTCCTGGTGCCATCGTCCTGGGAAAGAAGGTGGCCTACATTTCAGGTAATACCGTAACCCTGGTTACACCTGCGAGCATCACGACTTCGAGCGCCACTGAGGTCTCTTTTACGCCGCGCCAGTCCTATTATTACAGCAGCCATGCCCAGCGGGTTTTCGCGAGCCAACCAGGGCGCGTGACTATCACTTGGGTCTCCAATCTGCCGGACACTTCGGCCACCGGCGAAACAGTGGCGAGTTACAAATTCCGCCAGGAGACTTTCTCAGTCGCTTCCTCTTCCAAAGTCCCGGTCCGGACCATTTATTGGACGGGGAATGGGTTCTCGGCTCCGGCGGTGGAAATCCCTTCTGGGCGTATCACGGTGGTCAATCCAATCTACAATACCTTCGTCCCGCCCGGGGTCGCAAACGCTTACACTCCAGTGGGCGCTAATCCGGGGAATATGACAATGCCCGAGGAACACCGGACCTTGTGGTTTGATCAAGTGGGGACCTCCAAGACACTCAATGCTCACAACATTGAGGGTATTCTGATGGTCGAATATCTCGGGGTTGAGGTGGGCAATGGCGCTCGGGTCTTTCTCGGCGCGGATGTTGTTCAGATCAAAAGCGAGCCTGAAGTTGTCACTGTCACAACCCCACTGGGCGATGAGCTAAAGCCGCGCGAGGGCGGTCCGGCCCCCGGGGACGAGTTTCTTAGACCCGCAGTCTCGATTACCGATTCGCAAGCCCGCCTCGGATCCTATCAGACGTCGGATGGAGTGGCCCATTATTTTGGGGAGAAGGAAAATCTTGATCCCGATCAGGTGCAGATTACCTGGATGGAGCAGACGGATGCCTCGATCTATTTCTTGCCCGCTCCTGCTACTCCTAATCTCAGCATCCAGTGGCCGAAGCGCCGTTGCGCTTACCTTCTAAAGTGGCCAGATGGTCTAGCGGATTATGTCACAGTAAATGTTCAAGACACTGGCAATACCTTCGTCAACGCCATCCAGTTTGACCCCTCAACCTTACCCGAAAATAAATTTCAGGATTGCGCTCCGAAAGTGGAAACCGAGGTAGATCCTGCTACCCAGCGCCTCTTGGTAGATTTCAGCCAGTCTGCTGATAAGACCAATCGAACGCTGCTGAAATTCGATTCCGATGATGGATTGTGGTATCAACGGCTCTACATTCAGGCAGACTCTTTGCTGGGCTCCCCGGCGGTTGCGGACCCTGACGGCTCGGGACCCCAGACGGGTAGCCCAGCCGTTTATACCATTAACGATACTGACGGTGATGGTATTTTGGATTCCACCCTCACCGCAACAGTTGGCACGCGTCTAAGCCCTCCTGCTGGCTGTGAGTTAGCTGGCTACATCTCCGGCGGCACCTGCTATTCTGCAGATGCTTATGCGAATCCCTTTGAGGTCGGCTTCTCCACTGCTGCGACCAAGGCCATCATCCCCGTGAACGCCATCCCCGGCGAGAATACCCTCAAGGTCTGGTGGTCAAAAAAGATCACGCCGCCTTCGCCCAAGCTTAAGCCTTTCTACGTGCCTTCCGTGGCTGCGATCTACACCGTGAGTTATCCGGCTAGTCCGCAGGAGCTCGTGATTGCTTCCGGCAAGGGCTTAGAGAATCCCGTCCTCACAGCTGAGCAAGCGGCGGGGAGTGTTTACGTTCAGAACGATAGTAACCTGATTGGTTATAATCCCAATGAGGAACATGCCCTGATGATTGGTGGGAATGTCTATGCACTTAGAGATGATCTGAATGATACCACCAACGCCAGTTATTCTTCTCAACCCTATGTTCTTATCGAATATAATGAGGCTCTGACTGGCCGCCCGGCAATGCGCGTGGCGAAGGTGATCCGCTCCAATGCGACCTATCCCCTTGAGTGGAATAAGGCTGCGGGGACTCCGGTTCAGGCACCCATGCCATTGCCTCTACTGCCCCTCCCGCTGATCGATGAGAACGATCCCTATTCTGTCAAGAACGTGGAAGTCGAGGGAGTGGTGGACCAAGCCTCTAACCCAAATGCTCCCACTGGGACTAACGTGCCGGTTGACTACGACAGCTTCACCTTCGTCGATCGAAAAGGGATGCACTGGCTTTACCGCGGACCGCACACTTTAGGCTCAGCTCCGACCTACGGGATGCGCTATTACTACAAGAGTCTTGCTGGTTTCTTTATCCCCAGCTTGCCTCTGGAGAGTCAACCTCCTGTAGGCACGGTCATGCCCTTCGTCGCTGCTGATACTAATGAGGACAAGGTGAGTGGTCTTGCCACAACTCTGACCTACTACCCAAAATGGCCGGATGATCCAATCTTCGGTGAGCAAGCGGCCACTTTGCCTGAGCTTCAGACCGCTCAGACCTTAACCTTACCCACGAGCGGCCTTCCTCAAGTGCGCGGACAGACCAGTGCTCAGGTAGGGTATCAGCAATCTATCGCTAATACTGTCGCCAACGGAGGCACGACGTTACCCAGTGTGGTTCTCAGTGATCCGACTCGTCGTAAGACCTATGCGCTAGGTGGGGCTGACGGATTCGAGACAATTCCTGCCAGTATACTGACCACCCAATCCTCTGGTCGCACCTACTTCCAAGGTTTGCCGCCCGAACTCCAGAACCGCTTCTATCTGGATCCAAATTTGGGAACTAGTGGAGCCCTCGTCCTGATCGGTGAGTTTGTTGACGTGCCTGCCGGGGAGGACTACCTTAATCTTAACGCACTTTCTGAAGCGGAAGTAGGCCTCGTGAAGGACCTCTGCCCACTCTCAGACAGCTTTAATCGCTCAAAATGGGAAACAGCCATCGATTTTCTCGTCACTCAGATTGAAACCTTTAGCGAGAGCACCACCGTTCCTGGTTCATACGTGGTAGACGTGAGTAAGGATTCGAGATCCTTTGGTCCCTTGGGTCTTCCGAATATCGAGGATCCAGACACCGCAGTAGACAGTTATGCGCTCAGCTCTACCGGAGGAGGTAGCGGCTATGTGACGCTCGTGTTTGGCAACGGCGAAGCTTTCACGGATACCGGTGATCCTGTCGTCATGCAGATCATCAAAGTGAGTCCCACTCTTTACCCAGGGGATTTAAAGGTATTACTCAGCAGTAATCCCCTCGACGAACAAGTGACCTTGCGCCACAGCGGTGACTATGGCGCTAAGCCGGAGAACTTCGAGTTCGAGTGGCGTTATGGCTTCCCGTTGGGAGGTGTCCAACCGGCGCTTGACGGCATTAGTACTTCGATTGGTTCCGCCAATTGGATCAAACCGAATGGCACTCTAGGGAGTTCAATTCTCGTTGGGGGAACACCAGCCGCAGTGCTCAGTGATCCTGCCATCTTGATGGGGGACTGCTACTTCACGATGGCTTACCGTAAAAAGGCCACGGCGAGTGATCCTGCCGGAGATTGGTCGAACTGGACAACTCCGGTCCTAGTAGAGGGCTGGATCAAGCGGGTGTTGGCTAAGATTACCCCGTTCAACCAGCGCATGAGCGATCTCTCGAGCAGTGTCATTAACACCGATGTCTCAATGTTGACCCAGGCGGGGACTCGTTGGGATGGCGACATCGCCCTCAATTTAGACAATATCAACGAGGTTGGCTTGATCTCTATTTATGAGACCATCCTGAACCGTGGGAAAAGCTTCACGGTGGGCAATGGTATTGATTTTTCCACCACCAATGACGCGCTCTTGCTGGCCGCCGGTTATCTTAATGACCTCTATATGATCCTTGGTAACGAGGCCTACGCGGATGCCGCGAACCCAACCATCTCTATTGATGACCAAGCAACCGCTACCGAGGTGAACACGAGCCGATTTTCGTTCGAAGGCCAGGTGGCCAGTTCGCTGGATGAGGAATTAGCGCTGCTGCGCGGGCGCGATGACTTTGCGAGCCCCGGCACTGCGGTGGCCCCGGCTCACAACCGCCTCTACTGGAATTACACTCGGGGGATTAATAGTGGCGAGGCTCTTTACGCCACCAACTATAACATCAAAGAAAAAACGGGTAGTCCCAGTGCCAACGGAATTCTTGATGCCGCTGATGCTCAGCGAATGTTCCCTCAGGGTCACGGTGATGCCTATGGTCACTACCTGACTGGGGTGACGAACTACTATAAACTCCTTACTCACCCCTACTTCACATGGACCCCGCGGGCCGAGGGCGTCACCGTGTTGGGACAAACCGTGCAAGTCGACTATATGGACGAGCGTAAATTTGCTGCGGCCGCCGCGAATGTCGCGACGACGGCCCAGCAAATTCTGGCCCTTGTTCATCGTAAATCCTATTCTGATGATAGGTCTGTCGGTTGGACCAACCTGCGTGATTCAGACACGAATCCTAATACCAATGAGACCCGGGACTGGGGGCTTGACGAGTGGACCAGCCGCAGCGCTCAAGGTAGCTTCTTTCACTGGGTGACCGCGAATTCTCTCTTGCTGGATGAGGATGAGGCCCACAGCGGCGTTCAGAAAATTGACCGCTCCACCGTGCCAGAACTTGATCAACTGGTGATAGCGGGGGCCAGTTTCCAGACTACTTTGGACAATGCCAACGCCCACCTTAATCCGCTTGGATTGAGCCCCAATGCGATCGCATTCGATATCTCACCGAGCGAGCTCAATAACGGGAAATCTCACTATGAGCAAATCGAAGACCGCGCCCTCAGTGCGGTAATTAATGCCAAGGGAGCGTTTAACCAAGCCGCGAAGATGACACGCCTACTGCGCAGCCAATCTAACCAAACCTCGGCGCAGAATACCGCGATCGTCGATCAAGAAAATACCTATTCCAATCTTTTGATGGATATTTTTGGCCAACCGTATGCCGGTGATCTTGGTCCTGGTAAAACATACAGTCAGGACTACAGCGGCCCGGATTTGCTCAATTGGAGCATTATCGACCGGCCTTCCACCATTTTGGTGGATACGACCAAGCAAGTGTCGGTTACCCTGCGGGTTCCTACCGCGGACCCCAGTTTTGGGGCGCTCAGTCTGGAGGAAATCCAGGCCAATTACGATGGTTCGAGCTCGACTCCCGTGACCGAGGAAAAGTCCTTCAATGTTTTGCCAAATCAGTATGCGCAGTATGCAGACTTGGTAAGCCCGGGTGTATCGCTCGGGTCCCGGCCACAGACGGGCAGCCTCCAGCAAGCTCTGTTAGATGCCGAGAGCGCTCGTGCGGCTCTGATCGAGGCAAACTACAAACTACAGTCAGTACAGTCGTCCTTTGATCGTAAAGGTCAACAGGTGTTGGGAGTTTTGGAGGCCAACCTACAGAGTGTTGAAACTCAATCTCAGTTTTCAGCGGATATAGAGAAAGCGGCGCTGGCCGCGGCAAATCTCCGCAGGGTAGCAGATGTCATGACGGCCGCTAAAGATGTTTCGGAACAGGCTGCGGATGCCTACGCCGAAGCCCTACCTAGGGTGGTTGGTCTAGCTAATGACGCAACTTCTGCGGCACGTGGGGGACTCAAATTCGGTAGTGTCTCGTTGCAGTCCGTCTATACGGGAACGATCACTGCTAGCAATTTCTCGGCTGACTTACTGGAAGGGGTGATTGAACAGTTAGGCCGATTTGAGGCAGAGGATCTCGCGGTCATCGAATTTGATAAGGAAGAAGAGCAAATAGCTTATGAATTCGATGTGCTGAGTAAAAATCTCCTCAGCGAGGTCTATCAAGTCAACGAGTTGATGAACCAAATGCTAGTGGCGGATCAACAGGTGAAGAACCAGTTGGCAGCAGGACTCACAGTGATGGCCGAACGTGAAAGCTTCCGCCAGCGGGCTGCTGCCGTAGTGAGTGGATACCGCACGAACGATTTAACTTTCCGCACGTTTCGTAATGAGGCGCTGGAGCAATATCGTAGCCTGTTCGATCTCGCCAGTCGTTACACTTACCTTGCTGCTAAAAGTTACGACTACGAAACGGGATTGTTGGGCACACCTGAAGGGCAGTCCGTCATTTCACGTATCGTGGCAGCACGCTCTGTGGGGGATTTGACTGGGGGTGTTCCGCAGGCTACCGCTAGCACCCTAGGTGATGCTGGCTTGGCTGGAACAATCGCGCAGATGAATTCGGACTTTTCGGTAGTGAAGGGCCGTTTGGGAATCAATAACCCGGATAAATATGGGACGCTTTTCAGTTTGCGTAGTGAGCTCTACCGCTTGGGTGGCACCCGGGCAGACAGCGATGCCTGGCAGCAGGTTTTGGAACAATCGATTCAGGCAAATGTGATGAGCGATCCGGATGCGGTGCGCTACTGCAACAACCTGGCGAAGCCGGATGGAAGCGCGGTGCCCGGATTCATTATCCCGTTCTCCAGCACCATCCAGCACGCGAAGAATTTCTTCGGTCTGCCGATTGCGGCGGGAGATCACGCTTATTCACCCAGCAGCTACAGTACTAAGATTAGCAGCGCGGGTATCGTGCTCATGGACTATGTGGGCATGGACCCCTTTACTGACGGGATTCCTGGTGCGGGTGGCCCGAATCTAACGGATCCCAATTCACTCAGCGCGACGCCGTATCTCTATCTCATTCCCTGTGGTGAGGATTCTATGCTAGCCCCTCCGTTAGGAGATACGAACACCCTTCGGAGCTGGACTGTTCACGACCAGGCTCTGCCGTTACCTTTCAACCTGGGAGCAAGCGCGTTTAATACCACACAGTTTTTCAATGCAGCGGGCACTCTCAGTGAAGAGCCTTGGATTCAGCGCAAACATCAGAGCTTCCGCCCGGTGAGTGACCCAGCTTTCTTCTACAGTAGCGTGCCGGGCGAATTTACCAATACCCGTTTAGTGGGTCGCAGTGTCTGGAATAGTAAGTGGAAGATTGTCATCCCCGCCTATATGTTGCTCGAAGATGAACAAGAGGGACTGACCCGCTTCGTCGCTTCGGTTAGCGATATTAAGTTATTCCTGCGCACTTATTCAAATTCCGGAAACTAATGCAGCGCGTCTTCGTTAGGATTTTTATCCCTGCATTGATTCTTGTGGGCTTGGGGTTGGTATGGTTCGTCCAGCGCGCTCCCGCACCCACCGCACCCCCGGCTGAAAATTCCATCGTGTGGCGGGACGGGCCCCCAGATTTGCTGGGCCGCGATCCGGAGGAGATCTTCAAAAAGGCATTTTGGCGGCGTCCATCTTCATTAGATAAGATTCAGCAGGCCGAGCGCCACGAATGGCGTGATGCCGATGGCCTTAAACGCTGGCAATGGTTTCTCGTAGTCAAAGCCTCGCCGGATTTGATCAAGTATTTGCGTGATGACAATGTCTTTGGGCTGGTGGCTGCCTCTGAGGCTCCAGAAGTGACTGAGGCACCGGGCTGGTTCCAATTTAAACGGAAGGAAGTCACCGTATTGCAGTCACGTCACACCGGCATGCGCCTGATGTTCAGTAAATCTGATAATACCGTCTATGCCACCGATTCCGGGCGCGGCTTCACCAATGGTGCGCCGGAACCTTCATCCACTATTCAGGGAGCCCAGCCTCCTGGCCGTATTCCAAGTTCTCCACCTTCAAAATCATGACTTTTAAAACACGTAAACTTTTTTTTGCCCAGCTGCTGGGCCTGTCTCTGTTGCTCGGGGTTTTCAGTCTTTGTGCCGCGGTGCCTCAGGTGCTCAACCATCAGGGACGTGTTTCGGTGGATGGAAAGAACTTCGACGGTAGCGGCCAGTTCAAATTTGCATTGGTTGATGGCGAAGGAACCACCAGTTATTGGAGTAATGACGGAACGAGCAATGAGGGGGGGGAGCCAACTAATCCTGTCACTCTGGCGGTCACCAAGGGACTCTATTCGATCTTGTTGGGCGATGACACGCTGGACAACATGACGGTGATTCCTGTGAGCGCGTTGGACAACGGCGGGGTCCGCCTGCGCGTCTGGTTTAGTGATGGTAGCAACGGTTTTCAGCAATTTTCTCCGGACCAGCGTTTGGCCGCCACGCCCTATGCGATTCAGGCGGTGGAGGCCACTGGTTTCTCAGGTTCGCTCGCGGGTGACGTGACCGGCACTCAGGGTGCTACCGTGATTTCGGCATCCACGGTCACGGGCAAGCTTCTGACGGACTATGTCTCGGGTGCAGGAACGATTAGTCCCTCTGATTCGATTCTCAAAGCCATCAACAAGCTCAACGGCAACGACGCTCTCAAGGCAGACCTGAATAATCCAACTTTCACGGGGACGGTCAATGGTATCACGAAGTCGATGGTTGGCCTTGGTAATGCCGATAACACCGCGGATGCGGACAAGCCGATCTCGACCGCGCAGCAAGCGGCCTTGGACCTAAAGGCTTCGCAATCGTCTTTAAATTTAAGAGCGCCGCTGGCCTCGCCGACTTTTACGGGGACGGTCAATGGTATCACGAAGTCGATGGTTGGTCTTGGTAACGCCGATAATACCGCGGATGTGGATAAGCCGGTTTCGACCGCACAGCAATCAGCTTTGGATCTAAGAGCTCCGCTGGCCTCGCCGACTTTTACGGGGACGGTCAATGGCATCACGAAATCGATGATTGGTCTTGGTAATGCCGATAATACCGCGGATGCGGATAAGCCGATCTCGGATCTTACTCAGGCTGCGCTGGACGGAAAACAAGCAGCGGGGAGCTATGTGACTTTAGTGGATGGGGTGATCCCGGTGAACCAATTACCACTGACTTTGGATAATATTACTGCTGCACCGGCGCTTCCAGTAATTGCTTTTGGGAGAAATAACTTAGGACAGACCACTGTTCCTAGCTTAGTCGATGTCGCCGCAATTACGGCGGGAGAAAGTCACAGCCTTGTTCTCCTAAAAAATGGAACCGTTGTGACATGGGGTAATGGTCCCGCAGTCCCTGATGACTTAGAATCAGTAGCTGCAATTGCTGCAGGTAGTTCGCATGATCTTGTCGTGAAGAGTAACGGCACGGTTGTAGCCTGGGGAGACAATTCCTTCGGTCAAACCGCCGTTCCTTCTGGCATCACCACGGCCACCGAAGCGGCCGCGGGTGAGAAACACAGTCTCATCCTCTCGTCGACCGGTGCGGTCACGGCATGGGGGAACAACAGTTTCGGCCAGACCAATGTTCCTGATGCAGCCTCAACCAATGTCATCGCGATCGCGGCCGGCTATGATCACTCGTTGGCCTTGAAAGCTGATGGGACCGTGGTCGCCTGGGGCCGAAGTGATGCGGGTCAGATCAACGTTCCGGTTGATTTAAGTAACGTCATAGCGATTGCCGCAGGGGCCTATCACAGCCTCGCTGTAAAGAGTGATGGTAAAGTTGTAGCCTGGGGCTGGAATAACGGCGGACAGAGCACGGTGCCCGCTGACCTCAGCGGAGTAACGAAAGTCACCGGCGGCTATGCTTTCAGCGCTGCCCTAAAAGCTGATGGCACCCTGGTGGCCTGGGGTGATAACAGCTATGGCCAAATAACGATCCCGGCTACCGCAACCCAAGTTGCCCACATCGCGGCAGGGGACAATCATATGCTAGCACTGCGCGATGATCTCGTTTCGGCTCAGCTCGCTCGACTGGACCAGGATAACATATTCACCGGCAAGGTCGGCATCGGTCGTACTCCTGCGACCAATACTCTCGAAGTCGCGGGTAATGCGAGTAAAAGTATTGCCGGAAGTTGGCTCTCCAACTCGGACCGACGGATTAAAACTGATGTTAAAGCAATTGCTGGAGGTTTGGAAAAGCTCGACAAGGTGCGCCTGGTGGATTTTCGCTACACTGACGATTATCTGGCAGCGCATCCTGAAATAGATGACAAGCGCTACCCCAATGTGATTGCGCAGGAATTTGCGGAAGTCTTCCCAGATCATGTCAAGGAGAGTGGGGAGTTCCTCGTCGATGGTTCACCAATCCTGCAAGTTGACACCTATCCGCTTACTATTTACTCGGCAGTTGCTGTCCAGGAATTACACCGTGATAGCTTGGAACTTCGGAAACAAAATGAGCTTTTAAGGCAACAGCTAAGGAATCAGGAAGATCGCTTGGATAAGCTGGAGGCTTTGTTGGAAAGTCGCTGAATTGATGAAATTTTCTCAATCCATAATTGCTTCAGTGCTGTTGCTATTCGGTTTATTACCGAACTTATTGGCTCAGACTTATACCCTGGTGCCAACGGCTCTCGACTCCGGTGGGGGACGAGTTACCAGTTCGAACTATGCCGCCGATCTCTCTAATATGGCGGGAGGTGTTGCCAGCTCGCAAAACTATACCGTGCGGAGTGGCTATGTAGGGCAGTTATTTGATTTTGGCTTAATACCACCCCTTAATTTGCTGGCGGATGGCGGCGGGGAAACCCTCACAGGGCAATTAGAAAGCCCGAGTAATACGACCGGATTCATTCTAGTTGAGCCGATCGCTGGCCTTAGCATCACCAGTGACGGTCAATATAGCTTTGACCCTTCTGTTGAAAATTATGATGGACTGAATGCCGGCCAAACCTATCAAGCCATCGGAAATTGGAAGGCTCTTGACGGAAATAACCTCGAGATAAGCGCTGAAATTTTAATCACGGTAGCCGGCGTGAATGATAGGCCAACAATTTCTGGGACGCCGGTAAAAACGATCGCTAAGGACACGGTGTATAGCTTTCAAGCCGTAGGCGCTGATGTTGATATAGACTCCGTTCTGACTTTCTCGATGACACAAGATGGCGATTTGCCATCTTGGTTAAATTTCGATCCAAATACGGGTGTTTTATCGGGTATGCCGCTCGACGATGATGTCGGCACGACGGTCAGTAATATCGTTATCACAGTATCTGACGGGTCGCTCTCTGCCTCGTTAGAAGCGTTTAATATCGTAGTGATTAAGACACAGACCTTAAATCTAAGAGAGGGTTGGAACTTGGTATCATTCTTTGTTGAGGGTGATGACATGACGCCGGCAACTATCTTTGCTCCCATTGAGGATAAGCTGTTGCAGATTAAGAATCTAACCCAGAGTTATGATCCTACCTTGTCTGCCAACTTTCTCTTCCTAAATAATTTGTCTAGTCTGGGTGTGAAAGATGGTTACTGGCTAAAGGTAAGCGAAGACGTGAGCTTGGATGTGGATGGCTCAGTGCCATCAGGTGCTTCAATTAATGCGAAGAGTGGCTGGAACTTAGTTGGCTACCCTAGGTTGAATGGAGAGAGTGTAGTGAGTGAACTGATAAGCCTTGGGGAAACGGTCGTGCAGATTAAGAACCTAGAGAGTTCGTATGCTCCGAGCTATCCATCCTTCCTAAACACACTGACGACGATGATTCCAGGGTCAGGTTACTGGTTGAATGTGTCCCAGGACGGGACGTGGGAGCTAGGAGATGGCGGGGTGGGCATCGCGACGTTCCAAACCCGGTCAAATCATTCACCGGAGCAGAAAGTTGGTCCGGCATGGGTAGATGCAGTCGTCTATCCAAACCTCGGAGCAACAGTCTTGGCACAGGTTTCGGTTCAAGGAAAACCGGTGGGTGCCGGCAGTGTCATTGGGGTCTTTGTCGGGGATGAGTTGAGAGCACAGCAAGATGTTATCTTGAATGAAGGAAACAGTTACGTGACCCTAAATGTGAACCTTAATGAAGAAGAGGAGGTGAGCTATCGAGTGTGGAACTCGAATGACAAAAATGAATACCTTGTAAGCGGGACGATGCTGCTTGAATCAGGGGCTATGTATGGAAATCCCGAGCTGGTAGAACTGAATGCCGTGGAAGTGGTCAACAAGTCACTGGATATCTTCAATGTCACCAGCGAGCCATTTGGGTTTAGCGTGAACACGATGGTCGGTAAAAATTATACGGTGGAGGCGACCGGTGACCTGCGGACATGGGAAGCAGTGGAGTCGTTCGAAGGTAGCGGTGGTGAGATCCGCTATACTGCACCGGCATCCAGTGGGAGGCGCCAGTTCTTCAGAGTTTACGTAGAATAGGAGAGCTTTGGCTCTGTGATATAAAACTTATTTTTTAATGGTCTGCTAGGGAAACACTGATTTAATCTCAATGGTCAACAAGGGGAAATCTTGCGAGGATTGGGGGTGGAGCACCAGCCGGGATTTTCAGAACTCGAATATGCAGGAAAGCGCAAGCAGACGCGGCGCGAAAAGTTTTTAGCT
>CAKZOI010000008.1 GCA_937136395.1 uncultured Opitutia bacterium | reverse complement strand
TTATACATACTGCCGTAACTCATGGCGGAAGATCGAGAGGCAGCAGGAACGAATGTTCCAACGGCAAGTCCCATCTTCTGAGCCACTACGTTGTTGTATGCTTTGATGGCTTTAACGGCACCTTTCTCGGAGGATTCGCGGATCAGGTTACGGGCTAAAGCAGTCTTGGCAACGGCCTCCATAGTGTCATCACCAGCTCTAAGGACATTGCTGGTAATCGCTTTAACAAAGCCAGCCTTCGTTAGTCTGGCACCTGACCTCGCCGTAAGGTAAGCAGCCCCACCCACTCCGGCAGTCGCTGTAGAAAGCAGGAAGGTCGCTCCAATATCTACAATCATGGGGGCAATGGCCTCCATGACATCTTGTCCTACGCCAAAATCTGCGCCAAACATCTGGGCAATCTGCCTGCGGTTGGCCTGATCTTTCGCGATGTCCTGTAGACCTTCCTTACCCCAATCAACTCCTAAAGCAGCCGGAGCAAGGTAGACAAGGCTGGCGATAGAATCCCATACAGAAGCGGCAATCCCGCTCGTCCTCGCACCCAATTCACTGAATACTTCTTTGTCCGCAGTGAATTCTGTTAAGATGTCCGCGTCTTTCTTGCCAGCCTGACGACCCAGAAGAAGGGCTTCGGACCATTCGTCAGAATAGCTGGACTCGTCAAGAACCTTGCTGTAGTTCTCAAACTGGTCTTCTAGGACCATTTCACGAGAATTTATAAAGAGCTTCTTGGTTTGGTCGGATAGTTCAGGGTGGGAAGCTATGGACTTCGCAAAAAGTTCATCGTTTACAAACACAGCAGGGTTAATCTGTGCGCCTAACTTAGTTGAGATAATGTTCTCACTAATCTCTTTGCCTTCCGAACGAAGGGTGAAGACACCTTTGCTGAAACCGTTCTGAACAACGAGTGCTTCATAGGCGTCACGCACATCGCTCGGCTTGTAGTTAGCACCACTCTCGTTAAGCTGATCCGTAATGTATTCGACAGCATCGTCGATATTACGCATGCTGGCATACCTCACGTTCTCCCTCCGCTCATCCATAGCATCATCCGCTACACCAATAGCACCCAAGAACTCAGAAACGGTGCTACCAACAGCACGGGAAACCGACTCAGCAGTAGTGTCCTTCTCACGAGCCATCTGCAAAGAATGACCATCCACAAACTCGGAAACAAAGTCATCACTCTTAGCAAGCTCGACGATACCTTTGGAGATCTCCATCAGTTCCTTCGTCTTGTATACAGTGACTCCGGTATCGGGGATCACCTGAAGGTTCTTCTGGATAATGGATATGTCTTCAGGGTTAAAGGATACACCGCCAAGCTGGGAGGACTTAACAGCTTTAAGCAAAGGCATTTCAGAAGCAAAGTCGCTGACTAACAACTCGCGTCCTCCTTTACCGTCTTGAACGAAAGCAAACGGTAGCTGGTTCGCTTTGACAAGTTCCTCCTTCGTCTGGTCCAAGCGGAGGCCGACTACTACTTCAGCCTGCTCGCGCATTGCATCTACCTTCAGGCGGAACTCTTCTGCGGCATCAGGCTGCTCTGAGAGAACTTCCAAACCAGATTGGTAATCCAAAAGAACCTGACGGTCAGGGTCGTTTACACCCAGAGAAGAAAATACAACATTAAGTTTAGTATCGAAGTCAACATCTTTAGGGGCGAGGGCCTGCTCGACAGACTCCTCGGTCATGCCCTCAACTAAGCTAAGTCCTTGGCGCAGACCAACTTGAATGTCCTGTTCCGCACGAGCATCGTAGGAATCTCCTAGCTCATTACGCACGAAATCCGCATAGTTCAAAAAACTCTGCGGGTCATCGCTTGGTGCTACATTTTCTTCAGACCACTCAGCGAACGGCTTAATTGTCTTCGGGGCTTCAGAATCAGTAAAGATTCTCTTCTCGGATTCGGTGAGGTTCAGATCAGACATAGCTGAAAAGGTTTGGTCTGTAATTAGTAATGTAGTTTAAGTGATCAAGGTTGCTTAGGTGTAAACAAACTAGAAATAATTGGAGGGCCTTCAGGCTTTTTATAAGCAGACTGCATGATGGATCTGGTCTGCCTCAAGACTGCCCTGTAGAGATCTGCGTCAGAGAAGGACTCTTTACTGAGGGCAGAAGGATTCTTGTCTAAAAAGAACTGCTTTTCAGGTGACGAATAGTCATAGTAGAGACGCTCCAACTGAAATCTTGGTGTGGCTTCAAAGGTAACGTCTTGCGTAGCCTTTGTAGCGATACCGTCGAGTTTAGTGTAATCGACTTCTTTCCCATTGCCAAGCATGGCACCCCCGATTGCTTCTTCAAGATCAATAGGAGACATTTTAATGACGTTGCCATAGTCGTCTTCAGCTCGTTTAATTAGGGCCGTAGTTCTTTGCTCCTCTTGCTCCCTAAATAAATCGGCTTGGGCTTTCTGAACCTTATCGAGACCTTTTTTCTGAACAGCTTCAGAGATGTCAATCGCGATCTGCTCACGAGGAGTCACGGTGCCGTCTCTCTCAGCTTGCGCCCTAACAGTATCAACGGGGACACCACTCACGGCAGCTTGATACAACATACCGGAAACTTCTTCCTGCTGCTTATACTGATTACTTAGTGAGTTGCTAGCTGACTTAAACAGATTGTTAATCAAAGGCGAGAACTGAGC
>CAKZOI010000007.1 GCA_937136395.1 uncultured Opitutia bacterium | reverse complement strand
TTATACATACTGCCGTAACTCATGGCGGAAGATCGAGAGGCAGCAGGAACGAATGTTCCAACGGCAAGTCCCATCTTTCGGGCCACTACGTTGTTGTATGCTTTGATGGCTTCAACAGCACCTCCCTCGGCGGATTCACGGATCAGGTCACGGGCTAAAGCAGTATCGGCAACGACCCCAAAGGCATCATCACCAGCTCTAAGGGCATTGCTGGTAATCGCTTTAACAAAGCCAGCTTTAGTTAGTCTGGCCCCCGACCTCGCCGTAAGGTAAGCTGCCCCACCCGCTCCAGCAGTAGCTGTTGAAAGCAAGAAGGTCGCTCCAATATCTACAATCATAGGGGCGATTGCCTCCATGACATCTTGCCCCACGCCAAAATCTGCGCCGAACATCTGAGCAATCTGCCTGCGATTGGCCTGCTCTTTCGCGATGTCCTGTAGACCTTCCTTACCCCAATCAGCCCCTAAAGCAGCCGGAGCAAGATAGACAAGGCTAGCGACAGAGTCCCATACAGAAGCAGCAATCCCGCTCGTCCGCGCACCCAATTCACTAAATACTTCTTTGTCCGCAGTGAATTCTGTTAGGATGTCCGCGTCTTTCTTACCAGCCTGACGACCCAGAAGAAGGGCTTCAGACCATTCGTCGGAATAGCTGGACTCGTCAAGGACCTTGCTGTAGTTCTCAAACTGGTCTTCAAGGACCATCTTACGAGAACTTATAAAGAGCTTCTTAGTTTGGTCAGACAGTTCAGGGTGGGAAGCTACGGACTTCGCAAAAAGTTCGTCGTTTACAAACACAGCAGGGTTAATCTGTGCGCCCAACTTGGTCGAGATAATGTTCTCACTGATCTCTTTACCTTCCGAACGAAGGGTGAAGACACCTTTGCTGAAGCCGTTCTGAACAACGAGTGCTTCATAGGCATCACGAACGTCACTCGGCTTGTAGCTAGCACCACTCTCGTTAAGCTGGTCCGTAATGTATTCAACAGCGTCGTCGATATTACGCATGCTAGCATACCTCACGTTCTCCCTCCGCTCATCTATAGCATCATCCGCCACTCCAATAGCACCCAAGAACTCAGACACGGTGCTACCCACAGCACGAGAAACCGACTCAGCGGTAGTGTCCTTCTCACGAGCCATCTGCAAAGAATGACCATCCACAAACTCAGAAACAAAGTCATCACTCTTAGAAAGCTCGACGATACCTTTGGAGATCTCCATCAGTTCCTTCGTCTTGTATACAGTGACTCCGGTATCGGGAATCACCTGAAGGTTATTCTGGATAATGGATATGTCTTCAGGGTTAAAGGATACACCGCCAAGCTGTGAGGACTTAACAGCTTTAAGCAAAGGCATCTCAGTCGCAAAGTCGCTGACTAACAGCTTGCGGTTCCCTTCTTCGTCTTGAACGAAAGCAAATGGTAGTTGGTTAGCTTTGACAAGCTCCTCCTTCGTCTGGTCCAAACGGTTGCCGACTACTGCTTCAGCTTGCTCGCGCATTGAATCCACCTTCAGGCGGAACTCTTCTGCGGCATCAGGCTGCTCCGAGAGAACTTCCAAACCAGATTGGTAATCCAAAAGAACCTGACGATCAGGGTCGTTTACGCCCAGAGAAGAAAATACGACGTTAAGTTTAGTATCGAAGTCAACATCTTTAGGGGCAAGAGACTGCTCGATAGTCTCTTCGGTCATACCCTCAACTACGCTAAGTCCTTGGCGTAGACCAACTTGAATGTCCTGTTCCGCACGAGCGTCGTAGGAATCACCTAGCTCATTACGCACGAAATCCGCATAGTTCAAAAAACTCTGCGGGTCATCGCTTGATGCTACATTTTCTTCCGACCACTCAGCGAACGGCTTGATTGTCTTCGGGGCTTCAGAATCGGTAAAGATTCTCTTCTCGGATTCGGTGAGGTTCAGATCAGGCATAGCTGAAAAGGTTTGGTCTGTAATTAGTAATGTAGTTTAAGTAATCAAGGTTGCTTAGGTGTAAACAAACTAGAAATAATTGAGGGGCCTTCTGGCTTTTTAAAAGCAGACTGCATGATGGATCTGGTCTGTCTCAAGACGGCTCTATAGAGATCTGCGTCAGAGAAAGATTCTCTGCTGAGAGCAGAGCGGTTCTTATCTAAGATGAGCTGCTTTTCAGGTGAAGAATAGTCATAGTAGAGACGCTCCAACTGGAATCGCGGTGCAGCTTCAAAGGTAACATCTTGCGTAGCCTTTGTAGCGATATCCTCGAGTTTAGTATAATCGACTTCTCCCCCATTCCCAAAAAGACCCTTCCCGATCTGTTCGCTAACATCGACGGGAGACATCTTAATTATAGTGCCGTAATCGTCTTCTGCTCTTTTAATGAAAGCCTTATTTCTTTCCTCTTCTTGCTCCCTAAATAAATCGACTTGCTCTTTCTGAACCTTATCGATACCTTTTTTCTGAACAGCTTCAGAGATGTCAATCGCGATCTGCTCACGAGGAGTCACGGTTCCGTCCCTCTCAGCTTGCTCCCTAACAGTATCAACGGGGACACCACTCACGGCAGCTTGATAAAGCATACCGGAAACTTCCTCCTGCTGCTTATACTGATTACTTAGTGAGTTGCTAGCTGACTTAAACAGATTGTTAATCAAAGGCGAGAACTGAGC
>CAKZOI010000006.1 GCA_937136395.1 uncultured Opitutia bacterium | reverse complement strand
CCCTCGAACGCCTCAGTTCCGAATCGCCCGAAGAGCTTGGAAGCCTCCAGGATTTACTCTGAACCGCGAGCGCGAAAAAACCGCTCTATCTAGTAGCAGATTCATTAGCAGATTCATTGACTTCACGGTCTTACTATTCTGTTCATTGAAACGCCCAGCAACCATTCCCTCACTTGACCGATATGCCCGAACCCTTTGATCAAGATTATACCCACAAAAGCACACGCTTACACCAAATTTGAAAACCCTCACATCTATACTAACGTTTTCTAATATAACATAAAGCCACTTCTAAAAATGCATTCAGTCTGCCCATAACAAAAAAAGAGGGCTCATCACTGAGCCCTCTTTCGAAAGTGTTTATTAAGCGTAGAGCTTAGTAGGAGTCACGACCACCACGGTCATAACCACCACCGCCACGACGATCATTGCCGCCACCGCCACGACGATCACCACCGCGACCTCCGCCACCGTAACCGCCACGACCACCGCCGCCGTAACCGCCGCCTTGCGGGCGCTCTTCGCGTGGGCGTGCTTCATTGATCGTTAGATTACGACCCATGAACTCTGCACCATTCAGTGCTTCGATTGCCGCATTCATTTCTTCAGGTGTTCCCATCGATACGAAAGCGAAGCCACGAGGGCGGCCAGACTCACGATCTTTGACGATGAAAACGTCGGTTACACTGCCGTGTGCTTCGAAAAGCTCACGAATATCGCCATCGTTGGCGTCGTAGGACAGATTGCCTACATACATCTTTGTATTCATATTGTTCTTTATCTCTTTGAGGCTACAACGCCTGCTTCTTTGCTTTGAGTGTCCTGAAATGAACTGCGATACCTGAATGAATACAACTTTATCCAACTGATGCCTACCCACGCTCTGAATCCTAACATGCGCTATAGTGATGACTGCTTGTGGACTATTTCCGGTTAAAAGCAAGCAAGGATTCGAAACTGCAATCGATACCGAGTAATGTAACCGCGCTGTTACAATCGCGAGGACAACTATTTATTACGTGGTAAACAAATACGTGCCGCTGCCGCATCAAAATCTTCTTCACCAGAAAGGATATCAATCTCCAAACGCAGGTAGTAAATCGGGATCGGTGCTTTGATATCTTCAAAGAGGCGAACCGCATCTTTTTCGGTGGTGACAATCATATCCAAATCTGCCGCTCCAGCCTTCTTGTAGAGGTGCTGAATTTCATATCGCGTAAATTTATGGTGATCCAGGAAGCGCTGATTGTATCGTATCTCGGCTCCGTAGCCGCGTAGCATATTTTCAAAACTCTCAGGTGAAGCGATTCCACTAAAGGCTGCGATCTTGGCTCCCTGCAAAGTGTCCAGCGGTAAACGCTTACCTGTTTCCACACATTGCAAAAACTGCGGTTGGTGCGCGCACTCAATAATTTCCGCATCTGCGTTGTGCTCGCGAATCATCTCTAGCAATGCTTCATCGCGCTGACCATCCGACTTCGTGAGAAAAATGTAGCTGGCCCGAGATAGGTGCTTAATTGGCTCACGCAAAATACCGCGCGGTAAGAGGTGCTGATTCCCAAAGGGATTGGTTTTATCGACGAGCAACAAATTTAACCGCCCCTTCAATGGCAGATACTGAAAGCCGTCATCGAGAATCAAGGTATCACAGCCAAACTTGCGAATTGCAAACGAGCCTGCCTTCACTCGGTTCTTATCTGTCAAAACAACGACCCCAGGTAAATTCTTCGCGAGCATGAAAGGTTCATCTCCCGCCACATCCGAATCTAATAAAACATTTTTACCGTCGCTCACAATTCGAGGGGGCGCTTCCTCACCATGCGTCAACTTACGCCACAACTTTTTAGCCAAGGGCTCTTTCTTACTCTTATACCCACGACTTAGAATCGCCACTTTACGCCCACGATCATGTAAGGTGCGTGCAAATTTTTCCACCACAGGCGTCTTACCAGTTCCACCAACGGTCAAATTTCCGACCACCACCACTAAGCAGCCCAGCGGTTTATTTCGAAGGAACCGCCTTTCATATAGATACCAGCGCAACTGAACCAGTGCGCTAAAGATAAACGACAAGCCATAAAGGAAGGACGACATCACCTCAGCCGCGCGCCCGTGACGACGATCATAAATCACATCGGCGGTAAACTGCGCAAATTCATTGGCTTTGCGAACGAGTTTATAGCGTTGTCGGCGGAACATAAGGAAGGGTGATAGGGTCGTTGATTGCTTGTAAAACGAATCTCAAAAACCAGAAAGAGGATTGACGCCAGATTTAATCGCCTCTTTTTACCGAAAACAAGCGACTTCGACAGAAACCAATCATACTCACCATTTTCACGCCTCGACTTAAAGCGTTATCACCATTTTTAAAGAGCCTCCGGACACCACGGAGGCTTACCAGTATTCAGAACGACACCATATTATATATATAGATGAAATATTTGATCATAGCCGAGAAACCTTCTGTAGCCACCGATCTTTCAAAGGCACTCGCAAAGACCCTGGGTAAATTCGAAAAAAAGGGAAAGTCCCGCGACGCACAGTATTTCGTCAATGAAAATGCGGCGATCACCTCGGCTGTAGGTCATCTGGTCGAACTTAAAATGCCAACAGGTCCAAATGGTAAAAATCTACCTTGGAACTTTAAGGTGCTGCCAGCGATTCCTAAAAAATTCGAGCTACAACCGATTGAACAGACCGCGAATCGCCTCAAGCATGTGCTTAGCCTCGCGAAAAAGAAGGAATACGACGTCATCATCAACGCATGTGACGCCGGCCGTGAAGGTGAGCTCATCTTCCAATATATAATGGACATCGGTAAAATCCAGAAGCCAGTCAAACGCCTCTGGATGCAATCAATGACCACAGCTGCGATTCAAGAAGCCTGGACAGCGCTACGCGAAGGCGAGGAAATGCAAAATCTAGCCGATGCCGCAAAATGCCGCTCCGAGTCCGATTGGCTCGTCGGACTCAACTCCACACGCGCACTCACCTGCTTCCGCTCACGGCACGGCGGATTCAACATCACTGCTGCTGGTCGTGTGCAAACACCGACACTCGCGATCCTCGCCAAACGTGAACGCGAGATCAAAGCATTCAAATCTGAAGATTACTGGGAAGTGCACGCAGAATTTTCCGTAGCGAAAGGTCAATATCCAGGCAAGTGGATCGATACGACTTTCAAGAAAGATAAAGTGAAACCACACGCTCGTGCCGAGCGCCTTTGGGACAAAACCACCGCAGACACCATTCGCACACGCTGCAAGGGCAAGACTGGCACCGTGAGCGAAGAGACCAAGCCAAGCAAACAGATCGCGCCTCAACTCTACGACCTCACCACTCTGCAACGCGAAGCACCCTTCACCGCCAAAAACACACTGGGCCTCGCCCAAGCACTTTATGAGCGCCACAAGATGCTCACTTACCCACGAACCGACTCCCGCTACCTGCCAGAGGACTACATGGGCAAGGTCTACGAAACCCTCCGCGATCTCGCCGGCTCCGGGCACGCAGTTGCCAAATGGGCAGCTGACGCCATCGAAAACGACCGCGTGCAATTTACGAAGCGTGTGTTCAACAACGCCAAAGTCTCGGATCACTTTGCGATCATCCCAACGGGACGCGTCGTGAAACTCAACGAGCAGGAGTCCAAACTTTACGATATGGTCGTGAAACGCTTCGTCGCAGTTTTCTTCCCGCACGCCGAGTATGAAGTAACCAAACGCCTCACCACGATCAACCATGGCGCCGAGTCCGATGTGTTTGCAACCAATGGTAAAACACTCGTCACTCCAGGCTACCTCGCCGTTTATGGACGCGTCGCCGGCGTCGCAGCGAACACCGACGAACTCGTCGGCGTCGACCAGGGTGAAAGCGCCCACACCGAAGCCATCGATGTGCTCGACAAAGAGACGAAGCCACCCGCACGTTATACAGAATCCACGCTCCTTGCTGCAATGGAAGGTGCGGGAAAACTGATCGAGGACGACGAATTACGCGAAGCCATGTCCGAACGTGGACTCGGCACACCTGCCACACGCGCCGCCACGATCGAAGGTCTCCTTCGTCAGAAATACATCGCCCGAGAAGGACGCGACCTCAACGTTACTGGCAAAGGCCTGCGCTTGATCGAGCTCTGCGAAGAAATGAACATCAAAGCACTCAGCTCACCGTCCATGACAGGAGACTGGGAAGCCAAACTCAACAAGATGGAGCGTGGCGAAATCAAACGCGGCGAGTTTATGCAAGAGATTACGACTTTCACCGCAGACGTCGTCGACAAAGCTCGTGGCCATATGGAGATGCTCGTCAATCGCACGTTCCCTGATCTCGAATGCGCCTGCCCTGCCTGTGGCGCCGCACGCCTCAAGCAAACCGACGCCACTTACGAGTGCCGCGAAATGGAGTGCGACTTCCGAGTCTCAAAGCATATTGCTGGTCGTCGACTCAGCGATGAAGAAGCGATTGAGCTCTTCACCACGAAGAAACTCGACGAGCGCGAAGGCTTTATGTCGCGCTTCAATAAACCTTTCAGCGCAGGACTCGAGCTGGTGCAAAACGTCACCAAAACTGGCAAGATCGGCAAATGGAAAACCAACTTCGTCTTCGACGACGATCTCGACTCGGCCGACGAACTCACCGATGACCAACTGCTTAAAACCCTCACATTAAAGAACGGTCTCGAAGCTAAGTTCTACGCCACGGACAAAGCCTATCACGTCCCTGATTTCAAAACAAAGGACTCACCCGACGGTTTCCGCCTCGGTAAAACCATTCTCCAAAAAGAACTCTCAGCCGACGCAGTCGAAAAGCTCTTCACAGAGGGCAAGACGCCACTGCTCGATGGCTTCATCTCAAAGCGCACCAAGCGTCCCTTCAAAGCACACCTCACCCTCGATTTCGAGAAAGGTAAGATCGGCTTCGAGTTCGCTCCACGCCCAGCTAAGAAAGCAACCAAGAAAAAGGTAGCTGCTAAAAAAGAAGATTAAGCTTTCTCGACACTCAGCGATTAGCAATTACTGATTAGCCCTTTATAAGTCATGAAACCGTCCGTAAAACCAGCACGCCCTTATTTCTCATCCGGCCCTTGCAGCAAGCGCCCAGGTTGGTCGCTTGAAGCGCTCAACGAAGCACTTGTTGGCCGTTCCCACCGCGCAAAGCCGGCAAAGGCGCGCATCGAAGAAGTCATCGACAAGTCTTCCTCGATCCTTGGGCTGCCCGAGGGTTACGTCTGCGGCATCGTCCCAGCGTCCGACACGGGTGCGGTCGAAATGGCGCTCTGGTCGCTTCTCGGCGAGCGTGGCGTCGAAATGTGCGCCTGGGAATCATTTGGCTCGGGTTGGGTCACTGATGTGATCAAGCAGCTCAAGCTTGACGATGTCACTAAGCACGAAGCGGACTACGGCCTGCTGCCTGACTTTTCGAAGGTGAATTTCAACAACGACGTGGTCTTCACTTACAATGGCACCACTTCCGGCGTCAAAGTTCCGAACCTCGACTTCATCCCTGCCGACCGTAAAGGCCTCACTATTTGTGATGCGACCTCTGCGGTATTTGCGATGGATATCGATTTCAACAAGCTCGACGTGGTCACATGGTCTTGGCAAAAAGTCATGGGCGGCGAAGGTGCCCACGGCATGATCGTGCTCAGCCCGCGCGCGATTGCCCGTCTCGAATCCTACACACCTGCTTGGCCACTGCCGAAAATCTTCCGTATGACCAAAGGCGGCAAGCTCATCGATGGCATCTTCACTGGCGCCACGATCAACACTGTTTCCATGCTTTGCGTCGAAGACGCCGTCGACGGCCTCCGTTGGGCAGAGAGCATCGGTGGCTTACCAGCCCTCATCGAGCGCTCCGAAGCCAATCTTAAAGCAATCGCAGATTGGGTAGCTAAGACGGACTGGATCGACTTTCTCGCGAAAGACCCCGCAACGATCTCCAATACATCCATCTGCCTAAAGATTACCGCCGATTGGTATCAGGCACTGCCAGCCGACAAGCAAGCCGCCAAGGCAAAACAGCTCGTCAGCCTACTCGACAACGAAGGAGTCGGCTACGACTTCGGCAGCTACCGCGATGCACCTGCAGGCCTTCGGATCTGGGGCGGTGCCACCGTCGACACGGCCGACATCGAAGCCCTCCTCCCCTGGTTGGACTGGGCCTTTAGCGAAATCCAAGCTTAACCGCAGCAAGTATTTACAACTCAAAGGACGCTCTTCACGGAGCGTCCTTTTTTATGGTTGCTCAACGTTCGACGTTCAACTTGCGCCTACGATTTCACTCCGCTAGCAAGAACCGTTTGAAAATTAGGCGCTTCCACTTCGCGTGCGACCACATTGACCTCTGGCTTACGAAAGCCGGCGTCCTTTAAAAACTGATACAGTTTGTTCTCCGAAAACCCGAGCCACACATCGGCATACAAGTCATGAGCTTTCTCAAACTGATGCTCCAAGAGGTCAATGATGATAACCTTTCCACCAGGCTTTAAAATACGATACGCCTCCGCGATCGCACGCTCTGGATGTTGAGCGTGGTGCAAGGCTTGGCTCAACAACACAAGGTCGAAGCTACTATCCTTTAGCGGCACTTCCTCAATGTCGCCGAGCTTATACACTAAATTGGTGAAACCGTTCTTCGCCGCCAAATCGCTACCGAACTCAACCATCTTTGGCGAATTATCGATACAGACGACTTCGTCGGCACGGCGCGCGAGCAATTGAGAAATCAACCCTTCGCCCGCGCCTAAATCAGCAACCTTAATCTTCGGGACGAGGTGCAACAAAAAGTGACCAATCGCTTCCCAATTACGACCAGGGCAGTAATTCTTGCCCAAGCGCCCCGCCACGGAATTAAAATACTGCTCCGACTGCTGCTTTCGCTTCTCAAGAATACGCTTCAAGTTCCTGCCGTCTTCGACGATTTGCTCAGTCGCCTCGACTGCCTTGCACGCGGCCTGCATCAAAGCCAAACCAGTCGACTCATAGCGCTCGTTAATTGCATAGAACGTCTTCTTACCCTCGCGACGATCATGCACCAGTTCTCCCTGGCGCAGCAGCCCTAAGTGTGACGAAATCCGTGACTGCCCCATATCCAAAACCTCCTGAAGCTCCGCAACAGAGAGCTCCTCTTTCTCCAATAAAGAAAGAATACGCACACGAGTCGAATCAGCCAATAATTTGAGGGTTTCCCAGGAGTCTGCCATACAAGCTTAAAAAGTAGAGTGTTCCGCCCAATGGCGAGTCGTTTCTCAACGCGCGACAAACGCGAATCTTTTCAGACGTGGAAAGGGAGTGTAAGCACCGCGAATGCACACAGATCGAATCTGACGTAGGAGGTCTAAATGCTCATAAGAGGTAGCGGCGCGCGTCCCTGCGCGCCATCTGTGCCAGAGCCTACGAATTTACTGAGGCAAAATCATTGTAGGCTCTGGCACAGATGCGGCGGACGCGACAGAGCGCGTCCCTTCAGGAGATCATTGCTACGCCATCTTCCTCGTGTCGATTCGTGGGCCCAACAATAGCTCTGCGGGGCTTGTGTGCGTGTTTGTGGTTGGCGATACTTTGAAATCCGTATTGGATTGTATCGCTTTCCACCTGCGACTAAGCCCACTTACCATGCACACTACGCTGCTCCTTGATAATTATCACCGCTGTTTTGGTGAGGATTTGATTGTGCGTGGTGCGGATGAAGCGGAACGTTTGATGGTGGCACCGTTTGTGGTGCTTTCGCATGGGGTTCAAGAGGATCCTATTTTTAGCTACGGAAATTGCTGTGCGCAGGATTTGTTCGAGATGGATTGGGCGACTCTGACCAAGTTACCCTCCCGATACTCGGCGGAGCCGCTGCATCGTAATGAACGGGCCGCTCTGCTGGAGGATGTGCGTCGGCATGGTTTCTCAGAGAAGTATCACGGTATCCGCGTGAGCGCTTCGGGCAAGCGCTTCTATATCGATTCGGCAAAGATCTGGATGCTACTCGATGCCGAGGGCGAGATCGTCGGGCAAGCCGCTACGTTCTCGCAGTGGTATATGCTTTGAAAATTTTTAATGGCTAATGACTGATCAGTCGTAGGGGCTTCATTTATGAAGACCGCGGCGGTTCAGGCTTTGGCTCAGCGGTCTTCATAAATGAAGCCCCTACGAACATACGGCGAGCGCTTCGAGCGTTTTGACGGCCTTGCCGGGGCCATCTTCCTGGGCTAGCAATTGGGCGATTTCTTTGGCACGCGCCTGCATCTTTTGGTTCTTTTCGACCTTTAAAACCGCTTTGGGTAGATCTTCGGGCCAGCTCTTGCGTTTGACTTCGAGCCCGCAGCCGATACGCCTCATTTCACTTGCAAAGAACCATTGATCTCCGATATGTGGGATAATGATATTGGGCACACCCGCGTGTAGGACGCTGGCGGTGGTGCCAGCACCGCCGTGATGTATGACCATCGAGGCGTAGCGAAACAGTTGGTCGTGCGAGACGCGATCCACGCGTAACATACCAGAGTGAGGGCGTTCAATGGTAAGTCCTGCCCAGCCGGACTGGATAATGATTTTCTTTCCTTCCGGCCAAGCGCGCATGAAGCGCGTCATGATCTTGCGAGCTTCATCGAAGGTGACACTGCCAAAGGTAAGGATGGGCACCTTCTCGTCGCCACAGAACGCGCGAACTGCGGCATCGAGCGTGGGGTCTTCGGGTGACTGCCAGCGCAAGTAGCCAGTGAAGTTAAAACGATCACTCCAGAGGCGCTGCGGCTGGAAGAGACCGGGCGACACGGTGACGAGCACCTTATCGGCTGGCTCGATGGCAAAGCTTGCCGCCCGATCCATGCCATGCTTGAGCATGATCTCGCCCACAACACGGTTGATATTCCAGCAGAGCACTCGGTCGGTCAACTTCCACAGCATACGGTTCCACAGACGACGAAGTCGTGGAGGTGCGGGTAAGAGTCGTGGCAACTCGTCGGGTGGATAACTCGGTGAAGGCACGACATTGTGCGCAAAGGTCGTCACCGCGGAGGGCACGCCATGCTTACGCGCTAAGGCACAGAGATTGGCAAAAAGATAGCTACTGACAAAGACATCGGCCTGCTGCAATTCACGGTCGAGGGTGTCCAGAATCTCGTCGAGGTATGGTAGCGACTCGGAGTAGATGATCCGCATGAGATCGAGCGGGTTTTTGGCATGTGTCAAATCGCGCATGGCTTCGGCGAAGCCGCTTTGATCCCAATCCGGTGGTAAATAAACGAAGTCGATACCAGCCGACTCAATTTCCTCACGAAAGAGCGAGACTGTGGCGAAGCGGACCTGGTGGCCCGCTTCAACTAGCGCGCGGCCGAGGCGAATCACTGGGTAGATGTCGCCGGTGGAACCGTGTGATGTGAGCAGGACGCGCATAGGTATTCAGGATACGGGATAGCCTGTGGCTGAATATGACCAAGAATCAACGCCAGAGTGAGGTGTGACGCAAACGTAACGTGAACGTTTTTATTCACCGTTTAAATTAATTCTACAGATACGGCGGACGCGACGGAGCGCGTCCCTCCAGAAGATATTTGTTTGCCTCAGTAAAAAGGAAAGCGACAGGAGTGTCGCTTCTACGCGGAGTGCGAAGCGGCGGTTCAAACAATGCGTCAGAGTCGTATGATTTTGCCTACAATGATTTTGCCTCAACTAATTCGTAGGCTCTGACACAGATGGCGCGCAGGGACGCGTGCCGCTACCTTTATGAGCATTTAGACCTCTTACCTCTGAGTCGATCCGTGATGGTATACGTCAATAAGCGTTTTAAAATAATACGTTTTGTGGCCATACCTAGTATCGACTTTTCTGCATATTCGTGAATCATTCGAGTCAATGAAGCCTCCTATCGAATTCAGCTATGGCAAACAGTCCGAATCCACTAAGGACTACCGCGAGGATTGCTTAAAACTGAGCCCTGCAGAAAGGCTGGCTTGCATTCAGAAACTACGCATCGCATTTTGGGGCGATGCAGCAGCTACCGGAAGACTTCAAAGATCTGTTGTGTCTCTTAAACGAGCACAAAGTTGAATACTTGATCGTCGGCGGCTGGGCGCTCGGAGTCCATGGATACGTTCGTGCAACCGGAGACATGGATATTTGGATCGGGCAATCAGATACCAATATTAATGCCCTCCTTGCTGCCCTCAAAGCGTTTGGAGTGCCTGGTGGCATTGATCGAGAGTTTTTCAAAGAAAACGGCAATGCATTTCGAATGGGAACGCCTCCGCTTCGAATCGAAATTATTACGGAAGCCAGCGGGATCGACTTTGACGCCAGCTATCCAAACAAAGTAACCATCGATGCCGACGGCATTGAGATCCCATTCATTGGCTATGCGGATCTAGTCAAAAACAAACGTGCGAGTGGCCGTTTACGCGACTTGGCAGACCTCGAAGGTCTCGGCGAGGAATGATATCAATGTAACCATCGGAGCGCTTACGGGGATGGCGTAGCAAGCACTTCCTCGATACGGCGGACGTGACGGAGCGCGTCCCTCCAGGAAATGATTGTCTGCCTTAGTAAATTCGTAGGCTCTGGCACAGATACGGCGGACGCGACGGAGCGCGTCCCTCCAGAAGATAATTGTCTGCCTTAGTAAATTGGTAGGCTCTGGCGCAGATGGCGCGCAGGGACGCGCGCCGCTACCTTTTATGGCTCGTGATTGCCACTCACTATACGGATCGGTCCAAAATCTCCCGATTTCGGCTACACCAAACGACTCACTACGGCGCTTTGCGCTGCTAAAATCCTTTGATTTCGAAGAGTCCAGTAACGGAGGCGTTGTTATGGATCCGTTTAATACCTTCACCGAGGAGTCCGGCGACGCTAAGCACAGTGATCGGCAAGCCTTCACGTTGCTCAACGGGTGTGGTGTTGGTGGTGATCAATTGATCAATCGCTCCTGAAGCGAGACGTTCGTAACCGAGATCGTTCAAAACACCGTGACTGACGGCAGCCATGACACTTTTGGCGCCATTTTCTTTAAGCAGTTTTGCGGCGGCACAGAGAGTGCCCGCGGTCTCTGTCATATCGTCGATTAAGAGAATGTCGCGCCCTTCGGTCTCACCGACGAGGGAAACGGCTTCAACCGTCTCTGCGGAGGTGCGGCGCTTGGCGATAAAGCCGAGTGGCACATCGAGCATACTCGCATAGGCAGACGCCATCTTCATACCACCGACGTCTGGGGAAAAGAGTGTGAGGTTCTTGGTATCGATGTCTTTCAAATACTGAAAGAGCACCGGCGAGGCATAGAGATGGTCGACCGGAATGTCGAAGAAGCCTTGAATTTGTTGTGCGTGGAGATCCACTGTGAGCACACGGTTGGCACCTGCGGAAACGAGCAAGTTGGCGACGAGCTTGGATGTAATCGGCACACGTGGTTGGTCTTTACGGTCTTGACGCGCATAGCCGTAAAACGGAATGACGGCGGTGATGCGTGCAGCCGAGGCACGCCGCGCGGCATCGATCATGATGAATAGCTCCATCAAGTTCTGATTCGCGGGATTGCAGGTGGACTGGATGATAAAGACGTCGGCGCCACGAATATTTTCGTTGATACGCACGAAGCTCTCTCCGTCTGGGAAGCTGACAACATCAGCCTTACCGAGTTCCACCCCGATATAATCGCATATTTCGTTAGCAAGCGCGGGATTTGAATTTCCGCAGAAAATTTTCATGGAACTAGGATTCATATACTTTTATTCGGAGATAACTTCTGATGAGCCGAGAGATTCGACAGTTTTTTCAAGTTGATCAAACCTTTTGAAAAGATCTGGCAATTTACGTTGTAAAATAGAGATTCGATTGAACTGCATCATTGGCAGCGCAGGAAAACCGCGCATTTTTGCTTGGGGTTCCACGGACGCAGTGATGGCTGTGCCTCCGGCAATCATGGCCCCCGAACCAATCTCTAAGTGCCCGGCGACGCCGGCTTGCCCCGCAACGATAACACCGTCGCCAAGCACCGTGCTACCGCTGATACCAACCTGTGCAACAATGAGGCAATGCTTACCCACACGAACATTGTGCGCAATCTGCACCTGATTGTCGATTTTAGTGCCCGCTCCGATAATGGTGGATCCAAAACGTGCGCGATCGAGCGAGCTATTGGCGCCGACATCGACATCATCTTCTAAAATCACTTTACCGATCTGCGGCACGCGCTGGTGGGCACCTTCGTGAAATTCGTAGCCGTAGCCGTCGGAACCGATCACCGCACCCGCAGCAATACGGTTACGCTGACCGATCTCACAATAATCCGCGACCACCACACGAGGGAAGAGATAGGCATCGTCTGCAATGCGTGCATAGCGACCGACTGATACATGACTCTCCAAGACCGCAGCACCAATTTTTGCGCCCTGCCCGACCACGCAGAGCGGGCCGACGCTTGCCAGTGGTGAGACCACGGCTTCAGGGTGCACAACCGCTGAGGGGTGTATCCCCGGCACCGGCTTTGGCAAGAGCGTGCCTTCGATATCGCGACAGATGAGTGCTAAAGCAAACGATGGATTTTCTAATTTAATGAACAACTGGCCAGTCTTGGGCGTGCCTTCATAGTCGAGTGGCAACAACAACACAGATGCTTGAGACGGCTCAACTTCGGCGCGATATTTCGGATTCCCGAGGAAGGACAGGTCGCCTGAGCTTGCTTCCTTTAGGGAACTGATACCAACGATATCGCCTTCGTAGGCACCGACACATTCAGCGGATTCGCCGACAATTTGAAGGATGCGTTGTGTGGAGTATGTAAAAGCCATAATGAATAGAGATCAAAAAACCCTGTCCTTTGCGAGAACAGGGTTTTGAAAATTTAAATAAGTAAGTGACTTACTCAGCGTTCAACACAGCGATCACAGAATCTGTGATTTCGAGCGAATCGTCTGAGAAGATCACCGCGTTCTTAGCGAGAACGAGGTCGATGCCTTTATCAGCGGCCACTGTCTTCACCGCTTCGAGCGCTTTTTCTTGAAGCGGCGCGAGGTCTGTTTGTTGACCTTGTTTCGCCAGTGCTTGTGCTTGCTGCTGGAACTGTTGCAGCTGAGCTTGCTCGCCTTGAAGCTTCTTTTGAAGCTCGGCTACCTTAGCTTGCGCTTCAGCTTTTGCTTCGTCGCTAGCTGCTGGGTTCTTCGCCATCGCTTCAGCCTCACGGCCTTCTGTGATGATTGCTTGGAGGCTGGCTTGCATCTTCTTCATCTCTTCTTCTACAGGAGCAACGGAGCCTTTCACTTTTTCAACTGCAGCTTGAAATGCAGTATAATCATTCAATACACGTTGCACATCGACAGTGGCGATGACGGGTGTTTTTTGAGCAAAAAGGCCTGCTGCGATGAATACAGAAGCAAGGATAACAGTAGTTAGTTTTTTCATAAGATGGTCTATTTAGATCGTATTTAGTGAATAAAGGCAAGCAGCACTAGAAGCGCGTGCCAAAGGAAAAGTTAAACTGTGTGCCATTGGCTTCGCCGGTAGGATCGGTGATGGGGATACCCAGATCGAGCTTGAGTGGAGAACCCATCAACATGATGCGCGCACCGACACCCCAGTTGTCTGCGTAATCGGTCATACCAAAATCAAAGTCATTTTCATTAACCACACCCCAATCGTAGAAAACAACGAGGCCTAAAGGTTCCGCAATGCGGAACATATATTCCAAGGAGAACATCGTGTATGTGTTGCCACCTACGGACTCTTCGTCGTCATCTGAGTCACGAGGGCCGATATCGCGATAGTCGAAACCACGGAGCGTTTCGGGACCACCGAGGTAGAAACGGTCGTAGAATGGAACTTCATCGCTATTCCCCCACGGAGTGACGGTGCCTGCACGTGCGACAATTGAGAGTGATTGCTCCATCGTATCCCAAGTCGGGATAAAGTGAGCCGTGCGTGCCTCGGCCTTCCAATAGCTCACATCGCCACCAAGACCGGCCAATTCATTCGCGATAGTCGTGCGGTTACCCTCGCGAGTGAACAGCAGTGTTTTACGGTTATCGCGTAAAAAGGTAAGGCCTACTTTGGAAACCAGTTGCTCGCCTTCGGCTGCCTGGAAGACATCTGCGATTCCGTCGTTACCGAGCGAACCGTCTGGGTTTTCAATGGTGCCAGGGCCCGGATTGCGATCCACATCGAAAATTTCAACCAGCTCTAGGCGATACGATAGACGAGCTTCGACGAGCTCAAAGAGACGGCGGCGGAGATATAGCTCAAACCCAGTGCGCAGCTCATTGTAATCTGCACTATTGTAGTCGGACTCGGTGCGGTAGAGTTCGACACCAAAAGCTAGGCGTTGCTCAAAGAGCCACGGCTCCTCAAATGCGATCAAGATTTGATTACTGTTGGTGCCGAGCGAAGCCCGGAAACGGAATTTCTGTCCATCCCCTTGGAAACCAGAGCGCCAGTTAAACAGGTCGAAATTACCCTGCGACATTTCAAAATAAACCACCGCACTTTCAACGGAGCCAAAACCAGCGCCGAAGGTAAAGTTACCTGTGCGGCCTTCGCGGACAGTCACACTCAAATCTTTACGGCCTGGGATATTCGTATCTTCAGGGTTTAGGCGAACATCATCGAAGAAGCTGGTATTCGTTAAGCGGCGCTCACTGACATCCATACGATTGCGATCAAAAACATCGCCTGGACGAAGCGCTAACTCACGAATAATGACTTTGGCTTTGGTCTTGGTGTTGCCCTCTACTTTGATCGATTCAAGGTAGAACTTTTCACTTTCGCGAATGCGAAAGACCACATCAATGTTTCCAGACTGCATGTTCGGCACGCGCTCGGCACGCACGGATGTCTCCAAATAACCCTGAGAGTAATAGTAGTCGCGGATGGTGGTTGCCGCCTCATCTACTTTCGAAGGAGAAAAGACTTCACCGGGCTCAATGCCTACAAAGGCAAGTAGCTCGTCACTGGTGTAAATCGTTGCACCATCGACCGAAAATTCACCGATGAAATATTGGCGTCCCTCCTCAACGGTAATCGAGATATCGAGCTTATCATCGCTGATAAAGTCGAGCTCGACCAAATCTTCGTCGACGACCACATCGAGGTAGCCCTGATCGCGGTAGTAGTTACGGATAATGCCTAAGTCTTCTTTGAAAAGTGTCTCATCGAACTTACCAGAACCGGTAATCCACGACAACCAGCCATGCTCGGAGGTCTCGAGTTGTTTGCGAAGGACTTTATCCTTAATCGCTTCGTTACCGACAAAACGGATTTTGTCGATATGGACTTCACCGCCTTCGTTGATGTCAAAATATACGGATGCGAGGCCTGTCTCGTCGTCGCGATCGATACGATAATCGATAGACACGTCGGGGAAGCCCTTCTCTATATAGTAAGCCTGTAATTTGTCGGCAGCTTGGCTGACTTGATACTCATCGAGTGGAATCCCCGTATCGATTTCGGCCTTCGAAGCCAATCGGCTGTCGGTATACTGATCGTTTCCGACATAGCGGATCGATTGAATTGTATATTTAGAGACCAAGTTAAACAGCACGTCGACTTTACCTTCGCCAGCGCTGTTGACCTCTACTTCAACAAATTCGAAATAACCGGTATTGTAGAGCACCCGAATCGATTGGTCGACCAAGGCTGGGTTGTAGTTCATACCAGAGCGTAGCTGGACGTTGCTAAACACGAACTGGTCACTGACCGAACGGAAACCGGCAAATTTTGTTTCGATCTTATTAACGACCGAATACGTTTCCGCCTGTTCTTGCGCAGTGATGGCAGTAGGGATCGAAAAGGCACCTAGCGAAAGCGCGAGGCAGAGTGATATGTTTAAGAAACGCATGTAGATAAGTGTGCTAAAAGACGTAAACTAGCGATGGAAGTTCTCGTATCTGGTGTAACGACGGATGAAGGTCAAATCGATATCGCCAATTGGACCATTCCGTTGCTTGGCGATAATCAGCTTAATATGCTCCACATCGCCTGGCATGGCGCCCTCTTCCACTCCATCATCGTCGTCCCGTTTCTTGGGGCGATGGAGCAGGAGAACCACGTCGGCGTCCTGCTCGATGGAACCAGACTCGCGGAGGTCAGAAATACGTGGGTCGCGGTTTTCTTTTTCAGATTCGCGATTTAATTGGGAAAGCACCACGACTGGGACATTGAGCTCTTTGGCCATGCCTTTCATGCCGCGTGAAATTTCAGCGATCTGCTGCTCACGCTGGACTCGGTTATCCGTGCCCCGAATCAGCTGAAGGTAGTCAACCACGACAAGGCCAAGCGGGTTCTTGGTGTGGAGCCGTCGTGCTTTGGCGCGGATATCAAGAATCGAAGAACTCGACGCATCATCGATCCAAAGTGGCGCGGTCTTAAGCTCTTTCACCGTGGTGGCGATATCTGCAGAGTCTTGCTTCGAAATCACTCGGTCACGAATACGCTTCATATCGACCCGTGCACGGCTGCAGATGAGGCGCATCGCAAGTTGGGCCGCAGTCATTTCCAAACTAAAGACGAGCACACCCGCAGATTTGCGGCCGCCATCGGGAAGCATGGCATGTTCGGCAAAATTCATCGCCAGGGAGGTCTTACCTACTGAGGGACGAGCGGCTAATACGATCATTTGACCGGGATGGAAGCCATATGTCATGCCATCCAAGTCGCGGTAACCCGAAAGCACGCCATCGGCATCATCCTTACCGTTGAGCAAAGCATGAATGTCAGAGACAGCCTCATCCAGCGAGACGCTGATAGGCACCGCGGCGTCGGTGACGCGGTCGCGGCTAATTTCGAAAATGTCCTGCTCAATCTTCTCGATGAAGGCAGACATGTCTTCTTGCTGCTCATAGCAGGCCTCAATTGCCTCGCGAGAGGTGCGAATCAAACGTCGCAGGAGATACTTCTCGTGAACAATTTTGGTAAAGTATCGAGCGTGTGCCGCAGTTTCAATGCGGTCTTGAATGGCGTAAATTGCGGCGATACCGCCGACCTCTTCGGCCTGGCCATTTTTCTGCAAATAATCGAAGAGCAGAATCTCATCAACCGGATCACCCGTTTGATAGAGCGCAATGAGTGCGCGGAAAATTTCTTGGTGCGCGGTTTTATAGAAATACTCGGGAGCGATCTTTGCTTCGATGCACTCGGTGAGAATTTCCCTCCCCCCGTCAATCAAGCAGGCGGCGATGAGGCCCTCTTCGGCCTCGATGCTGTGCGGCTGCACTCGAACCCCGTCGTCAGCGTTTTCACGTTTTTTCCGGTCGCTAAATTTGCGACTACCTTTGCGGAAATCTCCTGACGACGTGGATTCGGGCGGCATAGTGCTGAATGCTGTCTATACGACCGCGTGACGCGAATTAATCTTCGTCTTCTTCAGTCTCTTCGGTAGTTTCCTCAATTGGATTCTCCGAAACGACTTCAAATTTAAGTTCGCACTCAACATCTCCGTGAAGCTTCACTGCAGCTGTGTGTGAGCCAAGTTCCTTGATCGGAGCGGGAAGACCAAGCTGCTTCTTGACGAGCTCGATGCCTTCTTCTTTGAGGCGCTCGATCAAATCGTTGGCTGTAACGGCACCAAACATCTTACCGCCTTCGCCAGTTTTCACGGCAATTGCGATGTTTGTGGAAGCGATCTTCTCGCCCAATGTGCGTGCATCTTCGAATTCTTTTTGCTCGCGGGCTTCACGTGCTTTAAGAAGCGATTCAACGTGCTTCTTGTTTGCCTGAGTGATCGGCAAAGCGAGCTTGCGCGGAAGCAAGAAGTTGCGCGCATATCCTGCACGGACTGTTACTGTGTCACCCTCGGCGCCGAGGCCTTTGATGGGTTGAAGGAGGAGAACCTGATTGTTGGCCATGATACGTTCTGTTGTTTAAAAGTGTTGTTTGGAAGTATAAGAGTTTAGAAAGGGACGTCTTCGTCGAGTGTGTCGTCGCTGCTATTGAAATTACTTTCGGCGGCAGGTTTGCCTTCGCGAGCTGGAGGAGAGCTACGGTCGTAAGCACCTCCGCCGTTACTGTCACCATCGTCGCGTGATCCAACGAATTGGAACGTCTCCATGACAACGCCCATTTTACTGCGCTTTTGCCCGTCTTGACTTTCCCATTGATCGAGTTTTAGACGACCCTCGATGAGAATCGGCTTACCCTTGCGGAAATACTTGGTGATGACTTCGGCTTGCTTGCCAAAGGCGTCGATATCGACAAATGTCGTCTCTTCTTTGCGCTCACCGTCCTTGGTCGAATAGACGCGGGATACAGCTAGACTTAGTTTGCAAATTGTCAGACCCGTGGCAGTGACACGCGTTTCTGGATCGCGAGTCAGGTTTCCCATTAAAATAACTTTATTGAAGGATGCCATAGTCTGGATGCGCTTGGTCGCGCTGTTTGCAAATTAGTTGGATTGAACGAAGATACGATTAACGCGCTTGTCGAGGCGAAGTTTTTCCTGCAACTGAGCAGGCACAGAGCTTTCGCTGCTGAAGTAGATCTCGATATAGTGGCCTTGCGCGAAACGGCGGTCAGCAGCACGTGCGAAATCACGCACACCGAGATCATCAGTTGAAGAAACTTCGGCGCCAAGGCTACCGAGGAGTTCAGAGAGGTCAGCCGTTACCTTAGCCGCGTCGTCGTCTGTCGAGCGGAGGTCCAGGATGAATGTAGTTTTGTATGTGTTCTTAGTCGTTGCGCTCATGCTTCGTTGCTGTGCGTTGGTTGATGAAGTTCATGGCTGGCTCACTACCGTTGTCAATCACGAGGCGAATGTGCTCGATATACGTGGGCATGAGGTCAGCCAAAAGGGTTTGATCGCCTTGAGTGAATTGACTCAGGACATAATCTGCGAGGTCCATTTCTTTGTGCGGCTTGGCTCCAATACCGATACGGTAGCGAAGAAAGCCAGCCCCGACCTGTTCTAATAAGTCGGCGATCCCGTTGTGCCCCCCGCCGCTGCCGTTGTGGCTTAGTTTCGGTCGACCAATATCAAGCGTGATATCGTCGTAGACCACTAGTAGCGAAGAAGGTGCTAGCTTGCGGTAACGGAGAATGGCGCCCAGTGCGCGTCCGCTCGCATTCATAAAGGTTTGTGGCTTTACGAGCATGAGCTTGCGATCGTCGTAGGTAACGATCGCGGTCTCCGCTTCGAACTTGGCTTCGTGTTTCCACACGCCACCGAGTTGCGAGGCAAGTTTATCAACAACGGAAAATCCGATGTTGTGCCGGGTATTACGGTATTTAGCTCCGGGGTTTCCGAGGCCAGCAATGACCGTAATGGACATTTTGAAAGAACAGAGGTGAAAGCGGCGAAGGAATCGTCGTTTCGGTTAAAATGAATATTAGTCTTCGGAAGCGTCTTCTTCCTTAACCTTAGTTGCAGGCACTTCGTCAGCAGCCACTTCGTCAGCGGCGGCTTCGGCTGTGTCAGCTACGGCAGCAACCGTTGGAGGCTGAACAGAAACAAGGACTTGTGCAGGCTCACCGAGGAACTCCACACCTTCGATCGCAGCGAGGTCGCTGATATGGATCGCATCGCCAACAGCGAGGCCGGAAACATCGACTTCAACGCCTTCAGGTAGCTTCGATGGGCGGCAGCGAATGTCGATTTGGTGTGTTTTGTGATCAATCACGCCACCGTCGTTTTTCACGCCGATGCAATCTGCTTCACCAACGAGTTGCACAGGCACGTGAGTAGTGAAGCTATGGCCACGCTCAACTTCTTGAAAGTCGATGTGATCCACGCTGCCTTTAATCGCATTACGCTGCACGTCTTGGACCAGTGTCAAAGCGGTATCACCCTTTTCATCGGTGAGCTCTACGATTGCGGAACCGCCTGCTAGCTCGCGATTTAGATTACGAAAGTCCACTGCAGATACAGTGATGGAGCGAGCCTTGCCTTGCCCATATAGAGAAGCAGGAATTTTACCTTCCGCACGGAGGCGACGAGCGACGCCACGGCCGGAGTTTTCACGGTTTACGATATTAAGTTTGAACTGTTGCATGTCTAAAATTTGCAGAATTGAAGCCACCTTTCGGAAGCTCGGAAGATGAGAAAACCGCGCAGAGTAAAATAACCAATACGAAAAGCAACCCTAAGTTTGCCGAATTTTTAGCCTTTCTCAAACAGCACAGATCTCCCACAGAAACGGCTCGCTAATTCCACGACTCTCGCAATCTTTATCTGACATTTTGATATGGCACAGGACCCGACACCACCACTCACCCCCGAGCGCCTGCAGGCACTTAGCGCGATTCCATACGAGGATGCCCCGTCGCCGAGCTATGTGATCCATATGGGACGCCTTGAGGAGAACTGCCAACTACTGCAGGACGTTGCAAAACGCAGCGGCGCAAAGATCCTACTGGCGCTAAAGGGCTTCGCTTGCCACAGCACGTTCCCGATGGTTCGTCGCTACTTGAGCGGCACCACCTCTAGCGGCCTACACGAGGGCTTACTCGCCCATGAGCTCTTTGGCAAAGAAGTCCACGTCTACTCCGCTGCCTATAAAACCAAGGAACTCATCCAGCTCAGTGGCTTTGCCCACAGCTTGGTCTTCAACTCGGCTCATCAGTTAGCAAAGGGCATCAACACGCTCGACGGCACAAATCTGCCTGAGCTCGGCCTTCGCGTGAACCCCGAATACTCGGAGGTCGAAACCGAACTATACGACCCGTGTGCGCCTGCTTCGAGGCTCGGCACTACCCGTGAGGCACTTGACCGTAGCCTAGAAGACCTACCTAGCGACCTGCTAAGCCAGCTTGATGGGCTCCATTTCCATGCGCTCTGTGAACAGGATGCGGATGCACTTGAGCATACCGCAGAAGCCTTCGAGCAAACATTCGGCGATCTCATACCAGGCCTTAGATGGCTCAATTTTGGTGGCGGCCACCATATCACCCGCCCTGGCTATGACATCGATCGCCTCTGTCGAACTGTGCAACACTTCCGCAAGCGCTACAATGTCGAAGTCTACCTTGAGCCTGGCGAAGCAGTCGCACTTCATACTGGAGTCTTGGCTACCTCTGTTCTGGACATCATCGAGGCTGGCGGCCACCAAATCGCCATCCTCGATACATCCGCCACCTGCCACATGCCTGACGTGCTGGAAATGCCCTATCGCCCAAGCGTCCTTGGCGCAGGCCAAGCCGGCGAATACGCACATACCTATCGACTGGGGGGCATGTCCTGCCTCGCGGGCGACGTCGTCGGCGACTACTCCTTTGCAGAACCGCTCTCCATAGGCCAGCGAATCGTCTTCATGGACATGTCGCACTACACAATGGTGAAGAATACGACCTTCAACGGGGTGCCGCTTCCCGCGATCAGCCTCTATCATGAGGACACTGGACTCGATGTCGTGCGCACTTTTGGCTACGAAGACTACCGCAATCGACTCTCTTAATCGAGTGTTGATCTATTACATTTTTTTACAAAATCCGTAACGATCCATGAAACCACTCACTTTAAAAGGCATACTCCTGGGAATCGTTTTACTCGCTCTCGCAGTCATTTCAACGATAGTGGTTCAGGATTTACAACAGAAAGACGCTAACAAGGAATCCCCCGCTGCAGAAGCCGAATGAAACTGAGCAACATCCTTTCATTGAGAGCATCCATGACGATTCTCGCCGTAGTGAGATCCTCAATGAAATCGAACTGCTCGCCTTTGATGAGCAGACGCCTATTTTTGAAGAAGGCAGCGCGCCCGACGCGCTCTATTTGATTCTAGACGGCTCGGTGGCCTTCACTAAAAAACGCCCTGACGGCAGCCACCACACGATCAGTCTTTCATCTGCTGGTAATTTTTTTGGCGAAGTGGGCGTATTCACAGGCGAACTGCGCGCACTCGGGGCGTATGCAGAAGCGCCGACCACGATCGGTCGCTTACCAGAGTCAGCCGTTAAAAAGATCGTCGCAGAGACTGAACCCGTGCGACTGATCTTGGAAGGCATGGTCCATCATCTCAAAAGCACCACGAGCCACTATATGGACGAAGTGCTTCGAACCGAGAAACTGGCACTCGTTGGCACGATGATGTCTTCTATCCTACACGACTTTAAAAATCCATTTTCAACAATCAGTCTTGCCACAATGCTCCTCGAGCAAAGGTTTGCCGACGACCCGAAAGCCGTGAGCTTATGCCGGAACATCGATTCGCAGATTGTGAGAATGACCAACATGGCAAACGATCTCGCCGCATTTGCGAGGGGCGATCAGCAGATCAACACCTCCAAGGTCTCGCTTGATCAGCTCTTTGCACACTTCAAGGAGCTCAATGAGCCATACTTTAATCACAAATCCATCAAACTAGAGATGAATGCCAACGGCACCTCGGTTCATGGTGATGCAGGCAAACTGTTGCGCGTTTTACAAAATTTGATTGGCAATTCGATCGAAGCCATTCGCCCAAGCCAAGCTGACGGCATCGTCCAAGTCATCGCCTCTGATATGGGCGCTAACACCTTAATCACAATTCGTGACAACGGCCCCGGCATCACGGAAGCAATCGTGAATAACTTTTTCGATCCGTTTGTGACATACGGCAAGACGGGGGGCACTGGACTCAGCACGGCAATCGTGAAATCCATAATCGATGCGCACAACGGTAGCATCGACTTTGATAGTAGCCCTAAAGGCACGAGCTTCAATATCTGCCTTCCAAAGAGCCACTAGCTGTCAGCTTGAACAACTGGGCCACGAGTCACTTGGGAACCAAGGCCGGCACTCACCAGCTAGCCTGCCGCCTTACAAATCGCAGTAAACTCCTGTTTCGTAACCGGTGAGATCGATAAGCGATTACCACGTTGTAAAATGCGCATCTCAGAAAGTGCCTCCAGCGCTTTCATCGCTTCCAAAGAAACGAAGCGCTTAAACTCGGCATGATACTTCACGTCGACCAATACCCAGCAAGGGTTGTCAGGATCGCTTTTAGGGTCGTAGTATTTCGATTTCGCGTCGAACGCGGTGGGGTCTGGATAGGGCGCACTCGCTACCTCTGCGATACCCGCGACGCCCGGCGGGTTCGTATTGGAATGATAGAACAAGATCAAATCACCGACCTGCATGTCATCGCGCATGAAGTTACGTGCTTGGTAGTTACGCACACCATCCCATGGCTCCGTTTGCCGAGGGCGCGACTTTAAATCATCGAACGAAAAAACGTCCGGCTCGGACTTCATCAACCAATAGTTCACTCGATAAATTAGCTGCTCACGCCGAGCTTTTCTAAAATACGGTCGAGATCGTCATTGCCGTAATACTCTATTGTCAGCTTCCCCTTTTTCGCGGAATGCTTCAACGACACCCGGGTGCTGAAATGCTCGCCAATACGCTTTTCCAAATCACGAATCGCAGTTTCTTGCGCTTCCGCGCTCTTTGAACGGCCCTTGGAAGCACCGCCACTAGACTCTTTCAGTCGGCGCACCTGCTGTTCGGCTTCGCGCACGCTCATGCCCGTCTCGATGATACGTCGTGCAAGAAGGGTGCGATAATCTTCCTGCTCTAGACTGAGTAAAACCTTGGCGTGCCCCGTTGACAGCAAGCGACGGCTTAAGTAGCCGCGAATTTCATCATTAAGTCCAAGCAGGCGCATCGCATTGGCAACCGTTGCACGCCCCTTACCCACGCGATCCGCAGCCGCCTCTTGGGTGAGATCAAAATCACGGACCAAACTTGCATAACCGAGTGCTTCATCAATCGGGTTCAGGTTTTCACGTTGTAAATTTTCAATCAGGGCGAGCGTCGCCGATGACGCATCACTGGCCTCGATGATTCGAGCAGGAATGGTCTTGTTGCCGAGATGCCTAAACGCATGCAAACGACGCTCTCCGGCAATCAGTTCAAAACTATTTCCCTTTGCGCGCACCACAACTGGCTGCAAAAGCCCTTCAGATTGGATGCTCTTTGCAAGTTCTTCCACATGCTGCGGATTGATTTCGCGGCGAGGTTGATAGGGGTTGGCAACGATCGCTTTCACCTCAATCTCACGATAACCTGAAGCCGAGGGCGTCGAGGTCGGGATCGTTTTTGTGGGTGCAGCTTTTTTTGCGGCTTTCCGTGTAGGCGTTTTTTTCGCAGGCATCGAGGTGGACTGCTTCGAAGCACTGCTCGCCCCAGAGATGAGACCGCCAAGACCGCGACCTAGTCTAGTTTTTGAATTTGCCATAATTATTCGGAGATTGGGATAAAGATAGTTTGGCCAATTTGCAGGTCCTTCGCCGGGTTGGCGATCTTATTGGCATTCTGAATATACTTCACCGTAGAACCGTGCGCCCTCGCGATTCCGCTCAAAGTATCCCCTGAACGCACCGTGTAGGGCTTACCAGTCTTAGGATAGTCGTCGGAAAAATTCACTGTAACTGGCACGCTAGGCTGACTTTCGACCGCCTTAGCGACGGAATTCAACGCACCTTCAGTTTGCTTAGCTAAGGCATCAATCTGTCGCGAAACCTCCGCTATAATCTGCTGCTTCTGCACCTCATCCGCCTGACGGTAATCTCGACGAAGTGCATCGATCGCACTGGAAAGGTTGGTAATTTGCGCCTCAGTGTCTCGATTTGAGCTCGATGCAACAACTTGCGCTTTAAGCTGCGCATTCTCACGCTTCACACTTTCGACCTCAAGCCGTAGCGATTTCACCTCCTGCACAAGAAGTTTCACATCTTGACTCATATTCGCCACAGCGACTCGCATATCCGACTGAGCGGAAACAGATTGAGTCATAAATAGAATAATCGATAATAAAAATAATAGCTGCAACCGTGACTTAAACATAATACCTATCGAAGATTCAACCGCGCCAGTAAAAGTCAAAACAAGAAGCAACTCCACCCGAAGAATGGCAAAACTCTACTTCTACTATTCCGCAATGAATGCAGGTAAAAGCACCGTCCTCCTGCAATCGAGCCACAACTATCAAGAACGCGGCATGCAGACTCTGCTACTCACACCTCAGGTCGACCAACGCGCAGGTGTAAATACGATCGCGTCCCGCATCGGACTGACTGCAGGCGCCAGATCATTTCAGCCTAGTGATAACCTGTTTTCAATTGTATGTGCGGCGCACGAACAGGAGCCGATTGCCTGCGTGCTCATCGACGAAGCACAATTCCTCAATCGCCCACAAGTCGAACAACTCAGTCGAGTCTGCGACGAAATCGGCATACCCGTCCTCTGCTATGGGCTACGCACCGACTTTCAGGGCAATCTTTTTGCCGGCAGCGCCGCCCTACTCGGTTGGGCTGACAATTTGATCGAACTCAAAACAATCTGCCATTGCGGACGCAAAGCGACCATGAACCTACGCCAAGGCCCAGATGGCAAAGCGATCAAAGAAGGCGAACAAGTCGAAATCGGCGGCAACGAGCGCTACATAGCGATGTGCCGTAAACATTTCACCGAAGCGATGGCGTGAGGCGAACATCGAACACGCACACTGCCCCCAAGCGTGCAAACAAGCCACAATGCGCACCCTTACATTTGTTTCCATTCAACATTGGACGTTGAACGTTCGATGTTCGATGTTCAACGTCCCACTCCACAATGAACGAATACGCTCTCATCGACAGCGGCCACGGCCGGAAACTCGAACGCTTTGGCAAGGTCATTCTTGCCCGCCCTTGCGCGCAAGCCGTATGGAGCCCTGCCAACCCCAAACTCTGGAAACAGGCCGACGCCTCATTCTCCCGTAAGGACGGCCTACAGTGGAAGAACCGTGAAAAGCTCCCAGACGTCTGGCATGCCCACGTTAACGGGATCAAGATGAAGCTTTCCACGACTGACTTCGGACATCTCGGCGTCTTCCCAGAGACGCGTGACATGTGGGACTGGATCACCGACACGCTCAAGATTGAAGCCCCAAAGCGTAAAACACCACTTAAGTTCCTCAATCTTTTTGCTTATTCCGGCGGTGCCACACTCGCCGGAGCCAAAGGCGGGGCACACTGTTGCCACGTCGACGCCTCCAAGGGTATGGTGCAATGGGCACGACAAAATGCAGAGCTCAACAAACTCTCCGACCACCCGATCCGATGGATCGTCGATGACTGCAATAAATTTCTTCAGCGCGAAATCAAACGCGGCAACCGCTACGACGGCATTCTCCTCGACCCGCCGTCTTTTGGGCGAGGCAAAGGCGGCGAGCTCTACAAAATCGAGCAAGCGCTGCTCGACACACTCAAGCTCGTAAAAGGTGTGCTCAGCGACCGACCGCTATTCGTTTATCTCACCAGTCACACTCCAGGATTTACACCCATCGTGCTCAACAACCTACTCCGCCAGCTCATACCAGGCGGCAAAGTAGAGCATGGAGAAATGCTGCTAACTGGTGAACCCGAAGCCTTTCCCGTGCCCAGCGGCACATGGGCACGCTGGACGACTATGTAACATCCGACTAATCGACAGAGCGCCGTTGCTACACAACTAATAGGTAGCCGCGTCGCTCTGCCGACGCACGCTCTGCAGCTACTTAATGCTCCGACGCATCACCTGCACCTGACGGGATGTGGATATTTTCCACCATGTCTTGAACTTCTTGGGGCGGAGCTGGAGTGAATGCACTCACTAAAAATGAAACGCCAAAATTAATCAGCATTCCAACAAAACCGATACCCTCTGGAGTGATCCCGAGGAAATATTGGTCGGCATGCCCACCTAAAAATTGAAAGTAAACGATGTATCCGATCGTGAAGGAGATACCAGAAAGCATCCCCGCAATCGCACCCTCACGATTCATACGTTTAGAAAAGATCCCGATAAGTAAGGTGGGAAAAAACGACGATGCCGCGAGACCGAAAGCAAAGGCCACCGTTTTCGCAATGAAGGCCGACGGCGGATTAATGCCAAAATAGGCCGCCACGATCAGTGCTGCAAATGAGGCAAATCGTGCGTAGTTGACCTCCTCTTCATCGGTTAAATCCGGCTTAATGATCTTCTTCATTAAATCGTGCGAAATCGACGTCGAGAGCACCAACAGCAAACCCGCTGCAGTCGAAAGCGCTGCGGCAATACAGCCTGCCATCAAGAGCGCGATCACCCACATCGGCAAACCTGCCATATGCGGATTTGCCATCACCATAATATCATTACCAAACCAAAGCTCATTTGGATTGGAGTCATCTGCCTTATTCGCAAGCAGGCGTTCACCGTGACGTCCAATACGCTGATTCTCCGGGGCATCATATCCTGGATAGCTTGGCTTAGCTCCTTGGAAAACGCTGGCACTGCCAAGCTCAGATTTTGCTGGGCCAAAATATTGAATCTTACCATCGCCATTTTTATCTACCCAAGCCATCTGCCCCGTAAGTTCAAATTCCTGAAACCATCCAGGCACTTCGGAATATGGAGTGTTATGCAACTTTTCGACTAAGTTCACCCGAGCAAACGCACCGATCGCTGGTGCAGTTAAATAGATCACCGCGATAAACAAGAGCGTCCAACAAGCAGACTTACGCACAGCTGCAACATTCTTCACGGTAAAGAAGCGCACGATCACATGCGGCAATCCCGCAGTGCCACACATCAGCGCAGCTGTGATACAAAACATATTCATCGTCGAGAGCTTCCCCGAGGTGTATTCCGCAAATCCTAATTCAGTATTTATATTATTAAGCTTCTGCAGGAATGGCACCACTGGCTCACTGCTAGCAGTAAAATCACCAATGAGGCCAAGTTGCGGTATCACATGCCCAGTCATCGCAATCGCGATAAAGATAGCTGGGATTGTATAGGCAAAAGCCATCACGCAATACTGAGCCACTTGAGTGTAAGTGATCCCTTTCATTCCACCAAGACCTGCATAAAAGAAAACGATACTCGCTCCGATCAAGACACCTGCGGGAACTCCAATTCCAAACAACTGTGAAAAGACCACACCCACCCCACGCATTTGCCCCATGATATAGGTCATGCAAATAAAGATCGCACAAACTACCGCCACACCGCGCGCAAGTTTTGAGTAGTAACGGTCACCAATAAAGTCCGGCACGGTTGCTTTGCCGAACTTACGTAGATACGGCACCATGAGAATCGTCAAAAGCACGAATCCGCCTGTCCATCCCATCAAGAAACGCGAAGCGTCATAACCACTAATCGCCACCGTTCCTGCCATCGAGATAAAGGTCGCGGCCGACATCCAATCTGCCGCCGTAGCCATACCATTTGCAAACGACGAGACACCACCACCTGCAGTGTAATACTCTTTTGTTGAAGCCGCTCGCGACTTGACTGCGATTCCAATGTAAATCGCAAAACTGATTCCGATAAATATAAAATTCAGATGATCTTGCGTCATAGCTTAGCCCCTCTACTTAGCTTCAGTATAGCCGTGTTTTGCATCCAATCGGTTCATCAAAAAGGCGTAAACAATTAGCAATAACACAAAGCAAATAATCGCGCCCTGCTGAGCCATCCAGAACCCGAATGGGGCGCTCCCGACTTGCGGCGCATTCGCATCGAGCCAATCTCGAAATAAAATGGCGCAGCCAAAGCTAACAAAAAACCAGATAGAGAGCAGTGCGATTACAATGCGTAAACATGCACGACGATGAGCACGAGGGTGATTATTTTCCATATTGGAGGGAGGGGCAATTAAGACAAGCAGTAGAACCCTGCCTATAAACGACACCGTCCGAGTAAATGCAAGACTGTAGAGATTAGGTGCTTACACTGCGCTACGATGAAACAATAGCCGCAGGCTATTCAAACAGACCACCACGGTGCTGCCTTCATGCGCAAACACACCGATACTTAATGGGATCCACCCCAGAATCGCCGCGCCGGCCATCAGCACAACCGTGCCAAGCGCAATGGCTAGATTTTGGCGAATAATCACTCGTGCACGGTGACTCAAATCCGTGGCTGCTAGAAAATTATCAATTCGATCTTTCATGAGCACGACCTCGCTTTGCTCTAATGCCGCATCACTTCCACGTGCTCCCATGGCCACAGAAACATACGCGGCCGCTAAACTTGGCGCATCATTAACACCATCACCAACCATAGCCACTTTGTATCCAGAATTAGAATACTCACGAATCAGCGCCACCTTGTCTTCCGGCTTTAGCCCCGAACGAACTTCGTCGATTCCGATCTCAGCACCGACCGACTCAGCGGCTCCACGACGATCCCCAGTCAACATGACTGTGCGAATACCACGCGACTTCATCTTCTCTAAAATCGGCTTCGATTCGCGGCGTATTTGATCCTTGAGCAATATACGCGCAATCAAATCACCCTTAAAGATCCAGTTCTCAGTAAACTCAGCTGATGGCTCAGGCACGTCATGTATCCAATCAGCAAGTGGGCCATTCTCTAGCAACTCTCGCCTACCGAGCACACAGAGCGTCTCACCATCACGCCCCTGCACGCCTTGCCCACTCATCGCCTGAAAGTCTTCAATCTCCCGAACTTTCAGACCTTGCGCTTTACCATATTTTTGAATTGCACGACCTATCGGATGCGAGCCATGCGCCTCTAAAGAATATGCCAGTTCGACAGCTTCCTTCTCGCGTCCTGGCGGGAAACTTTCCACCGCATATACTTCCATACCGCCCGTAGTCAGTGTTCCCGTTTTATCCAAGGCGACCAAATCGACCTCGGCAAGCTTCTCAATCGCGGCGCCTCCTCGGAATAAAATCCCATGACGCGCGCCCCATGCGATCGCTGCAAGTATGGCAGATGGAATCGAAAGGACTAAGGCGCACGGACTCGCCACCACCAGTAATGTCATGGCACGGTAAAATGCAGAAAACCCTTCTTCCGTATTCGCAAAAGGCCGAATGCCAAAAATCAACCACCACACAAAAAACATTAACGCCGTGAGACCAAGGATCCCGATCGTATAACGCGTGCCAAACTTATCAGTAAACCGCTGACTTGGAGCTTTCAGATGTTCGGCCTCTCGAATCAAACGAATGACTTTTTGCAATGAACTTTCACTCGCCATGCGGAGCACACGGACCTCAACAGATCCCCACAAATTAATCGTGCCACTATACACACTGTCGCCCTTTAACTTCGAGACAGGATTTGCCTCTCCTGTTAGGTTCGACTCATCTGCCGCCGTTTTACCATTCAGGATTTCCGCATCGACCGGAAAGAGTTCGCCCGGCTTAACAACCACGATTTGCCCAACCGCTACCTGCTCAACAGGAACCAGTTGCTCATCTCCATCAGGTAACAGGACCGTCGCTGTTTTCGGCGCAGCGTCATACAAACTATCAATTTCACTACGTGTTCGGTGCAAGGCGAATGCCTCCAATGCTGCGGAAAATGAAAAGAGAAATAACAATAGAGCACCTTCTGCCCATGCACCGATCGAAGCAGCGCCGACAGCCACCGCCAACATCAGGAAATGAATATCCAATTCTCCTTTGGGCAGCCCTTCTTTAACATCACCGATCGCATCCCAACCACCAGCAAGCATCGCAGCCACATACAATGCAATCGACACCCAAAATGGAGCGGTGCCAACCGTTTCGATACCCCATGCCGCAACGCCTAAAATCGCACAAATACCTGCCAGCACACTGAGCACCCGCCAATCTTCATGCGCCTCAGCTTCTTCAGAAACAGGCCATTCGATTTCCCGCCACTGCCATAATCTTGGGGCGGTTATACACGTCGGCTTTTGCAAACGAAGCTCACCATCATCAGCGGTTTCCACGCTAACCCCAATAGGGACCGCCTCTGATCGGCCTGCCTCAATCCTGCGGATCGTCTCACTCAATCGCGCCTCCAGCAGGTCTAGGTCAATTGGGCCGAGCGTCGCAATTTCAACTTTTCGATGCGTCGCATCCACACGCAAGGCTTCGACCTCGTTGTTTGATTGCAAGAAAGCCGCAAGACCAACAGCCCAATTATCTTCTAGGCTATCTTTTGATTCGATTGACATAAGCGATGCATAGAGCATCTCGCCGCTGAACATTTATCGCAAGCGGGAATACCAAATTCTCATCTCTTGCAAATAAGTATTAGGATATCTCTAAAGTCTCTCTAGCGCAGCGTATGAATATCCACAACGAGCATTCCAGCATTCTTGGCGGCCTCGACACCTAGTTGTGTATCTTCAAACGCATGGCAGCGCTTTGGGTCCACTCCAATTAACTCTGCGGCTTTCAAATAAACATCTGGCGCGGGCTTCGAATTCTCGACACACTCGGCCCCCACCACAGCGCCAAACCAATCACGTATCCCTAAGGCTTTCAGAATCTTTTCTGCCACCCACTTCGGACTGCCCGTGGCGATCGCCATCGGCATGTGCTCGCGATGAAATTCTGCAATCGCCTTAACCGGCAACACGGGCTGCACGTCTTTCAACAGCTCTAAGAACAAGTCCTCCTTCGCCTCGGCAACCGCATCGGCATCGACCACTTTCCCCTGCTCCTTTGCCAAGAGTGCGATAATCTTATTTGCAGGCACACCTCCGAGCGCATAGAAACGCTCTTCAGTCAGTTCGAGGCCATGCTCTGCCATCGATTGTGACCAAGCAATGAAGTGCGTCGGCATCGTATCCGCCAGCGTGCCATCCATATCAAAGATTAACCCATCGAAGTCGTGGTGTAAATTTTCCATACGCCCTACTACGCGAGTTCTCCGGCATATACGCAAGGAAGACTCACCAGATTGACACAAAAGTAAGCGAGTCGACTCACTGTTCCCAGATTGCAATTAAAGCGGTAAACCGCTTTAATCACCATACACCTAACCATGCCAATAACCAAAACCAATGAGCCTAGCGGCTCGCAATACGAGAAAACCACACAACGCCGTGCACCCAGCACGCGCGCACGACGGGTGAAGCGTGTGATCAATAATGGCTTGGAAGCATTCGGCTGCTTAGTGCTACCGCTACTTTACCGATGCTATATATCTTCATCGTCTGGAGCACTTCTCGCACCACCGATAACTATGCAGAACGCTACGATCCTTTCACCCAAAAATTTGGCGGACTGGTTGCGATGATCTGGCACCAGGAAGTCGTCACGGCACCACACATCTTTCGAGGCAGAAAGGTGCACACACTGGCCAGCCTCAACACGATGGGGCGACTCATCACCGCGCTATTAGAGAATCATGACTTCCGAGTCTTCCGAGGCGGACGCCGCAAACGCATTGTGCTCAAAGACATGATACGCTACCTGCACCAAAACCCCGACGTCGTCTATGGTATCACCGTTGATGGCTCACGTGGCCCCGCCCGCAGAATGAAGCGAGGCTCTTGCCTGCTCGCCAAAGGTAGCGGCGCCCCACTCTGTGCTGTAAGCACACGTGCTCGCCACTGCCTCTATGCGCCGAGCTGGGACGAGACTGCGGTGCCGCTGCCTTTTAATCGTATCGATACCTATGCACTCGGACCGTATTGGATCGATCCAAAGTGCGACAGCGAAACCTTCGACGCATTTTGCACACATATCGAGCAAGAGCTGCTAAGCCTCACCGACTTTATCGACCGCAAGGTAAAGAATGGCCGCATCGATGCCCGCGTTCGCAAACACTTCCCTGAAACATGGCAGGCAGACCGCTGGCCCGAAGGCACGCTAGGGACGCCCTTCACCGAATGGGATCTGCAATACGAAAACGCACCTCCCTGGAGCAAAGCCTCGGAGTCCGCTTCCGAATAAGCTGAACAAATTCGCCGTCATTCCAATTTTCCCCTTTTCAGCGGTAGCCCAGCGTCCATGCTCTGTCTCATGGATTCAAAGCTACACGACGAAGTTATTCAAATTTTCCGCGATAGTGGTGCCCTTCTTGAGGGGCACTTCCTACTTCGCTCTGGCCTGCACAGCGCTCACTTTTTTCAGTGCGCACAGGTATGCCAGTATATGGATAAGGTCACCCGTCTTGCTGAAATCATGCTCCCCATGCTCAAAGAGTATGGTGCCACCACAGTCGTCGGCCCAGCAATGGGTGGACTCGTGATCGGGCAGGAAGTCGCTCGCCAACTCGGCCTGCGTTTTGTGTTCCTTGAAAAAGTCGACGACAAGCTCGCGCTCCGTCGTAATTTCAAATTCAAGCCCGATGAAAAGGTGCTCATCATCGAAGATGTGATCACTCGGGGTGGTCGCGTTGTCGAGGCACTTGAGCAATGCCGTGCGCACGGCGCCGAGCCAGTTGCCGTCGGTGTGATTGTCGATCGCAGTAATGGCGCCACCTCTTTTGACGTGCCACACCACAGCCTCGCCGAACTTAGCTTTCCGACCTACGAAGCCGACAAGCTTCCACCTGAACTACAAGCTAGCGAAGCAGTTAAACCTGGCAGTTAACATCAGTTTGAAACGAGCGCCATACAGCGCTCCTCGAAAGCCTTTAGTTCAGAGGCGTCCCACAACTCGGGATAAAATACTGGATGCACACGCTTTCCCTTCACGAGGTATCGACGCCAGTCACTGCCACCAGTTGCCCGTTCGATTCGGCGTATTCCAGACATGTGATGAATCGCCGTGCGCAGATGAGCTTCCTTCCAATCAAGATTAAAGAGTCGGTCAAAACGCTTCAACAATTCTCGAATCTCGTCGTTCGTATTGAACTCTCGATTAAAGATTTGCCATAAATTTTGCGTCCGCGCGGCACTTGCGAATTCAATCAGCTCTTCACGATAGCGCGCCTCAAAGGCATTCAGCATCTGCTTTGCGTAATCATCCGAAGAAAAATCAGAAATACACCGCCAATAAATGGATTGATAAGCACTTAATAGGGAACCATCTGGAGCATTCCTTGCCCGCAGTGATTCGCGCCCCGATAACACCGTTAAATCAGTCGCACCTATTTCAATCTTTCGGTGCTGCACACTTTGAAAACCAGACGCGTTCCCTAAAAGCCGTCGAAAAGCAAGAAACTAGTCCGTATCCATACCATACGTCAACACATCGAACGCATTTATGATATGACACATATAGCGATTCATCCGCTGCACACGTTCAGCAAAAAAAAGCAGCATCCACATCGGCTTCAGAATAGATTAACCGGTTGAGTTCATGAAGCACCAAAGAATAATAAAGCTCTACAATTTGATGGTAGGTAAGGAAAATTTTCTCATCAGCAATCGATGTCTTCATCTCTTGCAAGCCTAGCAGATGATCTAATTTGATATAGTCCCAGTAGATGCTGGGCGCATCATTATCTTCCGGATCAATAGTCATAATGGCTAACCTTTAGTAAGTAGCTTCTGTTAGCAAGAAAAGAGATTCGTTGCACGCTGACCGCACGAAATCAAGTGCAACAAAGCGCAGAATTGATCGACAATTCGAAAATCACCATTTCAACTACATCCATGATTCATAGCCTTCGAAGGGGCCCTAACATTCACTCCTACACATTATGCTCAGCTACCGACACGCCTTTCATGCAGGCAATTTTGCCGACGTGCTCAAACATTGGGTGTTGATCGAGTGCATCGAATATTTAAAGCTCAAAGATAAACCCTTCGTTTACTACGATACGCATGCGGGGCCCGGGATGTATTCGCTGGATTCTGAATTTGCACAAAAGACGCAAGAGTTCGAAACAGGCATCGCTCAGATTTGGAACGACCCAGATTTGCCAGAGGCGCTCCAAGCATATTGCGAACTGGTGAAGTCGCTAAACGACGCGCAGTCGCTACTTCAATATCCGGGTTCGCCAGGCATCGCCAAATGGCAGCTTCGCGAAACCGACCGCTTAATCCTAAGCGAGCTCCACAGCACCGAGCATGCAGCGCTCAGCGAAAACTTCGCCCACGACAAGCGCACTGAGGTCTGGAAAGAGGATGGCTTTAATCGCACACTCAAACGGCTACCGCCCAATGAACGACGAGCACTCATTTTAATCGACCCACCCTACGAGCTTAAAGCGGATTACGAACGCGTCGTCGAGTTTCTCGCCGCGGCGCATCGAAAATTTGCCCAAGGTATCTACGCGCTCTGGTATCCAGTGGTCGACCGAGACCGCATCGAGAAACTAGAGGACGCACTCCAACGAAGCGGCATTCGCAACATCGTCTTATTTGAGCTCGGCATCGAAGCAGATACCGACGGACGCGGCATGACTTCGAGCGGTATGATCGTCATCAATCCACCTTGGACCCTTCAAAAGCGCATCGACTCAGGAATCAACTACCTAGTCGAAAGACTGGGTAAGGGTGGTGGATTTAGTCGTAGCGAACGCTTAGTCGACGAATGAGGATTGAACAGTTTTGAGCGCTTCGACTTGCCTTATTTCCATGAAGCGCCATCTCAAAGCAAACATGTTTAGATTTGATTCAACCTTACACCGCCTACGTAGTGTGGGCACTTGGGAAGCTATTTCATCCATCCTACTGTTCGGCGTCGCCATGCCGCTCAAATACATTTGGGGCAATGATATGCTCATCCGCCCAATCGGTATGGCGCACGGCGTCTTATGGATGATCTACGTCGTCTTCGCTTTTCTTGGGCAGATGGACTACAAGTGGTCTTGGAAACTGACTGCTTGGCTACTCGTCGCGAGCATTGTGCCAGCGGGGCCCTTCGTCGCCGATGCGAAACTTCTTAAACCCTATGAAGGTAAAACTAAGCTATGACGATGATTGATAGAAACCACTTGGCCGAGTGTGTAGAGGCTTCACTTGTGAAGACCGCCGAGCATAGGCCTAGAGCACTGCGGGCTTCACAAGTGAAGCCCCTACGAGCATTCAGTCACATCTCAGCATAATTGTGGATCGAGCCTTGATATTGCGCCTCGCCCCTTCGGGAGAATCGTTTCTAAAGCTCGATATCTTAAGCCCAGAGCACGGCGGCTTTCTATGCCTGAAACGAATCTCTAAACAAAGCCAACAGCAGGCAGCACCCGACCTTTTCGACACCGCAGACATCCAGCTAGAGACCTCTAAGCAGGGCACTGCGAAGTTCGTTCGCGAGTATCAACTCATCCAACGACGTGAAGCGATCGGCGCATCTTACCGCAGTCTTCAACACGCTTCCGACTTCACGGCCCTTTTAGCACGTAATGCCCCGCATATGGCAGAGCCCGAAGCGCTTTATCAGCTTGCAGAACGCACTCTCAATGCCTTTGCCGAACACAAAGTGCCCGAAATCGTTCACCTTAAGGCGATCTACCTGCTGCTAAAAAACGAAGGTTACCCCATCCGTGAATCTTGGTGGCCCGAACTAACAAAAACACTTCAAGCAACTACACAGGTTTTGATCAACGAGCCAGCACCTAAAACCATTTCAGAAACAGAAAAAAACGATTGCAAGACTGTGCTACAAAACCTCTATCGCTGGCTCGAACGCGAAACGGATTTATCTCTTTAGGTGTAACTAGATCACTGCTTCACCATTAGTATATACGAGTCCACACCATCACGCGGTGAAACATAATAGACATCTAGAGCACCTTTCGCAGGTATCATTCCTTGGCGAAACCTAAAGGGTGCCACTACATCAGGAACACTTTCAGCCGCTGAAGTTGTAGCAATCTCTTCGCCATTCCCGACCAAAACAGCCTCACGAAATTTCGGCGCTTCAAAGCCCTCCTTTAGATTCCCAAATGAGGCTTCAAACTCAGTGGCATCGTCAATTTGATGCGGCAAAACTCCATCAGCTGGAACGTCCCCCTCAAGCACTAAAAGACGCTTCGCAGATTCAGGCAACGGTCTCGGCGCATCCGCTTGTTTAAAATGCAAAGACATCCCAGCCCAAGCCACAAACAACACAACCCCGACTAAACAAAGGCGTCGTGGCCAATGTCTTTTAGGCTCTGGAAATTCATCCGGTAATCCTGCATTCGCTAAGTCCTCAAAAGAAACATTCATATGGCAATGGGGTTAAATTACAGAGCACACAAGCGCCCCATATCAACGGTTTATAAATTGAGAAAAATGACCACTCTGAAGCATCCTTTTAACGACGTTTAACGCCTTACTAACGCTATCCAAATGAAACACCCGAGACCACGTAAGGTCAGCAGAATCGAGCTCTACGTGCTATTCCTTAGCCCTAAAACAAAGAGAAGCTTTCTTGTGCTTGCGATCAACCTACAATACCCCTCCTAGTATCTATATGGCCAAAAATGCACACTACGACTTTTTCATACCAGACGGCGTCATCGCACCCGAAGCACAGGCACGCACATCCCACCTTGCGATTGGCGCACACCAAGATGATTTGGAGTTTATGGCGTTTCACGGGATTAGCTCATGCTACGAACAGCAAGCACATTGGTTCAGCGGAGTGACCTGCACCGATGGTGGAGGTAGCTCACGAAAAGGAAAGTATGCGAAGACTTCAGACGAAGACATGAAGGTCATCCGCATGAATGAACAGCGCAAAGCCGCAGAGATTGGACAGTATAGCTTCGTCGCTCAACTCGGCTACTCCAGCACCGCCGTTAAAGATCCAGAGCAGCGCAAGGCACTCGTTGACGAACTCGAAGTGCTCCTGCTCACAACGCAGCCCGAAATCATTTATACCCATAATCCCGCCGACAGACACGCAACACACATCGGAGTCTTTCTCGCAGTCATAGAAGCGATCCGCCGAGTGCCGCCGTTTTCACGTCCAAAAAAAGTCTATGGCTGCGAAGTCTGGCGCGATTTGGATTGGCTCTGCGATGAAGACAAAATCGCCCTCGATGTGAGTGGCCACCCCGAATTAGCCAAACAACTCAATGCTTGCTTCGACTCGCAAATCGCAGGCGGTAAGAATTACGGCGATGCAGTCATCGGCCGCCGCAAAGCCAACGCCACCTTCCATGATTCGCACAGCGCCGACACCGTCGACCAACTCTGGTTTGCGATGGACCTCACCGAGCTAGCCGAAAACGAGGAAGTTTCCATCAAGGACTTTGTGAACGCCAAGCTGAGCCGTTTCAAAGAATCGGTAAACAAACATCTGTAATGTCAGGCGCTCTTGCCTGACTCAATTGCTATGTCGATTAGCGCGCCTCCACCTATTCATTAGCAAGCCTTCTTATTGATATATTGCGCTATTAGTTTGACGCATAGGTCGAAGTAACATACTTCGTCGCGCCTTCTAACGGCAGGAGCCAATACGGAAACTACCCATTTTCAGGCGAATGCGAAGACTACCAAGCAGAGACTACTACCAATGAGCACACGCACCGTTCGTCCATCCACAGGGCCCATTCTCGAGAATCCAGACATTGTCTTGATCGGAGGCGGCATCATGAGCGCCACACTAGGCATCATGCTCAAGCGCTTGAACCCCGACTTTACGATTCAAATTGTCGAGTCACTCCCGCGCGTGGCACTCGAGAGTTCCCACGCATGGAACAACGCCGGCACTGGACACGCTGCCCTCTGCGAGCTCAACTATACCTCACAGAAAGCTGACGGTAGCGTCGACATTTCCAAAGCGGTCACGATCAACGAGCAGTTCGAAAATTCAAAACACTTTTGGGCTAGCTTGGTTGAAGAAGGCGTCATCAAAGACCCGTCCACATTCATCAAGCGCGTCCCACACATGAGTTTTGTTCGCGGTGAAGACGACCAGCAATTTTTGCGCAACCGTTTTGCTGCAATGCGTAAACAGCACCTCTTCGGCGAGATGGTCTATTCAGAAGACGCCGAAGTAATCGAGCGCTGGGCACCCCTACTCAATGCTGGACGCCCAAGCGACGAGAAGATCGCCGCGACACGAGTTGAATCCGGAACCGACATCAATTTCGGTGCGCTCACTCAGCAACTGATAGACCACCTCATCTCACTCGACGGTGTTGAACTCGCGATGCAAACCCGCGTCACCGAGATCGACCAAAAAAGCGATGGGCGCTGGCGCTTAAGAATGGAAAGTAAAGAAGACGGTAAATGTAAGCTGCGCGCCAAGTTCGCCTTCATCGGCGCAGGTGGCGGATCGCTACACCTACTGCAGAAGTCCGGCATCCAGGAAGGCCTTGGCTTTGGCGGCTTCCCCGTCAGCGGACAATTTCTCGTCTGCACCGATCATGACATCATCGAAAAACACGCTGCCAAAGTTTACGGCAAGGCAGCCGTAGGGGCACCTCCAATGTCAGTCCCTCACCTCGACACACGCATGATCGATGGTAAGAAAGCGCTACTCTTTGGACCCTACGCAGGCTTCTCTCCAAAATTCCTCAAAGAAGGCTCGATGCTCGACCTGATCAAATCGGTGAAGCTCGACAACATCTTGCCATTACTCGCAGTCGGTCGCGACAACATGGACCTCACTCAATACCTGATCAATGAAGTGCGTAAATCGCACGCAGATCGCGTCGAAGGCTTACGTGAATTTTTCCCTGATGCAACAGAAGAGACCTGGAAACTCGTCACCGCAGGACAACGCGTGCAAATCATCAAAAAGAGCGCAGACAAAACAGGTAAGCTTGAATTTGGAACCGAAGTCGTCGCCGCGAAAGATGGTAGCATCGCCGCGCTGCTCGGAGCATCCCCAGGTGCGTCGACATCCATCTCAATTATAGTCGAAGTATTACACAAATGCTTCCCTGAAGACATAAAATCAGACGCCTGGCAAAATGAGCTGAAGGCAATGCTACCCGCTTTCGGAGAAAACCTCTCCGAAGATTTTGAGCTCTACCATCAGTTACGAAGCAAAGCCGACTGCCTATTGAAGATCGACTCGACTCAGCAAGCTACAAGCTAAGCTATTCCACGTTTGCCATTTACTCTGGTAAACGAAGCAGATAGTTGACATACTCGTGAGTATGAATCGAGAAGTTGCACTAACTAAGCTTCGCTCAAAACAAGACCCATTTGACATCCTAATTATAGGTGGCGGTGCGACAGGTTTAGGTTGCGCGGTCGACGCGGCAAGTCGTGGGCATACCGTCGCACTCATCGAGCAAGCGGACTTCGCCAAAGGCACCTCAAGTCGCAGCACCAAACTCGTCCATGGCGGCGTGCGCTACCTCAAACAGGGCAACATCGCACTCGTGCTCAAAGCACTCAAAGAGCGCGGACGACTCTGCCTGAACGCTCCACACCTCGTTACCCACCAATCCTTTATCGTCCCCATCTATAAATGGTGGGATGGCCCGTTTTACGGGATTGGACTCAAAGTCTACGATATGCTCGCGGGCAAACTCGGACTGAAACCCTCCAAGCAACTCAGCAAAGAAGAAACACTCGAGCACATCCCTACCCTCGAAACAGATGGCCTACAGGGCGGCGTCATCTATTACGATGGACAGTTCGATGACTCTCGCCTTGCCATCAACTTAGCCCAGACCGTGTTCGATCATGACGGCATTGCGGTTAACTACGTCCAGGCGACTGGCTTCGTAAAGGGAAACGGCCTCATCCAAGCAGTCAACTGCGAGGACATCGAAAGCGGACACACATTCTCCATCCGAGCCAAAACCATTATCAACGCCACGGGCGTCTTCACTGACTCCGTGCGCCGTATGGACAATCCGGATACACATAAGATGATCGCCGCGAGTCAAGGCGTGCACCTAGTCCTGCCTAAGGAATTTGTGCCAAAGGAAGCCGCCATGATGGTCCCCCAAACAACTGATGGACGCGTCCTTTTTGCCGTGCCTTGGCACGACCACGTCATAGTCGGCACCACCGACACCCCAGTCGAAAGCATCGACCTCGAACCTGTTGCCCTCGAAGAGGAAATTGAATTCATCCTGAAGAACGCCGCCCAATACTTAGCCAAAGACCTCTCGCGCAGCGATGTGCAGTCCGTCTTTGCCGGGCTACGCCCCCTCGTGCAATCCAACGGCGGCGATGATACTTCCGAAATTTCGCGTGATCACACCATCGTCATCTCCGACAGCGGTCTACTAACGATCGCCGGCGGCAAGTGGACCACCTACCGCCAAATGGCCGAAGACGTCATCAACCAAGCCGAAACCCTCGGCGGCTTAGATTCAAAACCGTGCCTGACGGTCGAACTAAAAGTCCACGGCGCAGGTAGGGACGCCCTCCCTCAGGCGTTCGCAGCTGAAATGAACGGACGGCTAGAGGCAACCATCCCTACCCACTTTTCACTATACGGTTCCGACTCGACACGCATTCAAGACATCATCCATGCAGACTCGTCCCTCGCGGAGCGCATCCACCCCTCGCTCCCCTACACACATGCCGAAGCCCTCTGGTCGATACGCCACGAAATGCCACGACGCGTCGAAGACATCCTCGCGCGCCGCACGCGCATGCTCTTTCTCAATGCCCAAGCCGCACACGACAGCGCCGCGCTCATCGCACAAATGCTAGCGGATGAACTCGGCCACTCACCCGAGTGGGCCACCAACGAAGCTGAAGCATTCCGAAAATTAGCCCAAGGCTATCTGCTTACGTAGTTGAATTCCCCAATGAAATCCGTTTGCTTAGCTGCAATATGGAAGCCAATGCAAACAACGCCGTCGTCGGAATCATCATGGGCAGTCAATCAGACTGGAGCACCATGGGTGAAGCCGCTGCCTTACTCAAGCAGCTCGAAATCCCTTTCGAGACAAAAATCGTGAGTGCACACCGCACACCGAAGCTCCTCTACATCTATGCTGAAGAAGCTGAAGCACGCGGCATCCAAGTCATCATTGCCGGTGCGGGTGGCGCGGCCCACCTCCCGGGCATGACCGCTGCCATGACACATCTTCCAGTTCTCGGCGTGCCCGTGCAATCCAAAGCACTCAGCGGACAAGACTCGCTGCTTTCCATCGTGCAAATGCCCGCAGGCATTCCAGTCATGACACTGGCAATCGGTGTTGCCGGCGCGAAAAACGCGGCGCTCTCTGCAGCGTCAATCCTTTCGCTCAATAATGATGGCGTGCGCGATCGCCTAAAGGCGTTTCGTGAGAACCAAACCAACACCGTGCTCGGCACCGAACTTCCTGAAGCCTAATGATCACACCTGGCAGCACCATTGGCATACTCGGCGGCGGACAACTCGGCCGTATGCTCACTCTAGCAGGCCGCTCACTCGGCTACCGCTTTCACATATTTGAACCGGGCGGCCCCTCACCCGCTGGCATGGTAGCCGACCACGAGGTCAATGCACCCTATTCCGATGAAGCAGCATTGAAGGCCTTCGCTGAAGGCGTCGACATCATCACGCTTGAATTCGAAAATATTCCCGCGGACGTGATCGACTTTATCAGTGCAATTAAGCCAGTCATGCCTGGCAAGCAAGCCCTGCACATTTGCCAGCACCGCCAACGCGAAAAGGACTTCCTAAAGGCAAGCGGCTTCCCCTGCGTGCTCTTTGAGTATGCAGACTCTCCAGAAAGCCTGAAAATGGCAATCGAGAACGTCGGCTTCCCTTGTGTGATCAAAACCGCGGCCTTCGGTTACGACGGCAAAGGTCAAATCAAGCTCAACAAGCCCGATGAAGCCGAAAATTGCAATTACCTCTGGAACTTCCTAGAACGACCGCCACGTGTGGTCGTTGAAAAGTGGATTCACCACATAGGCGAGTTCTCAGTAGTGTGTGCCCGTAAAGCTGACGGCAGTAAAATCACTTTTCCAGTGTCGGAAAACATTCACGTGCATCACATCTTGCACGCATCGATAGTTCCCGCACGCATCACCGAAAGCACAGCACAAGCAGGTGAGAAACTTGCTCGCGATATCGCAGACAAGCTCGACGTTGTTGGTCTCATTGCCGTCGAACTCTTCCTCAATGAGGACGGCAGCTTGATCGTCAATGAGATGGCACCGCGCCCACACAATTCAGGGCACTATACCATCGACGGCTGTATCACCTCCCAGTTCGAGCAACACGTGCGCGCAGTCACGGATCTGCCATTCGGCTCCACCGATCTCAAGCACGCCACAGTGATGATTAACCTTCTCGGCGATGTGTGGCAAGGCGGTGAACCCGACTGGTCCGGCCTACTCAGTGATCCGAACGTGAAACTCCACCTCTACGATAAAGGCGATGCCCGCCCCGGTCGCAAGATGGGGCACTTCTGTGTCATCGGTGACGATGTCGACAGCACCCTCGAAGCTGCAGAAGCACACTTCAAGAAGTTGAGCGAAAATTAAACCACTCGTAGAAGCGACACTCCTGTCGCTTCTACATATTTTAAATTTTTATTCGACGTTCAGTGTTGGACGTTCGATGTTCAAAGTTCTCATGAAAATTCAGCCCTCCAGATCCGAATTCGATGCCCTATGCAAACAGGGTAATACCGTGCCGGTGTATTTGGACCTCACGGCTGACTGCGAAACACCCCTCGGCGCATACTCCAAGATCAAGGGCGACGGCCCAGCCTTCCTATTCGAATCCATCGTTGGCGGAGAAAACATCAGCCGCTTTTCATTTCTTGGGTCGAACCCGCGCAAGGTAATTCGGGTGTTCGAAGACGAAATCACCATCTCGCACAAAAACGGCACGACCGAAACCCAAGCGACTCCTAGCGATCCGCTGAAGGTGATCGAAAAAGAGATGGAGCGCTACCAACCGGTCGAAATTCCGGGTATGCCACCCTTCACGGGAGGCGCGGTAGGCTTCGTCGGACACGAGTTTATTCACACCATTGAGCCCACTGTCCCCAAACCAGAGGAAAATCCGCTCAATGTGCCGATTCTATACTATTTGATCACCGATTCGGTCCTCATTTTTGACCATGTGCGACAAGTTCTTCGCATATGCGTGCATGCTCATTCAGAGGACGGAAATTCAGAGGCTGCATACAACCTAGCAGTTAGCGAAATCGAACGTATTTGCGACCAGTTGGACCAGCCACTCCCATTCGCTCACCGCCCGATCAGCGAACCTGGTGAAATCACCGTTCCGGCAGGCAATTTCACCAAAGAACGATTTGAAGCGGCTGTCGATAGCGTCAAGGAGTATGTCCGCGCGGGAGATGTCATACAAACCGTTCTATCGCAACGCTTTGAAAAGGAATTCAAGCCTGCGCCAATCGACCTCTATCGCGCCTTGCGCACCGTAAACCCATCGCCCTACATGTTCCTAATGGAGGATGCCGAGTTTTCAGTCGTCGGAGCCTCTCCTGAGGTGCATGTTCGCCTCACGGATGGCAAGGTAGAGATTCGCCCGATTGCCGGCACCCGCCACCGCGGTAAAACGGAGGCCGAAGACCTCGCCCTGGAAGAAGATTTGCTAGCGGATGAGAAGGAAAAGGCCGAACACCTCATGCTTGTTGACCTAGCACGCAACGATATCGGCCGCGTGTGTGAGTATGGCTCCATTTCGGTGCCCGACTACATGACGATTGAGCGTTATTCACATGTTATGCACATTGTCTCACAAGTCGTGGGAACAATTGCTAAGGGCAAGACCGCATACGATCTCATGCGGGCCACTTTCCCCGCTGGCACACTCAGCGGAGCACCTAAAGTCCGTGCACTTCAGATCATTGCCGAACTCGAACAGAGCCAACGGGGCGTTTATGGAGGTGCTTTGGGCTATTTCGGATTTGGCGGTAACCACGATTCCTGCATCGGGATCCGCACCGCAGTCGTCAAAGATGGCAAAATCTACATACAGTCCGGCGCTGGCATAGTCGCCGACTCGGTCCCAGAAAACGAATTCATGGAGACCATCAACAAAGCTAAAGGAATGTTAAAAGCGGTCGCATTGGCCGAGAAAATGTTCGAATACTAAGATTTTCTGAATCTTTCGTAAGGCTGCCACGATTACTTCGATAATTGTGTATGAAACATGGAATATTTTTCCGTGTCACTACTCACAATGGAAAGCACATCAGCCCTTCAAATCGAAGAATCAATCATGACACAGGCCGCAAAGAAAATAAACCACCGCCGTCCACAAGAGCCAAAGGGCTCACGTGTCCCACGTTCTCAGTCAGAAGGTGCTGAAACGGTAACAGATGTGCGCGAGCTCCCCTCAGCGGATCGAAACGTAATGCGCACCTACATGCAAGAGATGGCAAAGACACCTCTGCTAACTGCCAAAGAGGAAATTCAACTCGCCGCACGTATCAAAAAAGGCGACAAGGCCGCACGCGACCACATGATTTCTGCGAATCTTCGTTTGGTCGTGAAGATTGCACACGATTACAACAATTTCGGTCTACCACTTCTTGATCTTATCAGCGAAGGTAACATAGGTCTGGTGAAAGCCGTGGAGCGCTTTGATCCCTCCAAAGGAGGCAAGCTGAGCACTTACGCAGCTTGGTGGATCAAACAATCCATCAAGCGCGCACTAGCCAATCAAAGTAAAACGATTCGCCTGCCCGTGCACCTCGTCGATAAGATTGCCAAGATCCGCAAGGTCACTGCTCAACTCGCAGACGAACTCGACCGCGAGCCAACCGACGAAGAAATCGGCTACACCATGGGCATTCCGGTCAATAAGATTGCCCACCTAAAGTCCGTCAGCGTGCGCCCTGCGTCTCTCGACGCTCCAGTTGGTGAAGACGGCGATACCAGTTTCGGTGAACTCGTCAGCGACGAGAACCAAGCCACACCTCTCGAAAACCTCGAAGGCAAGTCCATCAGCAATGATATCACTTCCGTAATCGGCTTACTCGATGAGCGCGAAGGAGAAATTATTCAACTCCGTTTCGGACTGGATGGCAGCCGCCCACTCACACTCGAAGAGGTCGGAGAAAAATTTGAAATCACGCGCGAGCGCGTCCGCCAGATACAGAACATCGCGATCCACAAAATGCGTCGCATCATGACGGAAAACGAACGCCAACGCTCCAAGGAGGAAGTCCACGAAGAGCGTATTGAACAAAAGAAAATGGAGGTTCTCCAAGAGTTCTTCAGCTCACAAGGCGCGAACAACTGATTTCACCCACGTTGTTTCTTAAAGGTAATGCCCTTCGGTCTCCGGACCGAGGGGCTTTTTCATATCGACTAGGCTTGAGCAGCTTCCCACTCACGGCGGCGCTCATCGGAAAATCCAGGAATACGCCCTTCGTCAAAATCTATCATGTCCATGACTGAATCAATCTTGCCGATCATCTCTGGCGTGCCCATATTCGTGAGCGACTCGGCGAGGAATTCACGTCCCGCAACCGTCTGCCCCTTATGAGTCACTTCTCGGTTCCATTCCACTATCTTCAAATCCTCAGGAAAAAACTCTCCAAGCAAACGATCCAGCTCGATCTCATCGTCGCCTGCCTCCTCAACCGCCTCTAAGAGCTGCTTCGGGTCCACACCTAAGTGCATCGACAAAAATCGATCAAAGCCGCGGCAGAAATTTTTCTGATACGACTTCGGCAAATCTCCCGCAAGATGCTTGCGACATTTCGCAATGAAACGCGGCAGGTGTAACAGTCCGCATGGATGCGGCTCATAAGGTGAAGGTAAATCGAAACAAATTTCGCCAGTAGGTCCTAGATCAGCATCACTCATAAGTGCTTCATCAAAGTAAGAAGAAATGTGGATGCAATAGAATAGTATGAACTCCGAAACGAGAGCTTACTTCCGTTACGACGCACCCAGAAGGTCTCAAAAAATCTGAGAATCTAGGTTGATCTTATTGAAAGTCTCTTTCAATAATAGCTACTTAATCAAATGATACATACACATACAGAATGCCACAAACGAGCTTGGCTCGATAAAATCGCAATCAGCATGGCGGCAGTTTGCGCAGTTCACTGCTTACTCATGCCTGTCTTGATCGTGCTACTACCGATATTTGCGACTTCCTTTTTTGTGCATAAGGATTTCCACTTGTGGATGCTCTTTCTGGTCTTCCCGACAACTGGTATGGCTATTTTCATGGGCTGCCGAAAACATAAGGATAAGCTGGTGGCGATCTTCAGTTTTATGGGCCTAAGCATTTTGATTCTAGCGGTCATCCACGAACGAACACAATTTGCCCAGCAAAGTAGCGTCGATTCCTGCTCGACTGTTTGTGCACACTGCACTGGCAGTATCACTGAAGCGTCCCTACATGCTGGCGCGTGGATCAATGTCCTTGGGGGCTTGTTCTTAGCATGCGGACACATACGCAATTATCGCCTCTGCCGCAATGCTCGCTGTCAGCACAAACATTAGTTCTTACGCCCGGCAATCTTCACAGACTCCGTAAACCTCCAATAAATGTGAGATTTGCGAGAAGCCCTTTGCTTTTGCTTTTGCTTCCATGCTTTTGGAAAGACATACATCCAATCGCTCTGCTTTGTGACAATGACGACAGATCAGATGATGATAATGCTCTCCAGGGGCAGTCAGTTCAAAGAGATGTGTTCCATTTTCAAGTGGTAGACGTTGTAGAATTTGAACCTTTTGAAACGCCTCTAAATTCCGATACACTGTGACCAGATCACTTGGGGCCAGCCCTGCACGTTCACGAACCTCTTCGGCAGTAGCGGGACGATCGAAGCTGCTTAACGCCTCAAGAATCCGTTGGCGCTTCTGAGTCATGCGCGCTCCGCTCCCCTTCAGCAGACGTATAATTTCTGGATCGATATTGGTAACAGACACAGCTCCAAATGGTGATCACATTAATGCCATAATCAATCGCATATTAAAAAGGCGAGGCCTACTAATGGCCCCGCCTTGTGTGAAGTATTCAATTTGAACTTGGTGTTTAAAACTCTAAACGCGCACCCAGAGTAAAGTTGCGCCCAGGGAGTGGAGCCAGATCCTTTAAAAATGATGTATGATGGCGAATCTCCTCGTCGAGCAGGTTCTCTGCACGTGCAAATACGGTTAAATCGACACCATTGCCCAATTCGAAGGTATACCCAAGATCGAGTTTAAGCTCAGTATAACTGTCGGTATCTGTTTCAAGTGGATTTGTGTCATTTTGCGAGAAAGCATGACGAACGAGCAACCCTGCATCCCAGTCACCATAGCCGACACGTAGCTTACCTCCAATACGCACCGGTGGAATACACGGAAGATGATCACCAGTGTCACGATTTTCTGCGTTCACAAAATCGCCGAGTATCGCAACACGAACCTTGAATCCGTTTTCATCGATAAGCAAGTGCTCCAGTTCAGCTTCAAGCCCCCAAAATGTGGTATCTACCGTACCGTAAGCATAAACAGGCAAATCGCTGATCTCATCACCCGCTGCTTCAGCAAGAATATAATCATCAAAATAGACATAGAAGACCGACACTGAGGATTCCCAACGTTCACTCCGATGACGATAACTCAAGTCTAAGCCATAAGCAGTTTCCAATCCAAGGTCGTCATCGCCCACTTCAAATTGACGTGTGGCGAGGTGCTCCCCATTCGCATAAAGCTCGGAAGAAACAGGATGACGCTCAGAGCGCTGAATTGACAATGCCAATGAATTTCACTCATCAATATTATAGATGATACCAGCCGCGAGACTAAGCGCCACATCACTATAATCGGACGCAGTGCCTTCGACATTGATCTGCTGAGCTTCAACGCGACCTCCAAATTCATAATGCCAGTCGCCTTGGTGAACGTGCTCTGAAACGAAGATTGCTTGGCTACGTGTATTCGTTGCAGGACCAAAGGCTGCACCTTCCTCACCCTCAACTTCGAAGTCCTTATCGGATATGTTGATGCCCAAAAGTCCTTCATCGATGAAGCCTAAGTCTCCATGAGAGGCCTCCGCACGCAACTCCCAGCTCTCACGACTGAAGCTTGTCGGCTCGTGACCATGCATTTCCGCTTCCGCCCACTCTTCATGGGTCTCCTCTTCACCAAACTCGAGCTCTGAATGCTCATAATCGGTATAAGCGAAACGCACACGGGCCGCTTCAATCCAGTCGGTCACATCAAAGAGTGCGAGCTCAAGATCAAAACGCTGACGCTCAAGATCGATCGCTACACCACCCTCGCTGTGCGCTTCATGATGTTCCTCCTCTTCCCCCTCTTTTTCATCATGCGCTTCCTCGTGATGCATATGCCCTGACACCCCGTAGTAAGATTCAAGGACGGAGAACGACGCACCAATAAGTTTTGCTCACCAAAGAACCAAGTGCCACCAATGGAGACATAATCATTCTCAACGAAACTATCGCTCAGCTTATCACCTGACTCTTCTTCATGCCCATCATCATGGTGAATCTCGGCATCGCCTGGGATCTCATAGTTGTCGGACTCACGGCTCAAACCTGTGACGCGAAGCGCCCAGTTCTCACCTCCGACAGTTCCATAGCCAAGATAGGTCTCTCCATCGGACACAGTATCGTAGCGTGATTCAAGGGCACCCTCATACCCCTTGGGGTCGACTGGCTGGCGGGGGATCTCCTTACCCATCACATTCACGACCCCATCAATAGCCGAACTACCATAGAGCAGAGTCGAAGGACCACGTAGAACCTCTACACGATCAATGAGCAGTGGTTCGACAGCGACCGCATGATCTGGACTGGTTTCAGATACATCTTGCGAGCCAAGACCCGACTCAAGGATCCGCACACGCGGTCCATCAAAACCGCGAATGATTGGGCGACTGGCACCGCCGCCAAAACTTGTGGATGCGACACCTGGTTGACCCTCGAGAAGCTGTCCCAACGTGCCAGCATTAGAACGTTGTATAGCATCACCATCGAGCGAGGTTACCGGGCTCGCATAATCACTCAGTGGACGAGCGATGGGCCCGACTGACACAAGGTAGTTTTCGAGCTGATAAACTGGACCTTCCTCGTCCGCGTGGAGATTGGATATAAGAATTGCAGCACCAACGATGGCGCTGCTCTTAATTAAAAAGTTATTCATTATTTTGACTGTAAAAAATTGTTTCAAACAACCGCCTCACGCGGATGCTTAGGTGACTAAACAATTTTTACAATCGGAGGCGCTCGCGCACTTAACTGGAGTGGCGCTTGACCACACCAAATACTCTGCGCCTCAATCGACACTTCATCCAACACCTCATCAAGACGTAACAGCGCAGAGATTGAAAGTGGAGCCGTCGCACCCATATCTAGAATCGTTACCGCACAAATATGAGCACCCTCTTCTTGGGCAGGCGCTTCATCATGATGATGGTGACCGACGCACTGGTGTTCGCTGTTCTCGTCAGCATGCAGCGCATGGTGTAACGCAGGACTCACTGAAGCAAAAGACAGGAGCAATACCAACACAGCCATAAACCCCGAAAACCACGGGGTCATACTCTGGTTGTGCTGATAAGGATAATACATCAAGCATCAGCAGTGCACAGTGTTCATCGTCCGTCAAGTCCACCATTGCCAGTTTCGAGAAATTGTGCTCAATTGCCTCATGGAGATTTTAATCAGTGTAACCGTCGGAGTCATACTTGGAGGCGGACTCGTTTTCTTTGTCCTGAACAAAGCACACAAAGGTCGACAGCAAACGGCAGCCGATATCGAAACTGAACGCGATACTCTGCGCACGCAATGCGCTGAAGCTCGCGAAACACTTGCGCGCCTCGAAGCACAGCGCGAGGCAGAGCTCCAAGCTGCCAACGAAAAACTCACGTTACTTGAAGAGGCTAAAACCAAACTGCAAGAAAGCTTTGCTGCACTCTCTTCCGAAGCGCTCTCCAAAAACAACGAATCGTTCCTAAAGCTGGCGAAAGAGAACCTAGAAAAGTATCAAGAAGGGGCGAAAGGAGATCTGGAGAAGCGCCAGCAAGCAATTAACAAGACGGTCGAACCTGTCGGTGAGGCACTCAAAATTTTCAACGAGCGCGTTGGCAAAATTGAAGAGCGCCGCGCCGCGACTGACGCCAGCTTGAAACAACAGCTAGAGAGTCTAGTCAGTTCCCAAAATCAACTCAGCAAAACCACGGGTAGTCTCGTGCAAGCTCTCCGCGCGCCTCAAGTCCGAGGCCAATGGGGCGAGATGCAATTGCGCCGCACCGTCGAAATGGCTGGCATGCTGAACCGTGTTGACTTCCAAGAGCAAGCCTCAGTCGATACCGACGACGGGCAACGTCAGCGCCCTGATATGTTGATCCACTTGCCCAATGGACGCCAAGTCGTGGTCGACTCCAAAGTGCCACTTGCCGCTTACCTCGATGCGCTTGAATCCGACAACCCTGAGGTGCAAACCGAGCGCATGAAAGCCCACGCCCGTCATGTGCGTGAGCACATTAAAGGACTCTCCGCTAAGGCCTACTGGAACCAATTCGACAACGCACCCGAGTTCGTGGTGCTCTTCATTCCCAATGAAACGATTTTCAGTGCCGCCCTCGAACAAGACCCTCTACTCATTGAGCAAGGTGTCGAGAACCAAGTCATCATCGCGACACCGACCACGCTCATCGCACTCCTAAAAGCCATCGCCTACGGCTGGCAGCAAGAAGCCATCGCCCGCGAAGCTAAGGAGATTGCCAAGCTCGGCAAAGAACTCTACGAGAGGATAGGCGTCGTCGCTGGACACTTCGCTAAGCTCGGCAAAAGCCTCGATCAATCCGTTGGACACTATAACAAAGCGATTAGTTCGGTCGAAAGTCGCCTACTCGTTACCGCCAAGAAATTCGAAGATCTCGACAGCTCCTCGCTCGAACCGCTTCCCGACACCAAAGCCATCGAAAAAATTCCGACGCTGCCCAAAGAAGAGAACGCTACGTAGTCTTCAAGTAAGTCGAACCACGCAATATCTCGACATACTCATCCAGCATACGAGTGCCTTCACGCGGCTTAATCAAATCGGCCTTAGTTGCTGCATCGATTTGTTTCTTCAGCATACGAGTCATCATATGCCCATCGTATTGAGTGAACCCTAAGACATCGTTTGTAGTGAAACCATGAATACTGTCTTCAATATAAAAACCATCATCTTCGTCGTCTTCGAGAAAGACATGCACTTCATTCACACGACCAAAGAGATTGTGCAAATCACCCATGATATCCTGATAGGCACCCACCAGAAAGATCCCTAGATAGTATGGCTCTTTAGGCTTAATCGCATGCAGGCGCAAGGTGCTGCGCACATCTTCCACATCGGTGAACTTCGATACTTTACCCTCACTGTCACAAGTAATGTCGACCAAGGTGGCATCCACATCTGGCGATTCATTGAGGCGCTGCAAGGGGGCGATTGGGAATAATTGATCGCAGGCCCAATGATCAATCAGCGACTGAAACACTGAAAAGTTACAAACGTATTGCTCTGCCATCATTTGCGGCAATGACTCTAAATCCTCTGGAATGTATGAGTCGCCCTTAGTCAAGGCGGCGAGCTGCTTACATATTTGCCAGTATATCGCATCCGCCTCTGCACGCTCAGTAAGCTTTAAATATCCTAGATTGAAGAGATTATGCGCCTCCTCCTTCTTCTGCTGAGCATCGTGGTAACGCTCTAGCGATGAAGAGCCGTGCTCGTTTGCAAGAATCGCATCTAAATCGCGCAGCAATGGATTACGCTTTTTAGTCGGTTTCTTAGGGCCAACGGATGTCTTTGAAATCGTATCGCACACTTCGGTAATCAAGATCGAATGCGGCGCAACAATAGCTCGGCCACTTTCGGTAACAATATCGGGAACGGGCACATCCGCTGCTTCGCAAATGCTCTTAATATGATATACCACATCCCGTGCATACTCACGCATCGTATAATTCATCGAGCTTTCGTAATTACTCCTCGAACCATCGTAGTCGATGCCTAGACCACCGCCGACATCAATGATTTGCATCGGCAGACCCAGCTTATGCAACTCACAAAAGAACCGCGAGGCTTCAACTGCGGCCTTTTTGATGGTCTGAATATTGGGCACCTGAGAACCAATATGGAAGTGCACAAGCCTAACAGAATCAGTTAACCCCGCTCGCTTGAGCCGGCGTATCGCCTCAATAATCTCTGGGCTCGTGAGCCCAAACTTCGCATCTTCACCCGCAGAACTGGCCCACTTTCCCTCTCCCGCAGTAGACAGTTTTATACGGAAACCGATGAGCGGCGTCACTCCAACTTGTTTAGAGATGTGGATAATACGTTGCACCTCGCTGAGCTGCTCAATAACCAAATAAATCTCTTTACCAATTCGTCGCCCATTTAGAGCAAGACGAATAAACTCATCGTCCTTGTAACCGTTACAAATGATCAACGATTGCATATTTTTGTGCATCGCCAAGGCGATCATCAGCTCCGGCTTACTTCCGCATTCTAGACCATAATTATAGGACTTACCAGCGTCTTGAATCTCTTCGACCACTTCACGCAACTGATTGACCTTAATCGGAAAGACTCCGCGGTAACGCCCTTGATAGCCCTCATCTATGATTGCTTGGTCGAATATGCGATTGAGCTGAACAACACGAGTGCGCAACAGATCTTGTATGCGAATCGTTAACGGCAGCGAAAGGCCCTTACCCTTAGCTTCTTCAACGATATCGTGTAAGCGAATCGCACGTTGGTCGGCTTCTGGGTGCACCAATACATAGCCATCCTCATCAACCGAAAAATGTCCGCCGCCCCAGCGTTTGAAGCCATAATAGTTGGCAGCTTCAGCAACCGACCATGGTGCTGACAAATTCTCTTGTGGTGGCATATCCAGTTTCTTACAGATTTTGCTGCGAGCGACTGTCGCTGCTCATAGGCAACTCACTAAATCAATTCGTTATAAGCCTCAGGCCTCAATAAACCTGCGAGTTGTGAGTCGTCTAGCACCTTGAGCTTAAGTAACCACCCTGCTCCAAAGGCATCTTGATTGAGTAATTCTGGAGCCGAATCAGCCTCTTCGTTTATCTCAAGGACTTCCGCGTCGACTGGCATATATAGATCGGAAGCTGCCTTCACAGACTCGACGACTCCAAATGTTTCTCCAGCGTCAACCGTGTCGCCGACTTCGGGGAACTCGACAAAAGTAATGTCACCGAGACTCTCTTGAGCATAGTGGGTGATACCCACAGTTGCGGTGCCATCATCGTGCAGCTTTAGCCACTCGTGATCCTTAGTATATAGAAGATCTTTAGGTAATTCGCTCATGAGCTTACATCAATTCGGGCGAATTGCTACAAATCAAGCAATTAGCTAGATACTTTGCTCGAAGAACTCGATAATTTGCTCGATTATCACCTTATGCTCAAGCGGAGTGATCTCTCCTGCTTCAAGTTGGCGGTCGGCTTCGAGAGCTTGCTGAGCCATTTTCTCAAACGGATCTGCACCCGTTGAATTAGGCACAAGGCCACTCTTCAACTCGGCCTGCATCGTGCCTGGCTCTAGATCGACATAATAACCGAGATCTTGAGAAAGGCCAAATCGAATAAAGTTCTTACTCTTCTCATTAGGAACAGGAACAAAGTATTTCACTGCAGAATTGTAACCCTGCTTCTCTAAGCGGACTTCGTGAGTCACTTTACGTGGTAATTTCACAACCATTGGAGTGATCCCCGTAGCTTCCCCATTTATGTAAACACTCGCTTCATTCGGAAAAGAAAGAATGATCACTTCTTGCGGAACACCACGCTTAAACGATGCACAACCTGCAAATAGTGAAATAAGCGCTAAAAATACGCAAGAAAGGGGAAGTAGTGTTTTGATTTTCATACAATATTCTATATTAGAAGATTAGATTTCATATCACAGTAGTTTCTACGTATCGCTACGGTCAAGACTTTAGGTGACGAAGATTACCACCTTTTTCAGCCTAAATTAATACGTGAAATATCTTGAATACGCTATCGTGTTTCCTCAACTAAGCAAAGTGTTGCTCGTCTAACATTCTGCCCCGACTCTGTGGAGGCCCTCGACCAACACCCTTGTAATGATCCCTGCATTTATCATAGCCATAGCATTTACCATCGGTATATCCGCACTCTGCTCGATCTTAGAAGCCATGATTCTCAGCACGACCACGGCCGAAATCGAAGGATTAAAGAAAGCGCACTCAAAGCGCGGAGCCATGCTTGAAAAATACAAGGTAGAACTCGAAGAAACCAGTTCGGCAATCCTGAGCTTAAATACCATCGCAAATACGCTTGGGGCGACCATGGTCGGTGGCCTTGCGGTCAAAATCTGGCCAGAAGACGCCAATATACTTCTCAAGATCTCCAGCGCTATGGCACTCGCGATTTTATTTTTCTCCGAAATCATCCCTAAAAATATGGGTGTGCTTTATCGGCCCGCACTTCAGCCAATACTGGTGTTCCCACTCTGCTGGCTCTGCGCAGTAATGAAACCGATCTCTTCGGTTGTTAGCTTTTTAGTCAAATTCCTATTACGCCCAACAAATACAGTGGCAGATGGTGACGAGGAGATCTTACTGCTCGCCGAAAAAAGCGCTAAAGAGGGAACACTCACGACAAACGAGCGAGACATGATCAACAATGCGCTCAGTTTAGATGAATTACTTGTCAATGGTATCATGACCCCTCGCACCGTCGTGTATGCTATCGATGGAGAAGAAACCATTGGCTCGTTTTTCGAGAAGACAAGCGATGTGCCATTTGCTCGCATTCCCATCTATCATGACCAAATAGATAATATCACTGGTATCGTCCGCAGGCGCGACCTACTCAGCGCTAAAGCGAAAGATGAAGATCATATCCGCATCGCCGATCTCGCAGGCGAGGCAATCTTCGTTCCAGATAACGCGGCAGCATCCGATGCCCTGCAAACTTTCTTAAAATCGAGACAACAACTAGCACTTGCGGTTGACGAATTCGGCTCGATGTCTGGCGTCATCACAATGGAAGACGTGATTGAGCATATTATTGGCCAAGAAATTTTCGAAGATGACGACCCTGCAGTGGATATGCGAGAACTGGCAAGACGTCGGCAATTTGCCGAAAAACACAAAGCGCGCCGGTAAACTAAACCAAGCTTTTCGCGTATTCTTTGGCAAAATACGTTAAAACCATATCTGCACCCGCACGGCGTATTGCCAACAAGGACTCATCACGGCACTTTTCCAAATCCAACCAGCCATTTTGAGCAGCAGCCATGATTTGGGCGTATTCTCCTGAGACTTGATAGGCCGCCAATGGAAGCTCCGTCTCCTCGCGAACCTCTCGTATGATATCCAAATACGGCCCCGCAGGCTTCACCATGAGGATGTCCGCGCCTTCCTCCTCGTCCAGTGCGATCTCCATCAACGCCTCGCGGCGATTCGCAGGGTTTAACTGATAGGTCCGTTTATCCAAACTCTTCGTCCCAGCGCTCGCCGAACTGCCAACCGCATCTCGAAACGGACCATAGAACGCCGATGCAAACTTCGCCGAATACGCCATAATACCGGTCAACTCATGGCCATTGCCATCCAAAGCCTCTCGGATCGCGCCGACTCGCCCATCCATCATATCTGACGGCGCTACAAGATCAGCACCCGCTTCTGCAGCGAGCACAGCCATCTCGGCGAGCACCTCCACGGTGGCATCATTCGCTAGGTCTCCTGTTGAAAGATCTAGCAAACCATCATGCCCGTGCGTTGTATACGGGTCTAACGCTAAGTCAGTGATCACAGCCATTCCTGGAATCTCCTGCTTAATCGCACGAATCGCCCGTAACACCAAAGTGCCTGGATTCGTCGCTTCACGACCGTCGTCACTCTTACACTGAGCATCCAACTTGGGGAAAAGTGCCACTGCTGAAATCCCTAGCTTCAGTAGCTTCTGGCACTCCTCAATCAACAAAGGGATCGTCAAACGCTCAATGCCTGGCATTGATTCAATCGGCTCCGCAGAGCCCTCGCCATCAATCACAAACACGGGTTGAATCAAATGTTGAGGCAGCACCGCAGTTTCATTGGCCAATTCACGCAAAGCACTAGTGCGGCGCATGCGACGCGGGCGACGTGTGAGATCTAAACGATAACTATCTGACATGGCTGTAATGGATGACAGAGTGAAAGTAAAAGTGAAGGTGAAAGTTTGCCATGGAGCCAAGCCTCGAACCCTCAACCGGACCATTTCGACATCATCACACTTTAACATGCTTCAAGCCTTAGCCTGAACGACTAAACCCTTTTATCTATAAAGTCTTTTTCACCTTCACTTTCATTTACACTCTGCCATAGGTGGCAGCATGTCCGTTCAATTATACGACACTCTCAGCCGATCCGTCCAACCGCTCAGCACTGAAAGCGGCCAGCCACTGCGTTTTTACTGCTGTGGCCCGACTGTCTATGGACCCGCTCACATCGGCAACTTCCGCACCTTTTTGATCCAAGATACACTCCGCCGCGTCCTTGAAGTCGACGGCACCGAGGTCAAACACGTCCGCAATATCACGGACTTGGACGATAAAACCATTCGCCAATCCATGGCCGAAGGGATGTCCCTCACGGATTTTACCGCAAAGTGGACAAATAAATTCCACGCCGACTGCGAAGCGCTCAATATGCTCGCACCAAGCATCGAGCCCAGCGCCGTGGCACACATTCCACAGCAAATCGCACTCGTCGAAAAACTCGTCGAGAAAGGGCATGCTTACGCAACCGAAGATGGTTCGGTATATTTCCGAGTCGGCTCTTTCGAAGACTACGGTCGCCTCTCCAAGCTCAAGCAACGCGAGCTCAAAACTCAAAACGAGAACTCAGCAGGCGAAGTCAACGACGCCGACGAGTATGACCGCGAATCAATCACCGACTTTGCATTGTGGAAATCACGCAAGCCTGAGGACGGCGATAACTACTGGCTCAGCCCTTGGGGTGAGGGTCGTCCAGGCTGGCACCTTGAATGTTCAGCCATGGTGGACAGCGCCTTCGACGGTGAAACCATCGAATTGCATGGCGGCGGCATCGACCTTTGCTTTCCACACCACGAAAACGAAATTGCTCAGTCAGAGTGCGCGCACGGACACGACTTCTGCAAACATTGGTTTCACAGCGCTCATTTGATGGTTGAAGGTGCCAAAATGTCGAAAAGTCTCGGCAACCTGTACACCTTAGACGACCTCCGCGGCAAAGGGATACAGCCAATGGCGGTCCGTTATACCTTGATCTCTGGCAGCTATCGCCAGCAGCTCAACTTCACTTTTGACGGACTCCACGCCTCGCAAAGCGCCCTCACCCGCCTCGAACGATTTGCCGAGGCCCTTCTGACGAAAACGGGCGAATCCCCGACAGATTTCAACGCGAGCTATATCACTGCAGATGCCTGCGAAGACTTCGGACGCCTTGCCAAAGCTTGGGACGCCCTTCGAAACAACTTAAACACCGCCGCCTGCCTCGGGGCGATTTTCGGAGTCATTGGCTCCAATCCCGCTGCTGCCCTCGATGCTGAAGGTGCCCGCGCCCTGCTCAAAGCCTTCGGAAATTTGCTCTACGCACTCGGCTTGGAACTCTTCACAACCGAAGTGGCCAGCGTCGACGCTCCAGAAGCCATTATCGCCCTTGCGCAACAACGATGGGACGCTAAGCAAGCCAAAGACTGGGGCAAAGCAGACGAGCTCCGCGATGCACTCCTCGCGGAAGGCTGGATCG
>CAKZOI010000005.1 GCA_937136395.1 uncultured Opitutia bacterium | reverse complement strand
AGTTTTTTGGTCATGATCAAGATCTGCCAGAAATTGGTGGGAACAGGCAAGTGAAAAATGTTCAAAAGAACACTATTGATGTTAAGCGGACCAAAAAATCCAGTCAGGCCACCTGTGATATCAGTGGAATTCTCCAGAGGAGACGCTTCCTGCACCAGCCCCCCTGATATCACCGCTTTTCCCGTCAATTCCCCTTGATCCAGAAGGAAAAAAGGCCAGACTGCGGACCCAGTCCTGAGCAGATATCGCTCTCAAAAGGGCTACGAATAAACACTGTTCTCCAAAAAATGCTATTCACGATCGTCGAGGATTTCGGAGTGGCCGACAGAGAGGCGTGGATCAACTACCTTGAATGGCGCGGCATGCAATTCGAGCGGTTCGACTCGCTAGACGGCATGCTCAGGAAGAGCCTTTTCACGCCGGAATCGGTCGAGGATTGGGATCATGTAGTGTGCGAGAACTTCATGATCGATTACCTCACAGATTTCGAATACGCCCACGAAGCGCACTCCCGAATCGGGACTGGCAGCTTGATGGGATTCTCCTACTCGGAGCATGACGAGTCTGATGAGGGGTTTCTCGGTTACGACATTATTGACGGCTACTGTGATGTGTCGCTTCTCACCAATTGGGGCAATGATATTGAGATCGTGAATCGCGCCCTTGCACCGAATGCCTTGGTTCCGAGTCTTAACCAGATTGAGACTATCCATGAGTTTCTGACTAAGAATCACGGTGACGATAATCATGTGGAGGGTTGCCGGATCGTTTCAGTCTACTCAACCCGCCACCTGAAGAAAAAGACCGGAGAACAAGGCGTGGGTGGACAACCCGCTACCCGCCGTGAGTTGGAGATTGAACCATGATTAGAACCCTTTACCTTGAGTCGGCCTGGCGCTCCCGGTAGCGGGTGCCACCACTTTAACGTTCGGCAAAAAATGAAACACGCTATATTTGCAATATTATTCGCCCTCGCATTGTCAAGTGGCGCTGGTGGCGACATTCTCACGTGGGATTACAAGACTGGTTGGAACAAAGGCTTTGTTCTCACCGCCAATACAGAGAATAAAACAATAAGCTTCCATGATCGGACAAAGGAAAAGAGATGGTCACAGACCATGAACAATCCCAAGAATTCGGTGGCGTTTATTGAGGTTTTATTAAAACGAATAAAGAAAGAGTCGATTGGAGAGGCTGCGGATGACGGCCCCCTAAACACAATTACTCTCGTTCAAGGGAAGAAGAAGCTGATTCGTAGAGTGTACAATGTTAATCCTCCCGGATCAATATTCTATAACAAAGATTATACTGTCAAAGATGAATTAATAGAAGCTGATCGCTTTCTCAAGGATGTGGATGGGTTTCTTCTCTTAAGTCAATTGCAGGCACTGAAAGGAGCTTACTTTAAGAATCCGGACAAGCTCTGGTGGGCCGAACATAAGAAATAGCCGAACAATGCGTGGGAGAGTGACGCCCTCGGCGTCATTTGGTTCATTTTTATCTTTCGTGTTCGACGTAGAATTTACCTGTCTTATTTTCTGGTCTTGGGCGCCCCTCCACATCAGCGTTCGCTCCAAAATGAGACTTGCCATCATGCCTCTTCTCGGAATCGCCCTGCTTGTGGGGTGCTCCACGGAGCGGTTGCCCAAGCCATACGAGGGATACACGCATTCTAGTGCCGAACATGGCTACTGGCGGGAGATAACCGAGACGAAATCTCGGATCGGAGAGCTCCACCTTCATGCGGGCGGTATGTCGGTCACCTATGAGCCGTTCGAGACCTACAAGGACTACTGGGGCTCCTACTCCTTGGACGCACATCGGCGGCGGATCTCCCTCGATGTTGACAGTGGCAACCAGCTTCCGAGCTTTGACACGGCATCTGGCGAATACTCGTTGAGTGACGACACGTTGGAGATTCGAGGTGTTTCCCTCGATTCTCGCCGTCCCGACGTCAGCGTCTTCCGGTTCAGCCGCTTTCACCCAAATCAATAAGCGAACAAGGCGTCGCTCTCAACACCTGCCCCGCCGCGAGTTCAATCCGCCATGACCGTTCAACCTTCAACCCACAGTCAAAGCCTCGCCCCCGGGCAGGTGTGAGAGGACTTGGACGTTATGCCTAGAAATCAGTTTCCCATGTATCCACACGATTACCATTGTTGAGACCGTAAGGAACACCCCATCAAGTCCAGCCTGAAGAATACCGCGCTTGCCTATATCGAACCATAGATAATGGGCAGCGACAGCACTGATACAGATTGCCAGCCATAGAAGGTGCCGAAGCATGGGCATAACAAGTCGCTGGACAGACAACCCCTTACCGCTCCGTTGTTTGGAGCGTGAGGGCTTCGGTGTTGATTCGTGGTTATTCATGATCTTTTGGCTTCGAGTCGGGGTGTGTCAGTTCAGCGTTGTGCCAAGAAATGAAATACATCGATATCCTTGGTAAGCATCTGAAGAGCGACGAAGTGATCGACGTTTTGGAGTGTGACGACCTCGATGTGATTTACTCCTTTGATCGCCTGCACGAGAATCAGCCAGACGAATACTGGGTGGCATCGAAGGCTGAAGGCGTTCAGATGCGATTCGATGAAGACCAGGTTCTCAATACGCTTTTCTTCTACATCGAAGCGGATGAGGGATTTTCTCCATGCGAGCCCGATTCTCTCGGCGTTCCGATTTTCGACTCTCGAGCGTCAGCTAGAGATTATGCTTCTGAGTCAGGGCTGTCAGTGACCGAGGGCGAGGTCGATTTCCTTGGTGTGTTTCGGAAGTGGATCAAGATTGATTTCGGATCCCATCTGCATCACTCCGAGTTTCGCGAAGGCAAACTCCACGGAATGAGCGCCTTCCTACCACCCAAGGCACAACAAGACGGTGGTGGACAAGCGGCTACTCGCTCCTAGTTGCCATGACCGTCTTTACTTCAACACTTAACCCTGTTTCGGAGGTGCGCTCCCAGTAGCCGCTGCCACACCTCGGACGTTGATATGGTTTCAGGTTTGTCAATGGGCAAAATTTGAGTGTGTTCACTTTTTATTCGAGTGAGTTCTGCAGGTTCGAAAACCGCAAAGGAGAAGTGAGGGATACTGGGCGTGGTGTGCTATTTCGCGCAGACTGGTATGCTGATATGCGTGAGC
>CAKZOI010000004.1 GCA_937136395.1 uncultured Opitutia bacterium | reverse complement strand
ATGCGGGGAGGGAATGTCAGATGAAGAAAGACAGGAATGGATAAACAAGAAAACTAGAAATCTTCTATCATCTAACATCGAAGGTGCGCACGGCGTAGCCGTTGACGCATCCTAACTTGTTATATCAATTCAGAAAACAACTTTAAACAATTTATGAGTAAACCAGTATTAGTAATCGGAGATACACACGCTCCATGTATGCTGAAGGGCTATGTGCCTTTCTTGAAAAAGATCCAAAAGAAACATGACTGCGGTCGGGTAGTTCACATCGGCGATGTTGTTGACTGGAACTCCATAAATTACCATGAAAAAGATTCCAGTATGCCGGGTGCTATGGAAGAATTTAAAGCCGCTCGAAAGCAGGTTCAGATTCTATACAAGGCGTTCCCTAAGCTTGAATACATGATCGGAAACCACGATGCACTACCCGCTCGGAAAGCCAAGACAATAGGGTTGCCGGAACATTTGCTTAAGAATTTCAAAACCCTCTGGGGTGTAGATACCTGGACCATTCACCCACGATTCACTGACCTAGAAATTAATGGAGTCATCTACAGGCATGGCGATAAGGGCAAGGGTGGTGCTATGGCTGCTCACAAGAACTCCGTAGCTGAGTTTACATCACTCGTCCAGGGACACCTCCACGCTCAGTTCGGTGTAGTATATCACGCGAACCAAGGAGATTGTGTATTCGGTATGCAGGTTGGGTGCGGTGTTGACCACGACCATCCGGCTATGTCTTACGGAAGAGTGTATTCCGCTAAACCGATTGTGGGTTGCGGAGTTGTTTACAGTAAAAAATACGCTGTAGCTGAACCAATGTTTTTATAGAATTAATATGAATCAAGTAGAACCCAAGTCTTCTAGTTGCGTTGCGTTTCTAGAATCTATGAAAGAAAAGATTGAGTTGATGATGAAAGTTGGCGATGCACTCGACGACTTCTCTATTCACTCCCTTAAATCGACTCGCAAGAAAACCAACATGGATCCAAAGAAGTTCGAGCTATTACAGCAGATTCGCAAGGACTGCGAGGAGAACGGGATGTCCCTACGGGATGCATCGATTAAGCGAGGGCTGGCTCCATTTAAAGTAACCAATCACGCTTATACCTACGGGTGGGATATTAAGGAATTTAAATCCAAAATATACACTCAAAAAGATAAGGAGTGCCGCAAGGTTCACGAACGCATTGTAAATAATTCTTGCACCATTGACTCAGTAATTGATGATTTCAATGTAAGTCGATGGCAATACTCTTTATGGCGAGCAAGACAAAGAGCCATTAACCAAAAACAACAAAACCAAGATTGAAATAAATATGAGCTACCACTTCTACAAATGCATTCCAGGCGAAAGACCAGAGTTCCTTGCTGACGTTAAAACAGCAGCAGAGGCTCGCAAGGTTGAGTTCGCTTACCCTTCAGTTACTACTATCCTCTCGTTCTTTACGAATCCTTTCATGGATAAATGGAAGAGTGAAAAGCTATTTAATATAGACCCCACCTCCTGTGATTTCGACGAAGCAATGGTTGGACTATATGGCTACAGGACCTGCCTTGAGACTGGAGAAAAGATTAAGTCCTCTGACTTTGGAACAAGGGCACACGCCCGAATGGAGGCTTGGGCTAACGATGAAGAGATCGGGGATGACCCCTATGACTCAATCATATCTGAGGTAATCAAGAAATACAATGAGATGGATATTGTCCCTCATGTTTCTGAATACATTATCTCCTGCGATAGCGACCAGTGTGCCGGAACCATTGACCTCATTGCTACAGTTGATGGTAAGTTGGAGTTATTTGACTACAAGTTCAGGGAGTGCAAGGGCAAGTCCAAGACCTACAACAAGGATCTAGAGCAGTTGGCAATTGAATCCCAGTGGGTTCAGAATAAGTTTAACCTTGACTACCTTCCTGCCATCACAACCGTATGCGTTGACTCCACAACTGGCAAATGCTGGTTCAAGAAGTGGTCTAAGAAGATGCAATTGAAAGGGATTAAAAGCTTTCGCGCCCTAAGATATATGGCACTTCACAAGCTTGATATACTTATTTAATGGAATACATACCTCAGAATCAGATAAAGAACTACAGGGAATCAAACACTCCTGATGTTTGCCCAATCAGTAAGGTTAAGTCCGATAACTGGGTGGTTGACCATGACCACCAAACTGGTCAGATTCGAGGGGTCATTGACTCCGAAGCAAACGTATTCCTTGGTGCTATTGAGAATCGCTACAAGAGGCTTTCAAAAGGAAAGAAGGTCACCAGTCTAGTTGATATGCTAGAGGGCATTGTAGCCTATCTCAATGCCAAGCAAACAGGCATCCTGCACCCGGTCGGACTTACTCAGCTATGCAAGAGATTTAATAACAACCTAACGTCAGAAGGTCAGAAGCTTGCACTACAAAAATTAGGTGCAAAGAAATCTGAAATTTTAGCTTGCAATAATTCTAAAAATAGAACAGCTTTATACAGATCACTACTTAAACAATCTTAAATTTGCTGCTACATTTTTTAAAGGAACCAGTATCCTTGGTGGGGTTTTGCTCTTTTCTCCCCTTCTAACAACTACGCCCGATAGTTGCCGAAACTGGATCGGGCACATTCAGTCATATGTGATAAAGGTAGGTCAGTCGGGAAACCGGCTGGCCTTTTTTATATATAACCTCCGTATGCCTACTTACTCGGCAATACCTTGCGGGACTCAAGACTCAACATAATCCGCCGAACATCTTTTCGACTCAGCTTCTTATCATCGAAGTCATTCTGTATCATCTTTGTCATCATGTCGTAGGACATCCGCTCGGATAGATTTACATACTGTCGCAACTTATCTTCCTTAGTCTTTGCTCCCTGGGCAACGAAGATGGGCATATCGCCAACCTCTCCCTCAAGAGCAGCCATTCTAACAGCTTTAGGAATGCGAGCCTTTGTCATTAGGGCATTGAGTTTTTCATCGGTCAATCCAGCATCCGGATTTGATGCGTGGAAGTCTCTGGCTTTCTCAACGAAATCCGTAATGATTTCAGCGTTCTTTCTGTAAACAGCATTCTGCTCTTCGTAAGCAGAGTCTACGCTAGCACCCTTATAGAGAGCACTCCTGTAACCATTCCTTACGCTCTCAAAGTTATCATTCAGATTCCTTAGTTTGTATCCTATGCCTTGATCGATGTCCACCTTTCTGGATCTGTATCCCATCGTGTATCGAAGGGTGTTCTCCATTGTGGATCTCTCGTCAAGTTTTTTAAGATCTCTGACCGTTCCGGGAGTAAAGGTCTCAGCGAAGTAATACTTCACTAGATCCAAGTTTCTGGACAGCCCCCCTGGTTCGTCAGAAATAATATCACCAGTCTTTACGTTCCGATTCTGGACGGCGGACACAATGTTCTTGAGGTTGATGGTTAAGTCACCACCGAACTTACCCCACATAGAATCGATTGCATTTCCTGCGGCGGACTGAAAGTCGTCCCCTCGGATTGCGGCTCCCAGAACTGAAGTAAGTTCAGCAGAAGGGACTTGGTAACTCATATTCGCTACAGACATTTTCTTGCCGTCACGGGTAATGTGCAGAGACTGGTCTCTCTCCCAATCCGCTAGCACATAATCTCTTAGGAACTTTTCAGAATCTTCATCCGTTCCGCCCTCTCTGTTAGCTAGAGTTACACCGAGCGATCCAGCAGTTAGGACAGATGATAGTGCTGCGGTCCTCTTGATCCCTTCTTTCCGTATGGCAGATGAATCCATATCAACATTGAACCTCTGCTTCATTTCACCAACAAATGACCCATCGATCATAGACACGTTCAGTCTACCTTGATTAAATACAGTTCGCACCTGCTCAAGGTTAAAGGATGCGAACTCATTTAGGATACCGTAACGAGAAAGCTGCCTTAGGTTTTTGTTTACACGTCCGTAGTTCTGGTAGGTTGAGTTAGTCAACTCAGCAGCCATGTCCTCAATCTGCTCCTTGGAAAGCTTGGAGAACTGATGGGCAGGTATATGCTTCTTCAGGAAGCCTTTGTAGTTCTCGAATACCGATATGCGTTGAGCGGTATCAAAAACATTATAGAGCTTGCCAAAGAAGTCCGTGACTTGACCCGCCTTCTTCGGGAGAAATCCGTTCTTGAATCCATCCCGGATGTCGGAAGCCATGACACCTTGGTCTACAATGCCAAGTTCCTTTAGGCGATTGACTTCTTTTAATGATAACTTTCCATTGCGAAGACCTGCCCCATTGAGTTCATTGATGGCTATGCCTAGTCCTTTTCGTAAGTTATTGAATGGGTTCATGCCTTGCCCTGCAACCATAACAGCATCACCAATCCATTGAACTGGATATGACGCAGCATTGAGTGGAACGCGAACAAACTTGGCAGCGGCAGTTGTAGTGGATAGTGCCTTCATCAGCGTATTAGCTACGATATTCGGAGACTCTGCTGCCCTTGTATTAGCAAACTCCTTAATGGCTTGATTAACCTCTGGACTAACGTAGACCGCCTCACGCCCCACTAGGGTAGTTTCTGCTGGTGTAGTTATTTTCTTTAACTGCTTCTCGGTAAAGCCAGCCTTCCTAGCATCCTTCACTAGGTCAAACACTTTACCATTCGGTGCTTGGTATCTAGTTTTCTTGGCTGAACGTATTACCCGTCTGCCATCAGTTTGGATGCCATTCTTCCCGTATCCCCTTAATACTTCAAAGCCCTCAGCCCTTGCCTGCTCTGGACTCATAACTCTAGCTTGACCAGTTTGCAGCAAAGAATCCCTTAGTCGTCTGTCAGCTTGATTCCTAGCTACGACTCGACCAAGCCCGGATATAGTTCCGAACATACGCTCGCCTAGGTCTGTATATTCACCAAGGTATTCCCGAAGCTCAGGGCTGTTGTCCAGTTTTCTTCCCCTTAGGATATTGACCTTAGTGTCGCCCTGGCGTTGCAACTCAAGGTCTCTTAGGTATGCAGAAATCTCATCTGGACTCATGCCGTCCTTAGCAAGACGAGCCTCCAGCTTTGCTCTTGCTTGAGCCGAAGGAACGTAGTCCATGTTGTCGTAAAACTGGTAATCTCTTGTGAAGTAATTCTTTTCGTTGATGCTTTTGTTGATCTTCTGCATCACGTAGTCATTGACATCAATAGACCCACTTTCGTATAGCTCCTTTAGCTTAAGCTGGTATCGCTCAATCTGATCGCGCCCTTGATCCACTAGATCCTTGATGGCAGCAGCCTCCGGTGGTATATCCGCCCGTCTGCCGAAGACGTAGTCATCGAGTGCATCCTTCTGCTCTTGGGTAAAATCCTTAGTAACTCTCTGTATTTCCTTGCGAAGTCTAGAGCCAGTATCCAGAGCGGCCTTGGCTTCATCGATTGACCTAAATACATCCTCGCTACCCCTACGACCAAGTATAGTTGATGGAGTGATCTTAGCCATAAGCATCTTCATCCACCGATTTCCTCGACCCTCAGCCTTTTCACCAGCTAGGGTTTCAGCTACCGCAATAGCATCGTGATCACCCTTCTCATAGGCAGCGTTCAAGTATGAATCGCTCTTGCCTGCGAACTTAGGGTATGACTTCTTTAGGATTTCTCCAGCAGCACCAAGACCAACTCCTAGACCAGCTCCAACGGTAGCAGCAGTAGTGAGTTCATCGAGAGTTAGAAACTCTCCTTCATCAATCGCCTTCTCAATTTGAGCACCGCCTACACCAATAGTAGCACCCTCTGCGGCTCGAATCCCTGTTCCCTTGACTAGCCTTGGGAGAAGCTTAGTTCCCTTGCTTGCCTTGCCCAATCCCCCAGGTAGCAAGTTCAAGGCTGTATCAGCAACTACTCTACCCCAAGATATTTCATCACGACCTTCAATTCTCTGAGCAGCAATAGAGCCACTGACACCGCCAGCCAAAGCACCTCCAACGTATCCAATGGTAGCACCTACGGCGGTTCCTGCGAGAGGAACAACGGATCCAATAGCAGCACCAGCAGTAGCCCCTGCATATTTAGCACCCTCGCCAATTAGAACCTCAGCCGCTAAACCCTTGGCTATGTCGCCAGCAGTAGTTTCATCAGTTGCTTCAATTGGAACAAAGGTATCTTCTCCAGCAATAGGTTCATCAATTGGCTGTGGAACAAAGGTATCTTCCTCTTCAACTGGTATTGGCGTAAATTCAGCCATTATTGAACTTTATATTTTTTACCTTGGAATGTGTATGTGTCTTGACCTGCAGCTTTAGCCGCATCATTTGCGCTCTTGTGGTCTTTTGGTTCTGCGGCGTTTGAACCTCCGGTTGGCGCAGTAGGTGTTAGCCCGGAACCAAGGATTTCATCTACGTCAATACCCATCTGGCTCAAGATGTAGGCTTGTCTTGACTCCGCTGGAAGAATCGGAGGTTCAGCCGAAATTAAGCGATCAGCTTCAGCGGTTACTCTGGCTAATTTGTCTGGGTCCTTTTTCCCTGCCGCTTCGACCTGTTGATTAATCAAATTAAGTCTAGCTTGGGCTGTTTCGCGCTCGATTCGTTCAGCCTCTGGATCAGGTGCTGGTTCTTTACGCTGCGCTGCCTTTGTTTGCGCTTCGATTAGTTTCAATCGAGCCTCTTCAAGTTGTTTTTCCTGCTCAGTCTTTTGCTTAGGTAATTCTCCTGTTAGCGGATCTCGTCCCATCTTGGAAAGTTCAGCTATACGTTGAGCAATACCCTTGTCGCCTCCAGAAAGTCGAGTAGCTTGCTCCTTTGTTAAGGATGAACCGCTAGCATTTCTAACTGTTGGCTGTGCTTGCATAAAGTCAGGGCGAGCAGCTAGTCTAGCTTCACGGGCAGCAGAGGCTTGAGCCATTGGATCAGAGTAAGCCCTAAGCATACGCGAACTCATCTCAGCAGACTCTGGTGATGCAAGGAATCGTTGCTGTGCTTCTCTAGCTCGTGCTGCTTCTCCTAGATCTAGGGTCTGAACCGCTTGATCCATAGGAACTGAAACTTGTCCACCATCAACTTGGAATGTTCTCATTCCATCATCAGGGCGACCAAATGCTTGAGGTATGCTTTGACCTTCAATAATTTGTCTAACCTCGCCGGAAGGCAGAGTAAAGCTAGCCTCTACGTTACGAACTTCACCAGTAGGCAGAGTAACTGTGCCTAGTCTTGATGGTTGTGGCTGCTCTGTAACTTTCAACAAATCAGTCAGTTGATCCGATGTTAGACTACCAATCGGCTGTGTATTGAGTGGTAGGTTAGGTATAGTAAATTGAGGGGCAGTAGGTTCAGCCAGAACGGTTCCTTGTCCTGCTTCTGCTTGTGCTACTTTAGTTACATTAAGCGGGACTTGCCCCGTAGGCTCGACCGACGGATTAACACTCTCGGCAAACAGCGATCCAAGAACCTCCTTAAAGTTGCTTATAGACAATCGTGGTGCAGCTTCAGGCTTTTGAAGTGGATTCTCAGCACGATACATCCTGTATTCTTCTGGTGTCCGACCTTGCGGTTGAGGAGCATCAGCGGCAGCAGCAGCGGCAGCAATTGTTAGATCGTTAGGGAGAAATTCGTATTGTGGTATATACCCAGGTGCTTCTGGGTATGGGGCTGGTTTACCTTGCTCTATTGCTCGCCTGTTTGCACCATCCAATGTCCCATCACCCATCTCTGTTGGGGTCGTCACAAAACCTACAGGCCCAACTGCCCCCTTAACAAGACCCTTAAACAAATTGCTAAATCTGCTTCCAGTTCCGTATGGATTCCGAGTTGTGTTTACTCGGTAATCATAGCTCGATGCACCCCTATTTGTCGGAGTGGTTGTAGTGACACTGGTAACTTGGGCTGGCTGAATGGCTGGTGCTCCACCGACTGAGCGAACCGCTGGGGCTTGACCAGTTGGCACAACTTGTGTCCCAGGAGTTATACGTCCTGGAGTTGGGCCAGTATATTGTGGCGGAGTTGAGGGGCCGACTAAACGTGGAGTTGTTGTTTGCGGCTGACCAATCAAATTTGGCAGGTTTCTTTGCCCCATCCGAGCAGCATCACTCTGAAGGATTTTTTGTGCAAATGAAGAAAGCCGTCCCGATGTAGATGCTTGACCACCAGTCTGATTAGCGACATAGCCAGCACCAAGACCTAGTCCAGCTAGTGTCTCTGGGTTCATTATTGGGTTCTGGTCTGGAACTTGTCCAAGTATATTTGTCTCAAAAGGGTTAGCCATAGTAATATTATATCATGTGTGTTAAGGTTTTCTTTTATTTTGAAATGAAGTTATACCATTGAGCCATTCTTTACGCTTTTGGCAGGCCCCGCACCCCTGTATATTGGTTCCAGCAACCTTGTCAATAACCCTAGCTATGGGCTGTGCAATGCGCTCGACACGATCTCCTAGACCAATGGGCTTGGATTGATCCTGCTGCAAGCCAGCAACTTGCTCCTTTGTTAATTGCAATGGCTTTGGTTTATGGTTTCGGATTATCATGGTGCTACATAACTTGTTGGGCAGTCGCAGCCAGCGGACGTAGGCCATACGTGAGCACTGACAACTTTATATTGGTATCCTCTAACAAGCGGCAATGCCACGTCGGTAGCAATTTCCATCGTCTTGTCAGTGGCGTTAAAGGCAGCGATCGTGTCTGGCTCTACATCATACCAGTTAGTGTCTGCTCCTGGTGGATGCGTGCCACTGTAGGACTGTCTTCGCTGAATCCGCACGCACCCCTGATACTCAACTCCGACGACTAGGTTGTTAGCGGTAGCAGTGTATGTGCTAGTCTGATAGGTAAAAAACTTTGAAGTGGTGCGCAAATCGTATGCGGATGTGTCCGAGCTCCCAGCCACAGGTGTTTCTCGATTAATAGCATCAACTTCTAAATCTTCCACACTTAGGGTTTCTAGGCCAGTATCCGAGCAAACGGTTCCACCTGTATCGGCCGCTAAAGTGGGCAAGCAATGCCATGCGGAAAACTGAAAGATCTCCCTCCTTAACCTTTTTGTAATGCCAGACAGAATCGTGTGGCATGCCTGAGAAGCAACCCCACTCCAACTTGTGGCAGCAACACACGGCGCTCCAGAGCTGGAGCTAGACTTCTCAACACTGAAGCCGCTGTAATCGTCTTGGATAAGGTTTCCATCTATATCATAAACCCTAGCACCAGAAAAAATCGTTCGATAGAGCGATGAGCTTCGGACCTTACACTCTCCGCTGTATGCGCTGGACCGGTAGTATTTTATCGGGCTGCTTTCAAATCCCGAGAACTCAGGAAAGCCAACCATCGACGCCTCCATGTAACTGCTTACATGGGCAAGCGCAACGGTAGGGCAACCGCACTTAGAGCGATACCGCGCCAATGGCCCATCCACTTCCTCGTCGTAGTCAGGAGGCTCAGGGCATGTGCAACAATTGAATAGGGTTACAGCCATTTAAAGGTTCCATGAGTGTAAGGTTCCGCAACTGTCCACATTGTAAGAACCTTTGAGGTGAGAGTTTACCGTGGTGAGCGTTCCGCTGTCTGCGATGACAGTGCCTAGAGGCTTCGAGGTCTGAGTAGCAGTGTCGGCGCCAGGATCTACATCGACAATTACGAGCGTCTTTGTCGAGGAGTCGTCATCGAGATTTCCTCCAGTCGAAGTCAGTTTAAGCCAATACTCGGTTGTTCCCGTAGCGGTGAATGCTAGTTCATTCAGGCTAGTGTCAGCTGACAGGTCGGTAATTCCGTCGAGCAATTTGCAGAGAGTCGTATTTGCGTATCCGCGACGAACTGTGAGGGTGTCAGTTCCAAGACCAAAGAGCTTGAAGTCGAAGTCCTCTTGGCCTCCGATAGTTGCGGATGGCTCTACGCTTAGATCCTCGGTGCCATCCTCGCTGTCACGTTGAGGGTTCGAATTAAAAGCAGGCCCGTTGAATTGGGCATCGAGCTCGCCAAGGAAGGCATTGTGATGTTCTAGGGCATCCATTTCCATTACTCACTTGTTTCATAGTCCGAGAATGCGCCAACGAGCGTGATAATTCGTTCTCGATACCAAGTGACTCCTTCGTCTGTTGTGAATGCTGTAGGGTTGCTGTAGCTGAGTCGAACTCCGCTCTTGGCTAACCAATCGGCCTTTGATGGCGTTGAAGTAACAGATGTGGCAATAGAAGTCACTGGCGATCCTAAGAAGTCTCCACCAGAGCCTACAAATGAAGAGCCTGACAGGTAGCGAGATCCAAATGCTCTCGAGATGGTTTGTGATATTCCGGTAGATTCAGGCGTAAATGAAATGTATGCGTAAGCTCCAGCTGTAATTGAGTATGGCGGCGTAGGATCTACGCTCCCGCTCGTCGTTAGTCGCTCAACAATATTAACCTTCACCCATCGAGGCGCACCAGGTATCGCTTCAATGCCAGCGTCTCTGTTTGTGTTGACGATACCAGGATAGCTCATCTGCTCCCATCCTTGCTTGTTGATTAACTCAGTGCCGTCCTCGAGCGGGTCTCCGTTCTTGTCGAGCAACACGGATCGAAAGTATATACGAAAGCCTTCGGCATTTCTAGTTCGTCGACGGTATAATGGCGCTGCTGCTCCTCCCTGAAAGGCGACCACTTCATCAAAGTTTGCATCGTCGAGGTTCACAGAGGGATTTAGCGCAGTTGGAACTACTGGAAGTCCTTGGCTCTCTATCGTGATAAGCAGAAGTCCGTCCTCCTTGTATCCCATGTAGGCGGTCAATATCCCCGGCTCTGCCCATCGTGTCACTTTGCGTTTGATTGTATTGCCGTTGTCTATTTCCTCGCCTGCGCGGTATAGTCCAACGTATGATCCTACGCCTTCTGCGCCAATCGTGCCGTCTGTAAAGTTGGTTGTGGATAGCTCAGTTTGAGTAACAAGCTGTAGCCCATTCTCAGTCTGTGAGCGTATCTCAAAATCGTCTACCTCGAAGGTGTAGTTTGACGTTTTAATTCCTTCGTAATCACTATCAGATTGGTTAACCAGTTTGTGATTTGCTGTCACTTCACTCAGGTCGCTGCCAACCTCTGCGCTCGTCATGCCAAATGCAGATACTACCACTTGCTGTTGCCCGCCCACCTTAGGTGTGCGCACGCTCAAGATGCTCGGCTTGAGGAAAGTGAACCTCTTAGTAGGAATACCATCAACGTCCGATACCTCAGTTCGTGCTACAGAATAACCAGCTTCTGCTGGATTAGTGGTAGGATTAAAGACCTCCGTAGTAATTGCCAACTGTGACCCTACCTTATCCTCACTGCGAGACAACTCCGTGTTGTCCTTTAGAAACCTAAACTCAATGGTTTCAATCCCCTCAAAGTCGGATATATTTCGGCTAGCTAATGAGTAACCAGCGATAGTTTTATCAGCACTGGGGTTAAACCATTGTTGAGATATAGCTAGCTGGGAACCTACTTTGTCCTCAGTTTGAGATAGCTGAACATTGTTTTTCAGGAAGGTGAACCTATTAGTCTGAAAGCCCTCATAGTTGGACTCCTGCTTGCTAGCTAGGCTGAACTTTGATGGAGTCGTTGGAACTTCGCCGAACGCCTCTATCACGATTGCCTTCTGCGAGCCCACAAGATCGTTCGACTGGCTTAAAGTGCCAGATTCGACCCATACCTCCATTAATCGGGTGTATCCCGCCGAATTAGGCACTTTTTTGTCTTCCTCTACACTTGCTAATGTAAGAGTTATTGTGCCTTGTCCATGCTCGGTATGATTGATGGTGCTAGTTCCTACCACCTTATTGTAAGA
>CAKZOI010000003.1 GCA_937136395.1 uncultured Opitutia bacterium | reverse complement strand
TCCATGACTACTGAGATAACCCTCCACGAGTTCTGTCAAAATTCTGTGGTGGGGCCTGTAATACTGTTCAACAAGACGGTCACGTAAAGCTTCATCAGGATTCCGAATCATTTGCCTAGCTGAACCATGCGTGTAGAAAACTCCCATTCCAACATCAGCCGCAGGCTCTTCAGAATCCGAAAGAAACCGCTCTGGATCGCAGACAAGTCTGGATACTGGGAAAATAACCTCGTCACTTTCGCTATCAGCGAATAACTCATCCGTATACCAGTCGGTTAAACGCAGTAGCTCATTTTGAAGATGCTGCTCATCAACTAAAAACGTTTTAAGAAGATCTTCAGGAATCCGAGTGGATGCATGAGGAATATGGCGGATAAGCATAATAAATCTATACCGATAAAAAATTTCGGAACTTTCTAATGATCATATTCCAAATGGGCCTTCGGTGAACTCCTTTCCACCGTTTTCCCGTTTGATAAGGAATTGATTGATGAACGAGCCCAAGATCTTTTAGCCGATTGACGAGCGCAGATATTGAAACGTTCTGAAATCCGCATGCCTTATTGAGATGATTTGCCAGTCGTAGGGCATCACCTAATGCTTTCGGTGTGGGCTTTCCATACTTCTCAACTTCGTCTACCAGCATTCGACGGGGCATCATCAGGGAAGCGGCAAATCGATCTGCCTGCTTCTCAATCAGCGGCTTCTTCTTTTCTTCACGACATAAGATCTGAGAGCGATCGGAAATCAACTCGTCATATAGCTCTTTATGCAGGACGTGATGTCCGATTTCGTGAGCGATAGTGAATGTGTATCTCCCTTCATGATCCTCAATGGATGCATTCACAAAAATCGTGTTTGTCTCAAATGAAATACCACCGAGGAACCCGGGGTCAGCAAACAACCCTTCATCTGTAATTTCAAGATCATATTTAAGGAAGTGTTCGGCGATTGATTCAACCGGAACAGGTAGATCAAGAGAACCAGCAAAATCGCGATACTGGTCGAGCAATTGATCAGCTGCCTCTTCGATTAAATCGCTAAAGATGTCCTCGACGGCAGCATCAGGAAGCATGCTATTTGCCCTTCATCTTCTCAACTTGCTTCATCAGCTCAGACCATTGTTCTGGGGATAAATCCTTTGCTGCACGCAGGAAACTAGGAACTGCCTGAGTGTTGCTGTTAATCACACCCGCAACATCAGGGGCAATTTGATCTGCGAGTGCGAGCAACTCATCGGCATCAGCTTTTAGAGCATCAGCAATCTTCTGAATAATCTCGGCGCTTGCCGAAGACTTCCCTTTTTCAATGTTCGAGATATGCATAGCACTCACGTCAACTAGACGCCCTAACTCTCGGACACCTACTTTGTGCTCTTCACGTAACTCTTTAATTCGCTCGCCTAGTTTAGAAGTCATAGCTCATCCAATCGCATATTCGGTAAACTTCAAGCATAGCCTCTTAATATAAATTGTCAATTTACAGTTTTCGAAAAGATATTAGGAGGAGACAATCTGGTGATCCGCTTCAGTCCGAAATCAACAAGTTCGAAATAGGCTCGAATCATTTTAAGTGCCACGATGGCAACTAAGAATTGTAGCGTCATGAGTAAGATTGACTGAGGCGCCTTGCAAAACATATATATCCAAGCAATCCACCAAATAGGCGTCATAACTCAGTCACAGGTTCTGTGGGGTAGTAACCGCCAAAGGAACAAGTTGGCACATCGCGAACCCACTCCTCATTTTCCGTCAACTCAGGCTCCATTCTGCACCACATAAGACGCCTATCCTTCTTGAACTCAAGAAAGTCTTGCACCGTAGCGAAACGCGACAAATGATTCTCTGGTGGATCTACTAATGCTGCCGTAACACCAAAAGCAGCCCAACAGGCAATAACTTGAGTATAAAAAGACATAACATCCTAACCAGCTCGCTTAATGATTAGAGCGCTTTTTACGAAAAAGGTTCATCGCCTATACATGATTTCAGTGACACCAATCAGTTACTCTAAAGCTATCTGAAATAAGGATGTAGTTTTGAGCGACGTACTTAACTTCTTAGAGCAAACATCTGGAGATCATCAAAAGCGAATGATCACCGAAATATGGGACTGGTCCGATAATGCATGGGAAGAGGAGCATGATTTCATACAGTGGCTGTTTCCTCTAAATGAAAAAAGTATGGCCGTGCCAAATGCGCCAGTAATTAGAGAGCCAGAAATCACTTGGGTAAAGGAATCAGAAAAGGCGCAGGTATCTTTGCAAAAGAGCACTGATCGATACAAAGAATTTCTCGCTAGCGAAAAATACTGGAAGCTTTCTCACAATCATAATCACTTACGAATTACTCGAGTGATCAAATCACTACGACTGTTACGCAGCGACGACGAAGCCAATCGGTTCAAGCATTGGATAGCTGGTGAACTCGGCGATCACATCGACAAGATCAGTGAAAAAACCAAACAGTTTTGGCGATTAGCCTGAGATCAACACTCTATCCAGTAAACTTATTTTCAACAAACCGTCCTTCAAACACCTCTCCGAAACGAATCAACTTACCCTGGCCGTGATAAGCACCTCCATCAAAATCACCTTCATACTCCTCAACAACTTCGCCACCTTCCGACATATAAGTGATCTTTCCTTTGCCATGGGGGAACAAATTATGAAACGGATAGTCGTCAGGATCATTTACGTCATAGTCACCGCAAATGACCTCCCCACTGTAGAAACAAGTTGTTTCTACATGAGGCTTTTCTTCCTTCTTTTTCCCAAAACCAAACATCGTTTATCTCCTCTATGAAATACACTTCAGCTTTCCAAGATTGAGTGTATTAATTCAATCTTGGGACTGATACGAACCGGGATCTATCGATCACGGACTCACCATCAAACTGGTAAGCAACTAACGACCCCCCTGGCTTGGCGACTGAGTAATCGAGGCAAACGATGTTTTCACTCAGCGGCTCAGGATCACCATCTAACCAGTAATGACCAATAAATACTGGCACTTGATCTGACGGGTAATGCACAAGAGGATCCCCTTTTATTGGTTCATCAGGAATATTCCCACGAGCGTCCTCCGGACCCATATAGCACTGGCGATAAGTCCCTGACTCGCCCCACCACTTAGTTCGCATTACAGTTCGCCGAGTTCCCTCTTTGTCATGATAGAACGCCCCATCAGGAAGTTTAATTTCCTTCCCTTTCAATAACGTCTCGAGAGCACGGTATTCCTTGGTCCCGTATGTCGCAGCTGATAAAAGCAAAGCATCTGTGAGGATGGGACCTTTATGCTTCGACTTCAGAAGATCAACTTCTTTCTGATCCCAACAAGCATGGATAACTCTTAGGTCCGGCAACTCAACCCAAAGCGGAAGAGTTTTAAGCCACTCAAGGGTTTCGCGGTAGTCTGATTCTGAGTCACTATAAGCATCGACAAATTCTTTATGCTGCTTCATATTCTTTGGAGAATGGTCTCGCAGTGGTTGACCGTTCGGCCCGATCGTTCCATATGCAATCGCATTGAATTCATGATTTCCCATTACGCATATGGCATTTCCAGCTTCAACCATTTTACGTACGATCGAAATCACTTCTCGCTGCCAAAGTCCACGATCAACGAGATCTCCGACAAATATCGCGGTACGTCCTTTATCGTGGGAAAACCCAGATGTCGTCTCCGAATAACCCAATTTTTGCAGCAAGGCTTTTAGTGTTGGTGCTTCGCCATGAATGTCACCGATTAAGTCATATCCCATTTCTCCTCCTTCCGAGTCTGTCTCGGATCATGGGTGTCGTCGACAATCAATTGTCTTACTATAAAACGATGCCAACGATCTATTACGTTCCCGGCCGAGGCGGCCGATTGAATCAAGGACTAGGACTCGAACTCTCATCACGAGGGTATGACCTCATGGGTCGAGAAATCGCGGGGCCTGGACCACGAGACCAATCAAATCCGTTCGCTTCTCTATCTTTTCAGGAACAAGTCCAAGTCATTCAACATGATCTGAAGACTCATTTCTGGACACCAGAAGCACTGGTGATTGGTAATTCATTTGGCGCGTATCTCATCGCGCACAGTATTCTTCAGTTAGGTGAATTTCCGGGGAAATGTCTTTTCTTGTCTCCAGTGCTAGGAGCTGTAAAGACAACCGGTATGCTGTTCAAGCCACCAAAATCCAGTGCCCTGAAAGATGCGATCGAGACCCGATCCTTCCCCTCAATAATACTCGATATCATCGTAGGTTCAAGAGACGAACACTTTGTTCATGAAGTAGCCAAAAAACTAGATCAATTAACGGCTGGAACTATTACGATTTTTGATGGCGAAGGTCATCGGCTAAGCCACGAGATCGTTAAAGACAAACTGGATCATTGGCTGCCACCGACTCTCTCATAAAACTGATCGATAACCGGTATTAAATCTGCTGCCAAATACGGCTGCACACCTTCGATCAATTCAGCAGGGATTCCATAAAGAATCTCAGCAATACCTCCAGTAATTGCAGCGAGGGTATCAGCGTCCCCACCTAATGAGATCGCATTACGAATAGCATCCTCGTACGAATCAGCTTCAATCGCACAAATGATCGACTCCGGAACACAGTGCTGACAGGTTTCATTGTAATGATGATGTGTTCGGCAATGGTCTACATCACGGTCCATGTCATAACCAAACATTTCAGAGACTGCATCTCGGATAGCTTCTCCATTTGCTCCCTGGCGAGCCAGATTCATGGACAATACGACTGCTTGGGCCCCTTTAATGCCTTCAGGATGCGAATGGCTCACTTCGGTCACAATCTTTGCAACCTCTAGTGCAGTCGGCAAATCATCGAATAACCAAGCGACTGGAGACACGCGCATAGCTGCGCCATTTCCATAACTGTTATACGGCGGTTGGATTTCAGGGGCTGCCAGCCATTTAATAAACCCAGCACCGTAACCACCTAACGATTCGGTTGGTAAAACTTGTCGAGCCCAGTGTCTCATTGACTCAGCAGGGTGAATTTCATTTAACAGCGAATCAGCGACCGCTACTGTCATGATCGTATCGTCAGTTATCCCAGCTTTTGGATGAAAAAGCGGGGAAAAATCCTTTCGCTTATTACGCGCAAACTCATAAGGAGATCCCACTACATCGCCAATAATTGCTCCGTACACAATGTCACTCCCTAGTCTGTTTTTATAAAACGATAGAACGATGCGCCTGATCCTACAAATCGATCGGACAGATCCTCTACCGTAGAAAACCCAACAGCATCAGCTGCTGTTAACATTTCTTTTTCTGTCCAATATCGAATCTCGAATGCATCTGTCACCATACGAGAACCAAGGTGATCAGTGACTTCAGAATCTTCGGTGAATTGATAGCGCGAATCCCCTAACGGCATCACTCTGGCTTCTCGACGGACAAACTCGGTTTCTACCACTGTATCCGCGAATGCCGCTTCATTCGTCCGGTCGATGATCAGTGATCCCCCAGGCACAAGATGATCGTAGATTACCTGCAAACTCGCCTGCAATTGCCGTTCAGACAGCCAGTAACTAGAGACTGTGAAGACACATACCGCTATATGGAATTGCTGATTGATGACGAAATTCTCAATCGGCGACACGAAAGTGCTGACTTTACCTGGTAGTCGTTGGACCAGTTGACCTAGCATCCCCTCACTCGGATCGACTGCTGTGACCGAGTAACCTATCTCTGCAAGCGGAATACTCAGCCTTCCCGTTCCCGCACCCACATCCAACACATTAGCGGGAGTAGGCTTTAACGACGTGATTGTTTCGACCGTCAACTCGGTCAATTGCTGCAAAAACATGCCGAAGCTTTCGTTGAATAAAATATCGTACTCGGAAGCCCATGAATCGTGAGGAATTGTATGTCTTTCACTCATGTCAGAACCCTAAAATGCTTGGAATCGGTAATCATCGGTTTCCAATCGGTGCATTAGTTTTGGTTGGAAATCTGGGAGCCAATTCAAGTAATCGTTTCGGATATCCCCTGATATCCTTGCAGTACACATTGATAGAGCCAAATGCGTCGCTGTTTCGTACCATAGCCTTTGTCTCCCCGGCACTTTGATATATGGATACATCAGTGTCCGAAGCAAACAAATGCCATGCTCTGGAAGACCTCTCGCTGCTCTAGGGAGCCCCGGAGTTGCATGCTCTTTAAAGCGCTCTTCGGGCGTTTTTGATGTAACCCCCACGTAAATA
>CAKZOI010000002.1 GCA_937136395.1 uncultured Opitutia bacterium | reverse complement strand
GAACCTTGCCGATCCGAGCGGCGCGACTGACGCAAAGCAGTTTACGGCCACGAATCAGCCGACAGCGTTGCCGTTGATTGATAACGAAGGCTATTTGTTTTGCTCTGGGATTGCGGGGAATGTCGCCTCCGCAAATGCGCTACTCGTCGCCCAACCTACGGATGAGTTTTCTATTGTTGTCAACATGGACAGAGTAAGTCCTTCCGGAGCGCGATTGTTTAATTATTCAAACTCGCTGTTCTTTGCCGATGTTTTCGCCACACGGTTCAACTTTTATTTTAAAAGTGGCGGGGTGCAGAGAACGATGGGTGCCGCAGGGCTTGGGCTGGGATTTGAATCAGGGTGGTGGCGTTTTAGCTGGAGATCAAGTGACGGTAGATTTGAGGCTTTCAGCAGTTCTGATGAAGGATCAACTTGGGATTCTGTTACGGTTCGCACCAATCAGCATACCGGATTAACGATTGATGCCGCAGTATCATCGTCGTTCTATTTCTTCGGAGACAATCCCTTGGGGCCGTTTAGAGGTGCTGGTAAGTATTTCGCATTGTATAGATCGTTCGACCTGTCGCTAAATAGTTTCGAGGTAGACTTCACAGCCCCCAACGTCCGGCACGGTGCAACCAAGTTCGAGTGCGCCACTGGCCAAGTGGTAACAATCAATCAATCCGGCAACAATCCGGCCACCGTGATCAAGAAGCCAGTCTTACGGTTCGATGGAGTGGATGATGGTCTTCAAGGTTTGTTTGGGCAGACAATAACTTCTGGTTATGCTTTTGCAGCGTTTAGTGTCGCAGGGGATGGAGGAGATACCTATGCTCGGATTGCATCTTTAAATTCAACTGGAAACACAGACGATGGAGCTGGAGGGGCATTCTTTGGACTGCGTGATGCAACTACTAGCCACTTATTTAGTAGAACAAGTTCATCTCCTGTTATTAGCAAAGATGGAATGTTTGACGATGAAAATGGAGACATCTTAACAGAATTTAAATTTGACTCAACAGAGACAGCTTTAAAAGTCAACGGAACAACAGCAGTAACAGCAGCAGGTGCAAGCGGTGTTTCTGCAGAAGAGTTTAATATTGCGTGCAGCGAAATCATAGGTGACAACAACGCCGCCATCGACCTAGAATACCTCGCGCTCTTCCCTGCAACCATCACAGACTCCCAAGCGGACGCCGTGCGCAACTACATCAATAACAGGAACAACGTGTTCGATTTGAAGGACGGCTTCGGCTACTACTTCTTCGATCCGCAGTCACTCACCACTGGCGCGGTGACCTCATGGAACGGTCGAATTATTGGCTCGGACAATGGTGATGTTGATTTCCTAGCCACCCAAGCCACAGCCGCAGACCAGCCGACCTCAGATGGCTACAAGGTCACCTTCGCGGACAACACGGATCACCTTGAGATTCCATCGACGACTCAGGCAGGCTGGCAGGTTGTCGGGGGATCGCTCGGCACGTTTGCCTATAAGGTGAATGCCAATGCGGTCACTGAGTTGAACCTTTTGGGTAACCTTGGCTGGTCAAGTTATCGCAAGACTGGCGACTTGTATGGTATTATATTATTACCTGAAAACGCAACTAATAGAGACATCGAGGAAGCCCGTAAGCTTCTTATTGACCGAGGAGCAGCAGACGCAAGCACTATTATAAGCGCAGGAGCAGCGTGGTTTAGGCGGTATGATATTATTGAGTTTAAGAACGCTCAGTTTCCTGATGCATTATCACTTGGGTTTGCTTTTGAAGAAGCGACAAATCTGAGAACAATTAATACTGTTAATGCTCCTATTTCAACTAACTTC
>CAKZOI010000001.1 GCA_937136395.1 uncultured Opitutia bacterium | reverse complement strand
TTCCCGCCAAGGCGGGCGCTCTCGCAAGCACCTAACTCACCTTAGCTGCTCTCTTGCAGTTCAGAATTGAATCCGCCAATAACAAAATAAGCATTTTATCAGATATTCATTTTTTCGCATCATACTAAATTAACTAACACCTATCATGGAAGAAGAAGTTCAAAATGCGGCTGAAGCAGTCGCAGTTGCACAACCTGCAGCCGCTCAGTCAAATACAGTGGATCAAATCATTGAATCACTTACATCGTTCGCAATTAGTGCTCTTGCGGCATTGGTGATTCTGATCATCGGCTTATGGCTCGCAAAGAAGATCAAAGGACTATTTGCAAGTGCACTCACTAAGAAGGAAGTCGATCCTACATTAGTAGGATTTTTCTCCAGCATGCTATATGGTGCAATCGCTGTATTTGTGGTGATTGCTGCAATTGGTAAACTTGGCGTGCAAACGACATCCTTCGCTGCGGTGATTGCTGCAGCAGGTTTGGCAATCGGTCTTGCCTTACAAGGTTCGCTTTCAAACTTTGCATCAGGGGTATTGCTTATTCTGTTCAAGCCATTTGTGGCTGGCAATGTGATCAAAGCTGGTGGCGAAGTGGGTTCGGTTGTTGAAGTGGGCCTGCTCACTACAGAGCTGAAGACACCTGATAACGTGAAGATTATTATGCCTAATTCTTCAATCATGGGTGGTTCGATCACTAATATCTCTGCGTATCCAACACGTCGTGTCGATATGGTTGTTGGCGTTGGTTATGGTGACGACTTAGACAAAGCGAAGCAAATTATGGAAGACCTCCTTGCGGCTGATGAGCGTGTGCTGAAGGACCCTGCTGTTACGATTGCAGTGTCGAATCTTAATGACAGTAGTGTCGATTTTGTGGTGCGCCCATGGGTGAACTCTCCAGACTACTGGGCTGTGAAGTTTGACTTCACTAAGGCGGTCAAGGAAGCCTTTGATAAGGAAGGCATCAGCATTCCATACCCACAGCAAGACGTGCACATGCACACTGTAAGCGCTTCGTAAGTTACGCTGTTCTCATTTCCAAAGCCGCCGAGGGAAACTTCGGCGGCTTTTTTGTTTTCTAATTTTCCATTCCTAATACTTAATTCCCCTGCATGTCCTATATCGCGCGTATTGCAGAAAGCTGTGGCTCCATTTGTTTTTCGGATGAAGAGTTGAGGTATTACTCGCGGCATTTGCTTTTGCCTAATATAGGAACCATCGGGCAGCGAAAGTTGAAAGACGCACGTGTCTTGGTTGTCGGTGCCGGCGGGCTGGGTTGTCCTGTTTTACAAGCATTGGCGGGCGCTGGAGTGGGGCACTTGACCGTCATTGATGGAGATACAGTGGCTGTATCGAACATTTCCCGCCAATGGCTGCATCGCTACACAGATGTGGGCTTGAATAAGGCGGTGTCGGCACAGCAACAGTTGGAAGGCTTGAACTCATACATCGAGGTCGTATCTGTCCCCGAAATGTTGAGTTCGGCAAATGCGCAAGAGTTGATTGCAGCCCATGATCTGGTGATTGATGCGACAGATGATTTGGATGTGCGCTATTTAATCGATGATGTGTGTGCCGAGTTGGAACGCCCTTGGGTGCATGCGGCGCTCTATCGTGAAAACTCTCAATTGTGCGTTTTTTGGGCGAAATATGGTGTGTGTTTTCGAGATCTATTCCCAGAGCCCAGTGAAGCGCCTAGTTGTGCAGGTGCCGGTATGCTGGGGGCGGTCGCAAGTGTGGTCGCGAATCTGCAAGCGCTTGAGGCAATTAAATTAATTGTTGGGCAGAGTTCTCTGAAGCTTGGCACGTTGATTTCGATCCATGCCGCGACGTATCAGATCCAAGCTTTTCAGTTGCCGGGGAGCAGCGTGCCACCGATTTTTGAAGGTGATAAATTGCCCGCGCATCTTTGGACGATTGACCAGTGGAGGCAGGTCCAGTCGATCGGTCAGTCCTTACGCGTGATCGACCTTCGTTCGCAGGCTGATTTTTCTGAGGGCTCTTTGCCCGATGCGGAGCATATCACGGCAGAAGCTATTCTGGAGGAAGGTTTGGTTGATGATGGCAGCGCGAATGTGTTACTTGTATGCGCCGAAGGGCTGGTCAGTTCCTTGTTGGCGGATGCACTACGCAGTCATGGGCAAATGAATGTTTTCCACCTTGAAGGTGGCTATCAGGATTTAGCTTAACTTTAAGCCGAAGTCGGCTTTGGCTAAAATGTCGAAGGCTTTCTGGCTGTGGTCGAGGAGTTTGCCGAGGTTGCGCAGGGTCAGGAGTTGGAAGGTGATTTCACATTCAGTGACGTGAATATACAGGTCGAGCTCAGGTAGCTTCAACTCGAAGGCTGACCCATCCGGTTCGTAGTCGAGGCAATCGGCGATTTCCGGTATGGCTTCGATGGCATCGATTTTATCGTCGATGTTGATGGAGTCAGGCACTTCAATGACCAGCAGGTCGCAGTGATGGGTGAAGCAGGCGTGGAACCGTTCGTCGCTAGCAATCGTCTCGCTGTGCAGGGCCACAATCTCGGTGGTCAGCACATAATTTTTTGCGTCCTCTGTGCATTGATCAATATGGATCTGCAGGTCGAAGTCCGGGGTCTTGATCACGCCAAAGCCATCTTCGCAGGTGTAGGCGAATTCTTTACGTTTGTAGCCGAACAGGTGGCGGATGTCCGCATAGAGTTTATCCAATGCCTCTTTAACATACGCTTGCCCTATTTTACGCACAAAGGCCTGCGCGGCCGCATGGTGTCCGTCGGGAATATGATGGCTCTTTTGATATCCGGAAAGTTTGCGAACGCGGCCCATCACAGAGCCCGTGATCCGACTTAATTGCTGTTCTTGAGAGACTGAATGATGTGAGTTAATGGCAATAAATTGGTCTTCTCGGCACCGAAGTTCAATATTTCATCCATTGATTTCGTATCTATCTGCAAATAGTATGCTTTTCCCCTTTACAAGAGTGGTGGAAAGCTATGTTTTCCACCTCTTTTCCTAATTTCTCATGCAGAAAACACGTAAATCCATCGCCAAACGCTTCAAGAAGACAGGCACCGGTAAACTCTTGCGTCGCACGCCAGGGCACCGTCACCTTCTTCGCAACAAGAGTGTAAAGCAACGCCGCCGTGCAGGTAGTAGTAAATTGGTCGCTCCCGGCCAACGCGCTAACCTCATTCGTGGTTTGCCTTTCGCTTAAGTCGAATTGTTTGACAACAAAAACTCATGCTCGTCGGGTAACATGAAAATGGGCGACCCGACAGCTACCAAATCGAGAGATATAAAACAACATGCCTAGAGCAACCAATGGTCCTGCTACATTAGCACGCCGCAAAAAAGTCCTGAAGAAAGCCAAAGGCTACTTCGGTAATAAATCACGTCTTTTCCGTTACGCAAAAGACGCCGTCGATCGCGCTGAAGTTTACGCTTACCGCGACCGCCGTAAAAAGAAGTCCGAGTTCCGTCAACTCTGGATCGTTCGTATCAATGCAATCTGCCGTAACAATGGCATCAACTATAGCCGTTTCATCCGTGGTATCAAAGCTGCGGGTATTGAAATGGACCGCAAGCAACTCTCCGAGTTGGCGATCCACGACGAAGCAGCTTTCTTGCAATTGATCGAAAAAGCCAAAGAAGCGAACGCAGCTTAACAAACGGACTGAATCAGTCTTTATCGAAAAGGCCGATCCTCTCACGAGGGTCGGCCTTTTATTTTATCCTAGATAAATGAGTTGAACCACGAATGGACACGAATCATCATGAATAAAAAATCTATAAACACTTCATATTCAAAGCGTCTCCCTCGAATATATCAGAGCTTCATTAACTTTAAACTTCGCCATAGTGGCGACTTATCAGATTCGTGTAAATTCGTGTGTATTCGTGGTTTCTAAAATTGCACCTAAGTCTACTGTCGTATTTAGCTTTATAGAGTATAGCAGCGGTTTTAACCGCTTTTCAGTCGAGACATATTTGAGTAAATGTTTATATCCGTCTTATATCATTTCCAGTATTGTATGATCTGGTGCACAGACGTGTCTCATGCCGCACGAAAGTTTGTGGTGCCTCTCAAGCGTCTGTATGCACCGAGGACGGTCGCGCTGCCCTGTAATGGAGCCCGAATCATTTTTCGAAAAACCCATATGCGAGGTAATTAAGCTCGATCTACAAAAGAAATGAAATTCCTAATCCCAGCCCTTTGCCTCATACTTTCGGGATGCTCTGCAGGTTTGAAGAAAATTACAGAAGAGCAAATTGATCGCGTATATGCAGGTCAGATCGTCGTAGGCGAACCAATCCGAACTGAGAAAGGGGTTGAATTGAATTTCACCTTCTCGGGAGGTGGTTGGATTCAGAACTCCGGAATCTGCTTCAAGAATGCGAAAGCCGAAGTAAATGAGAGAACCATCAGGATGACAATGTTCACATCCGTCTGCACAGGTGGCACAGTGCAGCCCAAACTCATCATTGGCGACGAATTAAAAGGAAGCTATAAGCTCGTCTTTGAAGACCCTGATAGGACAACCCATCCACTTACAACAATCGAAATACCTTGAGGCAGATCAAGAAGGTGTTATCAATTCCGTTACGGCTCCGCCTTCACTCCATGATACACCTCTACGTTAGTTCGAGTCGGTGCCTCGGTCGCTTGAACGATAGCGAATTAATTCGCTTCGACGACGTGCCTTTATTGTGTAGTAGGCTGTAGTTGGCTCGCTTTGATTTCTCGTTTCCAGAGCTCTTTGCCTTCCATACTCATCACACGGAGGGTGAGTGTGCGGTCTTCTTCGGGCCCTGACACGTCGATTAGTGCGAATTGACGCTCAAAGGTGCTGCTGCCAGGCATACGGAAGAAGTTCAATTCTTTTGAATTGTCCTCTGGATTGGCAGTGAGTGGTCCAACCGTGAGGTCATGGAGGTTGTAGCTGTTCGCATGCACAAGGCGCGTAAGTTCTCCGTAATATTTACCACCACTAAGGAAGAAGAGCCCCGAGATGCGTTCATCGCGAAGGGTTTGAAGTAGTGCCGTATGCTCGCGCTCGGCATAGCTGAGGTTGCTAGGGTTGTCAGCTGGATTTAATATCGGGCTACCAGCGACAATGAACTTGAAGGTTGCGGTGCTACGAATGATTTCTTGGCGCAGCCATTCGATTTGTTGTTCTCCGAGTATTTTGGCGACATCTTTGGAATCTGGAGTGTCGTTGCGGTAGCTGCAGACATCGAGCATGAAGAAGTCGATATCAGCACGTCGGAAGCGCGTAGCAATACCTTCGAGTGCTGAAATTTTCACTGGTTGAGGCCAGAATGCGTTGAAGCTATCTTCAGTGTGTTTGCGGTAGGAGTAGTGGCGCCCTGAATTGGTGATACTGTAATCACGATTTCCCCAAGTTGCATAGTTGGGCACATTGGCTAAGAGTCTCTTTAGTTCTGGAACGGAGCGTGCCTTCGCGAAGCGCTTGAGTATGCCACTTTTTGACGCCCAGTCACTTTCACGTAAGTGAGCGGTATTGCCGAGCCAGAGCATTAGGTCTGGATTGCTTTCAACGATCGTGTTAAAGATGCCGTAACCGTCGCCAAGTATTGTGTAAGGAGGTTCGAAGCCCTCTTCAGTGACATAATGGGCGCCCCCGACCGCTATACGGAAGTCGGGTGGTGGGGTGCGATCGTGGTAAAATTCAGGAGTTTTGAAACTAGCTGCATTAGTGACGAGCTCTCCGTTGACTTCGACTCGGTAATTGTAGCGTTTGCCTGCCTCAACCTCTTCCAGTCTAATTGAGGCGGTATTGCCCAGTGTATTGTCGGTCTCTACGGGGAGGCTCCATAATGGTTTTGCTTCGTTGCCTGCTTCTGAATAGGCGACTCTGACGAGTGATGGTGTGTCAGTTTGCACCCAAATAGTGGCTTCGCGCATATCGACGTGCCCGAGCATGGGGCCATTTACGAGAGCGGCTTGAAGACTGACGCATGCGAGTGATGCTGCTACAAGAATTGAGAGTGTGCGTGGTCGGGAAAACATTATGAATGAGGTGTAAAAATAGGAGACATCATTGGAGTCAGCTTGTTCAATGGGTCAAGTCGTGATTTCCGCAAGCATTGCTTCGCGATGCATTTGCGGTTCTGTTGAAGCTCGTCTCCAAAGATTATGAAACTTCAATTTTACGATGGCGTGAGAAATGCACGGTATTGACTATGCGATCAACTAATGGCGGCCTATCCATCGGTGCCTCAAGTATCGAGTTGTAGATATTTTTCAACAATTGATCACGTTCTCCTTGAGTAGGAATGTAGCGATGGCGCACTTCGACTAGCTCAGGGCGTAGCTCTAGCCATTGTGCTTTAATTTGGCCGACTCGAGGATAGAGGCTGAGTCGGTTACTCAGAGTTTTGTTGAATTTGATGTCTGGGGATTTGTCTAGTGAGACACTCACCGCTTTTACGCACTCACGTTCTTCATCGCAAAGTGATTCCCAACTGATACCGCACAGCTCACATCGTGCTTCTGAAAGTAATTGATGCAAGGCGTCTAAGCGAATTCGCAATACGAGCGCCACCCAACGGGCAGGCCATTTTTCAAATTCATATGCGATAAAAGCGAGGCGTGTCCTAGGGGCAAGTAAGCGCAGCTTGGTGACTAGCGGCTCTGTCGATTGTATGGGGCCTTCCTCGGGTGCACTTTCAATTAATGCACTCGATAGCATAAATTCGAAGTCGGATAGCCGCTCGGCATAGCGTAAGTGTTGCCACAAGCCAAGAAAGATTTGTTCCACGCGGGCAATGCGAATTTCTGCATCTTCGTGTGCGGTTGCACCAAAATAGGCCTGCGCGAGAGAGGCGTAATTTGCCGCGAGGGCTAGGTATTGTTGATGATCTTCAGTTTTAGCAGCCTTGAGCTGAGCGCGACATACCTTACGTTCAGTAGTCGAATTGAAGAGCCGGAAGAAATAGCGGCGAATTGAACCCATAATGGATATCAGTTGTGTTTAGTCCTTGTCTCCGGAGCGACGTTGGCACTCATGGCGGCAGTCTCCCATTACACGGATCCAAAGCTCGCGTAAATCAAATAGTCGAATGCGAATTTCGGCGCGGAAGGCGTCGAGAAATTCCTGATTCGGATGCTTGAGTTGATTGAGCAGGTCTAAAGATTGGTTAAGCGCACTCAAGCTATTCTTGAGGTGGCAAATGGACAGGCCGAAATCTCCTAGATCTAAGGCCTGAATGGATAAAAGCACGTTCATCTCCGCTTGGTGCAGGCTTTTCGCGTAGTTCCAGCAGAGTTGTGGTGATAAGTGGTCGTCGCTGTGGGACATATAATGCTCCCAGCTTTGATTTAAATAGCGGTAAAGTGCGCGTGTTACGACAAAAACCGGGTGGCGGTGTAAGGTGTAGGGTGCGCCTTCGTTCGGATTTGAAGGTTGCGTGTCCTCATCAGATTCCAGAAATGTGAAATCATCAGTTAAGGAAATATCTTCTGTATCCCAGCCCATGAGTGTCGCTACTTCGTCGAGATGGTTGGGTTTATCTTTGACACTATTGTAGAAGGAGAGAAAGCGTGCCGTATCGCGGTCGGAACCCTTTAGATAGTTGCGCCATTGAGATTCGTTCCAGTTGGGTTCACTGGTGAATTCTTCGTCCCAATCGCCGTCGGAATGATCAAAATTTGATTCGTTCATATGTTTCGGATATTTCCGATTGTAGACAATTTGGGTGCTTCATCTTAAAAAATCAACCCCGTTTTCGATCTCTTCTGAATTTGCATTCTGTCAGAAATATTCTTATAACTTGCTTGCTTTAGACGAACGCGCATCGTGTGCCATAATTTCCCAAAATATCTTAATTTATATATACAAATGAGCGATAATGTCTTCCGAATGAACTGTTGGTTTGAGGGTCACGTGCAAGGTGTGGGCTTTCGTTATCAAACAATCAGTGTTGCCAAAGGCTACGAGCTAACTGGCACGGTGCAAAACCTTCCTGATGGGAGAGTGTTTCTTTATGCGGAGGGCGATGAATCGGAAGTGACGGCGTTTCAAAAGGAGGTCGAATCGGAACTCCAGGATTATATACGAAAGACTGAACTGAAGTCAGATGTGGGACCTCGCACCACTAAAAATTTTCGAATTATACAATAAGCTATGTCAATACCAGCGATTCGTATTCAAGGGCTGACTAAGGATTTCTCTGTCGGTATGCGTGGACTGAAGCTCCGCGCGGTAGACGGATTAGATCTGGAGGTCGGCGATAATCAAATATTTGGCTTACTCGGCCCAAATGGCTCGGGTAAGAGCACGACAATTAAGGTGATACTTGGATTGCTCGAAGCTTCCGTCGGAAAGTGCGAAATTTATGGCAAACCGAGTCATACCGTCGATGCGCGTCGAAGTGTCGGTTTCTTGCCTGAAGCGCCGTATTTCTATCGTTACCTCTCGGGGCGTGAATTAGTGCGTTTTTATGCCCGTGTTTGCGGCGTGGCCCGGGCAAATATTAACGATCAGGTCGATTCTGTTATCGATCTTGTAGGTATGACTGAGGCAGCGCATCGTCGTGTTGGCACATATTCTAAAGGGATGTTGCAACGCATTGGTTTAGCGCAAGCTCTGGTGCATGACCCGCAATTGGTCATTCTTGATGAGCCAACAGCGGGGGTTGACCCGTTGGGGTCGGCCGCTATAGCAGATATCATTCGCGAGCTGAAACGGCGTGGTAAAACCATTCTACTTTCTTCGCACTTATTGGCGCAGATTGAGGGTTTGTGCGATCGCGTGGCGATTTTGCATCGCGGTAAACTTGTGCGTGAAGGTCGTGTGGACGATCTCGTTCAAGATGAACTTAGCGAATCACTTGTAGTTGAAGGCTTGAGTGAGGCTGGGCGCGCAGCCGTAGCGCAGGCGATCACCGAGCATGGCGGTAGGTTGTGCCGTGTTGAGAAGCCTCGGTTGAGCCTAGATGCTCTGTTCCTGAATGAAGTGAATCAGCAGGAAAGTGCACGGCAGCAGACCGAGGCATCGGCTCCAAAGGAAGGAGGACTAGAATGAGCGCAGTAGTTGAATCCATAGATCGCATACGATTGATCGCTGGGAATACTTTCCTGGAAGCGGTTCGCCAGAAATTCTTTAACTCATTGCTATTGATTTCGATTGCTTTGCTAGCGAGCTCGACATTCTTCCAGCAATTCGATTTTGGCACGGGGGAGCTCAAGTTTATTACGGATTTTGGGTTTGGAGCGTTGTTTTTCTTTGGCTCGATCTTGTCTATTACCGCGACGACGCAGTTGTTTTTTAATGAGATCGAAAACCGCACCGCGCTGACGATGTTGGCCAAGCCAGTATACAAGTTGGAATTTCTAGCTGGTAAATTCTTGGGTGCGCATATGCTCATGCTATGCTTCACGCTGGTTATCTCAATTGTGCTAGCAGGTATGCTCTATTGGCGTGAGACGGAGTTGATGGCTCGACTTGGCGATGAGTTTACGGAGGGGCGCTTGATTCGTTATGGGGATATCTTTATCTTTGGTTTTTTACAGTGGTTGAAGTTTGGTGTGCTGGCAGCAATCACACTTTTCGTCGCTAGTTTTTCAAATACGAACCTTTACACTATAGTGGTGTCTTTTTTCGTTCTGATTATTTGTCAGCTGCAATATATTGCCCGAGATGCGTATTCGAGTATGGAAGCAGGTGTCGGTAGCTGGCTGGTGAAAGTGCTTGGTTTGATCTTTCCGAATTTTCAGCTATTCAATGTGGGAGAGCAGTTGGTATTTAATGTTGAGCAAGGTTTGCCCACAGTCACTTTGCTACAGATTACAGCTTATGCGCTGGTTTATACGGTCGCGTTCATACTGTTGGGCCAAGTGAACTTTAGACGTCGAGAGATTTAGTGTATGCAAAGCCCACTTTCACAGCATCCACTCGTGCTGCGATTACGTCGCATATCGGTGACTTGTGCCGTATTACTTTTGCTCGGTGTTGTATTAAGGCCCGTAGAGTCGCCCGCATGGACAGAGGTCAAGGCAGGGCAGCCAGAGTTGAATTTACAGGCCGTTGAAGGAGCCTTGGGGCAGGGTCTAGTGCTTGGTGTGCTCGGTGGATTTCGCACGATAATGGCAGACTTTACGTGGATTCGGATGAATGCCGTCTGGCAGCGTCGCGATCGTGCAAAGCTTGATGCGATGATCCGATTGGTGACGACACTTGACCCGCGCCCAGAGTTTTTCTGGGTAAATAGTTCACGTATAGTCGCATACGATGTGCCACACTGGCGTATTGATGAAGAGGGTGGCTACGATGTCGTTTCCGAAGAGCGCCAGAGAGACCTTGATGTAGAACAAGCAGAGCAGGCGTTTCAATTGTTAGCGCGGGCGCGTGAATTTCACCCCGACAGCCCTAAGCTGGTTTTAGAGACCGGTCAGATCTACCTCAACCGGCTGAAAGATATACCGAATGCTGCAAAATGGTTTTTAAAGGCTGCTGAAATGCCCGGAGCTCCATATTATGCAGCCCGTATTTATGCTGATTTGTTACGTCAGATGGATAAGAGCCAAGAGGCATATAACTATTTAAAGCAATTGCATCAGACACTGCCTGATGATCCATATGCTCAGAAAGGAATCGTTCTCGAACGGATTCGAAATTTAGAAGACGACTTAAAAATCCCTTATCTACTACGCTACAACGCAGATCAAATTGCCCCAGTGGTAAACCCTTCCGAGCAGACGTATCCATTCAATGAACTCTAGGCAGCCCTCAAACTGCTAGGATTTGTTCAATGGCGCCGTTTTGATATCACAAGGCTGAGACTCAAGGCACCGATGAGCAGCGACAGTGTCGACGCTTCGGGGATACCCACCCTCTTTGGGGACGGTTCCATACCATCTTGAATCTGAGCCTGTGTTAACGCGATGTCGTAGATTCTTACATCGTCGATGCCGCCTTCGAAAAACTCGGACGGTAAGGCGCCATTTTCACCGCCGATGTAGAAGGGGAGACCTGTGGGAGTCTCTAGTGGAATCGTTAAAGGGCTTCCGGTAAGGGCTCCATTTACATAGAAAACGGCACTGCCTCCATCACGGACATAGGCTAGGTGAGTCCAAACATCTGTAGCGATTCCTCCAAAAGATTCGCTGACAAGCAAGCCAGCTTGGCGGTAAGGCATCCGACCGTTGTCTCGGACGGTTAGTTTGGCGAAGTCGTCGGTGCTTTTTGCCTTTCCTCGGTTGCCAATAATGATTTCGTTATTGTTGGCTGGTCCTTCGGTAAAAGATGGATTAAGCACCCATACGGTCTATGTTTCGGCGTTTGAACTTGACGGAGCTGGAAGCGTAAGTGATGGCTTGATGAAAGAAGTCCTTCCATTGAATTCAAGAAACGAGTCGCGGGTATCATCGGAAGCCCAGGTGGCATCTGTTATTACACCGTCGTTGCCATTGCTAGAACCAGAATTGAATGCTGTGTTGCCTAAGCCCGTGTTGAAGGCCTAGTGATGGGTTGGGGTCTGCGCGATTAAAGCGCTTTGCAGACCAGCAACTGTTATCGCACCGAGGGCGAGGTATAGTGAAGCCTTTGGAAGCATAAGTAGGAATGGAGTTTATTTGGAGTTAATTTGAACCTTAAGCCATAATCCTGTTAAAAGCCTGTAGGTTTGCAAGAATCGAACTGTTCAAGCTAAATCAACCCATTCTTCTGCATGTCTTTCAGCTTGTTGGCATCGACGACTTCAGGAGCGCGCTTATCTTTACCTGCAGTTTTGTGATATTTGCCCGTCAATTTATCTTTCTCGTAGCGGGTGAAGCCGTTTTTTTCGACGTTTTCGTCAGTTAATTTGCTCTTTGTGGCGCCTTCTGTGTATTTACTGGAGACGTTGGGAGCGTGAAACACCTTACGGACTGGATTACCTGTCTTAGGATGAGACTTTAGCGGAGTATCCGCCATGCGCTGAATATACTCGAAGGCTTCGCCATCGGATCCGTCTGGGAGTATTTCTTGGTAAACGTAAGTAGGCATTTTTTTTGAAAGCTGAAAATCTGAAATGCTGAAAATCTGAAATGCTGAAAGATGCGAAATTTTGAGTAAATTGGAATTCTGTGCGGCAGCAACATGAATTTGCCGTTTCAGTTGTAATTCGAGGCGATCGGTTCTCTTGTGCTGTTGATTGTCTCTAATTACGACATTTGTAGACTGAAGCTCCACAAAATCAAATTGTAGCTTGCATGGAAAAGGGTGCAAAGTAAGTTCTGAGGTTTTTTAGGACGCCTATTAACTGGCACTGAAATTAGCATGCAAAATCAAAACGTAGCCTACGATAGTAAAGTGGAGGGTGAAATCATTGTCACTCAAGCGGATGCTGTCATCAATTGGATCCGTAAGCACTCGGTTTGGCCGATGCCTATGGGGCTTGCTTGTTGCGCGATCGAACTGATGGCGGCAGGTGCCTCTCGCTTCGACATCTCGCGATTTGGGATGGAAGTCATGCGATTTTCGCCTCGTCAAGCAGACTGTATGATCGTGGCTGGCACGGTGACCTACAAAATGGCGGAGGTCGTCCGTCGTATTTATGATCAAATGGCAGAACCCAAGTGGGTGGTGGCTATGGGCGCTTGTGCGAGCACTGGCGGCATGTATCGTTCGTATGCGACATTACAGGGCGTGGACCGTATCGTTCCTGTAGATGTTTATATAAGTGGTTGCCCGCCACGTCCGGAAGCGCTTTTAGACGCTATGATTAAATTGCAGGATAAGATTGGCCGTGAACGTGCGGTCAAAAACTTAATCCCCGAAAAGGCTGATTCTGCGGAATTAGCTGGAGCAGGAAAGGAAAGCTAAGCCATGGCTGAGAGCGATTTGGCTCAATTAACGGAGCGCTTCGATTACCTAACGGAACGAGTGTCGTCCGACCATCTGGCATTGAATTGCCCGGCAGATAAACTGATCGAGCTGTGCACCGCTTTGCGTGATGAGTTCGGCTACGACATGTTGAACGATGTGACAGCAGTGGACTGGGATGCTCAAAGCCCTCGTTTTACTGGCTTCTACCATTTCTTATCGACTACCAAACACGATTACTTACGCGTGGCGGTCGACTGTCCCGATGATTTTAACCCGAGCTTGCCTAGCCTGGCGGGCTTGTTTGCTTCTGCCAACTGGCACGAGCGTGAAACATACGATTTGTTCGGTATTCGCTATGAGGGCCATCCAGACTTGACCCGCATTTTAATGTGGGACAGCTATCCGTATCATCCTCTTCGCAAAGATTTCCCATTGGCAGGTATCGAAACACCCTTGCCAGCTGATGATGTCGCTGAAGCAACGGGTGCCAGTGTCTTGCCCGCTCCGATGATGGGCGGACCTTTCACTTCTTCAGGTGATGGGCCGATGAGCCAGACTGAGCCGTCCGCAAAGGATGAGAGCTGGAGTGAGAAACAGGAGAAACCCACAGATTAGTATTTGTCCAATGGCTACTACCAAAGAAATTTCAATCGGTGATATTGGCTCGCGTGTCGGCGAAGGCGAATCCGAGCTTCAAGGTGAAACGATGGCACTCAATGTCGGGCCTTCCCACCCGACAACACACGGCGTGCTTCGTCTTAAAATGGAGCTGGATGGTGACGTGGTCAAAAAGTGCGAACCTGTGTTGGGTTATCTCCACCGCGGTGCGGAGAAAATCGCTGAAAATATGACTTATAACCAGTTTGTGCCGTATACGGATCGACTGGACTACCTTGCGCCGCTCTCCAACAACGTTGCATATGCAATGGCAGTTGAGAAGCTTGCGAACCTTGAAGTGCCTGAGCGCTGTCAAGCGATTCGTGTGCTCTGCTGTGAGTTGGCGCGTATCTCTTCGCACCTTCTAGGTGTTGGTGTTTACGGTATGGATGCGGGTGCATGGACGGTCTTCATGTTCACGTTCACTGAGCGTGAAAAACTCTACACACTCTTCGAAGAGCTCACAGGGGCCCGTTTCACTACCAGCTATACACGTATCGGTGGTGTGGCTCGTGACATTCCAGAAGGCTGGCTTGGTCGTGTGCTTGAATTTTGTAAGGGCGTTTTGCCCGTCTTAGATCAAATCGACAAGCTACTCACCCGTAACCGTATCTTTATGGACCGCACAGTCGGAATTGGTGCAATTTCGAAAGAAGATGCGATTGCTTATGGTTTGACCGGGCCGAATCTTCGCGCCAGTGGAGTGGACCTCGATTTGCGCAAGGATAAACCTTATCTAGGTTATGAGAAGTATGACTTTGAGGTGCCTATCGGCACAACAGGTGATTGCTACGACCGCTATTTAATGCGGGCTGAGGAAATACGCCAAAGTGTGAGCATCATTCGCCAGTGTATCGATCAATTCCCAGAAGGTGCTTACTATGCTGAAGATGCCAAAAAGATTTTTGCCCCACAAAAGGCGAAGGTGCTAACCAGCATGGAGGAATTGATTCAAAATTTCATGATCGTGACAGAAGGCCCACAAGTGCCCGCTGGTGAGGTCTACTTCGAAGCGGAAAACCCAAAAGGTGCCCTTGGTTTCTTCGTCGTTTCCAAGGGTGGTGGCGTGCCTTACCGCTTGAAGATACGCGGCCCTTCTTTCTGTAACTTGAGTATCATAGATAAGCTTATCCCAGGGCACTATTTGACCGATATTACTGTGATCCTTGGGTCGCTCGACTTTGTTATGGGAGAGTGTGATCGCTAAAAGAAACGCTGAAACGCTGAAACGCTGAAATCATGGACTTACAATCTGAAACAATCGAAAAAATCGACAAGCTCGTGCCGCGCTATCCGACAATGAAGAGTGCCGCGCTTCCGCTGTGCCATTTGGTGCAGGAGGATCAGGGCTATCTTTCGAAGGAGGCTATGGAGTGGATCGCGGATCGTTTAGATTTACAGCCCATTAATATCATGGAGTTGGTGACTTTTTATCCGATGCTCCGCACGGAGCCCACTGGTAGGCACCATATTCGAGTGTGCCGGACGCTTCCTTGTGCGCTAGCCGGAGCATACCAAACCTGCAAGAAATTAGAAGAAGCTTTCAACTGCAAAGTTGGCCACACGAGTGCAGACGGTGAAGTCACCCTTGAGTATGTCGAGTGCCATGCGGACTGTGGCAAGGCCCCCGTGGTGATGGTCGGCGAAGACGAATATACGAACATTACACCAGAGAGCGCAGAAGAATTTGCGACGAAACTCAAAAACGGTGCCCTCTAATCCTTAATTTTTAATTCATCAAATATGGAACATCAGCAACACAGGCTTATTTTCAAACACATTGACGAGCCGGGTTACACCAACGATATCGACTGCTACATTAAACACGGTGGTTACGAGCAGTTGAAGAAGGCCGTCACCATGAAGCCTGAAGACATTTGTGCTGAGGTATTGGAGTCGGGTGTTCGTGGTCGCGGAGGTGCTGGTTTCCCTGCAGGTATGAAATGGAAATTCCTCGACCGTAAGTCAGGTAAGCCCATCTACTTAGTTTGTAATTGCGACGAATCCGAGCCTGGCACCTTTAAAGACCGTGAAATCGTTCACCAAGATCCGCATCAGTTGATCGAAGGAATGATGTGTTCAGCATTTGCGATTCAAGCAAAGCTGGCATTCATCTACATTCGCGGTGAGTTCTTCCAAGGTTATAAGATTTTGGAGCGTGCGATCGAAGAAGCACGTGAGAAGAACTTGCTCGGTGACAATATTCTCGGTTCTGGTTACTCCTGCGATATTATCGTGCACCGAGGTGCGGGTGCCTACATCTGTGGCGAAGAAACTGGCTTGATCGAATCGATCGAGGGCAATCGTGCGAATCCACGTATCAAACCCCCATATTTCCCCGCCGCACTTGGACTATATCAGTGCCCAACGATCGTGAACAACGTGGAAACGCTCTGCGATGTGAAACACATCATTGAAATGGGCGGCAAAGGTTTCTCTGAAATTGGCACTCCCGGGAATACGGGCACACGTATCTGGTGTGTATCGGGTCATGTGCAGAAGCCTGGTTACTATGAGTTTCCATGCTCTGCCGTCACGCTGGGTGAATTGATATACGATGTCTGTGGAGGCTTGAAGCCAGGTCGTAAACTCAAGGCGGTTATCCCCGGTGGTTCCTCGGCAAAGATCCTGCGGGCGGATGAGCGTTTTACCGGTAAGCTTAAAGACGGCACCGAGTTTGACTGGGGCATTGAAGATATCCCTATGGATTTTGATAGCTTGATGGCCGTCGGTTCGATGTCGGGTTCCGGTGGTGTGATCGTAATGGACGATACGACCGACATGGTCGAAGCGCTTGCGAATATTAACTATTTCTACGCACACGAAAGTTGCGGTCAGTGCACGCCATGCCGTGAAGGTGTGCCGTGGATGCGTAAAGTCACCCAACGTATGGTGGATGGCAATGCTCGTGAAGAAGACGCTGACTTGCTGAAGAATATCGCCGACCAAATCGCAGGTCGCACGATTTGCGCATTCGGCGAGGCTGCCTCTTGGCCGGTGCAGAGTTTTATTGCCAAGTTTAAAGACGAATTCGTCGAGAAAGCTCGCGAACAAGCTGCTCGCCGTAAAGACGGCAAAGAAGCCGCAACGGAGACCACTTTGATTTAAGACCATGAAGGTAGACAGCGTTGTAGATTACGTAACCATCAACATCGACGGAGAAGATGTGGACGTGCCTAAGGGCACTAACATTATCGAGGCCGTGAAGATGGTGGGGAAGGGCAAGGAAGTGCCACACTATTGTTACCACCCAAAGCTCAGTATCGCGGGCAACTGCCGTATGTGCATGGTCGAGATGGGCATGCCAATGCGTGACCGCGCGACGGGTGAGGCTGTTCTCGACGAGAATGGTGTGCAAAAAATTGGCTGGATGCCGAAACCGACAATCGGTTGCGCGACCAATGCCGCTCCTGGCATGCATATCCGCACAAACTCGGAGATGGTTAAAGAGTCACGCAATGGTGTGACTGAGTTTTTATTGATCAATCACCCCTTGGATTGCCCGATTTGTGACCAAGCAGGGGAGTGCCGACTACAAGAGTTTTCAGCCGAGCATGGTCGTGGCTACAGTCGCTTTATTGAGCAAAAGAATGTAAAGCCCAAGCGCACAAGGCTTGGTTCACGGGTCACACTCGATGACGAGCGCTGCATCCTTTGCTCACGTTGTATTCGTTTTAGTAAGGAAATTGCCAAGGATGACGTGCTTGGATTTGTCGACCGTGGCACGTATTCTACATTGACGTGCTTCCCCGGTAAGGAACTTGAGAACAATTACTCGCTGAATACTGTGGATATTTGTCCAGTCGGCGCGCTCACTAGCACAGATTTTCGTTTCAAGATGCGAGTTTGGTTCCTTAAACGCACACACAGCATTTGCACCGAAAGTAGTGTTGGCGCGAATACAGAGATTTGGAGCCGTGAAGGTAAGATTTATCGAATTACACCCCGTCGTAATGATGCGGTGAACGATACTTGGATGACTGACTCTGGCCGCGAGCTTTTCAAAGAAGTCGAAGTGGGTGACCGCCTCACGCACTACACCATTGATGGTGTGCATAAGACCTCAGCCGAAACCGCTGCAGCAGCTGCGAAACTCTTGAAAGAGGGGAAAGTGGCGATCATTGCTTCTCCGCACAGTTCGGTTGAGGAGCAGTTTTATTGCAAGGCAATCGCAGATCGTAGTGAGGCCACGGTATCGCTCGTCAGTCATTACGGGGCAACGGATGGCATTCTGCAATCCGAAGACCGTAGCCCGAACCTGCGCGGTGCATTAGTGAATGGTTTAGTCGATCAGTTGCCGGACGCAGATCTCAGCGCAGTCGCTCAGCAAATCGAATCGGGCGCTGTGGATACTTTACTCGTCGTGAACGAAGAGGTCACACAGTTGGGCATCTCTGCTGAGTTATTGAAGAAGGTGAAAGTGATCTATATCGGGCTTCATGCAAATGTAGTCAGTGAGGATGCGGCCATTGTGATTCCTTCGCTTTCCGTATTTGAGAAAGATGGCTCTTTTATCAATCAGTCGTTCCGCTTGCAGCGATTCAAAGCCGCAATCCCAGGGCCGCGTGGTGTGCTATCAGACTTCATGGTGCTGGAGCATATTGCTGAGGCGCTTGCCGATGAAAAAATCCCCTCGGGTTCGATCGATGCTGCATGGGAACATATCGCGAAGGGAGTCAGCCAATTTGATGATTCGCTACGTTGGCGCAGTATTCCGGAAGAGGGCCTTGAGCTCGATCCGACTGCATTTCTCGACCTTCCTTTTGTTGAAACCAAGAATTTGAAATACGATTCTGCCGCGTTTAAGGAGGCGCACGCCACTCCCGCTGGAGCATAAGCAGACTTTCCGATATGGACTACATCGCCATACTACTTCCGATCGCCTTTGCGCTAACGATGATCTCGGTCTTCATGGGGCTTTGCAGCTACTCTGTTCTCGCAGAGCGTAAAGTGTCCAGCTGGATTCAAGGCCGTGTCGGTCCAAATCGCACACGCCTTCCCTTGATTGGGCATATCCCTATCTTAGGTAACTTACTCACTGGACTCGGTATTTTTCAACCCGCTGCGGATGGCTTGAAATTCCTGTTTAAAGAAGAAATTACTCCGGGGCATGTAAATAAATTTTACTATTATCTAGCGCCAGTCGTGGCATTAGCCCCAGCACTCACGACTATGGTCGTGTTGCCATTTGGTCGCTATGTCGATCCCAGTGGAGTCGTGCAGCCTCTCGTGCTCGCAAATATCGAAATTGGTATGCTTTTCATTTTGGGCATCTCATCACTCGGTGTGTATGGTATCGTGCTGGCAGGTTGGTCTTCGAATAGTAAATATCCATTCCTCGGGGCGATTCGTTCGTCTGCGCAAATGATCTCATACGAGCTGGCGATGGGTCTGGCGATTTTACCTGTCTTTATGTGGTCCGCAGCTCCTGGTTCGGAACATGGTATGTCGCTTTTCGGTGTCATTGAATCTCAGAAAACACTCTGGTTGGTGATTTGGCAGCCGCTCTCAGCATTGATCTTTCTAGTCGCGGTCTTTGCCGAAACCAACCGTCTGCCATTCGATATGGCTGAATCAGAAACCGATCTCGTTGGTGGTTTCCATACCGAATATGGTTGCTTCAAGTTTGGTCTCTTCTTTGTCGCTGAGTATGCACACGTCATTATGGGCTCAGCCTTGTTCGTCTGTCTCTTCCTCGGAGGGTGGAATTTTCTTCCAGGACTCGCAGACCCATGGTCGGACAATACCTTCGGCGCAGTGCTATCCGTGCTTTGGTTTATGGCCAAGGTCTTCTTTATGATCTTCTTCTTTATATGGGTGCGTTGGACTTTGCCACGTTTCCGCTATGACCAAGTCATGTCACTTGGTTGGAAGATCCTCCTACCACTCGCAATTGGTAACTTGGTGTTTAACACCTTGCTTATCGCTGCTTACGATCACTTCGCTCAATAATCACTATGGCTAAGACTAAAGTTATCGAAAGAAAGCCGCTAACCTTTGCGGAGAAGACCTTTATACCGCAAATTCTGACTGGTCTGAAGACTACAGGTAAGACCATGTTTCAAAAGAACATCACACTTCAGTATCCAGATGAACGCCCTTCGATACCGGACAACTATCGCGGTGTGCCGACTTTGGTGAAAGATCCGAATGGTCGCGAAAAGTGCGTCTCTTGCCAACTTTGTGAATTCGTCTGCCCGCCGAAAGCAATTCGCATTACACCCGGTGAGATCGATGCCGAAGCAGAACCTGATCGCGCGCACGTGGAGAAGGCACCCAAGGAGTTTGATATTAATATGCTTCGCTGCATTTACTGCGGTCTGTGCCAAGAAGTCTGCCCTGAAGAGGCGATTTTCCTTCAAGATGTGTTTTCTCTCTCCGGCTACAGCCGTGATGAAATGGTGAACAATAAACAGAAGCTGTATGAACTCGGCGGCACCTTGCCGGATAAACATTATAAGTGGGACAAGAAGAAAGCTGCCGAAGAACACGGCAATGCGCACTGATACTGTGTCATTACTAATAATTAATTACTAATTCCATGATAGACATACTCTTTTATGTATTTGCAGCGAGCGTGCTGATTTCCGCCTTTGTGATGGTGATCAGCCCGAACGCGGTGAATTGCGCGATGGCGATGATCGTCTCCTTCGTTGGCACGGCAGCGCTCTTTGTTTTGTTAGAAGCATACTTCCTCGCGATCCTTCAAGTGCTTGTGTATGCAGGCGCGGTTATGGTGCTGTTCCTTTTTATCATCATGTTGCTGGATGTCGATAAGAGTGAGAAGAGCTACTTAAAAGATAAGATGACACTGGGTGCTTCGATCATCGGTTTCGGACTTATCGTTGTCCTCGTTTGTTCAGCATTCCTCGGCGGCAACCATTTGCCTGAGCCGAGCTTACTGCCAGTGATGGAAAATCCAACAGGCGAGGGCGTCGGTATTCCTTTCACCACATCAACCAAATCTTTCGGCTACAGCTTATTCACTAAGTATATGCTGCCGTTTCAAGTGGCTGGTTTCCTTCTTCTCGCTGCAATGATCGGCGTGATCGTTGTCTCCAAGAAGAATGAACCTGAACAAGGTTAGTCATTATTCATTATTTATTAGCTATTAACACATGACTATCGGACTAAATGCTTTTCTCCTCGTCTCTGGATTGCTTTTTGCGATCGGGTTGCTCGGAGTTATCTTACGTAGGAATACGCTAGTGATTTACATGTCGCTGGAGCTCATGCTCAACGCGGTGAACATAGCACTCGTTGCCTTCTCTCGTTATAACGGAACGATGGACGGTAATATCTTCGTCTTTTTCATTATCACTGTGGCGGCTGCTGAAGTCGCCGTAGGCCTCGCAATTATCGTTGCACTCTTCCGCCGTCGTCAATCGGTGATGGTCGATCAATTGAACGCTCTGAGTCGCTAAGAACCATGACTGCTACTCAATCACTTCTCTTCGCACTGCTCACACCGCTCGCTTCGGCTGCCTTGATCGCCTTCTTTTTGCGTCGTCGTGGTGCACTTGCATCGTATGTATCTGTCGCGGCCGCCGCAGCCATTTTTGTGTTCACTGTGCTCGCGATTCGCGGCATGGGCGAGGGCGTGGTCGCTTCCTGGGACTGGCTGACCTTTGGCAACTTCAATGTGTCGATGGGCTTTCTGTTTGATGGCACCTCGGCGACGATGCTCACGATGGTGGCTTTCGTCGGCTTTTTGATTCACGTGTTCAGCCTCGGCTACATGGCGGATGATAAAGCACGCGCTCGTTTCTTCGGTGGTCTTTCCATTTTCATGTTCTCGATGCTGGGCATCATTCTGGCCGATAACTTGATCATGATCTTTATCTTCTGGGAGCTTGTTGGTTTCAGCTCCTATATGTTGATTGGACACTATTTAGATACAGAGGAAGCAGCTGCCGCAGCGAAAAAAGCATTTATTGTGAATCGTATCGGTGACCTCGGTTTCCTCGTTGGTATCGTTTACGCCTACTGGCATTTCGGCACGACGAACCTTAGCGAAATGCAAGGGATTGTCGCGGCCAATTCTGAGCTGATCAGTGCCACTATCGCAGCGCTGCTAGCTTGCGGATTTATCGGAAAATCGGCTCAGTTCCCACTACACGTTTGGTTGCCAGACGCGATGGCGGGTCCTACTCCAGTATCGGCGCTTATCCACGCGGCCACCATGGTCGCGGCAGGTGTCTATTTCTTGATTCGTATCACCTTCCTCTTTCCTGAAAGCATCTTGTGCGGCATTGCGATTCTTGGCACATCGGTTGCCGTCTATGCAGGCTTTTGTGCATACGGGCAGAATGACATTAAGAAAATCCTCGCGTATTCGACACTCTCGCAGCTCGGATACATGGCGGCTGCCTTCGGCCTAGGTTACCCTGGCATCGCACTGTTCCACTTGATCACACACGCCTTTTTTAAGGCCTTGTTGTTCCTCGGTGCGGGCTCGATCATCCATGGCTGTCACCACGAGCAGGACATTTTCAAGATGGGCGGAATCTTTAAGAAGATGCCCGTGACTTCGATTACGTTTTTACTCGGAGTGCTCGCCTTGTGCGGAGTGTATGGTTTCTCTGGCTATTTCTCGAAAGACGCGATTTTGATTGCAGCCGGACTACAAGGAAACGTCCTATTTACTCTATTGACGATTGGAGCTTTGTTAACTGCTGGTTACATGGGCCGTTTAGTGTGGATCGTTTTCTTTGGAAAGCCGAAGTCGGAGGCAGCAGAGCACGCACACGAGAGCGGAATTGCGATGTTACTTCCATTGATTATTTTGGCAGTGCTATCGGTTGCTGGTGGCTATTTGAGTCTTTGGCCGGAGCAACTCGGGCAAATTATTCGCGATAGTAAAGATGACTTACATCATCTGGCAGGATATGATGCGATGCATTTCAGGGTCGCGATCCTTGGTAGTTTTGCCGCAATTGTCGGGTTGCTGTGCTCCTTACTTTTCTATGGATGGGGTGCCTCTGAGGACCGACTCGAAAAGAAGGCAGGGCCAGTGTATGGTTTCCTCAAAGCACGCCTCTGGTTCGACGAAATTTACGGCTACTATGTTGCAAAGATACAACAGCGGTTGGCCAATTTGCTCAGCGTTCTAGATATTTTCCTCATCAAAGGTGTCCTTGTCCGCGGTAGTGCAGGAGTCGTAGGCATCTTTAGCATGGCCTCCAAGTCACTTCACGTCGGCAATATACACGGTTACGTGTATTGGTTCCTAATCGGTATGATCTTCTTCTGGGTCGTTGCTACCGGATTATTCTAAGTCTTTTAATTTTTAGTTCAGATGGAACACGATACAAATTCACTTATCCTCCTCGCTGCGATACTCGTGCCCTTGCTTTCGGGGGTGATCGCTTTGCTGGGTGGTCGCCTCAATACATCCGCCTTACGCTCGATCAGTGCACTGGGTTTCGGTATACCGCTGATTATTGGGATCTACCTCTTCTGCCATTTCGATGCCTCACTCGTTGGTGAATATAATTTTGAACTCCGTGCGCCAACGGGTCTTGAGAGTATTGGTATCTACCTGCACCTTGGTTTAAATGCCATCTCCTTGCCCTTGTTTTTATTGGCAGGCGTCGTCGGGTTAGCCGCTGGTCTGTATGCGATGAACTCGAAGGCTGAGCGCTTGAATCTCTATCTCGCACTCTTGTTGTTCATGCTCGGTGGTTTGATGGGCACCTTTGCTTCGGTGGACGTCTTTTTCTTCTATTTCTTCCACGAGTTTGCACTGATCCCGACCTTCATCATGATCGGTATGTGGGGTGGTGCAGGGCGTCGCGGTGCAGCGATTGAGATGACGATTTATCTCACTGTTGGTGCGCTGCTTTCATTGCTCGGTTTGATCGCGCTGTATGTGCAGAGTGGGGTGGATTCGTTTTCGCTATTGGAATTACGGAACTACTTACACGAAAAGCCGCTCGGCGAGACGGTGCAGAGTAATATCTTCGCGCTCTTACTCTTTGGCTTTGGTATCCTCGTTTCCCTGTTCCCGTTTCATTCATGGGCACCTAAAGGCTACGCAGTGGCTCCTTCTGGCGCGGCGATGTTACACGCGGGTGTATTGAAGAAATTTGGACTCTATGGACTTTTACAGATCGCCTATCCCTTGCTACCTGCAGGTGGTGAGCACTGGTTCTCGTTAATCGTATGGCTAGCACTCGGTAATATCTTGTTCATCGGCCTAGTGACGATTGCGCAGAAGGATCTGAAGATGATGCTTGGTTACAGTTCAGTCATGCATATGGGCTATGCGTTTCTTGGTCTGGCAACGTTTTCCGTTGTTGGGGTCGGGGGAGCCTTGCTGATGATGGTGGCGCACGGCTTGTCAGTCGCCTTGCTCTTTATGTTAGCTACGTGTATCTACCACCGTAGTCAGACATTTGATATGTCGGCGATGGGAGGCTTGGCAACGAAAGCACCAGTTTTAGCTGCATTCTTCGTGGCAGGAACGATGGCGAGTATCGGACTTCCCGGCTTTGGTAATTTCTGGGGTGAGTTTACGATCTTTGCTGCCTTAGCAGAAACTCAGCATACACGCTGGATCGTTGCACCAGCGGCAATTGGTATTATTATTTCAGCGATATACGGTCTGCGTGCCGTGGCAAATATTTTCTTTGGTCAACCCAAAGAGGGATTCGCTGCACATCTAGAGAGTGACTCCGTGGTCGATATGAAGCTAAGTGAGAAGCTGCCTGCCTTGGTTTTGATTGTAGCCTTGGTGATCACTGGATTGTTTCCACGTTTACTTTCGGACAACGCTAATAGCGAATTGACGAATCTGTATCCTGTTCAAGATACATTGCCGCATCACGAGGCAATTGCACTTCCTTCAACAACGGATGGACATAAGGAGCTTACACACTAATGAACGATCTTCTTGCAGAATTTTTACGCGGTTTCACCGCGACCAATGAATGGACGGTCATCATCCCCGAGATCATGCTGGCGATCCTCGCACTCGGTATGCTTGGCGCTGAGATGGTCTTACCGAAGAAAAGTGCCCAGAGCTTGATCCCACGTCTCGCGATGTGGGGGCAGGCTTTGATCTTAGTGATTCTTGTTACCGCAGGTTGCAGCTATGGCGGTGACGTGAAAAGCTACTTTAGCGGTATGATTGAACAGACGGATGTCACTCATATGATGCGTGCTTTCTTTTTAGTCTGTTCGATACTCGTTTGTTATTTAGGGCAGATCTATCTATCCAAGCAGACATTAGCGAAGACTGAGTTTTACCACTTGGTGATCATTATAGCTGCGGCGATGATGCTTCTCGTGCAGAGTGCGCATTTTGTGATGCTCTTTGTTGCGCTCGAAACGGTGACTGTTGCATTTTACGTATTAGTTGCTTATTGCCGGAACAATTCGCTGTCCTTAGAGGCTGGGCTCAAATACTTGGTGCTGGGGGCATTGAGTTCTGGGATTTTGCTGTTTGGTATCGTCCTACTCTACGGAGTCGCGGGAAATCCGGAATTGGCTGGTTCGAGCCATGACTCGCTCGCTTATGGAGAGCTAGCGCATTTTATCAATTTAAACGCAGATAACCTGCTAGTGAAAGTCGGCGCCTTGCTCGTGATTGCAGGGGTGTGTTTCAAGATCGGCGCGGTGCCCTTTCAAATTTGGGTGCCAGACGTGTATCAAGGCGCCCCGACTCCGGTGACAGCGTATCTAGCGGTGGCATCAAAGGCTGCTGGTTTCATTGTTCTCTTGAAATTACTCACTGGACCCCTTGCTGGTTTGTCAGAATTTTTGGTTCCAGTGCTTTCTGTAATCGCCGCCGTGACAATTCTTTTTGGGAATATCACTGCAGTCACACAGCGTAATGTGAAGCGCTTGATGGGGCTGTCGGGTATCGCACACGCCGGTTATTTACTGGTTGGTGTGATCGCGGCTTTGACAATCGATTGGGCGGTTTATGCCGTGATTTTTTATCTAGTGACTTACTTGCTCGCTTCCTTCGCAGTGTTTGGAGTGATGGCACACCTTGCCAATTCTGCAGACGCCAACCAAGAGCTAGAGCATTATCAAGACCTCGCCCGCAGACGCCCCTTTTTGAGCGGTATACTTGCATGTGGACTCGGTTCCCTCGCAGGCATTCCGCCACTCGGTGGCTTTATCGGAAAGTTGTTTCTCTTCGTGGCAGCCTTTCAAGCAGGGCTTTACGGTTTACTCGCTGTGTCCGTGATTGGCGTAGTGATCTCGATCTATTATTATTTCGGTTGGATACGCGAATGCTATTTCGGCGCACAGCTTGCAGAGACTGAGACGGTTGAGCCCGTTCCCTTTTTAAGTGCTGATCGTTTGATGCTGGGGGCACTGGTAGTTGGCACGGTAGCGATTGGCTTAGTCCCAGCTGTCTTGCCGATCATCCCATAAGTCAGCATGTTATTTTTCAAGCTGTAGTGCAGAAACGAAATTAGGTATAATTTCATCCTATCGCTAAAAAAATATGAAGAAACTGCTTACGATCGGATTGGTATTAGTTGCCGGAATCTGTTCTGCGAAGAATATAGATTTCAATGAAGGATGGAAGTTCATCCAGGAAAAAACTTCTCCAACGATATCAGCTAAGTCGTGGCAAGACGTGGGCTTACCTCATACATGGAATGCCTTCGACGCGCAGAACGGTGGCGGCAAGGACAAGCATAGCCGAGATGGCTACTATCGTGGTCCGGCCAGTTATGCAAAGACCTTCGTTGCTCCGGAGGAATGGCAAGGTAAACGTGTTTTCATTCGTTTTGAGGCGGTGAGTAGCGCCGCGGAAGTCTATCTCAACGGCAAGCTATTGGGAGGGCATAAAGGCGCATTCGGTGCGTTTGCCTTTGAAATCACCGATACCGTGATGATCGGCCAAGAAAATGATTTACGGGTTCAGGCCTCCAATGCTTGGGACAAAAATATTCCGCCCCTAGCTGGAGACTTTCCCATATTCGGTGGAATCTATCGTCCAGTTTCGATTCTTGTGAAGGAGTCCGTTTGTATCAGCCCACTGCGCGATGGAAGCCACGGCGTGTTATTGCGCCAGGAAGCGGTCAGTGATCAGGCTGCGACTCTCAGCATCATTACCTTGTTAGATAGCAGCCAAGATGCCGCAAGTAATGTCACCGTGAATTATGAATTACTCGATAGCGACGGTCAGGTAGTGGCAGCCGATACCGATTATGCTGAACTAGCTCCAGGTGGTGAAACCGAAAGTCGTGCTGCCCTTAAACTCGAAAATCCGCATCTTTGGAACGGACGTATGGATCCGTATCTTTACACTGTTCGTGTGAGTGTTAGTGAGGGTGGTAAGCTGGTCGATCAGTTCGCTATGAAACAGGGCTTCCGTTATTTTAAGGTCGATCCCGACAAAGGCTTCTTCCTCAACGGCAAACCGTATCAACTCTGGGGCGTCAATCGCCATCAGGATCAAGAAGACAAAGGTTGGGCGCTCACGCATGAGGATCATAAACTCGACATGGATATCATTAAGGCTATTATAATTAACCAGGCTATAAGAAATAGGTTGACTGCTGATTTGAAGGGGAGGATAGTTGGGGAGTAGCGGGAAGTAAGTAGGAGATTAAGTCGTAGGAATAGTATATGAAGATCAGACGAACAAAGGTTCAGGGTAGGGATGCGG